>JAVBNH010000045.1:0-20345 GCA_031551635.1 Oscillospiraceae bacterium | reverse complement strand
TTTGAATATGCGAACGCTTCTGAAGAATTTGTAAATCAGTTCACGGGCTATGATATAGCATTGGTGATAAGAAAAAGTTATGCGGTTCAAGATGTTGTGATTAATTTTTAAATGAATCATATTGCGGTAATTAATGAAACAGGAAAGGCGTGGGCAATATGCAAAGCGTTGATGAATTATTGCTTGAGGGGAAAATCACTGAACAAACGGCGGCGAGGTTAAAGGAAAACGCCGCGAAAATACAGCGTGTAAGAGCGGAAAATCCGCACAGTAACCAAAATATCAAAAGCGAAATTAGCGAGCTAAAAACAGACCTCAGCGAAACACAGGCGGCGCTTCTCAGTGTCGGCGAGGGCAAGCCGCTCAGCGCGGCAGTAAAAACAGCAATGCTGCAAAAGCTTGAGGCGGCAGGCGCGAATACTTTTAATTTTGATGAGAGGGAATTACTATGACTCTGGAGCTTTCATTGATAATATCAGGTATGGCTCTTGCATTCAGCGTGTTTTTCGGACTTGCCACATACCGCCGCAACCAAAGGACAGACACCCAGAAGGACGCTTCGGAAATGACTACTGTTTTAATCAAGCTCGAAAACATCAGCGCGGGAATCACCGAAATCAAGTCTGAGCTGAACAGTGTCAAGAGCGAAATAAAAGAAATGAATCATCGCGTAACCATTATAGAACAGTCTTTGAAAGCGGCATGGAGACAAATTGACGAAATGAAAAAATAAAAATCACCATTTATTATTAACCGCTCAGGTTTTCAAGCTTTGAGCGGTTATTTTTTTATTGTCATTTTTATTTAATTAAAAAACCTTGTACAAAATATATAAAACATATTGATTTATACATTGTAATGTTGTAAGATAAACAAATTGAGAGAAAAATACATTTTTTACATATTGGGAGGTATTGTTGTGATACAACTAGGAGTTAATTCTGTTTTGTTCAAAGCATTTCCCTTCAGAGAAGCCGCGCGAATCATTAAGCTGTGCGGCTTTGACGGAGTTGAAATCTCCGCAATCGGGGGGATGTGCGAGCATCTGAACCTCGAAAATCTCGCGTCCTGCAAAGACGAAATCCTTGATGCTGTGCGGGAGTTTGAGCTGCCGCTGCTCTCCTGCGAGGTTGCGTCCAATGACCCTGAAAGACTGAAGCTGGCTTTTATAGCCGCGAAGGAGCTGGGAATCCCCGTTATTAATATCGGTCCCGGAGGTAAGGCGGACGACGCGCAAAGCCTTAGGGAGAGTATTGAAAATCTGCAGAGTCTTGCCGCGATGGCAGAGGAATATGGCGTGACGCTTTGCTGCAAGGCGCATGTCGGCTGTTCGGTTTATAATACCCCCACAACGCTTGAGATGATAAAAGCAATCGACAACGAATATTTCGGAGTTGATATGGATCCCAGCCACATTTACCGCGCAGGTGAACTGCCAGAAAAGGCTCTGCCGCCGGTAATATCGCGGGTGAAGCATATACATATCCGCGACTGCAAAGGTCCCGGACCTTCTCCCGGAAGCCCCGAGCTGCAAGCGAACGGCAGGGGGGACATCAATCTTTTTGGATATTTTGAGGCTATGGTAAATGGTGGCTATGACGGTCCCGTTTGCCTTGAGGTCATTGGGCCCGAGCTCGACTCTGTCAGCGCGGCGATTGTTGCCGCTGAAAGCTACGGATATATGAATGCGTGCTTAAAGAAACTCGGTGCCAGGTGAATCGAACGATGATTAAATCATCGTTCTCAGGAGACAGGAATCAGGGCATAGGTGTCAGGGCTGTAGGATAAGGCTTCGCCTTATAATCCATTTTATTTCTGTCATATTGTTAAATTAAATCATTGTTTACTTAAAATCTTAGTTAAAAAGGATGAAAGTGTTTTATGAAAAAAAAGCCAAACCTTTTGTTTTTCGGGATTGACAGCCTCAGGGCAGATCATATGAGCCTCTACGGCTACAACAGGCTTACAACACCGAATATCGACAAATTTGTGCAGGACGGCGCGGTTTTCAGCCGCTGCTTCAGCCCCTCCGTACCGACTACGCCCGGCTATTCCTCAATGCTCACAGGGCTTGATTGCTTCTCGACTAATGTTGTCGCGCTCAGGCATGAGGGCGGCTTCCCACAGGGCGTGCGTACCCTGCCGGAGGTGCTCAGAGATAACGGCTACAACACCAGCTGCGTCGGCTTCACCGGCAATGTCGCCTCAACCGGCTTCGACAAATATATTGATTTTGTCGGCTGGGGTTCATGGGAGGAAGGCAGAAGTAAAAAGGCGGAAAATCTTAATGATGTCACAATTCCCGAGCTTGAGCGGCTCGCCGCTGAGGATAAGCCCTTTTTCCTCTTCCTCAGGCATATGGATCCTCATTCACCGTATCTGCCGCCCGAGCCGTTTCACAAAATGTTTTATCAGGGCGATGAGTTTGATAAAAACAACAAATCGCTCGAGCCGGTTTATACCTTTAAGCCCTTCTGTGACTATTTCCGCACATGGTTTCCGCCCGGGTGCACAGACAAGGATTACATAATCGCCCAGTATGACGCTGAGATAGCGTATATGGATAACTGTATTCAGAGTATTCTCACAAAGCTTGATACCCTTGGAATAGCTGAGGACACCGTTGTTATTTTCACAAGTGACCATGGCGAGACTCTTTATGACCACGAGTGCTATTTTGACCATCACGGTATTTATGACTGCACTCTTTCGGTTCCGCTTGCGATTGTTTATAATAATAAAATCCCGAAGGCGATGAATTTTTCCGACAATGTTTTTATGAAGGATATAATGCCGACTCTGCTTGACATCATGGATATTAAAACAGATATTGCTTTTGACGGACGCAATCTCATGGAGCTTGTCAGGGGCGAGGGAATTGAGCAGGAAAGCGAGTTTTATATTACCGAGGCGACATGGATGCGTAAGCACGGCATGAGAACACCAGAATGGAAGCTGATTTGCGCCCTCGAGCCGGATTTCCACTTCAAGCCGACTATCGAGCTTTATAATCTCATCAGCGACCCGGAGGAGAATAATAATGTCGCGGAGGAGAATAAGGAAGTCGTTGAATATCTCTTGGAAAGAATGAAAAAACATATCGAAAAAAGGCAGAATGAAACGGGAATCACGAACCCGGTATTCACAAATATCAACTGGCATGGTCAGGGCTGCGGACCCTTTAAATCCTCACAGCAGGCTTATGACACCATGCATATAGGCGACCCTGAGACCGCGAAAAGACTGCAAGCGCTAGGAGAGAAACGATAATTTTTCATTGTTCACTGAAAAATTATCGTTTAGATATTAGACATTAGATTATAGACAGAAGAAAAGGTCGAGGGATAAAACACAGTAGTTTTTTTATACACTGCTCGCGAACGATTTTT
The DNA here is from genome assembly GCA_031551635.1 of Oscillospiraceae bacterium. GTDB lineage: Bacteria > Bacillota > Clostridia > Oscillospirales > Acutalibacteraceae > JAVBNH01. Next base: position 16,956 of record JAVBNH010000045.1, on the reverse strand, counting down.
AAAAGCATCATCAAGCTTGTAAAAAACAGATATAGTTTACTGTTATTTAAATCAAGCCGGGTGAAAAGATAAAAATCTACAAAATTCTACCTGTTCGACTGCTATTTATAAACTTTATACTTTACACTGAAAAATTATTGTTTAGTTAAGGGGTTTTTTAATGCAAAAGGTTTGTGTTATCGGTCTGGGGCCTATAGGCAACAGGCACGCGACCATTTATAAACGTCTGCCGAATGCCGAGCTTGCCGGTGTTTGCGACTTGCAGCGGGACAGGGCTGAGGAAGCTGGCAAAGCTTACGATGTACCTTTTTATCTCGATGCGCCGACAATGCTCAGAGAACTTAAGCCGGATATAGTCAGTGTCGCGACCGGCGGTTTTGAGTATTCAAGCGACCATTACCTGCCAACCGTTCAGGCTCTCGAGGCAGGCGCGCATGTGCTGTGCGAGAAGCCTATCAGCAATGACATCGCTTTTGGCAGAGCCATGGTTGAGAAGGCACGGGAGCTTGGGAGATGCTTCGCCATAGACCTCAACCACCGCTTTACTCCCGCCTGCCGTGAAGCGAAAAAATGGCAGAATGACGGCAAAATCGGCGATGTGCTCTTTATCAACATGGCGCTGTGGATAGGAAAATTTATGCCGCTCGATTCGGTTTATTACCATTTGAAAGCACTCAATCCGCATTCCGTGGACATTATGCGTTATTTCGGCGGCGACATCGACGAGGTTCACTGCTTCGCAATGAAAGCCCCTGGGCGTGATATCTGGTCAACCTCCTCAATAAATATGAAATTCAAAAGCGGCGCGGTAGGTCACCTGACCAGCTCCTATGATATTGTGCGCGGTCACCCCATGGAACGCTGCGAAGTCGCGGGTGTCAAGGGGCGGTTGATTGTTGACGATATGTGGCGCGAGGCGACGCTATACCCTGCGGGAAACCTGATGAAGGAGGTCTACACGAACCCGGTTTTTGAAGGTTTTGAAGGCTTTTTTGACACCTTTGTCGATAGAATAAGCAGCTTTGTAAATGAAATTGAAGCGGGTGTAAAGCCCGAGGATATTGACGGCAGCGGCAAAGAGGGACTCGAGGCCTCGCGTGTTATCCACGCGGCTATTGAGTCGCTGAAAACAGGTTTGCCGGTTAAAGTTGAGAATATTTAATTAAATATTATGTAAAGAAGGAATAATTATGGCATTAAAAATAGGGCTTGTCGGTTGCGGCGGCATCGGAAACACACATTGTGACTGCTATATGAAGGATGATTTGGCGCAGCTTGTCGCGGTTTGTGATTTGATTCATGAAAAGGCAGATGCAGCGGCTGAGAAATTCGGCGTGAAGGCGTATTATACCCTCGCCGATATGCTCAAGGGAGAGCCCGATCTCGATTTTGTCGATGTGACGACAGGCGGATTTGAAAACGGAAGCTGGCATTATGTGCCGGCAATGGAGGCTCTCGCGGCGGGCAAAAACGTGCTTGTCGAGAAACCCATTTCTAACGATATACGCGAAGCGCGTGAAATGGTACGCTTTGCCGCCGAAAAGGACTTGTACCTCGGCTGCAATCTTAATCATTATTTCACCGCGACCGCTGACAAGGCGAAGGAATACATAAAGGAAGGCAAGGTAGGGGAGCCGGTTTATGTCATTCATAAAATGGGCTTTGACGGCAGCAGCGCCGTTTATGGCGGAGCGACTGACGGACGCTGGCAAAGACCCTATTCGCATCTCAAGGCCTTCCTCGCTCACCCCTTTGCGGTTATGCGCTATTTCGGCGGCGAAATCACCCATGTTCAGGCTTTCCTGAACAAGCCCGGCTGCCGCAAGACCGCGAATGACCTGATGCTCTCGATAAACAGTATTCATGTCAAGTTTGAAAACGGCTCCTCGGGTTACCTTCTCTCTCAGAGGGGCGACGCCATGTTTGGGCTGGGCGGCTGGTGGAGCTTCGAGATGGCAGGCACAAACGGCACCTTTGTCATTGAAAACTGCGTTGAAAAACTGACATATTGGGAGGGACCCAAACCCGGAATCCCTGCTCCCGGACCTGTTGTTACAGACACGGGTATAACTGATTTCGGCACAACCTTCCCGAACAGGCTGCATGCCTATCTCGAGGATTTGACAAACAAGGTTCCCAAGGAATATCTGCGCTCCTCAGGCAGAGATGCGCTGGCGACCCTTGAGCTGACCTTTGCCTGCATTAAGTCCTTTGAGGAAGGCGGAAGTGTCGTCAGACCCGAGCCGCTGCCGAATTTCCACGGCGACGCGCTTTATAAGATGATTTAACTATCTTATTATGCAATAAAGATAATTCAGGAGAAAAACATGGACATTTCTCACATCAGATTGATTGCCTGCGGGAATTTTACCCCCTTTGAGGAGCGCGTTAACAGTATTTTCCTTGAGGAGATTAAGCTGCGGACGGGATTGGCTCTTGAGAGTAATAATACGCTTGATTCAGAAGGCAGTTTTATTCTGATTCGCCGAATTGATATGCTGAAAAAGCATCATTCCGCGCTCTTATCCTGCTTTGATAATATGGAACAACCCGGCGCGGAAGGCTTTTGCCTGAGTGTAACCAGACAGGGCAGGGATATCCGAATAATTGTCGGCGGCGCTGATGACCGCGGCTGTCTTTACGGCATGGCGAGGGTGCTTCGTAAGCTTGAACTGCGCATGGGCTCAATATTTGACACTGACGAGCTTCTTTGCATGACTCTCACGCCGCAATACGCCTTGCGCGGGCATCAGCTAGCATACCGTGACAAGCAGAATACCTGTCCGACGTGGGACACTGAGGATTTCGAAAGGTATATCCGCGACCTCGCGCTTTTCGGCGCGAACGCAATAGAAATTCTGCCGCCGCGCACGGATGACAAGGTTTATTCGCCGCATTTCAAACGCGACCCATATGAGATGATGATTTGCCTTTCGCGCATTATACATTCCTACGGCATGGATGTCTGGGTCTGGTACCCGAATGATGTGCGTATTTTTGCCCATGAGGCGGACGATGAAGCAAAAGCGATGGCGGATAGCTTCGAGCTAGCCGAGCGCGAGCGGATATTTTCCTCTCTGCCCTTTGTGGACGCGGTTTTAATCCCGGCGGGCGACCCGGGAATCCTTGAGCCGAAAGAGCTTTTCCCGATTACCGAGCGCAATATGAAGATTCTGCATAAATATCATCCTGCTGCCAGAGTCTGGATTGCGCCGCAGGTTTTTCACCCCTCACCGGGGTGGTATGAGGATTTTTACTCTGAGATAAACAAAGAACCCCTGTGGCTTTACGGCGTTTGCTATGCGCCTTGGATACGCGACACTATATCTGAAATGCGCGACAATCTGAGCGAAAAATACAAGAATAGAATCAGGCATTACCCTGATATCACCCACAATTCCCACAGCCAGTTTGAGCTTGCCTCGTGGGACACCGCACTCTCCCTCACGCAGGGCAGAGAGGGTTATAATACCCGAGCGCGCGCGATGAAGCATATACATAACAGCCACGCGGTTTATACTATAGGCTCGCTGACATATTCAGAGGGTATTCACGACGATGTCAATAAAATTGTTTGGGGCGACCAGGATTTTGACAGTAATATAGGCGTTGAGGAGACACTGCGCGACTATTGTAGGCTATTTATTTCCCCTGATATTGCCCTCGAGATGTCAGAGCTGCTTTTGAAAACCGAACAGAGCTGGATAGGTGAGCTTGCCACTAATAAAAGCGTTGACGAGGTTTATAAGGGCTTTTTGTCGCTTGAAGAAAAATGCGGGGATAGTGTCAGGAATAATTTCCGTTTTCAGATGGCGCTCTTACGCGCGGTAAGCGATTATCAAATTAAGCTGAGGGCGATATATGACGCAGCACTTGAAAAAAAAGCACTAAAGCTTCTTGAAAGCGCGTCTGAGCTCGGCAGCCTGAACGCGATAAACAATGCAAGGCAGATTTTCAGAAAAACATCTGACGAGCCTGTCGGGATTTATGAAAAACAAAAAATTCAGATGCTTGCGGACAGCCTGAGAGAAAATTGCGGCATTCGCCTGACCAGTCGCCGCCACGGAGCTCAGAGCTGGATACGCGGCGCAAGCCTGGACTCGCTCGACACACCGCTGAACGATTCGCGATGGTATATGATGAATTTCATGCAAATTTACTCGCTCGCTGATGAAGCGGAACGCTTGGCAGAGCTTGAAAAGCTGCTGCACCGCACCGACCCGGGGGAGGGAGGAAAATATCTGTGGCTAGGGAATCCCAATACCTTCTGCGAGAGTGTCATTTCCGAAAAGACATGGGAGGACGACCCGGGTTATCTGCGTTCGCCCTTGCTTTGCCATGACCCATACGGTATTCAGTGGCTAATGCATGAAAATGAGGGTTGGTATAACGAGTTTCCGATAACGAACCGCTGGGTGACGCGTGCGAGGACGCTTTACGGCACACCACTGAAGGTAAAAATCGAAGGGCTTGACTCGAGTGTTAAATACAAAATCAAAATTGCTTATCCCGACCTGCTTGCCCTTGAGGCGGACACGGTTTTGCATCTGCGTTTAACGGCGAACGGAATCCCCGTTCACGACAAAATTGACGCACGAAAAGGCACGCAAAACCCGGTTCTTGAATACGCATTGCCTGATAAAGCGGTTAAAGACGGCAGACTGCTGCTCGAGTGGACAATGAGCGGAACACTTTACCCCATTAGCGTCAGTGAAATTTGGGTTTTGAAATCAGAGTAAAAAGTAAACGAAAAAAATATGTAAAAGCATTGAGAACTAACGTGAGACGGTGCCCACAACCCAGACTTTGCTTACTATTGCATTTACAGCCCCATTAAGGTACTAATAGATAAAAGTTAAAAAATCATATTGACATTACATCTTTTTGCGGTTATAATAAACATGTGGCAATGCCGCAGAAACCTTTAGCGTGATTCATGAACGTCGGAGTTCAAAAAATCCCGTTAAGGAATCCGATAGACGGTCAACCTGAAATTAAAGAATAGTTAAAAATAACCGCTTAGCTTCTCAGGCTCAGGGCGGTTATTTTTTTATGGCTATAATAAGTAAAAGTATTACTAAAAGTACAATTACAAAATACTCCATATGCGTCACCTCCTTTCGGAGATAAATACGCTAACCGCCTACCGTACAGGCACTACCACAAAAACATTATAAATTATTCGACAAAAAAAGTCAATCACTTTTTTTATTGAAACAAAATCGAAAAAAGCATTTAATATGCAGAAAAATCATCACCTTGACAAAGTCGGCGGCATATGCTATAGTATATTTACTCTTTGCACTGAATAATGCTTCGAAAGGCGCATTATTAACAGTACAAACTGAGCAGGCCGAATCTTTGATTTTGGAGCCGGGCCGCCCGGGCGGCAGCAGATTTTTCCTAATACTATAAATAGTATTAATGCATCTGTGGGACAGTAGACTGCTTCCACAGGTGTTTTTTTGTTATTTGCGGAAAGACTGACAGCAGAGAGTAAAGATATACCATACATGAGGAGCTGTCTGCTTTATGAAACGAACTAAAAAACAACTTGCACTGCATGTTTCCTTTATCACAATTATCTGGAATGTGCTGCTTTCAGCTTTGAAGCTTGCTGCGGGTTTTATCGCAAACTCAGCAGCAATAATTTCGGACTCGATTCATTCACTTTCAGATGTGTTAAGTACCTTTATTGTGATTATCGGTGTAAAAATGGCGGGCAAAAGCGCGGACAGGGAGCACCCCTACGGGCATGAACGCTTTGAGTGCGTGGCGGCGATAATTCTTGCTGTAATATTATTCCTGACCGGCTTCACTGTCGGCGCGGGCGGAATTAAGACGATTATATCAGGCAGCTATCATTCTGCTGAGATGCCGGGGATTTTGGCTCTTGCTGCTGCGGTTTTGTCGATTATTGTAAAGGAGCTAATGTATCACTATACAAAAGCCGCGGCAAAAAAAACAGATTCGCCGGCGCTGCTGGCGGATGCCTGGCATCACCGCTCTGACGCGCTTTCTTCAGTCGCGAGCTTTATCGGAATTTTGGGCGCGAGAATCGGTTATCCGGTTTTGGACAGTGCCGCGTGCGTAGTTATATGCCTGTTTATAATCAAGGTTTCCTATAATATTTTCAGGGATTCCATAAATAAAATGACCGACCATTCCTGCGATGAGAAAACAGTCAGCGAAATTAGCTCATTGATTTTGTCGCAGACAGATGTTGACGGTATCGATGTTTTAAAAACAAGACTTTTTGGTGACAAAATTTACCTTGATGTGGAAATTAATGTGAAAAGCGATATAACCCTGCTGGACAGCCACGCTATTGCCCACCTCGTTCATGATGCTATTGAAAGGCAGTTCCCGAAAATCAAGCACTGCATGGTGCATGTGAATCCGAATTTACAAAAAATGTAGAAAATCAGTGAAAGCCGCTTGACTTTTGGGGATGAAGTGTATAAAGTTATATGTGAAAATAAAATGAAAAGGGGTTTTTAATGTGCCAAATCTTCTGAAGTCAATGGAAAAGGGAATCAGTGTCATAGAAAAGCAGATTGCGAATTATTACAAGACTAAGGCGAAGCTTCACCCTGCAAAGCCTCTTGCTAAGGCGAGCTATACACCCTGCTCGAAATCCCTGCGCGGTCATTTTACCGTCGGTATTTCGAAGCAGGAGCTGGTGCCGGACGACATCGCCGACAACCGCTATTATATTGCCGGTTATTACGGTCCGAAGCTGATTACAGGTGTGCACGACCCTATGTGTGCGACAGCTATTTGGATTGACGACAATTCAGGCAAGGGCGCGCTGGTGCTCGTATCTATAGATTGTGTCGGCTTTATGAGGTATGACGCGGACGCCGTGCGCGAGCGTATGCGCGAGTGGTCACGTGAGCATGGCTGCCGCGATATGCACTTTTTCGGCACCCACAACCATGCCGCGATTGACACTGTCGGACTCTGGGGCAAGCTGCCGAAATCCGGAAGAGACAAGAAATTTATCGCGCTTATGCATGACAAAATCTGCGAAGCCATAAAGACAGCATACAATACCCGCGCTTGCGGTGACCTCTTAGTCGGTCAGGTGAAAGAGCCGGAGGGCTATCATGACGACTACCGTCTGCCGAAGGTTTACTGTGATGTTCTGACACGTTTTCATTTTGTTCCGTTTTCAGGCGGGAAGCATATTTATCTTGTCAATTACGCCGCTCATCCGGGCATGATGGGCGGGGAAAACACCCTGCTCAGCTCGGACTGGGTTCACTGGTTCCGCGAGGATATAAACGCCTCTGGTGCGGAGGTAATTTTCATAAACGGGCTTATCGGCGGGCTTATTTATCCGCATGAGGAATATAAGGACGACTGCACGGCTTCGGCGGAATTCGCCGGGCACAGAATTGCCGAGCTCGCCCTCTCTGTGAAAGAGGAAAGAAAGCTGGAGCCTGCGATAACAGTCATGAGCCAGGATATTTATCTGCCCTGCGACAATACTCTTTTCGCCATAGCCGGAGTTCTTAGGGTCATTCCCGCAAAAATGAACGCGACAGGCGAGGGGCGTTTTGGACTATCGATAAAGAGCTGTGTAAATTATTTTGAAATCGGCGATGTAAGGATTATCAGCGTCCCCGGTGAGATGTTCCCAGAGCTTGCTTATGGCGGCTATCTTGAGGAGGATATCGCCAGCGCGGGCAGCCCCTCGCAGAACCCTACACCACTTTTGGAAATTGCGAATGATAAAAATATCGTTATGTTCGGTCTCGGGGACGATGAGCTAGGATATTTTATACCTCCGAATGACTTTTTCCTTGACGAAAAACGCCCCTATTTCGCAAACGGTTTTGACGCGCTGGGTAGAAAGCATTATGAGGAAACTGTCAGCGTCGGTGTTAAAGCTGCGGGCGTAATAGCCGCGGCGGTCAAAGAGATGCTTGATAATACCAATCTCCCATTAAAAAGGTGATATCATACTAAACGCCATTTAAATAGTCGAAATTTTTCATTCGCTGATCTGTTATGCTATATCGCATAACAGACTCATTCGAATTTCTCTTTTTAAATGAGGATTAGACAAGATGAAGCAGAGCTTCATCACAGTATTAATGAAAATTGGCTTTATAGTGAAGTTTTTAGTCTATTTTCAGGGCAGTATCAGAGTGACGCCGAATGCAAAAGAGCATTCGGATTAAGTCACGATAGATATCAACTATTTTAATGAAGATTGGTATAAAGTAAACAGTAAATAGAAAAAGGCAAAACAACAAATGAATTTGATTTTTTTTCTTGTCAGCCTTCTTTCGTCGGTTATCGGCGCAATCTGCGGTATCGGCGGCGGAATAATAATTAAACCGACGCTTGACCTTTTCGGTTTGGCGTCGGTTTCGACTGTCAGCTTTCTGTCAGGCTGCACGGTTTTATCGATGTGCTGCTATTCGGTTGCAAAAGGAGCTGTTTCGCGCAGTGACAAAATAGAACTGCGTCTGAGCGTACCGCTAGCCCTCGGAAGCGCGCTCGGAGGTGTCGCTGGCAAACAGCTTTTTCAGCTTTTGACTGGCGGCTCACATGGCAATGTTTTGGCGGCGCAGTCGCTCTGCCTTTGTATAATTACAATAGCTGTTTTTGTCTATACGCTTTTTAAGGCTCGTTTAAAAAATTTCAGGATAACAAATAAAGCCGTTTGCGTTATAATAGGTTTTTCCTTGGGTTTGCTGTCCGCTTTTCTCGGAATCGGTGGCGGCCCCATAAATCTCGCGGTACTGTTTTTCTTTTTTTCTATGGATATAAAAAAAGCCGCTCAAAACAGCCTTTTTATAATTCTCTTTAGTCAATCAGCTAGTCTTATAACTACGTTAATCACCCGCAGTGTTCCGGAATTTAATCCCGTAACGCTTTTGCTGATGGTGGCGGGAGGACTGCTGGGCGGTATTGTCGGACAATTTTTAAAGAAAAAAATCAGTCCGCGCCTTAACGAAAAATTATTTCTAATACTGTGTGCGGTAATAACTCTTATCAGCTTTATGAACATATTTAAATAATATCAGTACCTTAATGGGCTGAAGGCTCAATAAAAAACAAGTTCTGGGTTGTTGGCTTGGCAAGCCAAGCCAACGTTAGTATACTAATTCAACCGCTTTAGTTCCGGATTTTTCTCTCATCTTTTCAGCCGCTTCTTTACGCAGCGGCTTTCTTTGCGTTTCATTCGCCGCGCCCTTGATTACTCGAGCCTCCTGTGAGACAAGCGCGAAACCCTGACGGTGAAAAAGACGGTCGTTGAGTAGTTTATCTTTTAATGATTGAATAATATTAGTATATTCGACATTATCTGCGAGGTCATTCATCTCGAGAGGGTCGTTTTGCAGGTCAAAAAGTCTGTAATGTGGCTCGAACTCAGAAATTATCAGTTTGTAGCGTCTGTCGCGAATCGCATAGCTCTGATGAGCACCGAATTGCTCGCAGATTACATGTTCGCGTCCGGTGAAATCGCTCGTCAGGTCTAGAGCATACATTGATTTTGGGTGAGGAGCGCCGCAGACGGACAAAATTGTCCTCGCGACATCAATATTCGAACTTAGAGCGGCATTTTCGCCTCTCATATTCATGCGTTTAGGGTACTTAATAATAAGCGGAATCCGGCACAGCGGTTCGTAAATATAGTTACCCTTCAGAAGCATATGATGGAAACCGAGATATTCGCCGTGGTCAGAGGTATAGATAATCATTGTGTCGTCATAAATTTCCGTTTCTTTGAGCTTTTCGATGATTTTCCCGACACCCTCGTCTATATGCGAAATAGTGCCGTAATAATGCTTAAGAACATTTCTCAGCTTTTTTTCGTCAAGTCCCGCGTTATCAAAATAACCCTTGCCCCGCTTGTAATCAAGCGGCGGAACCTCCGCGGTATAGCCAGATGGAATCATGAGCTTATCGCCGTCATACATTGAAGCGAAAGGCTCCGGCGGGTCAAAGGGGTGGTGCGGCTTTATGTAGCCTATCATCAATAAATTCCCGCCGCTCTGGGAGAAATTATCTATCTGTGACAAGGCTTGAGCTGTGATATATGTGGTTGAATGATGCTCATAAGGCAAATCCGATTTTTCCGCGCCGAAGCTTTGCCAATAGTCGCTCCCGGCATTCCGGCGATACTCCCAGCGTTGGTCAACAAGGTCAATCTCGTCAAGAAGCCCCAGCTCGCTGAGGTATCTATGGTAATCATCTTCAAAACGCCCGGGTCCGTCCTGCTCGGCGAGTGACATATGGTCAAAGCCGACATCGAGATAAGTCGGTGTAAAATGCATTTTTCCAACGGTTGCCGTGCGGTATCCAGAGCTTCTAAGCTCACTGGCGAAGGTTGCGAGCCCCTGAGGAATCGAGCAGTAATTGCTCATTCCGAGGTGGTCGGAGGAATACATTCCCGTGAGCAGTGAGTAACGCGACGGAGCGCACATAGGGTAGGCACAGTAGTGATTTGTATAATTAACTCCTTCGGCAGCCAGCCGGTCTATCCAGGGTGTTCTGATGTCGGCATTGCCGTTCGCTCCGATACAGTCCCAGCGGTGCTGGTCGGCATGAATCACAATAACATTAGTCAAAAAAAACTTCCCCTTCTACTGCAGCAGATATTTTTTTAAAACGCTCATGACATCACTTATAACAATAGGCTTGCCAAGATGACCGTTCATTCCCGCTTCGAGACATTTTTGAATGTCCTCTTTAAAAACATTCGCCGTCATAGCTATTATTGGAACTGTCTTAGCCTCGCCGCAAGGGAGGTTTCTGATTTTTTTAGTCGCTTCAAGCCCATCCACCTCAGGCATTTGCACATCCATGAGAATAAGCGAAAAGCGTGAGGGCTCAGCCGAAAAAGTCAGGAAAGCTTCCTGACCGTCCTTTGCTGTTACAATGGAGAGTCTTGTTGTTTCAAGCAATGAGATAAGAATTTCAAGATTGATTTCAATATCGTCAGCGATAAGGACAGTATACGCGGAAAAGTCCGCTGCGATTTCATCCTCATTCTTGTTTTCGGCGGCAGTCATTGCCGCGTCTGCTTTGCTGTTTTCGTATTCATCAGGCACAAATAGCTTTAACGTGAAAAAGAAGCAGGAGCCCTTACCGGCTTCACTCTCAACCCAGATTTCGCCGTTCATCATCTCGAGTATCCGCTTTGAAATGGCAAGCCCAAGCCCGCTCCCGCCGTATTTTCTCGCCGTACCTGCTTCCGCCTGCTGAAAGATATTGAACAGCTTGCTCTTCTGCTCTTCTGTCATTCCGATTCCGGAATCCTTCACATATATCTGCAGCTCGCACTGTGAATTTTCGAGTTTGAGCAGCTTCGCGTTCAAGGTAATGTTTCCGTTTTCGGGGGTGAATTTTGTCGCATTAGAAATTAAATTTGTGATAACCTGTGCCAATCGCTGGTCGTCACCATATAAAAAATCGGGGATTTCGGGGTCTATATCCATGCTGAAGGACTGTTTATTGTCCTTTATTCGCTGCATATTGACGCTGACGATATTGTCAAGCATCTGCTTAAAATTGAAGCTGATATAAGACAGCTCCATTTTTCCCGATTCAATTTTTGAAATATCGAGAATGTCGTTTATAATGCCGAGGAGATGCGCCGAAGCCGTTTCGATTTTATGAAAAGCCTCGTCTTTACCTTCTGGACTTTTGTCTCTGATTCCTACTGCGGTCATACCGATTATTGCGTTCATCGGCGTTCTGATTTCATGGCTCATATTCGAAAGAAAGGCGCTTTTAGCCTGACTGGCGAGTAGGGCTTCCTCCTGAGAACGTTTGAGGTCGCTTATGTCGTGAAACATAATCATCAGTCCGCTGCTAGCATTATTTTCATCAAGCATCGGCACAAGCTGGCTCGAAAAGCTTTCAACTGTTAAAAAGCCGTCAAAGGAGAAGGAGGATTCGAAGGAAACAGCCTGCTTGAATTCCATTGTGCTTCGAGAGAATGCCTGTAAATCATTTTGCGATTTTTCCTCTAGAAAGGGCGAAAAAACCTCAAAAAGTGTATGCCCGAGAACCTGCGAAAAGTCTTTGAAGCCGGCTTTTTTTATAAAATAGTCAGTGCAGAATTCAATCCTGCCGACATTGTCAAGAAACATGATAATGCTCGGAGAATTAGCAAGCAGAAGCGAGAGATACAAATCCCTCTGCCGCTGTATAAAGGTGCTTGCCTTCTGCTGGTTTAAAATTGTGGTTGACGCAATCTTTTGTTGATTCAGAGAGGTTTTTAGATGGTCAATTTCTCTGCGCAAGGTACGGTTTTCCCTCTCAAGCCTGGCTTTTTCATCCGCAAGACCACCTGCGTGAGCATCGTTTGCCGGTTTATCAGTCATAATGAATTCCTTCTGTAATTATTATCTATAAAACACAGGCGCAGAATGTATAGTTATGGAAACGATTGCGAAGCTTGCCGTTTTTATCCGGCATGGGGCATATTTCACCGCCGGAATAGCCCATCATAAAAGGCATTCCGGTTGCGTCGAGTCTTTCGTTTATAAGCTTGAGTTCATCCTCTTGGTTAGGCGATAGCATTATGTATCTCGTCACGCACGGCAGCAGAAGCGTCACTTGACGTTCCGGAATGGCTTCAATTTGCTGCAGTCCTACTTTTGCCGACTCAAAAATCCCCTCAGCGTCAATACTTCCGACTGCGAAAGAGGTTCCTTCAGGCATTTCGCCGCCGGTCAGTACAGAGCCGTCGTCAAAGAGAGTATAGAACCCGAGCGCAATCGGTTCCTTCGAGCCGTCATAATAAAGCATCAGGGGCGTTGTGGTTATATTCTCCTTGTTGATTATCAGACCAATTTTCGCGAGGTAATCGAGTATAGGCATATCATTGACCTCGTAAAGCACAGCACTGTCACTCTTTGTAATAATCGCACGGTTGTTGGCAATGTTGCGCTCAGGAATTGAGGAGATAACAAATTTCGGCTTAACGGGACCGTTCAGGAGCATCATCGCAAGTCCTGCCCTGAGCACCTCGCCGTTGCAGACAGTATATACAAGCTCATAGTTGAAATCAATATTGTTAGTTATTGAACCCCACAGCGGGATTCCCCCGCAAGCCTCGTCCATCGCCGCCACAACCTCATAACCCGCAACGTCCCTTATGTAAGGCATAAAGCTGAGAATCAGCTCAGGGTCGCTGCTTACCCTGCCGCGTACCTGACGGTACATTGAGTCGATTTCTGCTTTATAATTACCGTGATTAATGCCCTTTGTCATGCCGACCTCAAAGGTGACCTCATCGCTTGTGAGCACACTCAGATTGAGGTCATAAAGGCTGTAACCACAGCCGTCCGCGCTCGCCATAGATGTCATGCCGATGACAGGGAAGGGCAGTGCGTCGCAAAGAGCTTTAACAACGCCGCTTTCAATGAAATCGATATGGCAGAAAATAATACCGCCGGAATTTTTTTTCAATGCAGAAAAGTCAATCTGTGCCTTAATTTCGTTGACCGCCTCATCAATTTCGTCAATCTCCGAGGTACGCGCTGTGAACATTTCTATCATATTTTATCCCATTCCTTTCAAAGGGGTAGAAAATTTATTAACATACTGCATACTTATGTTGGTTATTATAACATAATAACGCAAAAAAGCAAACATAATATTTATAATGTCTGCTTTTTTTCGATTATTTTACATGCAAATTTATAATTTATTTTTGAATCGCGACATAACCTGCGTCTTTTATCGTTTCTACTCCCTTTTCGGAAAGTATCCAGTTAAGCATCTGCCTTGAGGGAGAATTTTCGCCGTCGGATTTTCTCACAACCGCGAAAAATTCGTTAGTCAAAGGATAGCTCTTAGCGGCGATTGTTTCGTTAGTCGGCGCAATGCCGCCTATCGAAATCATTTTGATTCCTTCGATAATGTACATATTTTTAATATAGTAATATACCGAATAGCCGAGCGCGCCGCCCTCGTTTTTATACTGAGCTATAGCCTCAACCAAGGTGCCCATTTCGCCGAAGGAATATTCCTTCGGGCACTCAGCGAGAGCGGTGCCCTGCATAACGAGCTTTTCCATCATGACCCCGGAGCCGGATTCGGGATTCCGTTGATATGCGGCTATAGTCGAATCACTGCCGCCGAAGTCCTTCCAGCTTGTTTTTTTGCCGCTGTAAATATCCTTAATATCCGCAAGTGAGAGATTCGCGGTCTTGTTGTCCGAATTAGTCAGAAAAACGAGCGCGTCCATGCCTATGGGGTAAAAATCGAGGGTGTCTTTTATGCCATCCGGAACGAGCCCCTCGTAAACAAACAGTATATCGCTTTTTCCTTCATTAAGAGCGTAATAGGCGTAATCCGTCGTCGAAAAGCTTATTTCCTCATTGGCTTCCTCAGCGCTCAGTCCCAGAGTTCGCTGCATAACGAGAGAGGCGAGGGGAATGCAGGCGGTCGAGCCGTCAATTTTCGGCATATTTTCTTTTGTGAAAATCGGCGTATATTCCTTGCTTGAGGAAACTCCGGTCGTCTGAGAGGTCGTCTGAGAGGTCGCCTGAGAGGTCGTCTCGTGTGTGTTATCGACGGCGCAGGAGGTTATCGCGCACACAAGCAAAAACAAAACTAAACAAAGTGAAATTACTTTCTTCATTGATATTCATCCTTCCAAAGATAATGTTTAAGTCTAAAATCTAGCATCTAGCGTCTAGCATCTAGCATCTAGCATCTAGTATCTAAAGTCTATCATTCAAGATACCAGCCGTAATTTTTTTCTCTGTAGAGCCAGTTGCCGTCAAGGTCAATATAGCCCTGATATATACCTTTTTGGGTGAAGAGGTAATCCCCGACTAATTCCCCGGGGCAGCTGCCATATAAAGGTTTTCCTTCCGTGTTATAATACACACCGCCGCCGTCTTCATAGCTTACAAATAAACCGTCGCCACAACTGTATAATTCATTGTCAAGCTCAAAGAGTATTTTATCATTCAGAACGTCATATACCAGTCCCCTTTTTGTGGGCATGTCATTCCCGTAATCAGTGGTATGAGTGAGGGTTATATATCTTGAGTCTGTATAACTCAAGTTGAAGTATGAATAATTTCCGGTATAATTGAGAGGGAAATCTTTCAGGAGTGTACCTGTTGAATCGTAGGCGGAAAGCCCTTTTGTTGTCTTTAACCCCAGAATATTTTCACCGTTGATAATTTCCGAGCATTCGGTAAAGGGTATAACTGTGTTCAAATTCATATCAAGCAGCGCCGTCTGAGTATCATCGGAATTGCGGACCGCGAAAAATTCCTTATCAGTGATATACAGCGATTCTATGCTGAAGTAAGTCTCGTCAGAAACCTTTTCAATGTTCCTGTCTATAAAATAAAATTCACCTCCAAGTGTTTTTTTACCCTCAAAAGATTTGTCGCTGACAAAAGCAAAATCACCCCTGAAAGGGTAAACCTGTGCGAAGGATTTATCGCCGATCCTGTTGCCCTGAGCGTCCTTGTAATATCCGCCGGTGTCGGTATACTCAGCGATAGGCATACCGGAATATCCAAGCAGACCATCCGTTAAGGTGCGGGTGCCGTCTTCAAAGTTATAGCAAAGCCGCCCGATTATTGAATTCCCGACATGGACATTGGCATACATGAGCATTTTATGTGGTTCAATTGTTTCAAAGCTCACCCATGGCGGCAGCAAGGTTTTCATGCCGGACAAATCTATTATTTTACTGTCTATATTTATTAAATCCGGATGAGAATTAACTTCGTAAAGATATATACCGGCAATCGAAGCGTATAGAGAACCGTCAGGCTTGAAAATGTCATAATAACTCGCCGTGGAGGACTGCATACAGGCATATTTCAGAGTTTTTTTGTCGTATATTAAACGGGCGTTAATATAATCATCGGGCGAGGCGACAAATTCCCCTTTTTCATTAATCAGCCCGTAACGTGTCGGCAATTTCCAGTCGTGTGGGTCGCGTTCGATGGTATAAAGCGTTTTGCCGCCGGAAACAGGCGGCAGGGGCTTTACAACAGCGTCCTTGTCGAGAGCAGCGGGCGTTTTTTCCTTCTTATCTAAAAAAGTACCGCAGGTAACAAGCTGCCAGGAATCATCATTGACGCTCTTTACCGGCTTTATATTTGCGAAGTATTTAACGATTTTGATGTTAGAATTAATTTGACCTTTTAGCTCACTGCTCCAGTTTTCCTTAGACCCGTAAGCCTCCTCGGGTATACCTACAGTATTTTCGCCGAAGAAATAATGTGTCGAAAATGTAAGATTATATGAGCCGTCACTCTGTTTCATGACCTTGTCAACCTGAGCAAATTCATTGAACACAAAAGAATAAGTTTCATCAAATGAATCCATTTTGAAGCTGTAGCGACCGCCTTCATACTTTATCAGGTTTTCATAGCAGCTCTTATTTTCAATTTCTCTGCCAAAAAATTTTTTAACAGTGTCTTTTATGTATGCGCCGTCAACTGATATGACAGCCTCCGCCCCGGTTAATGAGACAATACTAAAATTGCTTTTACTATTATACAGTGTGTGGGTGATGGCGAAATTGATAAGCGTCTCATCTGTCGTTTTTTCGCTGTATTCAGTTAAACCTGTTTCGGCGAAATTAGAGATAAAAACGTTCAGCTTTTTGATCTCGTCAGCCGTCATGCTGAGCGGTGTGCCCTCTTTCATATCAATCGAGGGATAGACATAGTCCGCCGCGTCATGCGAAACGAGATTGGAAGACGGAAGCTCTGAGGGCTGCTTGCTACAGGAGCTTAAAAGCCCTGTCAGAATCAACGCGGTTAATAAGACTGAAATAGCTTTCTTCATAATTATGACCATACCTTTCCGTCTATAGTGAGCTAACGTGGGCTTGGCTTGCCAAGCCCACCACCCAAGTCGTGTTTTTTATTGAGCAATCAGCTCAATAAAGTACTAATAAGTCCAAAATTTGTTTTACATAAAAAGCACAAAACCATTATAAAA
>JAVBNH010000008.1:0-127755 GCA_031551635.1 Oscillospiraceae bacterium | reverse complement strand
AAAGGGTGTATCGCACATTACCGGCGGCGGTTTCTATGAAAACCTGCCACGTATGTTGGCAGACGGATTATCTGCAAAAATAAACAAAGCAAACGTAAAAGTTTTGCCAATCTTCAACCTTATTCAAGAACGCGGCAACGTGCCTGAAAGAGATATGTTCAACACCTTTAACATGGGCGTTGGCATGGCAGTTGTTGTCAGCAAGAAAGATGCAGAAAAAGCAATAAAAATTCTTAAAGAAAATGGCGAAGCACCATACATCATTGGCGAAGTTGTAAAATCAGACGAAGGAGTCATAATGGCATGAAACTAAACATTGCTGTTTTAGTATCCGGTGGCGGCACAAACCTGCAAGCGCTTATCAATGCGCAAAATAGCGGCGTTATCACTCATGGCAAACTTAGCCTTGTTATTTCAAGCAATCCTAATGCCTATGCGCTTGAGCGTGCCCAAAATGCCGATATCAAAACGACGGTAGTTTCAAAAAAGGAATGCGGCTCAAGCGAAGTTTTTGAATCTGCAATTGTAAAACTGCTTGAAGATAACAACATTGACCTTATTGTTTTGGCAGGATTTATGTGCATATTGTCTGAAAGTTTTACCAGCCGTTACAAAAATAGAATTTTAAACGTGCATCCGTCACTTATCCCATCATTTTGCGGTGCGGGGTTTTATGGTTTAAAGGTGCATGAGGCGGCACTTGGTTACGGTGTTAAAGTGACTGGCGCAACCGTGCATTTTGTAAACGAAGTGCCAGACGGCGGCAAAATCATCATGCAAAAAGCGGTTGACGTTTTAGAAACCGACACCCCCGAAATTTTGCAAAAACGTGTTATGGAACAAGCAGAGTGGGAAATTTTACCCGCATCAACTGAAATAGTGTGCAAAACAATTTTAAACAAAGGAGAATTATGAGCGTAACAGAACTTTTTGACATAGGTCAACTTATCAAAGATAACACGTATGTAGGTCGTGGTATTGTAATTGGGAAAAGCGAGGACGGTGAAAGTTTAGCCGTAGCATATTTTATCATGGGGCGCAGTGGCAACAGCCGTAACCGCGTGTTTATTGAAAGTGGTGACGATGTTATCATTCATCCATTTGACGCCTCAAAGGTTGAAGATCCATCACTTATTATCTATTCTCCAATCCGCAAGTTAGACAACAAGCTTATTGTCACCAATGGTGACCAAACCGACACAATTTATGATTATGTTGCAGTTGGCAAAAGTTTTTCAGATGCTTTAAAAACCAGATGTTTTGAGCCGGACGGACCCAACTTTACACCCAGAGTAAGTGGAATGGTAACTTTTAATGATAATGATTTCACTTATGAAATGAGCATTTTAAAAGCTGCAGATGAAGCTGCAACTGCTTGCAACCGCTTTACATTTGACTATGCTGCAATTGACGGCACAGGTCGTTTTATTCATACCTACAAGCACGACGGCAACCCAATTCCGACCTTTGATGGCGAGCCTGAGCGTGTAAAAATCCCAAACACAGCAGAAGAACTTGCAACAAATCTTTGGGGCAATCTTAATGCAGAAAATAAAGTATCACTTTACGTAAGATACATTAATCTTAAAACAAACAAAAAAACAAATATTCTGATAAACAGAAATAAGTAGGAGTATTATGAAACAATTTGAACTTAAGTACGGTTGCAACCCAAACCAAAAACCGTCAAAAATATTTATGAATAATGGCGAGCTGCCACTAGAGGTGCTTTGCGGTAAACCGGGTTATATCAATTTTCTTGACGCTTTTAACAGCTGGCAGCTCGTACGTGAGCTGAAGGCTGCCTGCTCACTGCCCGCCGCAGCTTCTTTTAAGCATGTCAGTCCCGCGGGCGCGGCTATTGGCAAAAAGCTTAGCGATACTCTCAAAAAAATCTACCGCGTTGAGCATATCAGTGATATTAATGATTCGCCGCTTGCTTGCGCCTACGCGAGAGCCAGGGGAGCAGACAGAATGTCCTCCTTCGGCGACTGGATTGCACTGAGCGATGTCTGCGATTTGACTACCGCGAAAATAATTAAGCACGAAATTTCTGACGGTATTATCGCGCCCGGATATACTGACGAAGCCCTCGAGCTTTTGAAAACAAAGAGAAACGGCAACTATAATATCGTTAAAATTGATGAGAGCTATATCCCTGAGCCAATCGAAATCAAACAGGTTTTCGGGATTTGTTTTGAGCAGGGGCGAAACGAGCTTTTGATTGATAAAAATATGCTTGACAATATTGTCACAAAAAATAAAAATATCCCTGAGGACGCAAAGCTTGACCTTTTAATTTCTCTCATATCATTAAAATATACCCAATCCAATTCTGTTTGTTTTGCTTACGACGGTCAAACTATCGGTGTCGGGGCAGGGCAGCAGTCGCGCATTCACTGCACAAGACTTGCCGGTAATAAGGCGGATATCTGGTTTTTACGGCAGCACCCGAAGGTTCTCGCCCTGCAGTTTAAGGAAGGCATCGCGAAGCCTGACATGGACAACGCAACAGATGTTTATATTTCCGATGAGTGCGAGGATGTGATAGCCGACGGCGTCTGGCAGGAAATCTTCAGTAAGCGCCCCGAAAAGCTCACGACGGAAGAAAAAAGAGAATATCTTGATAAAATAAGCGGTGTTTCGCTCGGCAGCGACGCGTTTTTCCCCTTTGCAGATAATATCGAACGCGCGAAAAAAAGCGGAGTGTCATATATCGCACAGCCCGGCGGTTCGATTCGCGAGGAGCTGGTTATCGAGAAATGCGATAAGTATAATATTGCGATGGCACTGACTGGTATCAGGCTGTTTCATCATTAATATAATTTTCTTAGTTTATTTTAAGTGTATAAATCGGAGGAATATTAATGGATATTATGGTAATCGGCAGCGGCGGACGGGAGCACGCTATTATTAAAAAAATCAGAGAAAATAAGAATGTAGAAAAAATTTACGCGCTGCCGGGCAACGGCGGAATCGCCGGGGACGCGGAGATTGTTCCGATTGCGGCTAAAGAAATAGAAAAAATAGTAGAATTTGCCAAGGTAAAACAGCCGGATTTTATCATTGTCGCGCCGGACGACCCTCTTGTGCTCGGGCTTGTTGACCTCCTTCATAAGGAAGGCTTTAAGTGCTTCGGACCCGAAGCCCGTGCTGCTGAAATTGAGGGAAGCAAGGTTTTTTCAAAAAATTTCATGAAAAAATATAATATTCCGACCGCAAGCTATGAGGTTTTTAATGACCCTGTCGAGGCAATAGAATACCTCACTGATACTAAATATCCTGTTGTTGTCAAGGCTGACGGTTTGGCTCTGGGGAAGGGCGTTATCATCTGCGAAAACGTGCTTGAAGCTCACAGAGCTGTGCACTCGATAATGTCAGATAAAATTTTCGGAGAGAGCGGAAAACGAATTGTCGTTGAGGAATTCCTCTGCGGCGAAGAGGTTTCGGTGCTTGCCTTCACTGACGGTAAAACAGTTATACCCATGGTTTCGGCGATGGATCATAAACGCGCGTTTGATAATGACGAAGGCTTGAACACCGGCGGCATGGGGACAATTGCGCCGAATCCTTTTTACACTGAGAAAATCGCAGCCGAGGCGATGGAAAACATATTTTTACCGACAGTCAGAGGTATGCTTGAGGAGGGCAGGCGGTTCAAAGGATGTCTCTTCTTTGGATTAATGATAACAGACGAAGGCGCGAAGGTTATCGAATTCAACTGCCGCTTCGGCGACCCTGAAACTCAGGTTGTTTTGCCGCTGCTGAAGACTGATTTGCTTGATATTATGATGGCTGTTGAAAACGAGACCCTTGATAAAATAAGTATTGAATTTGAAAATAAATCCGCCTGCTGCGTAATTGCCGCTTCCGGCGGTTATCCCGAAAATTATATCACCGGTTTTCCTGTGCGGCTCGGAAATATCGCCATTCATAAGTCTGTTACGCTATATCACGCGGGGACTAAGCTTGTTGAGGGTGAGCTTGTCAGCGCGGGTGGCAGAGTTTTTGGTGTGAGCGCTGTTGGAGACAGCCTGCAAGATGCGGTGGATAAGGCCTACAGTGCCGTGCGCGAGATACAGTTTACCAAGGTTTATTATAGAAATGATATAGGAAAAAAGGCGCTTAATGCTATTATGTGATTATCATTATAAATGAAACGGTGAGATGAATGGTATATACGCTATTTGTAGAAAAAAAGAGAGGGTTCGCCAACGAAGCCAAATCCTTGCTTGGTGATATAAATTCACTTTTGGGGATAACTTCATTGACTGATTTGCGCCTGTTTAACCGGTATGACGTTGAAAATATTGATGCTGAGCTGTTCGAATATGCAAAAAAAACTGTTTTTTCAGAGCCTCAGCTTGATAATGTTTATGACGAACTGCCGCAGTCACCGGGCATTATTTTCGCGACTGAATACCTCCCCGGGCAGTTTGATCAGCGAGCGGATTCGGCGGCTCAGTGCATACAGCTTATCAGCCGCGCAGAGCGTCCGACAGTCAAGACCGCGAGGGTTTTTATGCTCACGGGCTGCATCACTGAGGCTGAGCTTACCGCGATAAAAAAATATGTCATAAATCCGGTTGAGAGCCGCGAGGCAACTCTTCAAAAATATGAAACACTTGATATAAAATACGACATACCGACTTCAGTCGAGGTCATTGACGGCTTTATCGCTCTTGACGAGCAGGGACTGCTAGAGTTTATTAATAAATACGCCCTGGCGATGGACATTGATGACATAAGATTCTGCAGGGATTATTTCGCGAAAGAAAAAAGAGACCCCTATCTGACGGAAATACGCATGCTTGACACCTATTGGTCGGATCACTGCAGGCACACGACTTTTCTCACAACTATTGACAATACTGAAATAAATGATACGCGAGTTGCGCGCGCCTATGACAGATACCTTAAAATCAGAAGTGAGCTGGGTACAAAAAAGGCGGTTAACCTCATGGATATCGCCGTTATCGGCGCGAAGCATCTGAAAGCTCAAGGGCTGCTGCCGAAAATCGATGAATCCGAGGAAATCAACGCCTGCACAGTAAAAATCGATGTGGAAATCGGTGAAGATACAGAAGAATGGCTTTTACTTTTTAAAAATGAGACGCATAATCACCCCACTGAGATTGAGCCCTTCGGCGGTGCGGCGACCTGTATCGGCGGTGCTATTCGCGACCCGCTTTCCGGCAGAGCCTATGTCTATCAAGCGATGAGGGTCACAGGCGCGGCTGACCCTACTGTCAGTGTAAATGAGACAATCGAAGGCAAGCTTCCTCAAAGGAAAATTGTGCAAACCGCTGCCGCTGGCTACAGCTCCTACGGCAACCAAATCGGTTTGGCGACAGGGCTTGTTGATGAAATTTACCACGAAGGTTACGCCGCGAAACGTATGGAAATCGGCGCGGTTGTCGGTGCGGCACCTGCTAAAAATGTGCGGCGTGAGGTACCCGAAGCCGGTGACATTGTTATATTACTTGGGGGGAAAACAGGGCGTGACGGCTGCGGCGGCGCTACCGGCTCCTCAAAATCTCATACTCTTGAATCTCTTGAGACCTGCGGTGCAGAGGTTCAGAAGGGCAACGCTCCCGAGGAGCGAAAGCTCCAGCGGCTTTTTAGAAATCCCAGGGCGACTCAGCTTATAAAACGCTGCAATGATTTCGGCGCTGGCGGTGTTTCGGTTGCGATAGGAGAGCTTGCGGACGGTCTTGAAATAAATCTTAATGCCGTACCGAAAAAATACGATGGGCTTGACGGGACCGAGCTTGCGATAAGCGAGTCTCAGGAAAGAATGGCTGTTGTTGTTGCCCCTGCAGACACGGAGGCGTTTATAGCTTTCGCCAACATGGAAAATCTTGAGGCGACAGTTGTTGCGAAGGTTACCGAAGAAGCTAGACTGAAAATGTTCTGGAATGACATAAAAATATGCGATATAAGTCGGGAATTCTTGAACTCAAACGGTGCGGAAAAGCACACGGCTGTTACTGTTGAGAAAAAAGAAATAACCAAAAAAGAAGTAATTGGCGTAGATCTCAGCGAAAAATATAAAAATCTCGCATCAGACTTGAATATTTGCTCAAAGAGGGGACTCTCTGAACGCTTTGACTCGACTGTCGGGGCGGGGAGCGTGCTGATGCCTTTCGGAGGGAAGTATCAGACGACACCGGCTCAGAGCATGGCGGCGAAAATCCCGCTGATTGACGCGGAAACCCCGACCTGTTCGGTTATGGCTTGGGGTTATAATCCGTTTATCACCTCTCAAAATCAATATATCGGTGCATATTGTGCTGTCATAGAATCATATGCAAAGCTTGCCGCTTCAGGCGCGAGTCTCAAGGATGCTTATTTTACCTTTCAGGAATATTTCCCGAAGCCGAAAACCGATAAACACAGATGGGGTCAACCCTTCGCTGCGCTTTTGGGCGCGCTTTCAGCTCAGCTGGACTTGGGTGTCGCCGCAATAGGCGGAAAGGATTCGATGAGCGGAAGCTTTGAGAATATTGATGTACCGCCGACACTTGTCTCTTTTGCCGTGACAGTCTCTAACGCGAAGCGTATTATTTCGCCTGAGTTTAAATTGCCGTTTTCGAAATTACTTCTTCTGCCTTGCGGAAACAACGCCGACGGTTTGCCGGACATTGAGCGTTTTAAGGATAATATAGAATTAATTTCGCAGCTTGTTGACAGTGAGCTTGCCCTGTCGGTCTATACTCCGACCTACGGCGGAATTGCAGAAGCATTGATGAAAATGTCGTTCGGGAATAAAATTGGTGTCCGCTTATCTGAGGATATTTCTGATGAGACATTATTTGGCTATGCCTACGGCTCATTTATTGTCGAGCTTGCAAAAGAAGCAGAAATCGGCATTAATCTGGGTTCAACAATCAGCGAATATAAAATTATCCGCGGCAAAGAAGAGGTTTCGCTAAACGATATTCAAAGTATTTATGAAAACAAGCTTGAGCCGGTTTTTACCTGCAGCAATGTTACGCCAAAGTCGAAAATAGTTGATATACCTTTTGATACAAGTGAAAAGCAATATCCTTCGCCTGCTGTAAAATTCGCAAAGCCGAAGATTTTAATCCCTGTTTTCCCTGGAACAAACTGCGAATATGACAGCGCGAAAAGAATCATTAAAGCGGGCGGCGAGCCAGAAATCATGGTCATTCGCAATCAATCATCGGTAGCTGTCAGTGAATCAGTAGAGAATTTCGCGCGTCTGATTGAAGCTTCTCAGATGATTTTCATCCCCGGCGGTTTTTCCGGAGGCGACGAACCGGACGGTTCGGGAAAATTTATTACTGCTTTTTTCCGGAATCCGCTTATAACCGAAAAGGTGAATGAGCTCATGAGCAGCCGGGACGGTCTGATGTGCGGAATTTGCAACGGTTTTCAAGCACTCATAAAGCTCGGACTGCTGCCATACGGCAAAATAATCGAAACTGACGAAAATTGTCCGACCTTGACCTACAACACAATTTTCCGCCACCAGTCAAAAATAGTTCGCACAAAAATCACCTCAAATAAATCTGTCTGGCTGAGCAGAACTCAAGTGGGAGAGGTTTACAGCGTTCCAATATCCCACGGTGAGGGTAGATTTATTTGTCCCGATAATGTTCTTGAGGAGCTTATAAAGAACGGTCAGATTGCGACACAATATGTTGATTACGAAAATAAACCTACGCTGGATATTCAATATAATCCGAATGACTCGCTCTGCGCGGTTGAGGGGATTTGCTCGCCAGACGGCAGAATATTTGGCAAAATGGGGCATTCCGAGCGCATTGGCGATATGCTATATAAGAATGTGCCGGGGAATTATGACATCGGACTGTTTGAAAGCGCTGTTGATTACTTTAAATATTAATAAAAAATCCGATTTAACGGAAAAACAGTTAAATCGGATTTTTTGCTTTTATGAAAATATAGTTTGCAAATGCTTTATTATATAGCGCAGTTTTTCAATAATGCTTTTTAACAGAGATTGCTTTGAAACGGTTCTGTCCTGCGTTACGCTAACACTTAAGCTTGTCGCGATTTCAGTTGTTTCAGTGTTTTTCACGCTCGTTTTTGTTGTAGTCTGCTGTTGAACGCTGGTTGTTTGAGGCTGCGTTGTTTGGGTCTGAGTATTTGACTGAGCCTGAGTGGTTGACTGAGCCTGAGTGGTTGACTGAGCTTTAGTAGTTGTCTGAGCTTTAGTAGTTGTCTGATCTTTAGTAGTTTGTTGAGCTTTAATAGTAGTCTGTGATTGGGTAGTTGTCTGTTGTTGAGTAGCTTCTGTTGTTTGCTGCAGTGTCGATTGCGGCTGAGTGCTAGTCTCAGGCGAGCTGGTCTGCTCTTGTTTTTTTGTCGTTTGCTGCGCGGTTGTTGAAGCAGTTCCTGTTGTCGTCACCTCAGCAGAGGTCGGTTTTATACCCGCCTGATAACCCCAGCCGATAAAATGTGACCAATCGCTTATGTATCGTTCACTCACACCCCTGTGAGTCGCGTCAATGACATAGCCATTGCCGACATAAATCGCAACATGACCGTTGATTTCGCTGTAACCCCCGCCAAGAAAGTAGATGCAAGCGCCGATGGGTATATTCTTTTTTTCGTGTGAAATTACCCAGAGCTTTGACGCGTCATACGCTGTCTGTGGGGATACCTTTGAATAAATACCCGCACTTTCATAACAGTGGCGGACGAATTTCTGGCAGTAATTATTATATTCCTGCGAGCCGATTAAACTTTTCGCGAAGGATAAAATCTGAGTGAGCTGATTGGCTGAGGAGGTTGAGGCATAAATTTCCGCTTGGCTCAGCGGGATAATTTCAGCCTCATGAGCGCGAGTCATGTGTGTAAAGGAGCAGAACAGTAAAACTAAAACAAATATGTATATAAACAATTTTTTAATATTTTGCATATGACAACCTCACTTTTTTCTTAATGTTTTGCTAATTATAACGCAAAAGACGAGCGTTGTCTATATAATTATTCATATAAAATATAACCAATAGCAATAAAGAATGGAAATGCTGAGTAATTTTGCGAAAAATGTAATAACAATTGCAAATAGTTTTGTAAGATAATATCTGATTATCCATCTTTTAATAAAATATTTTGCTCCGCGGATTATTAAGAGTTTAATTTATATAATGCTTGCTTAATATTGATTTTAAGTCGGTTTAATGGTACAATGTAAGTGTAAAAGTTTTTTTGTTTATGATAAAAATCTTACCGGAGGGTATGGAGGAATTATGCATTTTGATGTTGTGATAATCGGAGCTGGTGTTGTCGGTAGTCTTATCGCAAGAGAATTGTCACGGCTTGATATAAAAATTGCCCTTCTCGAAAAAGGAAATGATATGGCTGTCGGCGCAACGCGTGCCAACAGCGCAATCGTCCACACCGGTTTTGACGCAAAACCGGATTCGCTGAAGGCAAGGCTGAATGTCGAAGGTTTCGCACTTTTTCCGAAGATATGCGACTTGTTGCATGTGCCATTCAAGGTCAACGGTCATATGGTTCTGGCTTTTAATGAGGAGGAGCGGGAAACGCTCTGCGAGCTCTATGAACGCGGAATCAAAAACGGTGTGCAGAACATGAGTATTATTGACTCAGAGGAAATAATAAAGCTTGAGTGCAATGTTTCTCATGAAGCCGTCGCGGCTCTTCTGGTGCCTCAGGGTGCGATTGTTTGCCCTTATGAGCTGACGATAGCCGCCGTCGTGAATGCCTGTGACAACGGCGTGAGTTTTTTCCGCAACACTGAAGTTACCGGAATTGATTGCCGTGACGACTTGTTTTATATAAAAACCGCTTCCGGGGAGTTTTGCTCAAAATATATTATAAACGCGGCAGGGGTTAACAGCGCTGAAATTTCACGCATGATAGGCGATGATTCCTTCAGTATTCAAGCGAGAATCGGTGAGTATTTTGTCCTTGACAAAAACGTGGGAAACACTGTCAAGCATACGATTTTTCAGTGTCCGAGCCGGATGGGTAAGGGCATTCTGGTCACTCCGAGCGTTGACGGCAACCTCCTTGTCGGTCCATCAGCCTTTGATGTTGTTGACAGCGAGGATACCGCAACGACTGCCGAAGGACTTGACAGTGTGCGGGAAGCCGCCCGCAGAAGTGTGCCGGTTGTTAACACGAGAGACGCTATAACCTCCTTTGCCGGTGTGCGAGCGCACCCGGACAGCGAGGATTTTATCATAGGCAGCAGTGAAAAAAATAAAAATTTCATTCAGGTTTCAGGCATTGAATCACCGGGGCTTTCCGCCTCACCCGGTATCGCGAAATATGTTTTTAACATCTTCACGGACTTAGCCGGTGATTTGCCGACAAATAAAAATTTCAATCCCGAAAGACCAGAACCGGTTCGTTTTCGCCATATGACCGACGAGCAGCGAGCGGAAATAATCAAAAAAGATTCCGCATACGGCAAGATAATCTGCCGCTGCGAAACAGTAACCGAAGGTGAAATTATTGATGCGATTCGAGGGCAAGCGGGCGCGAGGGACATTGACGGGGTCAAAAGGCGCACGCGTGCCGGAATGGGGCGCTGTCAGGGCGGCTTCTGTGGCTCAAAAGTGCTCGAAATTCTTTGCCGCGAGCTAGACTTAAAGCCTGAAGAAATAACAAAGTTCGGAAAAGGCTCGGATATATTATTTGAAAAGACAAAATAAAGCGTTTACGGAGATTAGCATGAAAAATTACGATTTAGTTGTTATCGGAGGCGGTCCCGCAGGAATGGCGGCGGCGCTGAAGGCTTATGAGTCAGGCGTTAAGAAGATAATTGTAATTGAGCGTTCCGATACTCTCGGAGGTATACTCGAACAGTGTATTCATGCCGGATTCGGGCTGCATTATTTTAATGAAGAGCTGACAGGTCCCGAATATGCTGCACGATTTATCGAAATGCTTGAAAAAAGCGATATAACCATCAAGCTTGATACCATGGTTATCAGTCTTTCACCCGAAAAAATCGTGAGTGCTGTTAACAACAGGGACGGACTGATAAAAATTCAGGCGAAAGCGATAATTCTCGCCATGGGGTGCCGCGAGAGACCGCGGGGTGCTCTGTCTATTGCCGGCTCAAGACCCTCAGGAATTATGACCGCCGGAACAGCTCAGAAATATGTAAATATTGACGGCTATATGCCGGGCAAAAAGGTTGTTATCCTTGGTTCGGGCGACATCGGGCTGATTATGGCGCGCAGGATGACCCTTGAGGGCGCTGAGGTGAAAATGGTTTGTGAGCTTATGCCGTTTTCGGGAGGGCTGACGAGAAATATTGTCCAGTGCCTTGACGATTTTAATATTCCGCTGCGTCTGAGCTGCACCGTGATTGAGACGCACGGACGTGAGCGGCTTGAAGGCGTTACCGTTGCGAGGGTTGATGAGAAGCTGAATGTAATTAAGGGTACTGAGGAGTATGTCGAATGCGATACCCTACTTCTTTCTGTCGGGCTTATACCTGAAAATGAGCTGACGAAGGAGCTCGGCGTTAAAATGGATAAGGTGACGGGCGGTGCGGTTGTTGACGAAATGCGGCAGACAACTGCTGAAGGTGTTTTTGCCTGCGGAAATGTCTTGCAGGTGCATGACCTTGTTGATTTCGTGACCTTAGAGAGCCAGATAGCCGGAAGCGGAGCAGCGGATTATATTCTGAAAGGCGAAAATAATACCGCGAAAAATTATATTTATCCCGAAACCGGTTTTGCGGTTCGGTATATTGTTCCGCAGATGATAAATATTAATGCGAATTTCGATATAAAACTCTATTTCAGGGTTAACGCTATATATAAAAACTGTAAGATTGAGCTGAAAGCCGACGGCAAACTTATATCAAGCAAGCCCAGGCAAAAGGTCGCACCGGGGGAGATGGAGGAGGTTATTCTGCCATTGAGTGTCCTGAAAACACTAAAACCGGACAGCAAAATTAAGCTGAGTATTATTGAAAAACAGGATTCTTGAGTGCAGAGGTGAATAATTATATGCTAAGGAATATGATTTGTGTCGCGTGCCCTGTCGGCTGCCGTCTAAGCGTTGAATATGAAGGCGCCGAGGTTCTTTCTGTCGAGGGAAATACTTGCAAGCGGGGTATCGAATACGCCAAAACAGAGATAATCAACCCTACCCGAACACTTACAACAACTGCTCGGCTTAACGGCGGACGGCTGCCGGTTATTCCGGTTAAGTCAGAAAGACCTATCCCAAAAAAAATAATGGCCGACTGCATGAAAATAATTAATACTCTAAGCCTTGACGCGCCAGTAAAAATGGGGCAGCCTGTCATTTTTAATATTTTGGATTCGGGTATCAATATAATCACTACAAATTGCGACAAGGGTAAATAAAATTTTTTTAAAACATTTAGTTTTTTAATTACATTGAGAGGTGGACTGGATTTTGGGCAAACAGGCTTATGAAATAGCTTCAGAGGTCAGACCTTCCGAAAGGCAGCTTTTATGGCAGGCGACTGAATTTAACGCGATTTTTTCATTTGGTATGAACACCTTCACCGGCGTAGATTGGGGCGACGGCTTTGCCTCACCCGAAAGCTTCTGGCCGGAGGATTTTTCAGCTGATGAATGGGCAGAGCACGCCAAGGCAGCCGGAATGCGCGGAATTATTTTGACCTGCAAGCATCATGACGGTTTTTGCCTGTGGCCCAGCGAATACACCGAATACAGCGTAAAAAATTCGAAAAACTGGATGAACGGCGAAGGCGATGTGGTGCGTGATGTCTCGAGAGCCTGCCGGAAATACGGGCTTAATTTCGGTGTCTTTGTTTCACCCTGGGATCTTCATGAGCCCTCATACGGCAGCGGCGAGGCTTATGACGAATTTTTCAGAGGTCAGTTACGCGAGCTGCTGAGTAATTACGGCGAAATATACTGTGTCTGGCTTCCGCCGGTTTACGGCGCGGGTACGAACGGCAAAACCCAGACCTTCAATTTTGAGAGCTATTATGAAATAATCAGAGAGCTGCAGCCGAATGCTGCAATTGCCGGTTTTGGCCCTGATGTGCGTTGGTGCGGCAATGAGAGGGGAGTTATCCGCCAAACGGAGTGGAGCGTAGTTCCCAAATATCTCGGTGTTAATGAGAAGGATTATAAGGCGCCTAAAAAGGAGAAAAGCATTTCCGACCCCGATCTCGGAAGCAGAAAAGCTATAAAAAATGACACCGAATTTATCTGGTATCCCTGCGAGGTCAATGTCTCAATGCGCCCGAGGTGGTTCTTTCATAAGGACGATAATTATTCCGTCAAAACAAAAGATAAACTAGTTAAGCTTTATTATAAAACTGTCGGCGCGAACACGAATCTGCTTTTAGGAATCGCTCCGGATAAACGCGGACGGATTTTTGACACCGACTCACAGATTTTAAAGTCTCTGGGGCAGCACATGGATATTATTTTTGGATATAATCTCATTGAGGAAAAAAACGGAACTGTAAAAGCCTCCAGCGAGCTCAGCCAGCTTTACAGCGCAAAAAATTTACTCAACGAAAAACCGGACAGCTTTTGGCGTCCGGCGAATAACGACAAGCACCCGGAGCTGCTCATTGAGCTTTCGGAAGCGGACCTTTTTGATAAACTGGTAATCAGCGAGCATATAAGAAACGGTCAGCAGGTTGAGGAATTTGAGGTTTTTTATGAGAATGAAAAAGGTAAGTGGAAGTCACTGGGTGAGTATACCGTCATCGGAAACAAACGAATCTGTGCTTTTAATCCGATTAAGACAAAAAAAGTCAAGCTTGTCTTTACTCAGTACCGTTCATATTTTGAAATCACCTCAATTGCCCTAAATTAACATCTATAACTTTTTATAAATTATGAAAGATTATCGAAACAATTAGACGATAGTCTTTTTTTTTATTTATATATATCGAATTATGTCGAAAAATGTCATTAAGAAGTTATAAAATTAGCTTGCTTACGTTTCAAATTTTTAACAATATCCTTAATGCGCAATAAAATAGTACTACCCCCAAAAATAAAAAGCAAATGGTTTACATCAAAATAGATTTTAGCTTTCAGTATAATCGGAACAAAGGAATAATATAAAAAAACAGAAAGGAATGAATATAAATGAAAATTTACTATAAAGTCTACGAAAAAAGAGACGAAAAAGGTCTTACCTTGCGGGAACTATCGGATATTTCGGGAATAAGTAAATCTGAAATCAACAGAATCGAGAACCAAAAATCGCATCCCACACTGTATACACTATTAAAAATTGCGAAATCTCTTGACTGTGATGTAACAGAGCTGTTTTCTTTATGAGTTTTTTCCTATTTATAGGACAAAAGTCGGATATTGTTGAAAATCAGCAAAAAATAAATATAATGAGTGAAGTGATAATAAGTCACATAAATTGCAGTAATTCTTCGTAAGCATGCAACAAAAAAAAGAAAAAATCGATATAATAATAATAAAAGTGTAAATCAACACTTCAGGAGGAAAAAGATACATAATGCAAGGTTATAATAATCAGCTAACAAATAAATTCAACGACTGTTTACAGCCGGACTTTAGCTGCTTCGAAGCAAACGAGGATAATACAAAAAGATATGTGATTTCAGCTTTCCGGCTTTATTCGCAGCTTGGCAGACCTACGGGAAAAATACTCAGCGATTCGTTGTATCATGCGCTTTATGAAAAAAATAAAATCATTTGTAAATATGTCAACATCCAGGATGCAGATGATTTAATAAACGAAAACATAGGTAAAATGATGCTTGAATACAAGGCTATTATAGATGATGTGGATTCAGTCGGACGTACTTTGTTTATTGCCAATTCAAAAATTAATGGAGTAGAAATTCTTAAATCACTAGAATATGTCTATTTTAAAGACCCGGGAAAAAAGCTGAAAAAGGGCGACATCGCAAGGCGAGTGACACAAGCGTCACTAAAAATACCTGCTTCAGAAAGACAGATATACTATTGGCTGAAGGAGGCAAGGGTGATTTTCTGTAAAGAAAGAGGATTACGACTTTAAAAAGAATAAAAAGATTAAAAAGTTAAAGGAGCATAATTATGAATAAGAAATACATTGATATCAGTTATTACCAAAAAACATCTGCACTCAACTTTGAAAAGTTGAAGGACGATGGTATTGAAGGCGTGATTATCAGAGCCGGTTACGGAAGGTTTGGTTATCAGAAGGATAAGTGCTTTGAGAGTCATTATGCCGCAATTAAAAAAGCCGGGCTACCTGTCGGCTGCTATCATTACACCTACATGAAGGATAAAAAAACCGCAAAAGAGGAAGCCGCTACGCTGCTGGAGTGGATTTATGACAAGGAATTTGAGCTTCCGGTTTATTGCGACATCGAGGATAAAACACTCGAGACTCTGGGAAAAGAAAAAAACACGAACAATGTCATAACCTTTTGCGAAACCCTTGAAAACGCAGGCTATTTCGCAGGGGTTTATGCCAACAGTAATTGGTTCAGAAACTTTCTTGAACGCGAGCGGCTTAAAAGATTTACTCAGTGGGAGGCAAATTATTCGAAGGAGCCGAAAAGCGGGGCAGATATCTGGCAATATACAGATAAAGCCAGATTTGACGGCTTTTCGGGCAATCTGGATGCGAATATCTGCTACCGTGACGACTTCACCGAAATTATTAAGAGACTCGGACTTAACGGCTTTGATAAAACGTCGGAGCAGAATGATAATGATCTTCCGGGTGATGTGAACGGTGATGGAATAATAAACGCTGCTGACGCGCGGATGATTTTGCGTGCTTCTGCAGGACTTCTTGAGTTGACTGATGCCGAATTTAAGAGAGCAGACATTAATGGCGACGGTGAAATAACTGCGGCTGAGGCGCGGGCAGTATTGCGGCTTGCAGCAGAGCTTGACACTCAAAGTAATCCAAAAAAAACACAGTAGATACATCATAAATAAAAAGGAGTTGTTTATATGGAAATATTTAAATACATAACTGAGCACGCTTTAATTCTTATACCGGTGCTGATTATTATCGGACATATAATAAAGGGATTTGATAAAATCCCAGATAAATATATACCATTAATACTTTTACCTTTCGGTATTATCGGGTCAATGGAGCTGGGATCTTGGAACTGGGAAAGCGGGATTCAAGGAATTTTAGTCACTGGAGCAGCTGTTTATAGTGACCAGCTTGTAAAGCAGCTGAGAAAAGAAGAATAATTTTAGTACCTTAATGAGCTGAAAGCATAATAAAAAACAAGTCTTGGGTTGTGGGCTTGGCAAGCCAAGCCCACGCTATACCAATCTCCCGTTAAAAAGGCGATACCAGAGTGACGCCGAATGCAAAAGGCATTCGGATGAAGTCACGATAGATATCAACTATTTTAATGAAGATTGGTATTAGTTTTGGTTCAGGCGGAGTTATCCGCCTGATTTTTTTGTTGAAATAGATGCTTTACAATGTTATAATAAATTGAAATATTATACTTTAGGAGTGAAATATATGTCACGATTCGAATATAAAAACGAAAATCTGCGTGAGGTTAGATTTCCAATGGGTGGAATAGGCGCTGGCAGTGTCAGCATTGACGGCGGTGCAAGGCTTTGTGACTGGGAAATAAAAAACCGTCCAAACAAGGAAAGCCTCAACGGCTGTTCTTTTATTGCTCTGAAGGCCGAGAAAAATGGCTGTCTGCTCAGCGCAAAAGCTCTCAACGGTCCGCTGCAGGGCTCATATATGGGGAAAGGACTGCATTCCTTCGGCGGGTATACCTACGGTCCTCAGCGCGAAAGCCTTGTGGGTGTTCCTCACTTCGATGAGGTCACTTTGTTAGGGCGTTTTCCTGTCGCTGAGTACGATTTTTCGGGTGATTTTCCCGCTGTTGTGAAGCTCACAGCATGGAGCCCCTTCGAACCGGGCAACGATTTTGACAGCTCTCTCCCTCTCGCGATGTTTGAAATTTCCCTTGAGAATAATACGTCTTCCGATATGGATTACTCAGTCGCCTTCACCGTAGCAAATCCAAATAACAGACCAAAAAATAAAATCATCAAATCAGAGAAGAATACAATGCTTTTATGTGACACGAGAATTACGGACGTTAATAATGAAAATTTTGGGCAGCTTGCGTTAATCACAGATTCACCCGAGACAAGCTATCAAGCTAATTGGTTCAGGGGTGCATGGTTTGACGGCTTAAATACATTTTGGCAGGATTTTTGTGGCGCGGGAAAGCTTATAAACCGCGAAGAACCGCCGCATTACGGGAACCCCGGCGAGGAGAACGGCTCAATTTGCGTTCATTTAAAATGTCCCGCAGGGGAGAAGGTCAGTGTAAATTTCGCGCTGAGCTGGTATTACCCGAATTATGTAAAATACTGGGGCGAAAATGAAAAATGGAGAAACTGGTATTCGACAAAATTTGCCGGAGCTAAGGATGTCGCGATTTATGCCCTGCAAAACCGAAAAAGAATGTTTGACGCGGCTTATAATTTCGTTGATTTACTCTATAATTCGTCTATGCCGGAAGAGGTGATTGACGCGGCTGGCGCGACACTTTCGGTGCTGAAAAGCCCGACCTGTGTCAGGCTTACCGACGGCAGCTTTTACGGCTGGGAGGGTTCTCACGCAAGAGACGGCTCATGCGAGGGCTCATGTCAGCATGTGTGGAATTATCAGTATGCCCTGCCGATGCTCTTTGGAAACCTTGAGCGCTCTATGAGGGAGCTGGATTTTAAGTACAACCTCCGCCCGGATGGCTCGATGGCTTTCCGTCTCATTTTGCCTGTCGGCGCACATGTAAATAAACACCGAGCCTGTGTTGACGGACAGATGGGCGCGATAATAAAAACTTATCGCGACTGGAAGCTTTGCGGAGATAATAAATGGCTTGCCGGTCTTTGGGATTCGGTAAAAAAGGCTCTTGAGTTTACATGGTCGCCTGAAAATCCAGACAAATGGGACAGCGAAAAGCAGGGCTGCATCAGCGGAAGGCAGCACCATACACTTGATATGGAGCTTTTCGGAGTGAATTCATGGCTGAGCTCCATGTATCTCGCGGCTTTGTGCGCCGCCGAAGTAATGGCGGAGGCTATGAAGGATTATGATTTTGCGGGGCTTTGCAGAGAAATTTTTGAACGCGGCAGGGAATATTGCGATAAATATCTTTTCAACGGAGAATATTACTGTCATCTGATTGACATCAAAGATAAGTCAGTCCTTGAAAAATATATCGTGGACGGAAGCAGTGACGACTTTGTCGGAATTGGCAATGACGATGTTATTGCGGCATACTGGAATAATGAGCGCGGCGAAATCAAGTACCAGATAGGTGAGGGCTGTTCGATTGACCAGATGCTGGGGCAGTGGCATGCCGATTTGTGCGGTCTGGGAGCGGTAATGGACGATGAAAAGGTTAAAAAGGCACTCGGAAGTATTTACAAATACAATTATAAGAATAAACTTGGAGATATTTTTAATCCATGCCGGATTTACGGGCTGGAAAACGAAGCAGGTACCCTTATATGCTCTTATCCGGACGGAAAACAACGCCCAAATATATCTGTACCATATGCAGAGGAAACCATGCACGGCTTTGAGTATTCCGCGGCTTCACTCATGATGCTGAGAGGGCTTTACGATGAAGCCCTGTGCTGCATTCGGGCTGTGCGCGACAGATACGACGGAAGGCACAGGAATCCCTGGAATGAGATTGAATGCGGCGGAAATTACGCGCGCTCAATGGCGGCATGGTCGTTTGTTATGGCATATCAGGGCTTGCATGTCGATATGTGCAGAAAAACTGTCTGTTTTGCTCCGCTTGAGGATGACCTCAGGTCAATCTGGGCATTTTCGGGTGCGTGGGGAAAGGTGGAAATTTCGCGGAGCTATCTCGAGTTCAGTGTCAGCAGGGGCAGTATCAGCCTGCGGAAATTCGGTTTCCCTCAGGCGGATAAGGTCGGAGCGGTATTACTCAATGGAAACTCCCTTGATTTTGATGCTGCGGACGGACAAATATGCTTCAGAGAAGAGATAAATCTTAATAAAAACGATGTCCTAAAAGCGATTTAAGACGTCTCCCGCTCATTATTGCTGACCGATATTTAATTTCTGCAGAAGGGTTTTCTATATAAAAAATTCCCGGATAAATTAACTTTTTCATATGATAAACATCTATTTCCCTTCAACGAACCAATGTGTGTCCTCCTCAAGAAACAGAAAGGTCTCCCTTCCTTGAATTCGCACGGTATAACGCAGACCGGTACCACCGACCTTAAGCGACGCGGCGCGCCTTTTTTCAAGCACCTTATCGATTTCATAACAAATACCGTCCTCCCAGGTCAAAGACAGGGGGATTATATCGCCGTCCTTATCAAAGTGGGCTGTAACGGCGACAAAAACCTTTCGCGCCATATTTTTCGCCT
The DNA here is from genome assembly GCA_031551635.1 of Oscillospiraceae bacterium. Classification (GTDB taxonomy): domain Bacteria; phylum Bacillota; class Clostridia; order Oscillospirales; family Acutalibacteraceae; genus JAVBNH01. The sequence goes on along the minus strand of JAVBNH010000008.1, from coordinate 108,367 downwards.
CGTTTTTTTATAAAATGCCGACAGGATGAATGGTGTGGTCATCCTTCGGATTGATATGGGATAGGGACTTGTCGGCGTACATGATGCCGCGCTGTACCGCAAAATGACCGAAACGAGAGCGAAGGGTGTCTATAGTCTCCTCCAGCCGCTCATGTTTTTCGTTTTTGGCAATTTCCGGGTAGAGCGAAAGTTGAATATCATGCACCTGTACCAAATCGCAGGCACGCACACCAAGCTTTCGCACAGGAATATTCGCCGCGTTATTCCTCAAATACAGTTCATATGCTTTTTCCGCAATATCTGTGGAGGTGCACATAGCAAATGGGAGCTTAGCCTGCCGCTCATATGAATTAAAGCTGTTATCCCTGACAGTGAGCTGAACAGTCCGGCACTTAAGCGACTGTTCACGCAGCCTCATTGCGACGCTTTCAGCAAGCACATACAGGGTAATTTTAACATCCTGCGGTGTAATGAGGTCGTGAGCTGTTGTTGTTGAGTTACCAATACTTTTAATGACAGAAGCGGCAGCGAAGGGCTGAGCAGCAGCTTCCGACACCTCGGAATAGTCGTTGCCGTTGGCGAAATGCCAAAGCATCACTCCGTTGCACCCGAGAATTGAGCGAAGTATTCCAACATCAATATTTGCAATGTCGCCGATGGTGTGAATACAGCGGCGGCGGAGCTTTTCGACAGTGGAGGGACCAACATATAAAAGGTCGCCGGCTGGAAGCGGCCAGACAAGCTCACGGTAATTTTCACGCGTTATGACTGTTGTCGCGTCCGGTTTTTTCATGTCGGAGCCGAGCTTAGCGAAAATTTTATTGAACGACACCCCCACAGACGCAGTAATACCCATCTCAAATTTTATTCTCTCGCGAATTTCATCGGCAATCTGCTTTCCGTCGCCGAACAGTCGGACGCTGCCGCTCACATCGAGCCAGCATTCATCAAGCCCGAAGGACTGCACAAGCGGAGTATAGCTCTCATAAATATCCCGTGCCATTTTCGAAAAACGTTGATACCGCATATAATTCGGAGGAACAAAAATGATGTCCTTGCATTTTTGACGCGCCTGCCAGAGCGTTTCGGCTGTTTTTATGCCATATGCTTTTGCTATTTGATTCTTTGCCAGCACAATACCGTGACGGGATTCGGGATTGCCGCCGACCGCAACAGCCTTGTCCCGTAGCTCCGGACGGTAAAGACATTCAACAGACGCATAAAAATTATTCAAATCGGAGTGTAAAATAACACGTTCCATAAAAACACCTCAAACAAATGTACAAACATTATTATAAACAAATGTTTGATTTTGTCAAGAGGTATTTTTTGTCATGAATTGGTTTTTGGAGGCAGTTATAATACAAATAGAAATCAAATACAAAATATTGATTTGAAAGGAATTCAAAATGAAAAAATTAAATATTATTATAATATTTGTACTGATGCTGACGAAAAGGTGTTTAATGAGCAGTGTAAAGCATTAGAAAAATTTATTCCTGATTTAAAAAAGGGCAAACAGTTGCAAGATGTTGATTGTTCTAAAATACAGTATTATTCGCTGGGTGAAAATGAATTGCGTGTGAACAATGATTATGCTATAAAAAGTATATATATAGAATCAGATTTTGATATTGACATCTATTTTAAATAAAGAAAAGTACAAAGCATCATAAAAAATTAAAGCCCGGAAATCCTATTGTTTTAAGGATTTTCCGGACTCAATTGTATAATATTTCAAGGATTGGAGCTATGCTACATAATCTTTTACTGCATATAAAAATAAAGATTTTATCTCATAAAATGGAATGAAATTTTAAATACATTAATATACAGCGCCGTTTATTGACCTCTTCCATCTAAAAAGACCTTAACAGTATCGAAATTTTCATAACAGGATATTTCTTTACTTACTGTTTTGCTTGGTTTAATTTGTGAATCAGCATCGACAACATATCCAAAATTCATATAAACTACAATTAACAATAATACTTTATTAAGCAATAAAATGCAATAGTTTGTTGGATATTTTTTCATAAATTGTTGAAAAATTTTTCATAAAATGTTAATATTAAAAAATTAAAAAACCTCGCATCCTTTATATATCAAGGAAAACGAGGTTTTTCTGTTTGGAGCGGGTGATGGGAATCGAACCCAAACAGCCAGTTGCAATTCTCCATGACCGCTTGTATCAGTTTTACCGCTACTAAACCAGTCGCGGAGACTGTCCGGTTGAGGATAAGAAAAATTTAGTGTATCTCTATAAGGGCTACCACGATTTGGGCGGAAGCGGCACTTGTGAAGATTTGTATAACAATTGCAGGCGGTTGCCGATTGAGAAGAAATAAAAAAATCACCAGTAAATCGGTGAAAAACATTAAAAGTTATTGACATATTGTAGTGTTGCGGTTATAATGAAGATACAAAACGGTGGCACTGCCGATAGACGGCTACGCCCCCATAAAGTTTGCAGATTTAACCGCTATCTTTCTGAGGGATGGGCGGTTATTTCTTTTTGCTGTTTAAGATACGCTCTATTATGACTAATGCAATAATCAATAATATTATGTATTCCATTGCAGCACCCCCTTTCGGGGGCAAAACTTAGCCGCCTACCGTTTTATAGCAGAACCACCGAAAACTATTGTAAGGTATTTGACGAAAAATGTCAAATGCTTTTTTTTGGTTTGGAGCGGGTGATGGGAATCGAACCCACACAGCCAGCTTGGGAAGCTGGGATTCTGCCACTAAACTACACCCGCGATATTTTATTTGCAATTTTTTTTATTATTGGATTTTAATACTTTTATAATAATGCTTTTCATGAGAGCCTTACTATACTAGCATATTTTATTTGATTTGTCGATAGAAAAAATGAAGAAATTTCAGATTTTTCACCGTTTTGAATCAGTTTTTCAAGCAACAATTAATAATTTTTCTATTATTCTAATGCGGGTTTGGCTTGCCAAGCTTACAAACCAAGGGAATGTCAACAAGTCTTGTTTTTTATTAAGCTTTCAACCCATTAAGATACTAAAAAATATTTATATTTTTCTTTTTGTCATTTATATAATAAAAATGTTAAAAAATACCTCTGATAATTTGTATGAGGCTGTTAATCATAATAACGACGGCAAAGGACATTTTCGAGTATCGTTTGAATACAAGTTTTGAGAATACTATGTTGATTGAATTTTACTATGGTTTTAATTATAATGATTTTAACCGAAGTAAGTGATGTAAATGAAGTTTATGTTTTTTGATTAATTAAATTTTCTTTTGTTCTGAGTCGTTAGTCAGCCTTTCTTTGTATAAAGGAAAGGCTGATTTGATATAAAAGAAAAATGAATGGTTAATATTCGGGATAAAAAATGTTTTGGATTCGCTAATTAATTGGCAATATTTTGCATACATATTCAGCTCTACATAAGGCATATTATTAACAACGAGTACGTCACCAAGCATTTTTATAAATGAATGTCGTTTTACTCGTGTCATCCCGACCCGATTTTGTTAATTGCAAGCATTAACGCAGGTGGTTGGGATGATTTTTTATGTCCTAACGTGTGCTTGGCTTGCCAAGCACTCAACCCAAGTCTTGTTTTTTGTTGAGCTTTTAGCTCACTAAGGTATTAACACAAATAAAGTCAGAAGCCGAAAAAAAATCAAGCAAAAAATTCCCTGAAATCCTCTATGATAAAGGTGTATACATAAAAGTTTTTTTCCTCGTCGGCATTTTTAAATTTTGCGCGGATTTTCAATTTTTTATCCTCAGACTCAATTAGAAAATGCACTGTGTCATAATGAAGCGCTTCGCACTGGTCTTTAACCGCGAGCTTAATAATCCCGTCTTCACCTTCATTGTAAATGCGTATATTCAGCGCCTGAATCTCCGTGTCGTTCGCAACGATTTTTTTCAGCCTTCCCGGTTTTATCTTCTTGCGCTCTTTTTTTATTCTGCGTTTTTCTTTTGATTTTTCAAACATAATACTTCACCCGCTTTGATTTTGCTTAATCATTGTTTATACTAATCACTGATAAAAAACGTTGAAAGATTTGCGAGGATTTTTTGCGTTTTACAAGGATGCCGACGCAGACGGGCTGACGCCCGTTAAGGAGAAAGACGCAGTAAAACACAAAAAAGACCGTAAATATACAATGTTTTTTATCAATGGTTAGTATTAAAAGTGATAATCATATATTTCCAAACATAAACCGCGCGAAAAGGTTAATTATATTCTCAGCGGATTCAAAAAATATTTTGCGTTTGCTGCGAATCCGCTGTCGTTCTGTTTTCCTCAAAGGGAACAGGACGACAATTTATATAAACGGGATACAATAGACGCGTTTAAAGGGTTTCGCTTTATTACTGCTTGATTTTATAGCATTTCAAGCTGCTCGCCAGCGTCGCCTGAGGAAAGTGTCGCGCCTGTCGCCGGAAGAGCCTTGGTTCTGTATCTCTGGGGTTTTTCAAACTTGCCTTCGGTATAAAGCTGGGCGCTTATGAGTCGGTGACCCTTCTTGAGTTTTATAGCCTGAACGCCCTGGGTATCCTTTGCCGACTTCGGCGAAAGCATCGCTGTGTCAACGATTAAAAGCCTGCCTGCAGAGGATTTCAACAGGACTTCAGTATCAGCGGAAAGCTGCATTATATCCGCGACCGGGGACTTATCTGAGATAGCCTTTATAAGCTTTTTTCGGTTAGTTTTTGTCGCGAAGCCGGACAATTCAACCTTGGCTATTTTTCCGTTTTCAAAAAAATAAAGTATATGACCCGAATAATCACCGGTGACAGCCATATAAATCGCCGTCTCATCCTTTTCCATCGAGAGGGAAGTCGGAATATAATCCCCGAGCACACTCGTTTTTGTATCCTCAAAATCATTCGCCTTTGCCTTGTAGCAATTGCACTGATTCGTGAAGAAAAGCAAGTCACTGTTGTTGTTTGCCTCAATTGTTTCTATTATTTCATCGCCGTCCTTGAGCTTATGCTCGCCGCTCATGCGAAGGGACTGCGGAGTGATTTTTTTAAAATAACCGTTTTTCGTAAAGAAGAGATTGACGGGATATTCCGGAATTTTTTCCTCGCTTTCTCCCTCCTCATCGTCTGCGGTATAAATGATTTCGGTTTTTCGCGGCTTACCGTATTTTTTCGCCACAGCCTCGAGGTCCTTAATCATTATTTTCTTGACACGGCTCTTGTTGGCAAGGATGTCCTCCATGTCTTTTATGTCATTTTCAAGTTTTTCAATATCATCGATTCGTTTAAGAATAAACTCACGGTTCAAGTGACGCAGTCGAATTTCCGCGACATAATCAGCTTGAATTTCATCAATGCCGAAGCCCAGCATCAGGTTCGGAACAACCTCTTGCTCCTCCTCGGTATTTCTTATGATTTTTATAGCCTTGTCAATGTCGAGAAGAATTTTTTGCAATCCCTTCAAAAGGTGCAGCCTGTCTTTTGTTTTTGACAGCTCGAAGAAAACGCGCCTTCTGATACACTCCTCGCGGAAGGCTATCCACTCGTTCAAAATTTCGCCGACTCCGAGAACCATGGGATTGCCGCCGACAAGAATATTAAAATTACAAGCAAAGGTATCCTCCAGTGTGGTCATCTTGAAGAGTCTCGCCATCAGCTTATCCGGCTCTGTTCCTCTTTTTAAATCTATTGTGATTTTCAAGCCTGTCTTGTCTGTCTCGTCGCGGATATCGCTGATTTCCTTGATTTTCCCGTTCTTGACAAGCTCAATAATTTTATCAATAATCATCTCGCAGTTTGTCGTTGACGGGATTTCGGTAACCTCAATACAGTTGTTGGATTTGTCGTAAATATATTTAGAGCGTACTTTAAAAGAACCTCTACCGCTCTCGTAAATCCTGTTTATGGCTTCGCGGTCAAAAAGGATTTTACCGCCGCCGACAAGGTCGGGAGCGATAAGCGTGTCAGCTATTATGTGCGAGGGATTTTTAATTAGCTCAACGGTTGTCGCGCAAAGCTCAATGAGGTTAAACGAACAGATATTTGTCGCCATTCCGACGGCGATACCGCTGCTCTCATTTGTGAGAATAGTCGGAAACGTGACCGGTAAGAGCATCGGCTCCTTCATTGTGCTGTCATAGTTGTCACAAAAATCGACTGTGTCCTTGTCAATATCGCCGAAAATCTCACCGCAGATTTCCTCAAGCTTCGCCTCGGTATAACGCGAGGCGGCGTAAGCCATATTTTTTGAATACGCCTTGCCGAAATTTCCCTTAGAGTCAACAAAGGGATGAAGCAGTGCCTCATAACCTCTTGAAATTCTGACCATCGCGTCATAAATTGCGCCGTCGCCGTGGGGGTTGAGCTGCATGGTTCGCCCGACGATATTCGCGGACTTTATACGCGAACCGTTCAGAAGCCCCATTTTATACATAGTATAGAGTATCTTTCTCTGTGACGGCTTAAAGCCGTCGATTTCAGGAATCGCACGGGAGAGAATGACACTCATCGCATAAGGCATAAAATTTGTCTCAATGGTTTCAGTTATAAGCTGATTAACAACCTCGCCCGCGCCGAGAATATGAGCAGATGGGTCGGAGGTTTTTTTATTTTTATTTTCATCGCTGTTCGACTTTTTTGCCATATATTATTCACGCAATCCTTCAAAAATAATTATGAAACATAGCTGGGGTCGATAAATTTATAGCCATATTCGGAAATAAAATCTTTTCTGCCCTGTAAATTATCTCCCAAAAAGAGGTCAAACTGCTCAAAAATTTCCTGCTTCATATCGTTCGGCTCAACCTTTATCAGCCGCCGCGTTTCGGGGTTCATGGTTGTGAGCCACATCATATCCGCTTCATTCTCACCCAGTCCCTTTGAGCGCTGAATGGTATACTTTTTGTTGCCTATTTGTTTGAGAGCCTCGTTTCTTTCGCTTTCGGTATAGGCAAACCATGTCTCGCTTCCGCAGGTGATTTCATAGAGCGGCGATTCGGCGATATAGACCTTTCCCGCATCAATCAATGATGGCATGAGACGGAAAAACATCGCAAGAACAATAGTTCTGATATGAAAACCGTCCACGTCGGCATCCGTGCAGATGATAACCTTATTCCAGCGCAGATTCGCGAGGTTGAATGAGGTCAAATCCTTGCTGTGCTTGCCGTTGACCTCAACACCGCAGCCGAGAACCTTTATGAGGTCTGTGATTATATCGTTTTTAAAAATTTTATCGTATTCCGCTTTCAGACAATTAAGAATCTTTCCGCGAATTGGTATAACAGCCTGAAACTGGGCGTCTCGTGCCTGCTTACAGGCTCCCAGAGCTGAATCACCCTCAACGATAAAAATCTCGCGTTCGCTGATTTCCTTGCTGCGGCAGTCAACGAATTTTTCAACACGGTTTGTCATGTCGGTGCCGCCCGAAAGAGTCTTTTTAAGGTTCAGACGAGTGCTCTCAGCCCTGACGCGGCTGCGCATATTAACAAGAATCTGGTCGGCGATTTTATCCGCCTCAAGCTTGTTTTCAATAAAATAAACCTCAAGCTGATGCCGCAGGAACTCGGTCATCGCTTCTTGAATGAATTTATTATTAATAGCCTTTTTAGTTTGATTTTCATAGGAGGTCTGGGTTGAATGAGAAGAGATAACAAGTACCAGACTGTCCTCAATATCCTGAAAGCTGATTTTTGAATCCTGCTTTGTATATTTTCCGCTGCTCTTCAAATAAGCGTCAATTTCGGCGACAAAGGCGCTTCTGACCGCCTTCTCGGGCGCCCCGCCGTACTCGAGCCAGCTTGAGCAGTGATAGTATTCCTTGAGCTTGACCTTGTTTGAAAAGCAGATACAGGCGTTGATTTTCAATTTATAGTCAGGTCTGTCCTCCTGGTCGCGTCCTGTTCGCTCCACATTCCAGTTCTGGACGGAGCTGAAGGCGCTGTCGCCGACAATTTCGTTTATATAGTCTAAAATTCCGTTTTCGTAATAATATTCAAAGGTTTCGAATTTGGATTCGGAAATTTGATTTTTCAATATCAATTTAACTCTGGGATTAACGACAGACTGCTTTTTCAGCGTATCCTGAAAATACTCGAGCGGAACATTAATATCCGTAAAAACCGTAGAATCCGGCTTCCAGCGTATTCTCGTGCCGGTATCCTTCTTATCATAAGCTTCCTTTTTCATGTCTCCGACAGGGTTGCCTCGCTCGAAATGAAGGGTGTAGCAAAATCCCCCGGTGTGAATCTCCGCGTCCATATATTCGGAGGCGTACTGAGTCGAGCAAAGACCGAGACCGTTAAGCCCCAGCGAATATTCATAGCTACCGCCGCTGTTTGTGTCGTACTTTCCTCCGGCATACATCTCGCAGAAAAGCAGCTCCCAGTTATATCTCTGCTCACGGTTGTTGTAATCAACCGGCATACCTCTGCCGAAATCCTGCACCTCTATGGAGTTATCAAGAAATCGGGTGACGGCAATTTTTGTGCCGAAGCCCTCGCGTGCCTCGTCAACAGCGTTTGATATAATTTCAAAAACAGAGTGCTGACAACCCTCAAGTCCGTCTGAGCCGAAAATTACAGAGGGACGTTTACGGACGCGGTCGGCGCCTTTGAGCTGGGAAATACTTTCGTTGTCATAGATAGCGGTTTTATTTGCCATTAATTATTCAACCAAGCCCTTCGATTCTAGATTCTAGATGCTAGATTCTAGATGCTAGATATTTTGATATATTATATACTATATATGGTAGAGAATCAAGTGTTAACACAAAAATATACCGCATGCGGCGGTAAAATGTTGGTTTTATAATTTTTTTATGCTTTATTCGCGTTCAATTATGGTTACTTTAACCGTGTCACCGGGCTGTTTTCCGATTTTTTGCCTTATATCCTTGCGGATTCCGATGATATGGCAGGGTGTGCCCATTCTGACTATGCTGCCGTCGTATTCCTCACCGTCAAAGGTAGCGTGAACCTTGACCCTACCTTTTCCGAATTCGTATTTCACGTCGAAGGGTATATCTATATAAGCGCCGTCAATATCCTCAACCTTTTTTATAAGCGCTTCGAATTCATACTTTTTACTGTTCATATGGTTTCTTCCTTTTGTTTTATCGGAATGTTATTGATTGTATCATATTTTTTTAAAAATGTCCATATTTTATGAGCATATGGCTATCCGGCGTTTTATTAATTGCAAAATAAAAATAATATTTGACATTATCCGACAATTGCTATACAATATCTTCGTGGTAATGCCTGTACGGTAGGCGGTTAGCGTATCTATCTCCGAAAGGAGGTGACGCGCATGGAATATTTTGTAATTGTACTTTTAGTAATACTTTTACTCATTATAGCCATAAAAAAATAACCGCCCCAAGCCTGCATAGCTGAGCGGTTATTAAAATTATTCACTTTGCAGCTAACCGTCTACGCGGCATTGCCACATCCTTATTATAAACGACAACTATCACAATGTCAATATCTTTTATTAATTTTCACCGTCTGACCGGTGTTTTTTATTTTTCGGTTTTTCGCTCAGGTAATTCACTTGACTTTTTTGTGTATCATGGTATATTTATACTATTGAGCGTTTTCTACTAATAGTACACTAATTTTAAAAATGGGAGAATTTTATGAACATTAATTTGAAGCTTGACATGAATAAAAGATATCAGGAGATGGAGGGCTTCGGCGTCAGCGGCGCATGGTGGGCGCAGATAGTCGGCAACTGGACACATATAGACGAAGCTAGCGGAATGCCTGTTCGCGAGCGGATTTCCCAGCTTCTTTTTGACAAAAATGTCGGAATCGGCGTTAATACATACCGCTATAACATGGGCGGCGGCTCCAAAAACAGCGGTAAAGGCAGGTTTTCGCAGCCTGCGAGAGCGGCGGAATCCTTTGATATAAGCGAGACGGAATATGACTGGAGCCGTGACGCGGCGGCGGTTTTCATGATGAAGGACGCGGTAAAGCGCGGCGCGCACGAGGTTGTTTTTTTCAGCAATACACCCCCCGAGCGCTTCACGATAAACGGAAAATCGCAGCTTGATAAGGCTGGTTATGAAAATATAAAAAAAGAAAATTATCCTAAATTCGCGAAATATGTGCTGGATGTCGTTGAGCATTTTCTCGCCGAGGGTGTGCCGATAAAGTATATTTCGCCTGTTAATGAAACGATGTGGGTCTGGACGGGCAAGCAGGGGCAGGAGGGCTGCCACTACCAACCGTGGCATATCCGCCCGGTTTTCAGGGAATTCGCAAGACAGAAGGAGGAACGTCCTGCTCTTAAAAATGTATGGCTGTCAGGTCCGGAAAACGGTAATATAATGTTCTTTAACCGCACATTAATCAGACAGGTGTTAAATGATGACCTTGTGCGCAGGAATATGTACGGTGTAGATAATCATTCATATTGGGTCGGTCCGGCGGTTAAAAAAAGATATAAAAAGTTCATGGATAAATATTTCACCGGTGTTCCCGTTAGAACAAGTGAGTGGACGCATATGAAGGGCGGGCGCGATTATTCGATGGATTCCGCTCTCGAGCAGGCGAAGGTAATGTATGAGGATATTTCAATTCTTGACGCTGTTTCGTGGCAGCACTGGATTGCAGTATCCGAGGTGGATTTCTGTGACGGACTCATCTATATTGACGAGGAAGCAAAAACATTTGATATTCCAAAAAGATATTATGCTTTCGGCAATTTCTCCAAATTTGTTACCGAAGGCTTTAAAAGGGTTGAGCTTACCTCACCTGACGCGCTAGTCGAGACACTCGCTTTTGCAAAGGGCGACGAGCTGATTTTACTGCTGATAAACCGCTCCTATGATTATTGCAAAGCGGCAATTGATTTCGGTGCGGCGCAGCACGAGGACAACGCTCGGATGTATACCACCGCCGATATATGTGACCTTGAGGAGAGTGAAGTTTCACTCTCTAAGCTGAAGCTTCTGCCGCGCTCGGTCAATACGATAAAAGTAAAATTGATTTAAGCTTTTTAATGCGTTTGAGGAGGTAAGTGATATGGGAGCGATTCAAAAGGTTCGTAGTCTGATTTCAGGAGTAAAAACAAACTGGAACACTCCCGCAGAGGGGAAATATATTCCGAATAAAGAATTTTGCGCCTACAGCTTCGGCGGTATAGGTGTAAATACGGTCAATTCACTGCTTTTGCAAGTGAATCTGAAGCAGCCTTATTATCTGAATGGTGCGATTTACGGCATTTCGCCCGACCATCTCGCGCTGATGAATACTGTCGTTAACCTGATTAATCTGATAAAAACACCCTTCGTCAGCATGATTATCGACAACACAAAGAGCAAATACGGCAAATTTCGCCCGTATCTGCTTTATACCGGTTTTCCGACTGTCCTGCTGCTTATTTTAATGGCATTTATCCCCGGCTCCGCGCAGTACAATACAAAAATGATATTGATAACGCTGGTTTCGACGGTGCTGATGCTGTTTCAGTCGCTTTATTCCTCCGCTTATGCGAATCTCGGTCAGGTTCTTTCTCCGAACTCACAGGAACGTACGCAGCTCTTGTCAATCAGTGCTTTTATTTACAATCTCGGTCCTTCGATTGTCGCTATTGTGTTTCCTGTTTTCGCGCAGATGCTTGGCGGACTTGACAAAATCGCACCCTACCGGATTCTGATTCCAATTTTCGCGGTAGTCGGTGTGTTAATCGGACTTTGGACTTTCAGGGATACGAATGAAAGGATAATTGTGCCGAAAACCTATGTAGCAAAGGTGCCTTTTAAGAGCGGGTTGAAGCATCTTTTGGCGAATAAATATTTCTGGATTATAAATTTATTTACAATTCTGGGTGCATTAAAATACGGTACCGGGCAGATTCCGAGCTGGTACGCGCACTATAATTTGCAAAATGACAATTATGTCGCTCTGTTTTCATCAATTATCGGCACCGCTTCGATTCCGGGAATGCTGCTTGCGCCAAAGCTCACGCAGTGGCTCGGAAAAAAGAATATCCTTTTGTACGGCGCTATAGGCTACACGATTTTTTCCTATCTGATGAATTTCTCTCTTGACAATCCGGTTTTACTAATCGGCAGCCTTTATATTTCCAATCTTTTCAAGGGTTCGGAATATGTTTGCCAGCAGTCGATGATGGCTGATATTTTTGATTATCAGCAGTACAAAACCGAGCAGCGGTTGGAGGGATTCATCACCCAATTCGGAATGATGCTGACCGGCGGTTTCGCTCTGCTTACTGAGTTGATTTCGCCTTATATGTTTAAAAGATACGGTCTCGGCACAGACTACAACGTGCTTAAAAGTCCGGCAGTCAGAACTCCGATTTATAAGTGGCTGATTTATTCAACAGTCGGCAGCTCTATACTCTCGATAATCCCGTTACTGTTTTATAATTTGAATGAGAAAAAACACAGCGAAATTATTGAAACACTCAAACAAAGAGCAGAAAATAAAAATGAACCGGCGGAAGACAAACATAAAATAAAAGGGGAGTAGCTTTGTGAAAAAACATTTAATCAGCGAATCCGGGAATTTTTATAAGGCAAATTTACATTGTCATACAACGCTTTCAGACGGACGGCTGACACCTGAGGAAATAAAAAAATACTACACTGATGCCGGGTATTCTATTGTGGCATTTACCGACCATGATAAATATATCAAGCATAATGAACTGAGTGATGCGGCTTTTCTCGCCCTCAACGGCTTCGAGGCCGATATTTCCCGCCCCCATGAAATTTCGCGGAATCTTGTTAAATGCTGGCACTTAAATTTTTACGACACTAATCCGGATAGGCGGACTGAGGTTAATATACCTTTTCCATACGCGCCATATAAAGAGACGAAAAAAATCATGGAATATGTGAAATCCATGGTTGAGGAAGGCTTTATCGTGAGCTATAATCACCCTCACTGGTCAATGCAGAATCTTGACGACTATAGGCATATAGAAGGAATTTTTGCCTTAGAAATTTTCAATTTCGGTACTTATCAGACAGGTCACGCGGAGGAGACCGGCTGCGTTTATGACGACCTTCTGCGCATGGGTAAACGTATTTACTGCACCGCGACCGACGACAACCATAACCGTCATGAGTTCGGCTCGCCTTATTGGGATTCCTTTGGCGGCTTCACCATGATTAAAGCGGAAAGTCTCAATTACGAAAACATTATTAATTCACTGAAAAACGGCAACTTTTATGCCTCCCGCGCTCCTGAAATCAAGGAGCTGTATATTGAGGACAGTGTTGTTCATATCAAGTGTTCTCCGGTGAGCTCGATTGCTTTCATCAACGGCGGAAGAAACCATAAAAGAATATTCCCCGCTTCAGACGAAAAGCTGAGCGAGGCGGAATTTCCGGTGAATGCGGAGGATATTTATTTCAGACTTGAACTGGTTGACGCTGAGGGTAAAAAGGCATTTACGAACGCATATTTTTTAGACGAAATTTAAACTTATACCAAACTCCGATTAAACAGTAGATAAAAATATTTCCACAGAAGCCTTTATTTATGAACGTTAGCAAACTCTAAGTTCAGATTAAAAAACTATATTTTATCTACTTTTTAATCTGAACCTAGTATTAAAACTGTACTTCCCATCTGTCAGTTATCGCCAGACCGATGTCAATACCTTCGATTTTCGCGAGCATTTTTACGCTGTCCATATGTATGATCATTGGCGCGTATTGCTCAAGAGTCTTTATATTACCGCTTGTTTTGTCGATAACGCACTTTATCGTGCCCTCGAAGTATTTTAGAGCGATACCGTCCAGCGTCACAGGAAAATTTTTAACGGAATTTGTCACAACACTGAGGTCAAGCACAGAAAAAGCATTTCCGAAAGCGCCGCTGCCCTGAGTCGGATTTAGCTCAGGATTTTCTCTGGTTGAAGAGGTTTTCAGGAATATTTCAAAGCTGTCGCCCTTGTCGGAAATTGTCGCGCTCTCGAACATTGCTTCCGTCAGGCTCACAGTTGAAACGGCTAACGGCGGAAAATGAGCTATTATATCTTCCCTTGAAGTATAATCGGTTCTTTCATTGGATTCAACCATAAACATACCGAAAAGTGTTTTTGCCAGTCCCTCAAGCACAGCGTTGTTGCCTATGTTTTTGATGCCCTCGTAATTCTCATTGTTATTATAAACATTCGCGACGCTTTTCGCCGAACTCTTGACCTGATTGACAGCAGACGCATAAAGCTCGATAATTTCTTTTTTGCTTTCAGGCTTTTTGATTTCGGTTGCGGATTCAACCGTAGTTGCCGCCGGCAGAGTCGTTGCGGCGGGAGATTGTGTTTGCGCTATGGTCGTATTGGCGTTTTGAGTTGTTGCCGGAGCCACTGTTGTACCGGACGCAGCACTTTGTGTTGTGATATTTCCGCTTGACGGTGAAGTGCTTGTCTGCTGATGGGAATTATTATCTCTTATGTTTTTGTAAGAAACAAAAACAACAAGAGTCAAGAGCAGAACGCCGATAAAAATAAAAGTGAAAATTTTCTTTTTGTTCATTAATGTTTTCCTCCGATGGCTGATGTAATAATTTTAATAGAAAGGAAGTATAAAAGCAATAAATCTGTATAAAATTAATCAAAATAATGCGGATTGTTCATAAATGATTAATAATAATTTGCAAAGAATTATGGATTTTTTAGAAAAATATCTTGCTTTTCCCCGCAAAGTGCGATATAATTAACCTGTAATAATATGCGCCTTCTGTGGCGCTGATTTTTGGAGGTCTATTAGATGAAACGTAATATTTCAATTTTACTCGTTGTTTCTTTATTATTCTGCTCTCTGTCACTTTTTGTCGCGGCTGACGCACCGACTCAATTGTGTTATGTTAAACTTCCTGCCGAAAATGATATGTTCATCTGCGAACCACTTGAGGGTTATGATGTTTTTGTCCCCCGCGGAGAGAATTTCAGATTCTATATTCAAGGCAAGGACGGCTATTCGGTAAAATCGGCGACCGTTTCCGTTGACGGCATGATTTTTTATGAAACTGACGATGTTGAGGAATATTTTCCCGGTTATTATGATATAAGAGTTTTTACAATAGAGAATATTGTAAAAGAGACAGAGGTTAAAGTAACAACTGTTTTTGAAGTCGAAAAAGCCGGTTTGTTTGATTGGTTGATTACTTTTGTTACAAAGCTGGTTCAATGGTTCACCGATATTTTCGGCAACGGCTTCAATATCGGCGGCTAAGTGAACAGTGATTAACTCATTGTTCTCAGACAGAGCCGGAATTTTTCGTTTACAAAGCTTCTTATATCAAGCTTTGTAAAATCAATGAATATAAAAAAGTGAGTAAATTTTAATTGTATTAATGCTTACCTAAGCTTTATTAAGTGTTTTTGCGGCAGATAAGCCGAGTGAAGCATATCGGTTTCGGTATTTTTCACTCGGCTTATTTATTGAAAGGATAAATTAATTGGATGGAATTATGGAAAAATGCTTTGATATCGCTGTAATCGGCGGCGGGGCTTCCGGGCTTTGCGCCGCTGTTTCCGCCTGTAATTATTTTGAGAAAAATAAAAATAGAAAAGCGAAAATAGCGATTTTTGATTCTCTTTCAAGGCTTGGGCAAAAAATTCTCGTAACAGGAAACGGGCGTTGCAATATTTCAAATGCTGAAATACGCCCCGAGGATTATTATGGCAACCGGGACTTCGCGGCTGATGTTCTTTCGCGTCTGTCAAGTGAGCGTTTTGAAAATTTTTTCAGTAGTTTAGGGTTATATTTACAAAATGACGGTTCAGGCAGGCTTTATCCCGCAAGCTTTCAGGCTTCCTCAGTGCTTGATACCCTTCGCTTCGCAATTGAAGAAAATCCCATGATTTCAATTTTTACGGACACTAAAATTTGTTCGATTAAAAAACAAAAAAATATTTTTATTTTGAATGATAATGTTGTCACTAGAAAGGTAATAATCTCAACCGGCGGAAAATCGGCCCGAAAATTAGGCTGTGACGGCAGCGGTTACGAGCTTTTGAATTCGCTGGGGATTAAAATCAATCCTGTTTTTCCATGCCTTACCTCGCTTATACTAAACGATTATCCCAAGCTTTTAAAGGGCACTAGGGCTGTTTGCGGTGTTTCGCTTTGCGAGGGAAATAATGCTATTGCTAACGAAACAGGTGAGGTACAGTTTAACGAAAACGGTGTTTCCGGAATTCCTGTTCTGCAAATATCGCGTTTCGCTTCAAAGTGTATTTACAGCGGTAAAAACACATTATTGAAGCTGCATCTGGATTGTCTGCCCGGTACAGGGGAGGGTGAGCTGATTGAAATCCTCAGTTATCATGCGAAAGCATATCCCTCAAGGCTGCTCGGAAGTTTTCTCATCGGTCATCTGCCGAAAAATCTCGGTTTTGCGATATTAAAATCCAGCCAATTGTCGCAGAATTCAACTTTTTCGTCGCTGAAACCTCAGGATATTGAGCGGATTGTAAAAATTATTAAAAAGTTCTCGTTTACTCTCAGCGGTGTCGGAAGCTTTGATAATTCTCAGGTAACAGGCGGCGGCGCGGACTGCTCTCAATTCTCAGGGGAAACTCTTGAAGCGAAAAGCCTGCCAGGATTATATTGCTGCGGCGAGGTGCTGGACATTGACGGGCGATGCGGGGGATATAATCTTCACTGGGCTTTTTCTAGCAGTATGCTTGCCGGTGAAAATGCCGCAAACGCAATATAATGACCTTTAAAACACGGAATGAGTGGTATTTATTCTTAGACTTAATGAAATTTCAATGAGAATCGGCTGTAATGCCGAAGATATAAAAAAACAAGCTGCAAAGGAGCTGGATATACCGCTTTGCGACATTGTAAGCTTTGAAATCGCAAGGGAATCCATCGATTCTCGCAAAAAGAATAATATTAAGATGATTTATTCCGCTGATATTGAGCTCTCCGGTGATGAAGGTAGTGTTGCAGCTCGCTTCAATGAAAATAAATGCGCGAAAATCATGCATTATAAATATGTTTTACCCGAAAATAAGCGTGTCTCGAAATTCCGTCCCGTTGTCGTCGGTTTCGGTCCGGCGGGGATGTTTTGCTCATACATGCTTGCTCTAGCGGGACTCAGACCCATTATTATCGAACGCGGAAATGATGTTGACACGCGAAAAGAAGATGTAAAAACATTTTGGAAGCATAGAAATCTCAACACCGATTCAAATGTCCAGTTCGGCGAGGGTGGCGCGGGTACTTTTTCTGACGGCAAACTCAATACCGGTATAAAAGAACCGCGGACAAGGGAAGTTATTAATCTTTTTCTATCCTTCGGTGCTCCTGAGGAAATAAAGTATTCCTCGCGTCCGCATATAGGGACAGATAAGCTCTGCGATGTTGTGAAAAATATGCGAAAAAGGATAATTGAGCTCGGCGGAGAAGTTCATTTCGGATGCAGACTCGAAAAATTGATTATCGCTAACAGCCATATTCACGGGATAACTTATCGCGACAGAAACGGCTCGCTTGCCGATATCGAAACCGACTGCGCCGTGCTTTGTATCGGTCACTCCTCAAGGGATACTTTTGAATCATTATATGCTCAGGGTGTCGAATTTACTCAGAAGGCTTTTTCTGTCGGAACGAGAATTGAGCACCCGCAGGAGCTTATAAATAAAGTTCAGTATGGCGCTCAGTTTATGAATAAGCATCTCGGCGCGGCTGATTATAAGCTATCGAATCACCCTCTGCATGGACGAGGCGGCTATACCTTCTGCATGTGTCCAGGCGGCTATGTCGTCACAGCTTCCTCTGAGGAGGGCGGCGTTGTGGTCAATGGGATGAGTGAGTATAAGCGTGACGGTGAAAATGCGAATTCGGCAATACTTGTCGGAATCGAGCCTGAAAATTTTGAGAGCGGGCATCCCCTTGCAGGCATTGAAATGCAAAGGAAAATCGAGCGTTCGGCATTCTTTGCAGGTGGAGAGTCTTACAGTGCGCCTGCCCAGCTTGTGGGAGATTTTCTCGGCGGTAATGCGTCAAAAAAGTTTGCTTCTGTTAAACCGAGCTGCCCGACAGGTGTTGTTCCCGGCGAAATATCAGCCTGTCTGCCCGCGTTTGTCTGTGATTCGATAAGAATGGCAATCAGAAATTTTGACACAAAGCTCAAGGGCTTCGCGATGCCTGAGGCAGTATTGACAGCGCCGGAATCGAGAAGCTCCTCGCCGGTGAGAATCGTACGCGATGAGTTTTTGCAATCAAATATCCGCGGTCTTTATCCCTGCGGTGAGGGTGCGGGATACGCCGGAGGCATTGTCTCTGCCGCAGCGGACGGAATTAAGAGCGCTGAAGCCGTTTTGAAAGACGAAGAATAGTGCCATACTTTATCATAAAAATACATTTAAGATAGATGGAAACAATATATTTGAGAGGAAATAAAAATGAAAAAAACTAAAATTGTCTGTACTCTGGGGCCTTCAAGCTGTAACGAGCAGGTTTTGCGCGAAATGCTTCAGAATGGCATGAATGTCGCGCGCTTGAATTTTTCGCACGGCACCCATGAGTCTCACAAGAAAGCTGTTGAGCTTTTCAGACAAATCCGTGATGAGATGGGGATTCCCGCTGCGGTTTTGCTTGACACAAAGGGACCGGAAATACGACTGAAAAATTTTAAAAATGATAAGGCTATCCTGAGAACCGGCGACGAGTTTACCCTAACTGCAAAAGAGGTTCTCGGGGACGAAAAAATTGCTTCAATTACCTGCGAAAACCTTCCCGCACAGCTCAGCGCCGATATGACAATTCTCATCGATGACGGAAGAATTTCGCTGAATGTAATCGAAACGAATGAAACCGACATTCGCTGCCATGTTACAAACGGCGGAGAAGTCAGCAATCACAAGGGAATAAATATACCCAAGGTCAGCTTGAATTTACCTTATCTAAGCGACGCCGATAAAGCTGATATATTGTTCGCTATTGAAAATAATGTTGATTTTATCGCGGCTTCCTTTGTGCGCAGGAAAGATGATATCATTCAATTGCGGAAATTTATTGATTATAACGGCGGACATAATATCAAGGTCATCTCAAAAATTGAAAGCCTTGAAGGCGTTGAAAACTTTGAGGAAATTCTCTCTGTTTCCGACGGAATTATGGTTGCGCGCGGCGATATGGGCGTTGAAATTGAATTCGAGAGGCTTCCGGGTTTGCAAAAGCGCTTCATAAGGCGTTGCTACACCTCCGGCAAAATGGTAATTACCGCCACACAGATGCTCGAGTCGATGGTTACAAACACTTCACCGACAAGAGCGGAGATCACCGATGTCGCGAATGCTGTTTTTGACGGCACATCGGCGGTCATGTTATCGGGCGAAAGCGCGATGGGTAAGCATCCAGCTCTCGCCGTAAAGGTCATGTCGCGAATCATTGCTCAGGCGGAAAAAGATGCATTCGAGATGAACACCTACCGTGAATATAAGTATGATATGGATTTTTCGGACAATACTAACGCTATATGCGACGCCGCCTGCACCACTGCGAGGGATATAAACGCGAAGGCGATAATCGTAGTGACCAAGAGCGGTCAGTCCGCGAGACGTATGTCTAAGTTCCGCCCGACAGAGCCTATTGTCGCCGCGACACCGGAAATGAAAACTTATCATCAGCTTTCGCTCTCGTGGGGAGTTTATCCGGTACTCGCGAAGTATCAGCACACCTCGGACGACCTCTTTACGCACGCGATTGACTGCGCGCGGATGATTGACCTTGTCCGCGGCGGTGATAAGGTGGTTATAGCCGCCGGCTTGCCGCTCGACACAAGCGGTTCAACGAATATTATCAAGGTGGAAATTGTTAAAGGCGTCTAAAAGCAGATAGGATTTAGGATATAGGAGTTAGGTTTTTAATGAATATTTGGCATGATATTGCTGCGGATAGGATTACGGCTATGGATTTTGTTGCCGTAATCGAAATTACGAAAAACGGCAAGGTTAAGTATGAGCTGGACAAGGACACAGGAATACTTATGCTCGACCGCGTTTTGTATACCTCCACGCATTATCCGGCAAATTACGGCTTTATTCCGCGCACCTTCGCGGACGACGGCGACCCGCTTGACGTGCTGGTGCTATGCTCTGAATCAATAACGCCATATTCACTAGTCAGATGTTACCCTATCGGAGTTATTTCAATGATAGATGACGGCGATATGGATTACAAAATCATTGCCATTCCCTTCGAAGACCCGATGTATAATTCTTATCACTCAATAAGCGAGCTGCCTCGGCATATTTTTGACGAAATGAAGCATTTTTTCACGGTTTATAAAGCTCTCGAAAATAAAAAAACCGCCATAGACGAAGCACTTGGCGTCTCGGCGGCTATTGAAATTATCAATCATGATTTAGAGCATTATAAGGAGCTTTTTCTTTGAAAATTACAAAAAGCCTATGCAGTGCGCGGGTGACCATCAAATAAAGAATTCGCCTGTTTTCCTCGAGGTTTTCGCAAAGCTTGTCGGCATCCGCTATAATCACATTGTCAAATTCCAGACCCTTGGTAAAAATAAGCGGAACAACCATAATTCCGTCGCTGAACTCCTCGCTTCTGTCGTCGAGGAGTTTTATTTTTTTATTTTTCTCATACAGTTGAGCGTATAAATTTTGCGCTTGCGAAATACTTTTTGTGACTATGCAAGTCGACTTTCCTCTTAGCTTTCCGCTTTCAATCAGAGATAAAATCGCCTTTGCCGAATCCATACCTTCGAGAAACTCAACCTTTTCGCCCTCACGCTCAAAAATATCATATTTTTCACCCTGCAGAAGTCTCAGCGCGACTTCATTTATCTGCCTTGTTGAACGGAAGCTTTTTGAAAGGTTGATTGCCCTGGCGCCGTAAATATTCAAAAGCTCTTCTTTTGAGGTCATGTTAATTTCGGGTAAAACGCCTTGATTTATGTCCGCGAGCAGGGTGAATTTGCTTTTATCGCATATTTTTGTGATGATTTTATGCTGTAAGGCACAAATATCCTGAGCCTCATCAATTAAAATATGCTTGGGCTGCTTAAATTTTTTTATTGTCCCAAGAAGGATTTTTATATATAAAACTGCCAGCGCATCCTCGTATTTAACCTTGTTTTCATTCAAAAGGGAAGCCGTTCTTTTATAGATTTCAGTACAGCTGTTATCAATGCAGTAGCTTTTCAAAAACCTTTGATATAAGCGGATTTCATTGATTGCGAAGCTTGAATATAGGTCTATTTTAGCCTGATGCTTCGTGCGTCTGCGGCAGGAGCGGTAAATCTCCTTGAAATCGTCAACAGGGTCGGCGACAGCTTCAATTTCTGACATAATCAACGCCTGATTCTGCACAAAATAGTGCTCGATTTCGTCAGTGCATATACTGATAATCCGCTCAATCTTCTGAGCGTGATTAAATTCGGTATCGCCGGTAAATCGATGAAGAATTTCTTCCTTATTCATTATTTCGTGACCGAAAACGGTTATATCCTTGCATTCAAAGGCATTGATGACAGTATTTTCCTCAATATAACGAATAAACTCATTTGAAAATTTAATTTTAATCTCTGATTTTCGCTGGGCATTATTCTTTGAGAGTAGATTGTTGGACATTTCATAGTAATCGTATATTTTAAACTGACTGTCAAAATTAGCTAAAATTATATCGAAAAAGTCTGTTTTGACAATATCATTTTCGCCAAGCTCTGGGATAATATCCGCGATATATGAAGAAAAAATATTGCTGTTTGTAAAAAGCATGATTTCGCGAGACTGAAGATTATGCCGGTTATGGTAGAGAAGATAGGCGACACGGTGAAGTCCTATAGAGGTTTTTCCGCTGCCAGCCGGTCCGAAAATAATAATATTTTCATTCGAAGAATACCGTATCGCAGTATTTTGCTCTTTTTGAATACTGTTGACGATAACCTTGAGTTTGTCCTGAGATTCCTGTGAAAGCACTACTTGTAAAATCTCGTCATTGATTTTCATGTCGGTGTCGAAATATCTTGTAAGAACGCCGTTCTCAAATTTATATTGTCTGTTAAGAAGTATCTCACCTGAAATGCGCCCTATTGGGGCGTCAAAATAACCGATTTTTTCAAAATCATTATAAAATAGCTCAGCGACAGGCGCGCGCCAGTCACAAACGAGTGTCTTGTGTGTATTTTTATCAATGAGATTCTTAAGACCGATATAATAAATGTTTTCGCTAGAACTGTTCTCCCTTTTAAAGTCAATTCTGGCAAAATAAGGATTAAGCTTCAACCTCTTAAGCATTGCGCAATCGGTTTTAGCCTGCTCGTATGAGGCTATTTCGCGCCCTAAATCCTCCTGCAGCGTATAATAGCCCTGGTCGGGATAAACCGCGCCGTAAGGGCTGTCGTCAGCGAATTTTCTACCGGTTTTCATCGCTGTTTGAATATTTGATTTTTGCAAATTGCCAAGCCTGTCAATCTCGCCGTCTATAAAAGCAACGGTTTCACTGAGCCTTTTTTCTTCAAATTCGCGGCTTGCGTCACCCATAATAATATCAAATCCTTTTTAAAGACTATCTTAATAATATAAACAATTTTTTCGCCTTTGTAAAGCCTAAAACAACATATTTCAATTTTGTCATAATCCTTGACTTTTGCGGCTGGATATGCTATGATTGTTATATCAATTAAAGCAAATTGATATAGTTGCAAAAGTTTACTTTTGTGATTTTTTTTGTGTATTTTTTCTTTTTACACACGAATTACATCACAAAATTTGTACAATTATAAAAAAATTGTAAATACATGAAAAATTTAGCATTTATAGTGAAATAATGTTTGTTTTTTACTGCATAATGTGGTATAGTATAATAATGTATTTTATCATGTAAAAGAATTTAGGAGTTAAATCATGAAAACTGTCACAATTGTTGTACCGTGTTTTAACGAATCCGAATCAATTCCCTTATTTTTTAAGGAATTATCGGGTATAATTAAGGGTTTGCCGGAATATTCCTTCAAGCTGCTTTTTGTCGATGACGGCAGCACTGACGCAACGCTTGAAATTCTTCGCGCGCTTGCAAAAAAAAGCAGTATTGTTGAATATATCTCCTTTTCGCGCAATTTCGGAAAGGAAGCGGCTATGCTAGCGGGGCTTTCAAACGCTGACAGCGAGCTAGTGGGGTTGATTGACGCGGATTTACAGCACAACCCGCATCTGATTCCGGGAATGCTGAAGGCTCTCGAAAACGATGATGTTTTTGTCGCCGCGACAAGGCGGACAAACAGAACAGGCGAGTCAAAGCTGCGCAGTTTTTTATCCGGTAATTTTTATAATGTTGTCAACAAGGTCTCACAGGTCAAGATAAATAACAACGCCACCGATTACCGAATTATGAAAAGAGTTGTAATTGACGCAATTCTCTCTCTTCCTGAGCATATACGTTTTTCAAAGGGTATTTTCAGCTGGATCGGTTTTAAAACAGAATGGTTTGAGCAGGAAAATATCGAACGTGTCGCGGGAACAACAAAATGGTCGCTGAAAAAACTCTCGAAATACGCGCTTGACGGTATTTTGGGCTTCACCACCGCACCGCTGCGAATATCATTATATACCGGCATACTCTCAGGCTTTTTTGGCTTTGCGGCTCTGATTTATTCACTAATCAGGTCATTACTTTCGCCTGAGTACGCATATGGTTTCAGTGCTTTAATCGGTGTTATCTTTTTTGTAGGCGGCTTAGTAATGTTTTTTATCGGAATTATGGGCGAATATATTTCGCGTTCCTATCTTGAAATTCAAGACAGACCGACATTTATTGTTGCCGAATCGGTAACAAAAAAACCGCACAAGTCACGCGAGGACAATTTTGACGATTACACTTAAAATTTCTTGTCACTAAACTGTCTTAAAATACGGTTGCGGGTGATATAATTGTTAATAGAGAATAATTCTTTGGGGGTATACTGATGTCTGAAAACGGAAAATTCAGTTTCATTGAGATGGAACATGATATGATGCGGTTTTGGGAAGAAAACGATTGCTTTAATAAACGCACCGAAAAAAACAGGGGTAACGAGCGTTTTCGTTTTCTTGACGGACCGATAACGGCGAATAATGCCATGGGCGTTCACCACGCGTGGGGCCGCTCACTTAAGGATATGTTTATTCGCTATAAATATATGCGCGGTTATGATTGCCGTTGCCAGAACGGCTTTGACGCGCAGGGGCTCTGGGTTGAGGTTGAGGTTGAAAAAGACCTTGGTTTTAAAACTAAGCGCGATATTGAGAGCTTCGGCATGGATAACTTTACACGTAAATGTGTT
The DNA here is from genome assembly GCA_031551635.1 of Oscillospiraceae bacterium. GTDB lineage: Bacteria > Bacillota > Clostridia > Oscillospirales > Acutalibacteraceae > JAVBNH01. The sequence continues at coordinate 84,106 of JAVBNH010000008.1, read as the reverse complement.
GAGAGGGTTGAAAAATATTCGGGAATTATTACCGAGCAGTCAAAGCGGCTCGGGCAGTGGATGGACTGGGATAATTCCTATTACACACATACTGACGCGAATATTCAGGGAATCTGGCATTTTTTACAAACATGTCATAAGAACGGCTGGATTGAGCGCGAATATCGCCCGATGCCTTGGTGCCCTAGGTGCGGCACCTCGCTCTCAGAGCATGAAATGACCGGTTCATATAAGCAGGTTACGCATAATTCTGTATTTTTCAAGCTTCCTATAAAAGAAAAAAATTCAAAAATCCTCGCGTGGACGACCACACCGTGGACGCTCTCCTCTAATGTCGCGCTAGCTGTGAATCCTGAAATTGATTATGCCGAAGTAAAAATAAAAAGTGACGACCAGACGCTATTCCTCGCGAAAAACGCAATAAAATACCTCGGCGACGACAAGCTTGAGGTTCTGCGCGTTTTCAAAGGTGAGGAGTTAATCGGTCTGCATTACGATACCTGCTTCCCCGAATTCAAGGCTCAGTCAGAGGTGGAGCATGTAATAGTCGCATGGGAGGATGTTGCTGCCGACGAGGGCACTGGTGTTGTTCATATCGCGCCAGGCTGCGGCGTTGAGGATTTCGAGCTCGGACAACGCTTAGGGCTGCCCAAGCTTATGCCGGTTGACGATATGGGTATTTTCCTTGACGGCTTTGGCTTCATGAGCGGTAAAGACAGCCACACCATTGCCGATGAATGCTTTGAGGAGCTGAAAAATAGCGGTAAGCTATATAAAGTCGAGCCATATGAGCACAGCTATCCTGTTTGCTGGCGCTGTAAAACCGAAGTTATTTTCAGGCTGGTTCCGGCTTGGTATATCAGGACTGCTGAGCTAAAACCCAGACTTATCAAGGCCTCGAACACTGTCAAATGGGAGCCGGAGGCAAACGGTAAGCGTATGCTCGACTGGCTTGAGAATATGGGCGACTGGAATATTTCGCGTAAGCGTTATTACGGTATGCCTCTGCCGTTTTATGTGTGTCCGGACTGCGGCGAGGTGACGGTTATCGGCTCAAAAGGGGAGCTGAAAGAAAAAGCTGTTAATCCCGAAGCGGTTGACGCTCTTCCTGAGCTTCACAGACCGTTTATTGACGAAATCGCAATAAGTTGTCCGAAATGTTCCACCGAGGTCAGGCGTGTTTCGGAAATCGGCGATGTCTGGCTTGACGCGGGCATTGTTCCATTCTCAACCACCGGTTATTTCACCGATAAGGAAGAATGGAAAAAGAATTTCCCTGCCGAGTGGGTCACTGAAATGCGCGAGCAGGTAAGGCTTTGGTTCTATTCTATGCTCTTTATGAGCGTTGTGCTTGAGGATAAAGCCCCTTACGAGAGGGTGCTGTCATTCAACGCTGTTGTTCAGGAGGACGGCTCGAAGTTCCACAAGAGCGGCTTCATGATTAAGTTCGACGACGCGGCGGAAAAAATCGGCGCGGATACAATACGTTATTTGTATGCCGGTGCACCTGTCGCAAACGATGTTCGTTTCGGCTTCCATCTGGGTGACGAGGCGAGGCGCAAGCTGCTATCCTTCTTTAATATATATTCATTTTTCGAGACCTATGCCGCCATTGACAACCCAGATTTGTCTGGCTATAAACCGGATGTCGCGCTTATGAGTGCAACTGACAAATGGCTCGTGCTGCGAACTAATGAATTTATTGCGAGCGCTACGGCGTCAATGGACGATTATAAGACCTATCAGCTTGTCCGTGAGTTTGAGGTATTTGTTGACGATATTTCAAACTGGTATATAAGAACAAACCGCCGCCGTTTCTGGAAAACAGGCGATATTAAAGATAAAACACTTGCTTATTGGGTGCTCTATTTTGCCCTCGGCACCTGCGTGAAATGCGTCGCGCCGATAATTCCTTTTATGAGCGAATATATCTGGCAGAAGCTTATCCGAGTTGTCGATAAAAACGCCGCGGTATCAGTGCATCTGAGCGATTGGGCGGTGCCTTTCGAGGGTATTGACGATAAGCTTATTCTTGAGCAGACCGCCATTGCAAGGGATGTTATCGCGAACGCAATGAGACTGAGAAACGAGCACCAAATCAAAGTAAGGCAGCCGCTAAGCAAAATGTATATTTGCTGTCAGAATGATACAAGTGATAAAATTAAGGTTTTTGAGAAGAATATCCTTGACGAGCTGAATATTAAGGAAATTTCATATATCGAAAATCAAGATGTCTTACAGGATGCCTTCCTGAGCGTAAATTTCAAAACCGCGGGAGCTGTTTTGAAGCAGGATGTTAATAAAATGAAGGCTGCGCTTGAAAATCTAAGCACTCAGGATATGTCTGCGGCAGTCATAGCCTTTGATTCGGATGACAAGATTTTTATTGCCGGTTTTGACGCTGGCTTTACAAAGGATCTTTTTATTAAGCAGACAAAAGCGAAGCCGGGTATAGTGTCCTCAGAGTTTTCGAACCTCGGAGCAGTCGCGCTTGATACTACTATATCCGATGAACTATTGCGAGAGGGTATATTAAGAGATGTTGTAAGACAATGCCAAATTATCCGAAAGGAAGCAGGGTATACAGTCGAGCAGAGGGTTATTGTCGCGGTAAAAACAGACGATAAGCTTATTGAGGAGTCTCTGAAGACAAAATTGGATTATATTCTAAACGAGCTGCTAGCCGACGACTTTATAATCAACGGAAAAATCGAAAGCGACCTTGAAAAAACGGTTGACATAAACGACAGGGAAGTTAGCTTGGCAGTTAAAAAAGCTTAAATAATAGATTTTATAAAAAAGGATGGTAAAATAAAATGAAAGCAGAATTATCTTCAAAAATCGGTGATATTCTTGACGCCGACCGTTCAACAGCACAGTATTTTTTAAATATGGGTATGCATTGCCTGGGCTGTCCCTCAGCAAGAAGCGAGACTATTGAACAGGCTTGCTTCGCTCACGGTGTGGACGCAGATGAACTTATTGAATCAATTAATAAGCACTTGCAAAACGCATAAAAAGAAAAAAACTCAGGATTTTTCGAAGGTATTTCGGGAAATCCTGAGATTTTGAAAGAAAATTATGATAAAGCTTGATAAAAGGCTCTCAATGCTAGCGGAACTGATAAACAAAAACAAAAAAGTTGTTGATGTGGGCACAGACCACGGATATTTGCCGGTGTTTTTGCTTGAAAATAATCTAGCAAAGTATGTTATAGCAGCTGATATAGGTGAAAAACCTCTGATGAACGCCGCGAAAACATTTGAAAAGTATCGCGTAAAGGATAATTTTCAGCTTATTCTTTCAGACGGTCTTGACAGTATTCCTCAAGAATTTACCGAAGAAATTGTTTTAGCCGGAATGGGTGGAACACTGATGCGGGTCATACTTGAACGTGCCGCGTGGATAAAGAGCCGACATATTCATCTCATATTGCAGCCGATGTCACATGCATTTGAGGTCAGACAGTTTCTTTGCGAAAACGGCTTTTATATTGAAAGGGAAACGACTTCTTCAGACGCTCGTTTTACTTATCTTGCCATCAGCGCTTATTATGACGGGAAAGAAAATACACGCGATGCGCATTACTACTATTTCGGTGAAATAGAGAGCATAAACACCGAAGAAGCAAAAAAATTGACGGCGAAAACCAAAAAAATGCTTGAATCAAGATATGAAGGCATTAAGAATTCGTCAAGTAATATTGACGAAAAAGAAATAATTGCAGAAATACTTAAAATTCAATAAACTATACTTATTTTGGGGAAATTTAATATATGAATATTGCCGCTCAGGTTGTCGGATTTATCGGTACAATTATTTTGTTTATCTCTTATCAGCAAAATACTCAGAAGCGAATTATGCTGTGCCATATAATGGCGAGCGGTGTTTTTATTATTCATTTTCTGATGCTCGGGCTTTATACCGGTGCTGCGATGAATATAGTCGGAATCTGCCGCGCAACTGTTTATTCTCAGAGAGATAAAAAATGGGCAAATTCGCCTATTTGGATGTATTTTTTCGCTACCGCTTTTGCTGTCGCGGGCATTATTACATATGAAAATCCGTGGTCAATTCTTCCAACAGTCGCCATGGTGCTTTCATCTGTCAGCTTTTTCCTCAAAAATCCCAAAAAAATCAGGCTTCTGACCTTTCCCGCCCTCCCGATGTGGCTTATTTATAATGTTGTTAATCTGTCCTACGCCGGAATTATCACGGAATGCATGAATATCATCTCGATGAGCATAGCTATTGTGAGGTATGATATTTTGAAAAAAGAGGAGAAAATGACCGCATGAAGGTTCTAGATATTTATAAATATCTTGACGAAATCGCCCCGTTTTCCTTACAGGAGGATTGGGATAATTCGGGTTTTCTTGTCGGTGACATGGAGAGTAAGGTCACGCGGGTATTAATGGCGCTTGACCACTCGAACGCTTTGATTGACGAGGCTGAACAATTGGGCTGCGAGTTGATAATAACGCATCATCCGATAATTTTTGACGCTAAAAAAAGCTTTACTGCCGGGAATGATTTTTTTGAAGCCGCAAGAAGGGGTATTGGTGTTCTTTGCGCGCATACAAATTTTGACACTGCTGAGGGTGGTGTAAACGACTGCCTTTGCGAGCTTATTGGACTGCGTGAGGTCAGTGATTTTTGTCCTGATTCTTCCCCGGTACCGGTAATGCGGCAGGGTATTATCGACAAAATTGACGCAGAGGATTTTGCGGCAATTCTCTCGCAAAAGCTAAAAACCTCGGTTAGATTTAACGAAATAAATAGAAATATTAAAAAAGTCGCGGTTTGCGGAGGCTCGGGATGTATGTTTTTGACTGAGGTTCTCGCGGCGGGCTTTGACGCTTTTGTGACAGGTGATGCAGGGCATCATAATTTTCTTGATGCGAAAGAAAAGAATACTGCTCTGTTTGCCTGCGGTCATTTTGAGACTGAAAGACCCGCTATTGATGTTTTATTTTCGAAAATGTCATCAAAATTTAAAGAAATTGAGTTTGTAATTTCGCAGCAAAAGTCACCGACTAAAATAATTATGGTATGAATTATGGCACTTGACGGAATATATTTGAATTTATTAAAGCAGGAAATTTCACTTGCCGCTCTTGGCGGGCGGGTGGAAAAGATTCATATGCCCGGAAAGAATGAAATTGTACTCTCTATGAGGACAAGGTCAGCAGCTTTCCGGCTTTTTTTGTCCTGCTCGGGCAATGCGCCGCGAGTTAATATCACTCAGTACGCGCCTGAAAACCCGATGAACCCTCCTATGCTCTGCATGCTTTTCCGCAAGCATTTAACCGGTGCGGTGCTTGAGGAGATTACTCAGTCAGGTATTGACAGAGTTCTGTTTTTGAAATTTAACGCTTCAAATGAGATAGGCGACAGAGTGAGCCGCACTATTGTTCTTGAGATTATGGCTCAACACAGCAACATTATTCTTCTGGATGATAATAACGTCATACTAGACAGTGTCAGGCGAGTTGACAGCTTGCATTCAAGCGTCCGCGAGGTTCTTCCGGGGCGTACTTACGAGCTGCCGCCGGCTCAAAATAAGCTGAATCTTTTAGATTGCGATATTGATATTATCATTGAAAATATTAAGCGAAATACGGGCGAGCTGGTCTCAAGCGCTATCTTGAAAACAATACAGGGACTTTCACCGATTGTCTGCCGCGAGCTTTCTTTCCGTTCATATGGTGAGGATATTGTGAATTCGGAAAATACTGATTTTTCTCACTTAAAAAATAACCTGTCCCAGATGAAGAAGGAAATCGAAGAGGGAATAACTGACCCCTGTATTGTCATATCAAATGATGAAAGAATGCTTGATTTTTCGTTTACCGAGATAATGCAGTATGAAAATGCCGCAAGACTTGAAAAGTTTTCATCTCTGAGCTTATTGCTTGATAATTTCTATTATGAGAAAGAACGCGCAGAGCGGACAAAATCAAGAGCTGCAGACCTTTTCCGTTTTTTAAACACTACTATTGAACGCACAGCGAAAAAAATCAATAATTTGAAAGCTGATTTAGAAAAAAGTGAAAACCGCGAGGAAAAAAAGATTTTTGCCGAATTGATTCAGGCTAATATGTACTCACTTGAGAAGGGCAGTCTGTTTTATACACTTGAAAATTATTATGACAATAATAAAAAAGTGAAAATTCCCGCAAAGCCGCATTTGACACCGGTTCAGAATGCGCAGGTTTATTATAAAGAATACCGGAAGGCTGCCACCGCCGAGGCGATACTAAAGGAGCAGATAAAAATCGCTCAGGAAAATCTCGAATATCTGCAGAGTGTTTTAGACGAGCTGTCCCGCTCCTCAGGGGAAAATGAAATATCCGAAATACGCTCAGAGCTTGAAAATGAAGGTTTTTTGAAGAAAAAAAGCAGCAAAAAAGAAAAAAAACAAGCCCCGCTCGACCCTCTTGAGTTTGTCTCAAGTGACGGATTCCGCGTGCTTGTCGGAAGAAATAATATCGGAAATGAGAAATTGACTTTCAAAATTGCCGCAAAAAATGATATGTGGTTTCACGCTCAAAAGATGCCGGGTTCTCATGCCGTATTGCTATGTGAGAATAAAGTGCCCTCTGATGCGGCGATAGAGTATGCCGCGTCGCTTGCAGCCTTTTACAGCAGCGGCAGGCAGAGCTCTAGGGTTACAGTCGATTATACCGAAGTTAAGAATCTTAAAAAACCAAGTGGAAGCCGCCCCGGATTTGTTATTTATCATGAGTATTATTCGATAATCTCAAAACCGCTTGAGAAATAGAGCTATTCAAAAAATTCCTCATCGGAATCAAATTCATCATCCTCAAAATCTATAACAGAATTCGCTTTATACTCAGAGCCGAAAATTTGGATGTGCTCCATAACACCTCTTTTTACAGCGTCCTTCATTGTGTTTGTCAAAGCCGGAAAATCGGGGATATTCCCGTTCTTATAAAGCTCTCCTATGTCACCGGACATATTGACCTGCAAGGCTGTAGCGACATTTATTTTTGTTATTCCGAGGCTGATGCACCGCCGGAAATCTTCAACCGATATACCACTGCCGCCGTGTAGCACAAGAGGGGTTTTGACCTTGTAGAAAATCTCCTCCAGCCTGTCAAAACGCAGGCGCGGCTCCTTTATATATGCTCCGTGGGCGTTCCCAATAGCAACCGCGAGGGCGTCACATTTTGTCTTTTTTGCAAAATCATGAGCCTCTGACAGCTTTGTTATAAGATTATCATCATTAAAAGAGTAGTGTCCGGCTTCAGCGCCGCCGACTATTCCGATTTCCGCCTCACAGGAAGCGCCGAAGGAATGCGCGTATCTGATTACTTCGCGGGTCCGCGTGATATTTTCCTCAAAGGGCAGTGAAGCGCCGTCAAACATAACAGAGCTGCAACCGAATTCGAGAGCGCGGATAATGTTTTCAAGCGAATAACCGTGGTCGAAATGAACACAAACCGGAATATCAGTATTTTTCGCCGCGCTTAGCATCATCGGAAAAATAAGCTCCATAGGCGAGTCCTGCATCTGGAATTCAGTGAGCTGGAGAATTATCGGCGATTGCAGCTCCTCAGCCGCCTCAATCGCGCCTCTGATTGACTCCATATTCAGCAGGTTAAATGCGCCTACAGCATATTTCTTTTCACGGGCATCCTTCAGTATTTTCTTAAGTGTAACTAGCATATTATCAATCCTTTATTTATCATAAATGAGGTGCGTTATATTGAAAAAAATTCTGTGCATCGGCAATATTACGACAGATATTATTATTTCGCCGGCTGATAGCATCCCTAATCTTGGAACCCTGCGGGCTGTTGACAGTATTTCGATGCATGTCGGCGGCTGCGCCTCAAACGCAGCTATTGACCTCGGGAAGCTCGGCATACCTGTCGCGCTTTCGTGCCTTGTCGGCAATGACACCTTCGGAAATTTTGTGAGAGATACCGTGGGCTCCTGCGGTGTGGATGTGCGCGGGGTAATCGGTGAGGATTCGGTAAACACGACTGTTTCGGTGGTGTGCGTAAACAGCAGCGGTGAACGCAGCTTTTTATATGAGCCGGGGTCATCTGCTAAGTTTCAAAAAAAGCATATTGTGCGGGAATTGACGGAGGAGTATGACATCATGTTTGTCGCGGGGGCAATGCTTCTTTCAAGCTTTGACGGCTCTCAGGCGGCTTCGCTGATGAAGGAACTGAAAGAAAAGGGTAAGTTTACCGCGATGGATACAGCCTGGGACTTCGACGATATATGGCTGCCGAAGGTAGGCGAAACACTTCAATATCTTGATTTATTCATGCCGAGCTATGAGGAAGCTGTAAAGCTGACAGGGGAGAGTGAGCTGCCGGTTATTGCTGATAAATTTTTCTCGCTGGGCGCGGGTAGCGTTATAATTAAAATAGGGAAGGACGGCGCGTATATCTGCGAGAAAAACGGCGAGAGGTACATACTGCCGACATATACTGACATAAAAGCTGTTGACACAACCGGCGCTGGAGACGCTTTTTGCGCGGGTTTCCTCGCAGGGCTGGCTCTGGGACGCTCTTACAGGGACGCGGGAAGGCTCGCAAACGCCGTCGGCACGCATAATGTGATGGAAATCGGAGCTTCAAAAGGGATAAAGTCGCTCGAGGAGACAGAAGAATTTATGCGGAAATATGATTTATAATTTAAGTGAAATGAGTTGAATTGCATGAAAAAAGCGGAAGCAGATGCAGTACGTGTCAAGGCTCTTGAAATGCTCAAGAAAGCAAATATAACCGTCCGTGAGGATGAGGAAGTAGAGGTCGCCGACTTCGGTCTCGGGGATATTTATAATACCGGGCTTGAGATTGTTACTTATGTAAACACAGACCGCTGCTGCGCAAAGGAGCTCGTATTGCTGCCGCGGCAGACCTGTCCCGAGCACCGGCACGCGCCGATTGAGGAAAAGAATTATCCGGGAAAAGAAGAGACCTTCCGCTGCCGTTGGGGCGAGGTGTACTTATATGTTGAAGGGGTGTTCACTAGTGATATAAAAGCGGTGGTTCCTGAGGGCGAGTATACGGTTTTTCATGAGATAATCCTTTGTCCCGGCGAGCAGTATACGCTCTATCCGAACACAAGGCACTGGTTTCAAGCGGGTAAGGATGGTGCTGTTGTTTCGGAGTTTTCCACCTCGAGCTATGACGAGTGCGATATTTTTACCGATGATAGAATCATTCGTATTCCGTGTGAGGAATAATCCGGTATATATCCGCCGCGAGATATAACGAGCCGCAAATTATCAGCGCATCAAATTCTCGAAGCATTAGTTTTGCTTTTCCGAAAGCGTTTTTCGGGTTTTCGACCGATTCGCAGCTTATACCAAATTCACTGATAATTGTATTCAGCTCCTCAGGGGGATTTGCTCTGTCATTCGACGGTTTTGTTGTAATAATATGTGAAAAAATGGGCGCGAGGTTGCTTAGTGATTTTTCTATATCCTTGTCGCCCATCATGCCGATAATCCCGAGGATTTTTTTTTCCTTTAAAAATTTTTCGGCAACGCTTTTCAGCGCGAAAGTCGAGCCCTCATTATGAGAGCCGTCCAGGATTATCAAGGGTTCTGCTGATATAACCTGAATTCGTGCGGGAATTTGCGCCGCGTTCAGACCCTGATAAATTGAGTCGCTGTTAAGTGGAATTTCCGCAGCTTTAACCGCTTCAATTGCCGTAACAGCATTTTCGATCTGATGCCTGCCCGGCATTGAGATATTGAATTGCTCGTTTTTATATATAAATGAGCTGCCGAAAATGTTTTCGACGCTTATGCTCAGTTTTTCGGATTCGGCGACACTTAAGCGGCAATTTTTTTGATTTGCTATTTCTTTAATTACATCTAAGGCGTCTTTTTGCTGCGAATTATTCGTTACAACCGGACAGTCTTTTTTTATTATTCCGCATTTTTCGAATGCAATCTGTGCGATATTATCACCGAGAATTTTCACATGGTCAAGCGAAATTGAGGTTATAACACTGACCTCCGGCGCGGCGATGATATTGGTCGCGTCAAATCTGCCGCCGAGGCCGGTCTCCAGTACGACAAAGTCGCATTTTTCCTCAAGAAAACACAGAAATGCCGCAGCTGTTACTGCTTCGAATTCGGTTATCTCAATATTTGCATCCGCTAATTTTTTTACCGCGTTTTTGACTTTTTCGGCGGATTTTTCAAGAGTTTCTTCACTAATCATTTTATTATCTATCTGGATTCTCTCGCGGAAATCAACTACATACGGCGAAATATAAAGCCCCGTTTTATAAGACGAGGCTTTTAATATTTGCGATAAAAAGGTACAAACAGAACCCTTGCCGTTTGTTCCGGCGACATGGAGGAATTTTAGCTTTTCCTGCGGATTGCCGAGTAATTCGAGCAGCTCAAGGATTCTTTCAAGCCCCGGCTTGATGCCGAAACGCTCAAGCGAATGAAAAAAGTCGAGATACGCGCTCATATATTATCAATCCTTATAAGAGCTTGCTCAGGCTCTCGCTGAGCATCGCTATTTTTTCAGTGAGCTTTGCGGCGGTTTCTTTCTGGGCATTTACAACCGCTTCCGGGGCTTTCGCGAGGAAGCCTTCATTGCTGAGCTTCGCGCCTATTTTTTCAAGCTCTGCTTCGGCATTGGTTTTTTCTTTAAGCAGGCGTTTTTTCTCCTCAGCGAAGTCGATTAATTCCGCAAGAGGAATAAAAATGCTTGCATCCTCCGTAATCACATTAACCGCGTTTTCAATTTCAAAACTGTTTGACACTTCTACCTCAGACGCGCTGGCAAGCCTCAAAAAGAAAGGTATTGCCGCGTTAAAGGTTACGGTATGAGCGGTCGCGATGTAAACTTTCGCCTTTTTTGAAGGTGGAATAATCATCTCCGCGCGGCGGTTTCTTATGAGCTTAATGGCTTTTATAACTCGCTCCATCTCTGCCTCGTCTTTGGCGAAATCAAGCTCAGGATTATAAATGCACCACTCGCTGAGCATAATCGTTTCGCCCTCATGCGGCAAGGTCTGCCAGATTTCCTCAGTGATAAAGGGCATAAAGGGGTGAAGAAGCTTGAGAGTGTTTGAGAGAACGTAAACCAGTACCGCTTTAGCGGTTTCTTTTTCGCTGCCCTCGCCCTGAAGGCGGATTTTGGTAAGCTCTATATACCAGTCGCAAAATTCGTCCCAGATAAAGTCATAAAGCTTAGCCACGGCAATGCCGAGCTCAAAGCTCTCAAGCGAATCGGTGACGCCCTTAACGAGACTGTTAAATTTTCCGAGTATCCATTTATCCTCAAGCGCGAGAGCGCAGGGAATATGCGGAGCTTTTTCGTCCTCGCTGAGGTTCATCAGTACAAAGCGAGAGGCGTTCCAGATTTTATTTGCGAAATTACGGCTTGCTTCAACTCTTTCGTCTGAAAAACGCATATCGTTTCCGGGGCTGTTACCAGTCGCGAGGGTGAAACGAAGAGCATCCGCACCGTATTTTTCAATGATTTCCAGCGGGTCAATGCCGTTTCCGAGGGATTTTGACATCTTGCGTCCTTGAGCGTCGCGAACCAGACCGTGAATGAGTACCGTGTCAAAGGGAACCTCGCCGGTTTGCTCGAGCGCGGAAAAAATCATGCGTGCGACCCAGAAAAAGATAATATCATAGCCTGTGACAAGAGTATTTGTCGGGTAAAAATGCTTTAAATCCTCTGTTGCTTCAGGCCAGCCGAGAGTTGAGAAAGGCCAGAGCGCGGAGGAAAACCATGTGTCGAGCGTGTCGGGATCTTGCTTTAAATTCGCGCCGCCGCACTTGCAGCACTTATCCGCGCCGTTTTTCGAAACGGTAATCTCACCGCAGTCAGAGCAGTACCATGCGGGAATCCTGTGCCCCCACCAGAGCTGACGCGAAATGCACCAGTCCTTTATATTTTCCATCCAGTTAAAATAAATTTTATCGAAACGTTCGGGGATAAACTTCGTTTTTCCGCTTTTAACTGCTTCAATCGCCGGAGCGGCAAGGGGTTGCATTTTAACAAACCACTGCTTTGAAACACGCGGCTCAATAGTCGTGTGGCAGCGGTAGCAGTCGCCGACATTATGCTTGAGCGGCTCTACTTTAATCAGATAGCCGCCTTCCTCAAGGTCTTTAACAAGCAGCTTGCGGCAATCATATCTGTCCATTCCGCGGTATTTTTCGACAGCGTTATCATTCATTTTGCCGTCGTCGGTCATGACATTTATAATCGGGAGATTGTGGCGTAGTCCTACCTCGAAGTCATTCGGGTCATGAGCGGGGGTTATTTTAACTACACCCGTACCGAAATCTTTTTCGACATATTCGTCCGCTATAATCGGTATTTCTTTATTTGCTATTGGAAGAATAACATTCTTCCCGATGAGGTTTTTATATCTTTCGTCGTCGGGATTAACAGCGACTGCGGTATCACCCAGCATGGTCTCCGGGCGGGTAGTCGCGAGCGAGATAAAGCCGCTCCCGTCAGCTAGCGGATATTTAAGATGCCAAAAAGAGCTGTCTTTTTCGCTGTATTCAACCTCCGCATCGGATATCGAGGTTAGGCAGGTCGGGCACCAGTTTATGATGCGTTCGCCCCTGAAAATAAGCCCCTTATTATAAAGCCTTTCAAAAACCTCGTTGACCGCCTTGCTGCAGCCCTCATCAAGTGTAAAGCGTTCGCGTTCCCAGTCGCAGGAGGAGCCGAGCTTTTTAAGCTGTGATATTATCGTTCCGCCGTATTCCTCTTTCCACTTCCAAGCTCTCTCAAGGAAGCCCTCGCGACCGAGGTCCTCCTTAGTAACGCCTTCCTTGCGCATGGCTTCAACGATTTTCGCTTCCGTCGCAATTGAAGCGTGGTCAGTGCCGGGAAGCCATAGGGCGTCATAACCCTGCATACGGCGGAAACGAATGAGTATATCCTGCAGAGTGTTATCAAGGGCATGCCCCATATGGAGTTGCCCTGTAATATTCGGAGGCGGAATAACTATTGTATAGGGCTTCTTTTTGCTGTCGCAGGCAGCGTGGAAATAGTTACCTTTAACCCATGAGGCGTAAATCCTGTCTTCAACATTCCCCGGGTCATATTGTTTCGCAAGCTCCTTATTCATAGTGACGGCATATCACATAAAGAGAAATATGCCTCCCGCCTTTCAAATATTTATAATTGAAAACTAATTTAATCGTGCTTTAATTTTCTTCAAGGGAATCCCCACAGCTGAGCCGAGCACTCCGCCTATAGCCGCCTCAAGCAGACCGTTAGTAACAACTGTCATACCCAGTACGCCAAGCAGAGCAGTAAAGGCGGTTTCGGTTGCGTTTGCATAATCTTTTCCAAAAAAAATGTAGATACCGCCTAAAACGAGAATCGTGTTGGTAATACTGCCAAGAATTCCAGCAAGTGTATAACCGAGAGGAATAAGCTTTTTATCGAACTTATTAAATAAGCGTGCCACTGTTCCGGAGATGAAACCAATTAAAATTCTTGGAACAAAACAAATTACCATGCTCCAAAAATTGCCCTTTAGAGGTCCCGCTGAATAGAAGGGCGTGAAAACGAAGGCAATTATTGCGCTTGGCGGGGTAAAAGTCCAAACTATAAAGCTGAAAAGTCCGAACATGAAGCCCATGAGTGTACCCGCGCCTGTTCCGAGCGCTATGGCGGTAATGACCACCGGAATGTGCGAGAGTGTCGCGACAATCGGTCCTATGGGCAGTGAACCGAGCGGCGTGAAGCAGACTATTGCTTCAATGGCGAGAAGCATTGCGAACTGAACCATAAAAATGAGGTTCTTTTTGCCTGTTTTTGAATTTGACATATATATCCTCCTTGCTACTGCTCCACCTATTTTAGGATTCTTCTTTTATCCCAATTGTACAAAATCAAAATGATATGAATTATGTACTGGAATCCCATGGATGCAATGCAAAATTTGGGACTGAGTTAATTGCTTGAAGCTATAATTTTATCGTAAAGAGTAGGTATGGTTATCTGGTGGTCGCCGACAAAATGCCAGCCCCAGCCGCCGACAGAGGTCGGGCGGTTGACAATGTTTTTGCGCGGACGATAGTAATAATTCGGGTCTTCATAGCCAATTTTGCTTCTGAAATTTCCGAGATTAATGAGGTCGAAGTTTGCTGTCGTAATCTTAAAGGTGGGGTAGCCGAGATTTCTCGAAACGGAAAGCGCCTTTAAAAAAACCTCCGGTCCGATTACAGCAGAACCGAAATTCAAGAAAACGCCGCCGTCAAGCTCCGACACAGAATAGCAAATTTTCTTGAAATCAATACCGCAGCACACACCGATAGCGCCGAAATCGCAAATCGGGTGCTGGTGAATTATGTCTGTTCCCAGCGCAATCTGATAAGTTGCGGGAATATCATTATTATAGCACTGCCAGAGGATAGTGTCCTCTTTATTCGGAAAACGCCCGCTGTTTCGGTCGATATACTCGCCCAGTGCCTCGCCGTAGCCGAGTCCTTTTTTTGCGCCTTCAATGAGCGCTTCGTTCATCCATCTGCCTGTTTCCTCCCACATTCCGAAGGAGCCGTCCTCAATGGCTGTAGGAACATCTTCAGAGGTTCCGCCGAGATAACCGAGCTCAAAGTCATGAATACTCGATGCGCCGTTGCCGGTTACATGCGTGATAATTCCCATTTTAATCAGGGCGATAACATACCTCGATAGCCTGTTTTTGACCACATGCGCACCCATGCTGAATATGACCGGGCGACCGTTTTTGCGCGCCTCGATAATGCGCTCAACGAGTATGTCAAAGCCCTCAGCGTCATATATATCGTGCTCTGTGACTCCAGGAGTCATCATGTTGTCAATAGTGACGAGATTTATACGATCTTTCGCTGAGTAGGTTTTTATTTTATCGAGCGAAAGCTCCATTTTTCTTCTTTCCATCTATTCATCCACTCCGTTTACAATTTATTGCATCCAAGAAAGAATACCCTCAAGGTCTGTGAAGTCGCCGACAATAGCATGAGCGCCTGCGGCTGAAAGTCTTTTTTCTTTTACCGGATTAAAGCCGATTCTTTTCTGCTCATCACTCGCTATTCCGAGGGTCAATGTACCGGCTTCACGCCCGAGCTTTATCTCAACCTTGCCGTCGCCGATAACAATAAGCTCCTCGCCCTTAAAGCCGCTTGAGCTTATCAGAGTGCGGATTACTGCTTCCTTTGAGCAGTCCTCCATCATCGGTTTCGCGCCGGCAATTGACTCGAAATATGGAGCAAACCCGAGAGCGGTTGATTCCTTTATAACATCAACCTCGTCTGTGCCGCTCGCGGCGTACATTTTTATCCCTTTTGACTTCAAAGCATTAAGAAATTCCGTTGCTCCGCCGATGATATAGTTATTCCTATCAGTCGAGCCCGAAATCACGCTGTCGCGTCTGTTCGCGACTTCAAGCATCAGGCGGCGGTTGTACTCCTCCTTGTAAAACCAAGGGTCGTCGGGAGCATTCGGACTGTTGCCGTATTTTTTTATAGTATCATTGAGCCATTTCATCTGGTGAATGGTTTGGATGCCGGTAGACTCGTCAATGTATTCGTCAACGAGTTTTTTTACCTCATCCTCAACAGCCGCGTTAGCGCCTGCGATATATTCGACGCAAAGGGGAGCCATGACCGATTCCCAGCCGCAGCGAAGGGTTGAGATAGTCCCGTCAAAGTCAAATATGGCTGCTTTTATAGGTGTTTTTTTATGCGAAGTCAAAACTATCATACTTATACCAACATTCCTATTATAATTACTTTATTTTAACACTATAAAGATAAATGTCAAGAACAAATATAAGCAAGAAAACAAAATATGTTTCACCTGACAAAAACAACAAATTCCCATGGCATTTTCTATTAAAAATGCCATGGGAATTCTACTTTCCAACATCTAGTATCTAGAATCTAGCGTCTAGCGACTAGTATTCCATTTGCTTGCCTTATCAAAGAAATTCGGGTTTTGCATTATCGGATTCCCCTCGCTGAGCTGGTCAATGCCTAAGGCGATAATCGAGTCATACAGTGCTTTTCCGTTGGCGAGTCTCTCGTCATAGGGTCTTGTAATCATAAATTCGCCTTTTCTCGAGACGCTCTTATAATACTGAACTTGCAAGCGGGAGCGTTGAATATTGCTCAGCTGTACCTCATCTTCAGCCGCATTTTCAGCCGCGTCCCAGACAAGGTCGATTTGATGAAGATCAAATTCATTGAGCCTGACAGTATCCTCCGGGGCTTCAAAGCAATCAAAACTCTTGGTTTTCTTAGCGTTAATTCCCTTCATATATTCAAGTATATTGGTGTATCCCGGACCGTAATAGTAATACATAAACTCATTTTTTATCGCCTCGATGTCGCAGTAAGGGTCCCACTGAAGCTTAGCGATTAGATATGCGCGAAGCTCTCCGAACTCGCCGTTGACCGCCGCCGCTGAGTTGCCCTGTTCAAAGCAACCTATGGCGTTATACTCATAAAACATTTGTATATTCGGCTGGATATTGTCGATATCCGGAGTCGGGTTGAGATAATGGGCGAAATTTGTGTTGTAGTCCCAGATAAAGAGCTTGTCAGTAATCTTTGACCAGCCCACGAGGTCATTATAAAAATCCTTGTCCGAGGTCTTATAGGGAGCCGCGTGGTTCGCTTCGATAGAACAAAGCTGAATTATCACATTGTCAGCAGGTTTCACAAGCTTAGGCGGTTTGCGGGTGTATTGATAGGCGAAGGTGTGGATATAAATGTTATCATGTCCGGCAGCCTTAATATCAGAAGCGAGCCTGTTAACGAATCTCAGCAGCGTGCCGGCGGGGCTGCCCTCCTCCTTGTCGATTTTCGCGCATGCGGCGCAGTGGCAGTAGTGCTGATTATCATTCTGAGACATCGAAAAATACTCAGCTCCGGGCTTCGCAGCTATCCATGAAAGCAGGGACTGAAGCGAAAGCTGATATACATCCTCATTTGTCATGCAGAGCTGACCTTTGTCGCGCTTGCCTTCAAACAATGCGAAATATTCGGGATTGGATTCAAAATATTGCGCGGCGGGGACACAATATTGGAGGGTGTGACCTGCGTCATAGCCGCCGTAGTTAAGCATATCATAATTTGTTTCGTCAAGCGGGCTGTGCCATGCTGTCATTGAGCCGTTGAGCCCGACTTTGCCGCGCCAGACTGCGTTCCACGCGTTTCTCCAAGAGGTGTCGCGGTAGACAAAGGCGGGTTTTGAGTAAATGCTTGTATCAGCAGGGAAGCTGAGAGTGTCGATTTCGGGGACGACCTCGAGCTTGGATGTAAAGAAGCGGCAGCCAAGGAATTTTTCGAGGAAGCTGTAAACGCCGTACATAGTTCCCCTGATTTCGCCGCCTGTAATGACAATGTCGTTACCGTCAGCCGCGATATAATAACCGTCGTCGCCAAGGTCATCGGGTATTTCCAGAGCGATACCGGTATATGCCTTGCCGATAAAAATTTTGTAAGGAGTAGCGACGCTGGCGGTATTTGGGATTAGGGGTATATCCGCGAAAGTTACCGCGTCAAAATACTTCTTTAATTCATTTGCGGCATATATTTCGCTTCTGTTCGCTGTATCGCTATAGACAATTGAGTAGTTCGTTTCACCGTTTTCTGCAAGTGTCAGGAGGTCAGTCTCATCAGCGTATTCCGGAACGGTGCTGAAAACCGCACTTGTCGGCTCAACAGGCTCAATTTTTGAAAATGTCGCCGAATAATTGGAGGTAAAAAAGGCGACTATTGCTGTAACACAGCTTAAAATTTTGACAACAAAGGAATTTTTAAGAAAATTTTCAAGCATATAATCAGTGTCCTTTCAATTTTTTTATTAATAAATCCATTGTAAACTTTTTAATAGCTTTTGTCTATACTTTTAACAAATTTATGTAAAACATTATTTAATTCGTATTTCGAAACTAATATTAATTTTATAAAATAATTTTGAAAAACATCTTGCCTTTTTTTGCAATTTAGCGCATAATGGTAGTAATTATTTTTTTGTCGTTAAAATAAAAAAGTTATACAAAAAAGGAGTTTTAGCATGAATAAAAAAATTCAGATGTTTATCATACTGATAGTTGCGTCAGTGTTGATTATTCCGCTGATTGCTTACGGCGATTTTATCAGTGCCGAAGCTGCAGCCTCGACCTGCGGACTTGTTGCCGAAACAGCGGAAATTGAAGCAACCACCGCAGTGGTTGAGCCGACAACTCTTCCAAAAACTGAATATGATTTGGACAACCATATTAAGGGTTCATATCTGATTCTTGTGCCCTCGCTCAATATGCGCGCGGAGCACAGCTCCGGAGCGCAGGTTGTGGCGTTGATACCTTACGGTACGCTTGTTCCTGTTTCTGAAATTTTCAAGGACGGCGAAACATATTGGGGCAAAACAGTTTATGGCGGACACGAAGGCTGGATTATGCTGAAATATGCCGAATTTGCCGATTACTATACCAATTTCAGCACATCTCAAACAGTTTTAAAGCTCTGCTCGGCGTATGAAAAGGAAATTGACTGGTCAAAGGTTGTCTCAGACAGCATTGACGCTGTAATGTTGAGAATCGGAACCTACAACACCGCTTCAAAAACGATGGTTGAGGATACGCGTTTCGGCGAATATTACACCGGAATCAAAAAGACAAACCTCTCTGTTGGATGCTTTTTTACTTCAGGAGCCGCAAACGCTGCGGAGGCTAAGGCTGAGGCTGAATGGGTTTTAAAGAAAATCACGGATAATAAGCTTATTTTTGACATGCCGATTTTTCTAGATATGTCAAATATTGAAAATAATCTGAGCGCAGCGGTTCTTGATGAAATTATTGCCGCCTTCACAAAGGTTTTTATAGACGAGCGTTATTTCCCCGGTGTATTTTGCTCAGCAGCGAACGCGACAAATAAGATTGATATGCTTAAGCTTTCCGGCTGCGCAGTATGGATAAACGAGGTTGGCGCTACCTGTTCATATAAGGGAAGGTATGATATGTGGCTCAATAATGATACAGGTGAGCTGGATTCACTCGAGGGTGACCTGGCGCTGAGCCTTTCATATGTTGATTATCCTCTGTTTTTATATGCCGCGGGGCTTAACAGAACCGCGCTCAAGAGTGAGCATTACGCCTCCGAGTGGGTGGAGAAAAAGGCTCCGACCTGCAGCACACCCGGGCTTCGTTCGCTGCCTTGCAAGCATTGCGAGCAGATTCTGTTGAGTGAGTACATAAAGCCTACAGCGCATAAAAATCTCGTATGGTCAACAAAAATTCAGCCTACAGCTACCGCCGAGGGTCTGGCTGAGGCGAGATGTAGTGATTGCCAGCTTCTCATAGAAACTCAGGTAATCCCCTCCTTGAATCCGACACATTATCACACCCACGGCGACTGGGTTGACGGTGAAAAGTCGAGCTGCTTCCTGAGCGGCACTAGGTATCTCAAGTGCGGTGACCCCTCTTGCGGGGCGACTTTTGTCACAGCCTTTGTGCCGACGAGTGACCACATAAAGGCATCTGAGGTAATAACTCCCGCGACATGCACCGAAAGCGGTCTTGGTACTGTGAAATGCAAGGATTGCGGTATTGTGCTCTCAGAAAGATATATAGATCCTCTCGGGCACAGGATTCTCAATTGGGAAACTGTTAAGCAGCAAACTCCTATTGCCCAGGGCGAAATAAAAGGCAAGTGTATTATTTGCGGAGAAAGTGTCACAAAAGAGATTCCAAAGCTTGAAGCTCTTATGGGTGATTTAAATTATGATGGGGATATTACCGCGATTGAAGCGCGGATGGTACTGCGTTTTTCCGCGGAGCTTGATACTCTGACTGATAAAGAAAAAGCTGTTGCCGATATGGACAGCGACGGAAAAATCACCGCAACCGACGCGAGAATAATCTTGAGAAAGTCTGCGGGGCTTGATTAATCTGCTGTTTTCTGATATAGTAGAATGTATATTCATTGAGAGGATATGAGAAAAGTGTCAAAAAGTTTAGTTAGAATTCTTTCCTGTGTTATTTCCCTTGTTTTGTTGGTATCAACAGTTGCAGCCGCCGGCGCGGCTGATGTTTACAGCTCCGGTTATGGCAGCAAAAATATTTTAAATGTTGACCCTGAAATTCTCGCGAAGGCCGACGACCAGATTTATCCGACCATAATGGTGCCCGGCATCGGTCAGTCTTATTCCTTTTTAGCCAATGAAAACGGCGAGCCAGTCAAAAACTCTAAAGGCAGTGTTCTCGGCGGAAAAATGTTCATTCTTGACAATACCAAGACTTCTAATATCGCTCTCAAAGGGCTACTGTTTCCTTTACTGTCCTCGTTTTTCGGACAGAAAACCTCGGAAAACCTGAAAAAGGCTCTCCCCGAAACAATTGCGAAAATGTTTGAAATTCAATCAACAAATCTCAGAGGCGAACCGGTTAACAACCTTGTTGTCGAGACCTATAACTACCCGCTCGCAGGCATGACAGCGGACAGAAAAGCTCAGTTTTATTCAGAAGCCCCGATGCAGAGCTTTATTGATATTGTCGGAGAAGAAAATATTTATTTCTTTGCCTATCCGATTATCGGCAATCCTATAGAGTCCGGTAAGCAGCTCCATGAATACATTCAGATGGTCAAGGCTCAAAGGGGTGTTGACAAGGTTAACCTTTTGACGCTGAGCCTCGGCGGTACTGTTCTGACCTCATATCTTGACTTGAATCTTGAGCAGGACGGCGTCGCGTGCAATCCGAACGACATCAACAAAATCGTTAACGGTGTTTCGCTGCTGAACGGCACAGAGGTTATGACCGACCTCATGTCATATAATTTCAATAAGGATGACGCCTTCCTTTACCGTGATTTCCTGCCGATGATTATGTCTGAGGGCTCTGACAATCCGGCTATGGGTTATCTCGCGAATATCCTTATCAGGCTTCTTCCGAGACAGACATATGAGGATATAATACAGCTTGCGCTCGAAGGCATTATGGACGGAATGATTCGCTGCAATCCTCAGTTCTGGGCAATGGTAAAGCCCGATAAATATGAGGAAATCGCTGAAATGCAGCTGAGCGGCGCAGAATATGACACAGTACGCGCAAAGACCGACCGATTTAATCAGGCGAGGGCGAATCTGCCTGTGAACCTCCTGCGTCTGCGCGACGAATACGGCGTATCGACCTGCAGCTTCTGCGGTTATAATCTACCTTACACGACAGGCGCATATAACTTCTTCGGAATTATGCAGTCCTCTGTCAACACGAATTCCGACGCGGTTATTCATCTCGCCTCCACCTCTATGGGTGCGACATATCTTCCTGTCGGTCAGGTTTTTGACGATGACTATCTTGCGACTCATGACCCGAAATACATTTCTCCCTCCGGCGGCGTTGATGCTTCCACCTGCTTGTTCCCGGATACAACTTGGTTCTGCGAAAGCCAGCACCATGAGGCTTCAGGCAATGATACGGGGCTTGAGCTGATGCTCTATGTCACCCTCGGCGCTATCGACGACATCAACTCCGAGCCTGAGAAATATCCGCAGTTTAATCTCGGGCGCGACATAAAAAGTCTCGGCAGAAATTATATTTCCGCAGCGGAAAAGATTTTAAATGAGAACGCGGGTTCGACTGATGCGAAATTTGTCGAACTTGAGGCGGCTTATAACGCGGCTCTTGAACTGCTCGCGGCGACCAATGTGTTTACCGCTCCCGATGCTCAGACGGTCACAGACAGGCTGCTCTCAGCTATGACTCCCTATAACGGCATGGCTCCTAAGGCTCCGCATGTACCCGATTTATTCGAAAAAATGCTGAAGGGTATGAGCGATAATCTCTTTGACAAAATCGGCGGAGTGGGATTTACAGATAAATGGAATTCTAGACGCTAGATACTAGATGCTAGATGCTGGAAAAGGCTGCATTGGATTTCCAATGCAGCCTTTAATATTGCCTTTTTTTTTACGGATTCAGCAGCTCGAACATCTTTTTGAGTGAGCCGTTGTCTTTTTGAACTATGTTTCTGAATTCGCCTGTCCACCAGTTGTGGCGCTGACCCTTCTTGTGGGCGTAGCCGAAGTGGATTCTGCCGTTGACCATAAGCTTTGTCACCGCCCAGAAGGCGTCAAATAAATCGTCCTCAGCATAAAGCTCAAGCGCGAACTCATATTCCTTGACCTCGCCCGCGTCAATGTCTATTTTCATTGTGCGCGGATAAACATTACCTCTCGCGGCGGTGTTGAAGCCGTCGCAATCCCATGTCTCATAAGGAGTCGCTATTGAAAGCTCACCTATTAGACGGGAAGAGGTATGATTTATTACTGTCGCGACAATTCTGCCGTCCTCAATTCGCAGAGTTGTTTCGGGATTAAAATAGCCGAACTCATAAATATCCTCAAATACCTGACCGTCATATTTGCAAATAAGCCTGACTATTCCGTCAGAATCAGCCTTTGGCTTTGTGACAGTCAATGGCAGTACCTGCAAACCGTTTTTCGCAACAGAATACTCAAGCGTTTTCTTGTCAGCCTTGAAGCCCTTCGGGACAATAACCTCGAGAGTGCCTTTGATAGCTTTGTCGGGGTGGTTGTTCGCGACTGAGACCTTGAACTCAAAGGTTTTGTCGTCAATACGCTTTACATCCTTGCCGAGAGACGCGACAACCGAGAAATAACCGATAGGCATTGTGCCGAGGTCATGCTCCCATGTTCTTATGTATGTCGGCTCAACAATTTCTCTCTCGACACCTAGCTTTGCGCTGCCGATTGCCTTTTCTGAAGCTTTTGCGCCAATCACAAAGGTTTCTATCGAATGCGAGGGAATATCTGAGGTGAATGTATTTGCTTTTGAAGTAACATTTTTCGCGTTTTCTTCAAGCAGGTCGGTTGCCTTGACCTTTCCGATATCCATGCCGAAGTCGAAGGTAGCCTTAGCTTTAATACCGTTCGGCTCAAAGCCGCGCAGCGCAAAGCCTCTCTTATCGACACTGCCCATATCGCTCTTCATTGCCGCTAATGGATAGCCGCCTAGCTTAAAGCTTGTTACTATAAAATTGTCGCTTGAGCGCAGGAAGCTCTTTGTCTGGGGAAGGGGATGGTTTTTCGCCTTGGGAACATCTGTCGCAGCGATTATGTCATCATTGAATTCCATACCCTTTTGAATAACAAGAGCGTCGCGGTAATCGCCCTCATGCGGATAAAGCGCATAGTCAAACTGATGTGTTTTCTGCTCCGGTATAAGCTCCTTGCCGCCGGTCACTTTACCGTGATTTCCATAGACCTCAGCGGTGTGGAAAAGCATCATATTCATAAGGTTATCAGGCTCCACGCTGCAGGCGATGGTGCCCTTGTTAAGTATTGAAACACCGTAATTCTCAGTATTCGATACTTCAGCGCAGACTGTACAGCCGCAAAGACAGACGGATTTTCCGCTTTCAAGCTGATTTGCAATACCTGCAATAACTTCGTTCAGTGTCTCAATATCCTTCGCCTTGATAAGTACGACATCAATATCCTTTTCGAGCATATTGTCCTTGTCGCGGGTAAAGAGAATCGCCGAACCGTTTTCTTTTAAATTTTTGTTAAATTCATTAGCCTTGGCAGTGATTACATTATCAAGCAGCTGCTTTTCATATGCGTTTTCTGTACCTTCGACACAGAGCACAAAACGCGTGTCGGTGTTGCGTAAATCCTCATTAAAATGAATCAGCTTGCCGCCCCTGTGCTGCTCGACATCGTCATAGGGCGTGACAGGAATAGCCTTGAGCGCCAAAGCCTTCAGCAGAGCGTCACAGGACTGTGAAAGAGCGGTTGTATTAGCTCTGATTATCGCGGTCATGCCAATATTAACATCATTATTCTCATCAAGCTTCATTTTAACAGTCGGACCGAGATCAATCCAGTTGACTGTGGGCGCGACTTGACAGTGTGAATACATATAATACTGATGCGTCTGGAAGCTCAGCTTGTGTGCGCCTGTTCCGCAGATATGCGGCGCGAAGCGATCCTCATAAACAGGTCTGCCGCCGCTGACATTGACAGGGAAGGTGAGGGTAAAGAGGTCGTCCTTATCCTGATAATCCTCGATAGCAGTGGTCATATCGATACGCCTGATACCCTTGTAGAGGGTGATTTCCTGCTTGATTCTCGCGACAATATCCATTCTGACATAGATTGTCAGCTTTTCATAGGTGTTTGTTTTTTCGCACTGGATTCGCGCCTTATAATCCGAGGAGAACATCTTCATGCCGGTTGTATAGTATTCATGCTGAGTTTCGCAGCGGTCGCTTACCTCCTTGAGAATGACGACACGGTTTGCCGGTCCGTCTGAAGCGAGGTTGACGATTTCCTTATTCGCGTTTTTGTCGAATATGGAAACAATACCGCCGCCGAGTTTTTTATCAACTGTCAGCTTAAAGAACTCGTTTTCTATAGCAGTGCAGTCAAGCTTATTGACAAAAGCGGCTTTTTTGCTCTTTTTGAGATAATAAACGGCATAACCCATAGCCGGAACATCGGGAATGAAAACAGATTTGAGGGATTTTTTCTTTTTGCCGGTGACTGTAAAGTCATACTCGTTGCCCTTCTCGTCAAACAGAGCGTAGCCTTGAGCGGCATATTCGGGCAGCAGAATGCGGCACTTATCTTTTCTTTGCCATGTGTGCGGATTAAACACGAAAATCGGAAGCTCTTTTTCCTCAAGCTTAACGCCCGAAGCGAGGAAGGCTATAGCCTTGTTGACTACATCAGCGGCAAGCTCAACGGCTTCGCGGTACTCTATCATTAAGTCAACATATGAAATTTCATTGTTTGTGCCGGTTATTGAATCGTGGTGCTGGGCACAGAGCAGCTGCCGCCATGCCTTGTCAAGTGCTTTTTCAGGGTAGTCGGCTCCGTAATAGGCGGCTATAGCCGAGAATTTTTCGGCGGTGATAAGAAGATTTTCAGCAAGGCGGTTAGCCTGCTTGTAATCAGTTCTTGTCAGCAAAACTCCGGCGTGGTGAGGGGTTAGGTCACGAGCGGAATACTCGATTTTTGTATAACCTGTTTCTTCGATTTGCTTCTTTTCGTCCTCAATAAAAGCGTCCATAAGCTCTGAGAAATAAGAAAAGCTTGTATTGTTAAGGGTATCCTTCATCCATGAGGTATCACCCTGGTGCGGGTATGGGTCAGGTGCGCCCTGATTGCTGGGAAGCTCCGTGAAATGAGAAAGACCGAGGCGTCCCGCGTCAATGGCGGACATGCCCTTGAGGTGGATGAGGTCGCTGCCGTCAGGCGAGACATGGTGCAGGAGACTGTCAAGTCCTATAACGGTTTTGCCCCAGTTGCAAGAGGTGCAGCCGCCCTTACGGCAAATCTGTGACATCTGATTGGGGTGACCGAAAACGTCGCCGGGGGAGTAAACATAGCATATTCTGCCCAGCACATCGCGGTGATAAAGCTGTCCGTACACAAGGTTGCGCACAAAGCCCTCGCCCGAGGAGGTCAAATCATTCGGTTGGTTATAGAAGCAGTCGGATTCTGCCCTGCCTTCGGTGAAAACCTTTTTGAGCGCCTCTCTGTGGTCGGGGAAAATTGAATAGTAGGGATGCAGGTAGTCAACCTCAGAAAGAATTGCCTTGAAATGAGGGTCGCGGATAAGCTCGTCAATCATTGATTTTGTGATATGTATCGCACCTAAGGCATAAGTTCTCTGCTCTTGATGATAAGTCGTGTCAAAATGGAAATCCGAAAAAATATGCTCAGTGCCTTCAAAGCCGTGATAAGGTATTGTATTTATAAAATACTTACCTTTTTTTGCCTTTGCAGCTTTATCCTTCAGCTCAAGCTCAAAGGCGAGGTTTTCCTCCTCGTCAATTGTCGGCACGGACATGCGCAGAATCGAGCATTTACCGCTTTCGATAGGGTCAATACTCAGCTCCTCTGACCAGTTTTTGATTTTATATTTAAGACTTCCGCCGCCAAAAGCGCCGAAAGCGCCCGCGAAGGTCGGGAAAATCTGGCGCGGCTCTTCTTTTGTTCCGAAATAAGAAATAGTCGGATAGGGCTGGCATATGCCGACATTTCCCGAGCGAACCGATACAGGATAAATGAAGCATCTCTGAATTTTAAAATCAAGACCGTCAGCGATATAACCGACACGAACCTTGAACATGACAAGGTTGAGCCCCTTCTGGAAGGTGACGGCGCATTGATTGCCGAGGGAATCCATACCCTTGACGCGACCATAGGGCTTTGAGTCGATAAGCTCGCCGTTAAGATATAGATTGTTACCCGAGGTCTCATAACAAATTATCGCGTCGCTTTCTTCCTCGCACTCAACATAAAAAGCAGCGTAGTTGACGCAGTTTCTCTGCTCAGTCACGAAAACCGCGCTTGCCGCGCTCTCATTGTCATGCCTGAAGCCGAGGTCATTGCCGACATGGCGGTATTCCCAGCGCAGATATTCCTCGCCCCAATAATCATTTTTAAGCGCCTGACCGTTAAAGGGCTTGACATTCAGCTCGCCGCCTGAGGACTTGAGATAGTCGCAGTCAAGCACCTTATGACGTTCATATAAATATTCCGTTTCAAAAGCTCCGTCTGTTTCCAGCACGAAGGGACCGAGAATCATATAGTCGTGAACGCGGCAATCCGGAAAAGGATTGTCTTTATTTTGCAAAAAATCGTTGAATTTTACTTTGGCGGCGGTGTTTTTGAGCGCGGAGAGATAGCTCTCATGTGTAATCATTTTATTAACCATATCCTTTCATACTAATCCCCATTTAAAAAGAGAAATTCGAATGAGCCTGTTATGCGATATAGCATAACAGATTAGCGAATGAAAAATTTCGACTATTTAAATGGCGATTTGTTTCATTCTATAGATGCCGGCTTTTCGGCAGCTACCTTATTGTATAAAATATCCATGAAAAAAGCAAGATGTTTTTTTCTTTTTTAGTTTAGATTTTATCTTTTAATTTAGAATTTGCATAGAAAATATATAAATATATACTAAATATATTTTCAAATATATTGCAATAATTGTGCATATGTGATACAATCGGAGAGATAACTGTTTTTTGCAGTTATTATTTGAAAGATGGAGGAATTTGGAATGAAATCATTTAAAAAAGCACTGTCAGTAATATTGGCGTTTGTCCTTATTTTTACAGCAGTCAACATTATTTCCGTTTCAGCCTTAGCGTCGGGTGAGGCAATCTCCGTTCAAAAGGCAGCAATTGCAAGCGAAAACAGCGGAAATAAGCTGATTCAGGCTATTATCGATTTTTTTAACTGGCTGATTAATTTCTTTAAAAATCTCTTTAATCCCGGCGGTCCCATAACTCCGGAGGAACCCACAACCGCTGCGCCGACCACCGAAACCCCAACCACCGGAGAACCGGCTACAGAGGAACCTTCATCCGAAGAGCCTTCCACTGATGAACCTACAACTGTGCCCGAGGAGCCGGTTGAGCCGGAGATTCCCGATATATTTATCAACCAGATTTATGGTATCGGCAAGAAAAATAATGACTCTCAGGCTGGCTCGCATTCTTTTGTCGAGCTTTATAATAACTCAGACGAAGCGATTGACCTTACCGGTATGTCTTTGCAAACCGCGGAAATCGGCGGCGCTTGGAATGTGCTCACTCTCGAGGGCACTATCCCTGCGAAGCATAGTTTTCTGGTTGTTCTGACAAAATACTCAAATACCACTAACGCGAGACTCGTTATTAATCCCGCGAACGCCGATATGGTTTGGAATGATGTATTCTTCCCGAATAAAGGGTTAAAGGTCGCGCTTATTTACGACACCGACACGCTTGAGGTAAATAACCCGTTTGATACAGACGGCAACGGTAAAAAAGCCTTTGGTTATATAGACATGATAGGCGTTGCCGGCAGCGATGCAGGCAGTGTTCAGGACGGCTTTGAGAGCGAATACCGCCTTGTTCAATCTAAGCAGCTCGCCGCTCGCCGCCTAAATTTTGCTGATACCGACAATAACCTAAAGGACATAGTCGGCGTTGATTTCAGAACAGCTGATTTAAGCCGTTTCGGTCCGAAATGTGTCGCTGACGGCGCTCAGGCTCCTCTTCACACAGATACCCCGAACATACCTAACGCAATTCTTCCTCAGGTCGTAATTGATATTCAGGACGGCAGAGCGTTTAATACACTTAACAAAACAGATTATGTCGGTTCGGCTGTATCGCTGAAAAACGCTGACGACAATGATGTTGCGCCGCAGTCCGCCGGAATCCGCATTCGCGGCAACTCAACTCAGGGGCTGCCAAAACGCTCCGTCAGAGTTAAATTCGACACCCCGGTTTCCATGTTCGGCAGGTCGGCGAACAAGAGCTGGACACTGCTTGCGAACCAGTATGACTCGACAATGATGCGCAACAAGGTCGCTTTTGATATTTACAACACGCTTGAGC
The DNA here is from genome assembly GCA_031551635.1 of Oscillospiraceae bacterium. Lineage (GTDB taxonomy): Bacteria > Bacillota > Clostridia > Oscillospirales > Acutalibacteraceae > JAVBNH01. Next base: position 55,698 of record JAVBNH010000008.1, on the reverse strand, counting down.
CGGATAATTTTGTTTCACTTTGCGAATTTGTCGATGTTTTTGTAAACGGTATTTATCAGGGTGTATACACACTGCAGGATCAGATTGAGGTAAATCCCGGCAGAATTGATATAGATACCGATACAACAGACCCGAACAGCGGCTATCTCTTAGAGATTGATATTCTCAACAGTGAAGGCGGAACAGACGGCTTTAACTGCTTCAGCCTTGATTTTAACAATCCGGAATTCTTTGCGAATTATTATCACATAGATACATTAGACCACTGGGCATCATACGATAAATATAACATTGCCCTGAAAGACCCTGACCCGGATGACGGTGTACCTGCAGAGAGCTTCAATTTTATCAAGGACTATATGCAGCTTTGCCTTGACGAAATGCTTGAAAAAGACTGGGAAGCCGTCTGTGAGCTGATTGATGTTGATTCCTTCGTAAAATACTTTATGCTCACTGAAATCGTCGGCTTGCCGGACGCCGCAGGTATGAGCATGTATGTTGTGAAAGAAAAGGATCAGCCGCTTCGCATGAGTGTACCGTGGGATTATGACATCTCATTCGGCAATGCCAACTATATTCACTATTCACCCGAAGGTGATTTCTTCTCAGAACGTGTCAATCCGATTTTTAACTCGCTTATGAACATCCCCGAGTTCGCAGAAATTTTTATGAACGAGTATCTCGCGAATTGCTCGCAGTGGAAGGCTGAAACCCTTGCTTTCATTGACGAAACTGTCGTCAATTACGGCGAGGCTCTCGAGCAGAATTATACTGTTTGGGACTGGAATTGGGGCAACGGCTGGATGCCTGCCGAGGAAATTAACGCTGGCTGGACAATTGCCGCGCAGACAGGCTATCTCAGAGACTGGACAGAGAGACGCTTTGACTGGCTTGCTCTTGCTTATGAATCAAGGCTTAACAATGGCGGAACGATGAACAATCCAATTCCGACACCCTGATCAGGAGCTATAAGCCAGGGCTGTAGGACAATATTAATTCCCAATTAAAAAATAAAATCTCCCGTTGAAAGACGGGAGGTTTTTGTTTTTATCAGTGGTTAGTATTATCTTATTATTTTGAAAAAACCGTTGCAGTTGTTAAACGGATATGTTACGATATAAACAGCATGTATTTATTTCCAAATAAGCTATAAGGAACGGTTAATTATTATGAATAAATTGTCATGGCAGAACGAGGATTTGCCGCTTGAGAAGCGTATTGAAAGCTTAATATCGCAGATGACTGTTGAAGAAAAGGTGTCGCAGCTGACAAACAGCTCGGCAGGAATCGAACGTTTAGGCGTCAGAGAATATGACTGGTGGAACGAGGCTCTGCACGGTGTTGCTAGAGCCGGAACCGCCACGGTTTTTCCTCAGGCGATAGCCCTCGCCTCAAGCTGGAACACTGATTTGCTCTGCTGGGTCGCGGACGCGATTTCAACTGAGGCGCGTGCGAAATATAATGACGCGCAGAGAGAAAAGCGGTATGATAAATATTTCGGTCTGACCTTCTGGAGCCCGAACATCAATATTTTCAGAGACCCACGCTGGGGCAGAGGGCAGGAGACCTACGGCGAGGACCCGTATCTCACCAGCCGCATGGGAGTGGCTTTCATTAAAGGTATTCAGGGGAATGCTTACAGCAGCGGTGAAAGCCGCCATATGAAGGCAACAGCCTGCGCGAAGCATTACGCGGTTCATTCAGGCCCTGAGGGTATCCGCTTTGACTTTAACAGTGTCGTGGGAAAAAAGGAAATATACGAGACATATCTGCCCGCCTTTGAAGCAGCTGTTAAAGAAGCGAAGGTTGAGAGTGTTATGGGCGCTTATAATGCCATCAACGGGATTCCGTGCTGCTGCAATGACGAATTCCAAAATAAGATTCTGCGCGGGGACTGGGGCTTTGAGGGGCATACAGTTTCCGACTGCGGTGCTATTCTGAATATCTCGCTGTATCATCACTATGCGGAGGACCCTGTACACGCCGGAGCTATAAGCCTGAAGAACGGCTGCGACCTCAACTGCGGCTCGGTATATAAGACGCTGATTGACGCGTATGAGGAGGATTTAATCTGCGAGGAGGACTTGAATGTCGCTCTTAGGCGGATACTGCGCGCGAGGTTTAAGCTGGGAATGTTTGACAAAGGCACCGAATATGACGATATTCCGATGAGTGTCGTCGCGTGTAAGGAGCATAAGGAGTTATGTCTTGAGGCGACCAAAGAAGCTCTTGTACTGCTTAAAAACGATGGGATTCTGCCGCTTAAAAAAGATAGTATAAAAACCGTCGCCCTCATTGGACCGAACGCCCAGAACGCGGAGGTGCTGCTCGGGAATTATAACGGTACGCCGACACAGTACAGCACAGTTTATAATGCTCTGTGCGAATATATCGGAACAGAAAATGTCCGCTACACAAAAGGCTGCGACTATTTCGGAGATGAGGATGACAACAAGCTGACAAATGCCGCAGAGATTGCCAAAAACGCCGATGTCACTATTCTTTGCCTCGGTCTTGACGCCTCATGCGAGGGCGAGGCAGGCGACGCGAGCAATCCCTATGCCTCAGGCGACAGGGCGTTTATCGAGATGACAAAACCTCAGGAGACGCTGCTCAGAACAGTCTGCGAGTTTACTGACAAGGTCATAGTAGTTACGATGTGCGGCAGCGCGGTCGCGATGAATTACGCCGACGAAAACGCGAACGCAATTATTCACGCGTGGTATCCCGGCGAGCTTGGCGGAAAAGCGATTACCGAATTGATTTTCGGCGAATATTCCCCGAGCGGAAAATTACCCGTGACCTTCTATAAAGCCACAGCCGATTTGCCGGACTTCAGCGATTATTCGATGAAAAACCACACCTACAGGTATTTTACCGGCGAGGTGCTTTATCCCTTCGGTTATGGGCTTTCATACACAAGCTTTGTGAGCAGGGTAGAGGTTGTGACGCTTGAGGATGATAAGGTTTTGATTAAAACCGAGACAAAAAACACCGGAGGCTATGACGGTGCGTGCGTTATAAAGGTTTTTGTCAGGGAAAAGGATGGGCTTAATCAGCCGATAAAATCACTCAAGGCCTTCAAAAAGATTTTTATCAAAAAAGGAGAGAGCCTGAAAAACGAATTAACGCTTGACAGGGAAGCTTTCAGCCATATTAATGAGGACGGCGAAAAGGAATATCTCCACTGCGATAAATTCGAGATAATTACGCAAATAGATTAAAAAACAGCGGAAGGCTCTTTGTGTGAGCCTTCCGCCTTCTTTTTGTAAATTATTTCTCGTTTTGTTCATCATTCAAATATTTGATTTCAGCTGAATCTTTATTATTTAAATCATCATCATTGGTATCGAATTCCAAAGGCTCTATAACAGGAATATCAAGGCTTTCCAAAAAGATTTTTTTCATCTTTCTGAAAATGAAAGCCAGCCAGATTTTTTCCGCAATCATCAGGAAGGGTGAGACAATTAATACTATTTCTAATTCTTCCGAAAAGAACATTACAGCTATTGTAATGGGTAAAAAAATCATTTCAAGCAGTAAAAAAATCTGAAATTTTTTCTCAAGAACCGACGAATAGTTTTCGAAGATGGGTACGCTTCTAAATATTTCGCATATTCCGCTTATAATAAAATAAATCATAAAAACAAATAAAAAAGAATGCGAAACAGTCATGAGAACACTATAAAAAAATGAATAAACAATACCCAAATTAAATATGTCAAAAATCAAATTAAGTAATGACACAACAGAAAGAGTCAATGTGATTTTTATCGCTTTATTAAAGGCGGGTAAATTTTGAGCGGAAAAGAGCTTACGGGTGCCCCAAAAAATTAAAAAATAACAAATAAAATGCGGCAAAATCTCAATACCGCCAATATTAATATTAAAAACAAGCAATAAAATTGAAATGAAAAAGATGGATAGCACACTGGTGATTTTTTTGATTTGAGAGCTTGAGAGGTTGTCGGTCATGACTTGTCACCCCTTCCCGCACTAAACGCGAACGGCATTATTTCAAAAACATTTTTCGGGTCGCGTGTGGCTCTGATTTCTCCGCAGTAATAATCGCTGACAGTTCCCTCACTATTTTCAGCTTCTATTATTATGTGAAGCTGATAGCTGTCAAATTTGCTGAACAGTGTGCTTTCCTTCAAAAATTTAGCCACAAATTTAACTCTTTGATTATTTTCTATTAAAAAGGGATTTACGCTCAAATCATCTGCCGCTATATCATCTAACTTTAACTCCAAAAACTGTTCCTCGCCAAGAACCGGCGATGTTTTAAATGAAAAAACTTTCAGGTCTTCATTGCTGATTACGCTTAGCGAAGTTTCAGATACCATATCGGCTGATTTTCCGCTCGTGTAATTTTGCATTATTCGTGTAACCGGCTCAAAATGTATTCTCAGCTCGCCAATTTCAATGTTCATAACACTGCCGTCACTGAAATAAACTGTTGCGTTTTTAAGGCTGAGCGGCTCCAGATTTTCAATTTCATTCGCGCAGGTGACGGTTATATCCAAATAATGCAGGTTATACATTCCCATTCTTTCGATATTCAAAGTATCGTTATAATTAGAGGAAAAATAACCTATACTGCCGGACACAAAACTGTTTTGTTCGCTCACCTTGAATGAAACTCTCGTGTCGCCGTAAGCGTCGGGAAATTCAATATTGTCAACAAGACGATTTTCATCGGCATTGCTAAGATAACGAAGTTCGAAATTGATTTTTGTGGGAGAAATTGTGTCATTTTCGTCATAATAATTAACAAATAATTCTTCGCTGTAGGTTTTGAGAAAATAAGGCTCCTTAAAACGTGCCACAGACCAGAAAATACTTACCCCAACAGTTAAAAACGAAGCAAATATAACAAAATAGAGCAGCATTTTGTGGGTTTTGGTTAGAATCAAGGCTGTACCCCCTTGCAAAAAGAAATTTTGGGATGCGAAAGTAATTTAAAATTAATAAAATCATTTTATTAAGCTATTATAAATAGAAAAAGAAAAAATGTCAATTCAAAACTTTTTTTAATTCCGTATGGATAAATAAAAACTACCCTCTAAGTGAACGATGATTAATCATCGTTCACAGACAGAGCCAAAATTTTTCGTTTACAAAGCTTGATATACAAATTGAGTAAAATTCAATTAATCAGTGGTTATCTAAAAAGAGGGTGTAAAATAGGATAAATAATTGATAACTCATAGTTAATGATAATAAATGATAAATACAAAAAGTGCCAAAATATTATAACTGTTTTAAATACACTTCCTTATTGTTTATCGACCGAAAACATATATCCGAAACGATAATCTTTTTCTGTCGGAATTGCTGCATGCCAATTTTTCGGTCGGCCATCTGTATACACTGTTGCGTGCCAATATGCATGAGGATATGGAATTCCAACACCTTCGCTTAATATTTGGTCGCGTGTAAAATTATATGCCAGTCCTATGTCCCCATCATATCTGTTTGTAGTGTATATTGCATAAGCGGCTCGCTCCGTTGGTACATCAAAATAATCATATCCTTCCGGCACAGGTGTTCCGGCTTTGAAAAAACGTCCTGCCAAGTAGTGGTTTTCTGTATCGACTTCTTTTCCGTTGTGATGCATCATTGAGCAATCATCCGTTATCTCTGTTGAATATTTAGACATTAAACCATCCAACTTAGGCATGAATTCTTCCCTGCGTAACCACAGATCATCCCATCCTTCGCCGGTACGCCATGCGTCAATACCAATAAACCGTACTTTTCCCAATGTACGGTATTCAAAAATTTCGCACATTATTTTAGCTCCAGAATCATTCTCCATGACAATACGTGACATGTTATATCCTCCTCTAATAAATATATTGATGGTAAGCGGACTGAAACATTTGAGTTTATCGCCATGTTTCTTTACAATCGATGGAGGAATCCCGTGAAAGCGAGTGAACGCTTTAGAAAAACTTTCAGATGTGTTGTATTGATACCGCATCGCAATATCGATAACTTTGCTATCAGTAAGAAATAAATCTCGTCCGGATAGAGTTAAGCGTCGATTACGAATATAATCTCCGATGGTTATATCTGTAACTAAATGAAAAATACGTTGAAAATTAGCCCCGGACATAAACACGTGATTTGCCACATCTTCAATGTTTATATCGTTGGTTAGATTATCTTCGATATAGCGTATTGCTTTCGTTATACTTTGTATCCATTCCATGATTAGCCTCCCTTCCACTAACATTATACAGGTTTAATTAAGATAAAGCATGTCAATAAATGCTTGTGTTTGTCGAAGTATCATTGCTAATTTATACAATCTCATTATAACAAAAACCTGCCTCAAAAGCAAATTCAGCTTTTTCGACAGGTTTTGACAATTGTCTAAGTGCTATCAAAAAGATATTTTTGGCTTTTCGGTGTCAGACTTTGAACTCTCGTAAGTTAATTCCTTGCTTCTATTATTGCTTAATAGGCGCGTAACTATTATAGTTCTTTTCTCATAACTATCTGCTCTTTCTGCCTTACCGCTTCCACAAATCCATACTTTTCATATAGATGAGCAGGTCCTGTATAATCCCAAAATGCACCTGCATATTTCATATTTACATATCCCTCAACCACCTTAAAACCCTGCGATATAGCATCAGCAATCACATATTCTAAAAGTGCGGATGCCACGCCTTGTCTGCGGTATTCCGGTGCTATGGCAAAGCAAATAATCGACACTGTACTATCACAAGCGTTTTCACGGGCAAAGTCGGGTACGGCTTGGTGACGGCTGATGGGATACCGTTTCATATCCCCGGCATTACACCAACCAACAGGAGTATCATTATCAAAAGCCATATATCCGAAAATTTTATGTTCATCTAGTTGTTTTTCGGCATATCTACGGAGTGTACCTTTGCAATCGTTTCCAAATTCACTTACCATTTTATCAATTTCTTCGGAACTCATGATTGCAGCATTGCAATAGCATGGCCCCATTGGGTTATTGTCTGAAAAAGCGTGGTTGTCAAAAAAATCAAGATAAGCAGCATTTAAGTCATGAGCCAATGGTTTAATAACAAGATTCATACATCCACCTCCGATTATTATGTGCTTAACAATTCTATTGCTCTTTTGTAAAGCGGGTCGAAGTCACATCCACAACTTCCACAATCTTTATCCGCTTGCTCAATAATCGGTAATAATTCAACATTGCTTTTTTGATTGTTAAGCCATTCTTTTGATGGTTTATCAATTAAATCCCAACCTGATTCAGCAAATTTTGTAACGATCTTTTCAAGTTCTTCATTTTTAATAGACATAACGTTTACCTCCCTTCGTACAAAATATAAATATTTGTTTGCTCCATTATAGCAAAAACCTGTCTCAAAAGCAAATTCAGCTTTTTCGACAGGTTTTGACAATTGGTGGACCCGAAGAGGATCGAACTCTCGACCTCTGCGTTGCGAACGCAGCGCTCTCCCAGCTGAGCTACGGGCCCTTAACAGTTTATCAGGGGATCAGGTTGACAGGGAATCAGGTTCTGGTTGCTCAAACATTATAGCATATTTTTTTAAGATGTCAATGCTTTTTTTTACGCATTTTTAGTACCTTAGTGAGCTGAAAGTACAACAAAAAACAAGACTTGGGTTGTGGGCTTGGCAAACCAAGCCCACGTTAGTGTATATAGAAAAAGCTCCCCATAAAATCTATGATTTCCGGGGAGCTTTCTAATGCTGTTTGCATTAGAAACAAAAAGGTCTGTAGCAGGTCAGAGCGGTTACATCGCCGCAGCAGCGTATGGAAAAATCGCATTCAGTCGTGTTTGAGGGAAGGCGGAAGGTGTTGCTTATCGGCGCGAAATTCGGACCTATCGCACCCGCGCAGTTTGAAGATAGCGATTTTATCAAGCAGCCGTTGCCGTCATAGCAGTCAAGCACCAGCTCGCAATTGTCAGCGCTGACGCAGCGGCAGGTGCAGCCGCAGGTCAGGCACTTTTTGCAGTTTGTCCGAATCGGCAAATCATACTCGATAAAGGAATCATTCCTTTGCGAAGCGTTTCTTGTAAGGCTGCAGGTTCGGTTGCCGTTGCAGCTGAGGTCGTCATAGCTGAAATCATTCAGCGTGAAAAATTTCGGTTCATTGCATGAGCCGTTAGGGCAAAAACGGGAATTCTGAATCAGATTGCACATAATATCTTCTCCAATCAATATAATTCTTAACCTATCATATGTGATTGATTGGATTTTGCTATTATTTATTGCGAAAAAACGCTTGTTTTTTTAATTTTAAGCGTTTATTTGTATATTTTTATTGTTGGGCTCTTCATTATTCCGATGTCATGCAACTCATATTCATAGAGGAAATTGTCGCCTGAGGAGCGCCACTTGTCCGGTCCGTGCCAGATGTCGTTTCTATTCGCGAAATGCACCGGCCCGAAGCAGTTAACCCTTGAACCATAAAGGATATACTCGATTTTATGCCTGCCGGGTGCGAGGTCGCGCAGTGTGATTTCATAGGGCGGGAATACAATCAACCCCGCTTCACAGCCGTCAACAACTACCTTCAGCAACGCACCGCGGTAGAAGGGAGTTTTGATGCGAACCTCCTTGTTTTCGGGAATGTTGACATGTGTTTTATATGTTATTGCCGCGCCGTAGAAGGGAAGTCCCTGATTAACAATGCTGCCGAAGCCGATGCGGGGTGATTTTTTTATGATTTTTGTCTTGCAGCCCTGAACCGCGACATCAAAATCGCCAAGAATATAGCACCACTCAGTGTTTGTCCTCACACCGAAGGGGATTTTTGCGCTTAGTATATTTTCACCCTTGTTCAGCCTGGAAATTGGGTAGGTTTTAATTGATTTATCAGTGAAATATCCGTTTGCATTTAACTCCTGTTTTTCACCATTGAGGCTCACCTCGAGAAAATCCGTATCCTCAAAGGCAAGAAGCGGATGCAAAACCTCTGTGTCACAATAAATTTCGAACTTCATCATAAGATAATGCTCAGGTTTTTCCTTTTTGATGCACCACGGTTGAACCTGAGAGTCCCCGCGTTTCGCCCAGCCCATTTTTATTCTCAAATCATTATCAAAACGCAGTATTTCTTCCTCATCGGAAAATTCACCGCCATCAAAGGAGAATTTCGCCCTGTCAAGAAGCAAGACATTCGGCTCCGAAAGCGAATATTCGACTGTATCCCTGATGTCAATTTCACTCACTAGCTCAAGCTTCTCTTCTGCTTCGTTAAAAGATGAGACTGTGCATGTATTAAGCCTTAAAAGAATTGATTCAAAAGCATATCTGTTGTAATTAATATATGTGAAGCCGTTTTCAGTCTTGAAAGGAATATTTTTTGTTTCACCGCTAAGTGTATCATATAAAACAGGGGTAAATTCACCTGTCAGCCTGATTATGAGCTCCTCGCTCCTCACGCTGTCGTTTATCATATTCCGCTCGCCCTGACAAATAAAGAGCCAATAGCAGCCGTTGTCCTCTCTCATATTATAAATGAGCCTGTCATGCCTGCCGCCTGAAGCAAAGCGAATATCAACAAGCCTGTCGCCCTCAAGCTCCTTAATTAGTGATGCCTTTGTGTTTGTGCAGACAGTGCTTTGCTCATACAAACTCTTCACCTCGTCACTTGCTAGCGCGTCAACATGTGTCGGGCAATCGCCAAGGAAGATAAGCCTGCCGCCGTTATTTTTGAAGGTGGTAAGCCTGTCAAGTGTTGACATCCTGATTGTCGTCAAATTCGGCACAATTATGGTGCTGTATTCCATCTCTCCGACGCGAAGAGGATTCGAAGCGTTTTCACATTGCGAGGGTAGGAGGGATTCGGCGATAAAATCAAAATCAATCTGGGAGAAAAGCAGCCAATTTATTATATTTTCAAAGTTACTCTCCATATCCTGCCTGATTTCGGCGTTTTTGCTACCATTACCCATAAAGAGCCAATAGCTCTCAATCGGATGCAGCACACCGACCCTAACAACCGGTTTTCCTCTTGTCAGAGCTGTGTTCAGGCGGGCAAAATGATTTTCTATATAGGGATATTCCTTATGCCATGAGGACTGATAACTGATTGAAGCGGGGTAGTCGCGTTTTGCCTCGCCCGTCATCGATACCCATGAAAGGTGATGCACGCGGACGCTCACGCCAAGAGCAGCCTGCCAGTCGCCCTGATATTTATGCCCTCTGAAGTCAAAATCCCAGTTGGTGACTCCGTAGAGCTCGGAAAGCATTCCCTCTCTGCCGTATTGATGAACGGCGGACTGGCACTGCTTAGCGGTGGAGAGCTCGGTTCTGTCTGCAAGCATATCAATGCCCGGGAGTTGGAAGCCCCTGTAGGGACGCATAGCCTCGCCGACAGCGTTTGCCTGACTTTTCAGCGTCGGCTCCTCCATCAGGTGACCAGTCAGCATGATGTTATTTTCCTCGCACCACCTGCCGCAATTGTCCGCGAAGGCGCGGGTAAAAAGCTCCGAAAGAAAATCGTTATAGAGATATTTTATTCTTGAAAGCTGATTGTCTTTCAGCGTCCAGAACAGCTCAGGAATACTCTCGAGTAAGCTAATGCCATATTCTTTTTTAAATGCAGCTTCAAGATTATTACTCCACGGCGTGAAAAAACTGCAGTCATCATTTGAGGAATAATGAACCCTTCTGCCCTCAAACTGAGGTTCATCAGTAAAAATAGCGGGAACTGTCTTTGAGAATTCATCGCCGACTGCCGCTTTGTAACGCTCATATGTAAAGGTAATAAACTTGTCAATCGCTTCCTTCGAAAGCAGGTCGGCATAGGCTTGTCCGTTGAACCACGGGTCGTCCTCCGAGGTCAGGCAAAAGGCATACCATTTGCTGCCGTCCGCTTGGTCGTCTCTGCCGATAAGCTTATATGTATCAAGGCTTCCGTCGTCTGTAATCTCAATGTCGTATGCACCGAGGAAGTATGTTTCGCCTGTCTCCATTGCTTCATTTTCAGGCTTGTCGTCACAGCGGTCATTCATAGTTAATATCATGCGTTTGCTGCGGTATTTTTTATCTTTTGTTATAATTCCGCCGGCGCTACCCGAAGGCCAGCGATCCTCGTCGTAAAGCCAGGCGAGCATACCCTTTTCTTTCGCGCGGGCGGTGCAGAGCTTCACCAAATCCATAAATTCGCCGCCTAAATATTCGACATCGAGTCCGACACGCGGATGCATATGAAAGCCGCCCATACCCATTTCACCAAAACAGTCAATCTGACGCTCAAGCTCTTCTTTTTCAAGCGTTGAGTTCCATGCCCAAAAAGGGGTTCCCCTGTATTCGCTTGTCGGGTTTTTAAAAAGCGAATCAGCGAGAACCTTTTCATTATTTTTTTTGTAAAACAAAATATTTTACCTCCAAATTAATCTATTGAAATTACAGCATTTCGTCATATTCATCGTTAATTCTATCCTTGACCTCTGAGAGCACGTCAGCTATAGCTTTAATGGCGTCCTTCGGGAAAATCGCGAGCGAGGTCGAGGCTCTGTACATTCTCGCGGTTTTTGAGCGTTTTGTGCCCTCACTTTTTCTGATTTCGGCGAACTGAAGCTGCAGCTCGTCAAACTGTCTGTTGATTTCCGCGGTTTTTATGCCGATTTTTTTACCTTGAGTCAGAAGTGAATTTTTCATGTCGGCAAGCTTTGTGTTTAGCTTTCTGATGTCTGCGGTCGCGATGACTGTTTTTGCAAAATCATAGGTGAAAATAACCAGAATGACCGCGAGAATCACATTTCTCACAATGTCGGGAATAAGCTCAAAGCCGCGTCGGAAAAAGGGATGCACCAAATACACAAAAACCAGTGACATTACACCCCAATATGTTGAGTGAAGCAAGCAGATGCGCCCTTGTATGTTCATGAATTTGTTTGAGTAGTCCCACCAGCGCGCATGGAAAAGTTTTTCAAGAATTACGCTTGTGACAAACTCGACAATGTCGCATAATATTACACCGAGAATGAAAACAAGATACCATCTGTCTGCAAAGCGTTCAAGGAAAATAGCCATGACCAAAGCACCCGCACCGTAAATCGGGCAGATGGGTCCGGTTAAAAATCCGCGGTTGATCCATTTTTTTGCGGCATACGAGCAGTATATTGACTCAATCAGCCAGCCGGCGTTGCTGTAAAAGAAAAAATAAAGAGTGTAATTTAAAAAGGTGTCAAGCATGTTTAGTTTTCCTTAATTTTATTTCACGGCTTATTTTTATTTTCAGATGCAAGCGTTTTTTTCTTAAGCCTTAATGAGGTTTTCATTATAGCATTGTCTTTCCTGAATCTTTTGTCAAAATATGAGAAGTAGCTGACAAGTAATTCCCGAGCTGCGCAATATTTGTCGGAAAAAACCACAACATATGATTCAATGTACCGAGGCGGGGTAATTGTAAGCGGCCACATATGGCGTTTAATAGCGTTTTCCTCTTTTTTTGTCAGGCTTCCGCAAAGCTCGCGGGCGTTTTTAAGGGCGAAGCCGGGGTGGCGATAGCCGTGAGGTCTGTGGCTCCAGTCGTTTTCGTGCCAGTCGTAGTAAAAAAGGTCATGCAGGACTGCCGCTCTTGTCGCCTCAGTGACGCTTATACCGAGTTTTCGGGAAATTTCAAAAGTCATATAGGCAACGCTGGTGATGTGCTGCAGCCTGTCTATATCCGAGTGCTGAGGGTATGTTTTCAGCCCCTGCACCTCGTCTGTGTCATATTCTTTTGTAACCAGTTCAAAAAAATCACTGTTCAGCTCCCTGTCGAGATTCAGGGATATGAGATATTTATCGTATAATTTCCCCAAGTTTTACACCCTCATTTATACATTTTGCTGAGATTTTATAAAATTCGCAACGCCGTCATCGTTATTAGTCGCGATTACCTTTGTGGCTATTTTTTTAAGCTCCTCGACCGCGTTGCCCATGGCATAAGCTTCATCAGCGGCTTTGAACATTGGTATATCGTTGTAATTATCGCCGAAAACCGTGAGCCGCTGAGCGCCGACATGCTCCTGCAGAGTTTTAATCCCCACTCCCTTGCCTGCCTTCGAGGAAAAAGCCTCAAAAAACCAATCACCGTCTGAGTAAGTATCGGGGTAGAAAGCGCATTGAACACCCTCGAGCAAAATCATCTCGTCATGCAGAGGTTTTAGCTTGTCATATCTGTTCAGCGTGCTGAAATAAACAATATTCTTGTCTTTCGGAACATACAGCTTCTCAGCCTTTGTGAATGAACGGTAATGTTTTTTGCGGGAAGCGTAGAAGGAGCTGACGGAATCATTGTCGAGCTTTTCGAAAACCACTTCAAGGTAATCAGAGAAAAGATACATGAAGGGGTGAATATCGTGCTTGTCATAAAGCTTGAAAATATTTTCAGCAGCCGATGGCTCAATTGGAAAATGCTTGATTGACCTATCATTTATTATGTCGTAAATGAAAACGCCGTTCATCAGCACAACGGGAGTGGTAAATTTTATATCCTTAACCAAATCAAAAGCCGAGGCAATGCTTCTCGCGGTGCAGATTGAAAAAAGCACGCCCTGCTCAATGAGCTCATTCAAGGTTTTCAGCGTGGTTTCGGAAACAATTCCATCGTCGTTTAAAAGAGTGCCGTCCATATCGGCAATATAAATAGTGCTCATTGATACATTCCTTTTTTTTATGATAACATACAGTAAATTATTGTCAATCGAATTAAAAAATATTAGAAAACTCTTAATAAAAATTTACAGTTTTGTTTATAATTAGCTATATATTGGAATATTGATTCAAAATTTCAAACGCGGAAGCGGTACCTGTTACTCCGATTTTTTGAACTGTTACGGCTGAAGCCAGAGAAGCAACGCCCGCGGCTTCGGCATAGGTGGCTCCGGCGGCGAGAGAGCAGGAAAAAGCCGAGAGGAAGGTGTCACCTGCGCCGCAAATATCAATTGCTCCAGAAAGCTTTACGGCATTTATTCGCTCGACATTCTCGCCGTCGGTGACAAGGCTGCCCTTGCTCCCCAGGGTCTGGATAACTGTCGAGCTGTTGCGTCTTGAAAGCTCCTTCGCCGTTTCAATGAATTCCTCGTCCGAAGCGTCACGGTAGCCCTCATTATTATAAACCGCCCGCCAGCTCTCGACCTCGTTGGGCTTCAGAATGCAATTTGTGTATTTGCCGATATTGTAGCGGCTGTCCACGACCGTTTTCAATCCGCTTTGGGCTAATTTTATGATTTCAGCGCGTACATTATCGGTGACGATTCCGTATTCAAACTGGTCTGAGACACAAAGTATATCGACATGCTTTGCGATTTCTTTGAGATTCGCTATTGCTTTTTCTTCTGCGAGGGCTGAGATAGGCTTGAAATTCGCGAAATCAAGCCGCGGGTCCTCATATTCCACTTCCGAAATTCCCTTGCGCATGGGCTTGCAATAGGCATATGTAAATATTGAGTCCTCGACAATAAAAAAATCGTTGTTTATCGAGCGCTTGCTCAGCTCCTTTTTCAGCAGGTCTCCTCGCCAGTCGTTACCAATGATAGTGCAAGCCTTTATCGTCTTTGGATTGAGTGCGGCAATGTTGTTCGCAGCGTTTCCTGCTGCTCCGGGATATACTCTTTCGGTGACAATCGGCAGCGGAAAATGAGGGGTCTCGCGAGAAATTTCACTCTTGGTCATGTCGGCGTTCCAGTAAATATCAACGCAAAAATCACCAATAATACCGATTTTTACATTTTGTATGTTTTCAAGAATTTCAGTCAAACGTGTTTTTGTCAGCATAGTTATCCCCTTTAATTTATCTTTTTGTTTTTATCATACATTATTTTGAGCCCGAAAAGTAATAGATTCGGGTCATTTATTACATCTCTTTTGCAAGCGTCTGTGATCACCTTTGCATTTCCGCCCGTTGAAACAATAGCTGCCGCTTTTTGCCCAAGCTCCGCCTCTATTCTTTCGCACAGCCCGTCAAGCATTGCCGCCGTTCCGAGTACGACGCCTGACTGTATACACTCTATGGTGTTCGTGCCGATAACCTTCGCGGGTGATTCAAGGCTGATTGTCGGGAGCTGAGAGGTTTTTTCAGCAAGAGCCTGAATTGATATTGCAACTCCTGCAGAGATTGTTACACCGCGAAAAACGCCTTGAGAGTCGAGTACGCTTATTTTTGTGGCAGTACCGAGGTCGAGAATCAGGCAGGGTAGAGGGTATTTATTGAGCGCACCGACAGCGCCGGCCGCGAGGTCAGCGCCGAGCTGGGAGGGGTTGTCAACTCCAATCTTCAATCCGTTTTTCAGCCCCGGCCCTACGACAAGCGGATAGCTCCCTGTGAGCTTGAAAATCGCGTTTTTCATCGTAATAGTCAGCTCCGGAACAACAGAGCTTATTATTGCGCCGTGAATTGAATCAGTGACAACCTCATTGAGATGGTATATCTGCCTGAGCTCCACGGCGTATTGATCCTCAGTCCTGTTTCTGTCGGTTGCGATTCGCGAGACGAACAATAGCGCGTCGCCGTCAAAAGCGCCGATGGTAATATTTGTGTTTCCGATGTCTATAGCTAAAATCATTTAGTATCACTTCCGCATTTGTATTACAGGATATTGTATCATATTTTTCCATCTGCCGCAAGATTATTTTTGTACAGCGGTCTTATTTCCATTTAAACACAACGATTCCGGCTACAGCAAGCGCGACCCCGACCAGCTTTGTCCAGTCGAAGCCGGATTTCTCAACACCGAACATCCCGAAAAGCTCAATGAGATAGGCTATAATCAGTTGTGAGACGACTATTATCATTATAGCTCTGGCAGGCGCGAGGGTCTCGATGCTTTTTATGACGGTAAAGGTTATAAACGCACCAAGCACACCGCCGATAAGCATATATTTATTATCAATACGAAACAAAGAGCCAACACTGCTCTCGCGACCTGTGAAAAACCATGCAGCGAGGCAGACGACAAAGGCACTGAGCTGCACAAAGCTGGAGGAGAGCCAGATATTTGTCTGTTTTGTGACTCCGGTATTAAAAACACCTTGAATGCTCATAAGCGCACCGGAAATAATCGCGACCAAAATTCCAATCATAAAAAAACAACCTTTCAAAAATAAACTTTATTTTATACAGCAGTATAATTCTGTACTTAAAGAGGTTGTTTATTCGCTTGAGTGCATTTTTGTTTGTGTTCTTCAAAAACTGTAATTCTTCATTGCCGAAATAATTTTTAATTTCATTAACAATATTTTCTATTTCATAGCTAAAGACCGACAATCCAAAACACTATAAAACATAATCAATCGTTTCTCGCGCAATCTAATGTGGGCTTGGCTTGCCAAGCCCATAACTCAAGTCTTGTTTTCTATTGAGCTTTCAGCCCACTAAGGTACTAACATATTCTAACTTGTTCTAACTTTCCACTTGACCTTTTCATTAGAAAAAGTTAGAATTAGAATGAAAATAGGAAACGGGAAAAACACGAAATATTACCCGGCTAATCATACACTTTAAATTTATATTTTTAATATATTAAGAGCGGGAAGTTTTTGCTTCCCGCTCTAAAATATTATGACTTATAATCATGCTATTTTGTTAATATGATAGTTGAAATACTGTCTTTAGCAAGGGTAATGTTGTTTTTGAAATCACCACTGAAGGTCTCGGCGCAGTTTATTGCGGAATCCGAGGTGAAAATCTGCATTGAGCTGTATTTACCGCTGAGAGCTATGCTTGCGTCAGCTCCCTCGTTATTAACAAGCACCATGATTATTTTATCGCCATCTTTGAATGCCGCGGAGGTAATTTTGCTGTAAAAACCCTTGTTGTCCGCAAGCTCTATGCGCAGCGCTCCGGGCTTTATGAAGCTTGAAAAATGCTTGAAGGCATAATATCTCTTGCATGTTTCAAATCTGGTAAAATTGTCGTATTCGCAAATAAGCCCGTCTGTAATATTTTTCCCGTCAACAAAGGCTGGTCCCGCAACCGCGACCCAGCTCTGCCATGTCACAGCATTCAGAAGTGTCAAATCCTCCGCGATTATATTTGCCATATACATCGCGCTCTCGATTGACGGCGCGTCAGTCGAGCAGGGAAGCTCGCACCATTCGGTCATGTTGAATTTCAAATCGGGGTATCTCGCCTCAAAAAAGGCGCCTATACGCCATTTTTTCATTATATTGTGATCATTCCAGTATGAGTGCGCGTCAAGGCTGTCGGCGACCTTCAGAAAATCTTTATTATTCAGAAGAAGCGCCTGATAGCTATAATAATTACTCGATAAATCCCCGAGCTCAGGCCCCATAAGCTTATAAGGAACGTTTTTGCTTACCATTTCCCTTGCGAAAAGCGAAAGCAGATCGGCGGTTTCCTTCGCGGTATAATGGCAGCCCTCCTGTCCGACCCATTCACCGCCCCAGCCCCAGTTAGGCTCGTTTACGGGCGAAATACCGATAATCGGATAGCCCTGCGAAACAAACCAGTCCGCAATGGTTAAAAGATAATCCACGAACTCCTGATAATTCTCACGCGGCAGATTCGACACTCCGTCAGTAAAACCGCCGGAGGCATGACCGCTGAGTGTCATCGAAAAATGAGGGCTGTTGCAAAAGAGAATTATACCCTCCGCACCGTATTCCAGTGCCTTGTCAAGAACACGTCTCGCGTTCGCGTCCTTTGAAAAATCAAAGCCGTATTCGCCGGTTTCGGGATTTTTTACATAGAAGCTCTCCGTGCGCCTTTTCGCTTCATTAGTAATACGCGAATCCGGATTGTCCGCCTCTCCTCCGCCGATATTATAACGGTAGATTTGCAGCCCCAGACCGCTCTCGTCGTCATATAGCGCCTTCGCCAGCATGTCCGCGTCGCTTTCACTGTTTATCATCTGTGCCCACCAGCAGCCGCTGGTGCCGAAGCCTTCAAATTCCTGAAAAGTTTTCGTTTCGTTCAGAGACATTTTGTGGGTTTTGTCCGCCGACGGTAATAGGGCGAAAAAACTCTGCATAAGCGCCAGCAGCAGAGTGAAGGTTCTCAGTATAATAATCATAACTCAATTTCGCTCCTTCATTATTAAGTTTTTTCCGCAATAAAAATTATACCTATAATTATTTTGCTTCGTAATTGCGCGAATAGATTTCACTGATAGCTTTAAGCAGAATATCAAACTCGTCTTTATCAGTGAATTTGACATTAACACAACCTTTGCCCTTACCGCCGTTTTTTAGCTTTGTTTTCAATTCTGTAACATAATCAAAATCGGTAGTATGCAAAGAAAAATGGTTTTTCGCGGCGCTGAAGGCGATATAATTGCGCATCGAGCCGCTCCCGAGCTTGTAGGTAGGCATCTGAAAGGACAAGACTTCTTCAAGCTGCGAGTAGTTTTTACGCATGAAATTTACAAATTCCTGTATTCTGTCCTTTGCGTCTCCTGTGAGGCTGTCGATATAATCGTCGACTGTTTGCAATTTTTCCATCATTTCTCCTCCTTAATTTTGCGACCTTTCTTTTTTATAAATCTTATACATAACTCCGACGAAACAGTAGATAAAAATATTTTACCGGAAGTCTTGTATATGAACGTTAGCAAGCTCTAAGTTCAGATTAAAAAACTAATATTTGTCAATTTTTTAATCTGAACTTAGTATTAACAAACGCTTAATTGTATTGTAAAAGACAAGCAAAGATTTGTCAATATGTTTTTCTGATGAGAAAATAAAAAAAATGAGCGAATTATGCCAATGCGTCAAAAAAAAAGCCTGAGGCTGATGTATAATTTTATTTATTGTTGAAATTTACAGTCAAAGGAAGTATGAAAAATGGGCGGATTATTCGGAGTTGCAAAAAAAGACGACTGTGTTTTTGACCTTTTTTTCGGTGTTGACTATCATTCACACCTAGGCACGAAAAAGGGCGGGCTTTGTGTTCACGGTGAAAATGGCTTTGAGCGCGAGATTCACAACATTGAAAACTCACCCTTCAGAACCAAGTTTGAGAGGGATATTGAGGAAATGAAGGGTAACCTAGGCATCGGCTGCATTTCAGACAACGAACCGCAGCCCCTGCTTGTGCGTTCGCACCTCGGCAATTTTGCCATCACTACAGTCGGCTTGATTACGAATACCGCGGAGCTGGTTGAGCATGCTTTTAAAAGCGGCACTACCCATTTTCTTGAAATGAGCGGCGGCGAGATTAACCCTACAGAGCTTGTCGCTTCGCTTATAAATCAACGGGATACAATAATCGAGGGAATTTTATATGCTCAGGAGCTCATTGAAGGCTCGGCTACCATTCTATTAATGACACCTCAGGGTATTTACGCCGCGCGTGACCGTCTCGGGCGTACACCTATGGTTATCGGTCACAAGGAGGATTCCTACTGCGCCTCCTTTGAGTGCTTCGCCTATCTTAATCTCGGCTACCGTGATTATAAGGAGCTGGGTCCGGGGGAGATAGTTTATTTTACTCCGGAATCCTGCGAAACCGTGTCGCCTGCGAGAGAAGAGATGAAAATCTGCTCATTTTTATGGGTTTATTACGGTTATCCGTCCTCCTCATATGAGGGTGTTAATGTCGAGGAAATGCGGTACCGATGCGGCGGAAAAATCGCCTCGCACGACTATACTCAGGCGGATATAGTCGCAGGCATTCCCGACACAGGAACAGCTCACGCCGTCGGCTATGCGAATTATTCGGGTATACCCTTCGCGCGTCCTTTCATTAAATATACTCCCACCTGGCCTCGTTCATTTATGCCTCAGAAACAAAAAGAGCGGCACTTAATCGCGAAAATGAAGCTGCTGCCCGTTGACAGTCTCATAAGGAATAAAAAGCTGATTCTCATAGACGATTCGATTGTCAGGGGTACTCAGTTACGCGAAACAACAGAATTTTTATATGAAATCGGCGCAATGGAAATTCACATCCGCCCGGCTTGCCCTCCGCTTATTTACGGCTGCAAATATCTTAACTTTTCAAGACTAGCCTCAGAGGACGACCTTATAACCAGAAGGGTTATCAAGAAGCGCGAGGGAAGTGTCACCCCTGAAATGCTCAAGGATTACGCGAACCCGGACAGCGGAAATTACAAGGAAATGCAAGATGAAATCGGGCGAGGGCTAGGATTTACTTCGCTTAAATATCACCGGCTTGACGACCTGATTCAGGCTATCGGTATCGAGCCGTGTAAGCTTTGTACATATTGCTGGAACGGCAAATGAGGAGTTAGGGATTAGGTTGTAGGAGTTAGGTTTTTAAACATTATAAATTAAAAAGCAGCCGCTGAAACAATTCAGCGGCTGCGTCTGTAAAATTTATATTTCTGCTCTTTTTGTGGCAAGAAGGTTCAGGGAGATTTCCCAGTTTTCGGCAAAGCTCAAATTGCAAGCCTTGTCAAAATTGATGTATTCGGTGAGCTGCTCTGTCGTAATACCAAGTAATTCCGCGAGGCTGGAAAGAAAGACGCCCTTATAAATCCGGAATTTTTCAAGATAATCAATATCAATCCCGCAGCAGATATTCATCTGCTTGTTTCTGGAACGAACCAACTCGAGAGCGTTTCTCTCGCTGAGTATTTGCCGGTATTGTGAAATTGAGACGACAGTATCGCTTGCCGCGGTGCTGAGCGGTAAAGACTTGAGCTCTGACGGCTTGTTTTGCGCCTTGTTTTGATTGTGCCTGATATTGTTGCTAAAAAGTCTTATCATTTCCAACCCTCCTTATTTGTGTTTAGTCTTTTTATATTATGTACAAATAATACCATATTATTTTATGCAAATCGCTACGTTTGTTTAAACTTTTTGTTGCAAAATTATGTTGAAATTTTGCTTTTTTTGTTGTGTCATTGTGTTATTAATTTTATTTTTTTGTGACTTTCATCTGTTTATTAAAGATATGGAAATTAACGGATATTGTCTTATTGACGGATTTAATTTTTGATGTTATTATATGAGGCGATAAATATATTTTATGCGCAATGCTTGTAAAATGATTACAGAAAACGGGGTATATAATGTATAAAGTCGGTTTGGTTGTTGAAGGCGGCGGTATGAGGGGTATTTATGGGGCCGGAGTGCTTGACCGTTTTCTGGATGAGGGCTTCAGCTTCCCTTATTGCATCGGAGTTTCTGCCGGAAGCGCGAATCTAGTTTCCTTTCTCTCGAAACAAAAGGGCAGGAACTACCGCTATTTTAAGTTTCATGCCAAGAATGAAAAATACATGAGCTTTAAAAATATGCTGAAAAACGGCTCTTTTTTTGGGCTTGATTATATTTATGAGACACTAACAAGCTATCTTGACGCGGTGGATTATGAGGCACTCAGCCGTACAGCGTCGAGCTTAAAAATCGCCGTGACCTCAGCGGAAACAGCTGAAACCGCTTATTTTTCCGGAAGTGATTTAAAGCTTGATGATTATAAGGTTCTTATGGCGACCTGCGCCGTTCCGATTCTGAATAAACCTGTGACAATTGAAGGCAGGGAATATTTTGACGGCGGAACGACCGACCCGATACCTGTATTGAAGGCTCTTGAGGACGGCTGTGAAAAGCTTGTTGTTGTGCTCTCAAGGATGCGCGGATTTGTGAAGCCGCCTGAGAGAATGCAATCACTTTCGAAAAAGCTTCTTGTAAAATACCCGAATATCGCTCAGGCGCTCAGGGTGAGGCATACCTTATACAATGAAACTCTCATGAAGGTTGCGGAGCTTGAACGAGAGGGGAGGGCTATCGTTATCGCACCCTCACAGGATGTGAAAATGTCGATGTTCGGAAATGACGACATACTTATTGACCGCCTTTATTCCTCGGCAATAAGCGACGCAGATGAAAACAAAGACAGAATTCGGGAATTTGTTTTCGGAAATTAATGTTTAAATGAAAAACCGGGCATTTGTTATAAATATTATAGCAGGAGCGACAGGATATGAGAATTTTATGCGTTATTAATTCGCTTTGCTGCGGCGGCGCGGAAAACTTGCTGCTGGATACCTGCATAGCGCTTAAGGAAAGCGGAGACGAGGTTTGTGTGGCGTATTTATATGCCGATGAATTTTTTCTGCCGCAATTCATGGCTGCCGGTATAAGGATGAAGTATTTAGGATTTAGTGAAAAGGGTATAGCAAAAGGTATAATTTCTCTTTCTAAATTCATAAATGAGTATAAACCGCAGATAGTACATACTCATCTGATTCAATCCGATACATATACAAGGCTCGTTTGCCTTCTGAAGCCGCGACTGCGTGTTTTTACGACCATGCACAGCCTTGACAAGTGGAAAACGGAAAACAATCCAGCATATATGCTGTTGAGACTATATAATCGCTTAACAGTAAATCTTTTCAAGAAAAACAGACTTATCGCTGTGTCCGAAAGTGTAAAAACATTTTGTTCAAAATATGAAAAAGTTAAGCCAGATAAGATTGATGTTGTGTATTGCTTTGTCCGTCCAAATCCGCAAAAGAACCAGCTTTCGGTGAATAAGAGTGATTTGGGCTTTAAAGAGACTGATTTTGTCTGCCTGAATGTTGGGCGGCTGGTTGCGGAAAAGTCGCAGATTACCATTCTGCAAGCCGCGAATGAGCTGAAGAAAAAAGGGATTAGCGATATAAAGTTTGTTTTTGTCGGGAGTGGAGATCTGTTTGCTGAGCTGAGGAGTTATGTTAAGGAAAACGCTCTTGAGGAGGATGTTCTTTTCGCTATGGCATCCTCAAACGTTTACAGCTATATGAAAATGGCTGATGTGCTGCTGGTATCATCGGTAATCGAGGGCTTCGGTCTGGTTATTTATGAGGCGTTTCTGAATGCTCTGCCCGTAATATCTTCAAAAATCGAAGCTACAAGCGAGCTCATTATAGACGGCGTCAACGGCATTTTTTACCCTCCCGAGGATTTTATAAAGCTGAGTGAGGCGATATTGTCCGCGAAAAACGGCGATTTCGACCTTTCGGCGATGTCGAAAGAGGGGCTTAAGGATTTTGAAGAGCGGGACATGGGGAATTATGTTAATGAGCTGCGGAATATTTATAAAAACAGCTTAAAATAGATAAATATTTGGTCAATAAAAAGAGTAAGTTCCACTGTGGAACTTACTTTGGGAATTAACGATAAAATAAGAAAGACAAAAAAACTCCTCACAAACTATTGACAAGTGAGTAATATTATGTTATAGTGTCACAAATCAAAAGAAATAAAGACGATGAAGGAAAAAAGACTTAATTCGGTTTCAAGAGAGCTGCCGTTAGGTGCAAGGCAGTATTCCGGCTTTTGTGTATAGCTCGTTCCGGAGTTGCGCGTCTGAAATCATAGGGCGCGACGGTTAACCTCGTTATTGGGTTTTGCCTTGTCAGAGGTCAGAGTGCAGCATTTTGCTGAATTTGGGTGGTACCGCGGTTTTTATCGTCCCTTATACCGGATTATTCCGGTGTAAGGGATTTTTTCATGTTTTAAGGATTTTTATTATGAAAAATAATATTACTAATATATCTGCAAAGAAAAAACTTGGTCTTTTCGGCGGCAGCTTTAATCCCCCTCATAACGGGCACCTGCATCTCGCGCGGGAATTCAGGGATAAACTCTCTCTTGATAAAATAGTCATTATGCCAGCGAATATCCCGCCGCATAAATCCTCCGGAGCATTCGCTGAGGCTGCTGAACGTATTCAGATGTGCCGCCTTGCTTTTGAGGAAAGCTTTTTTGAGGTATCGACTATGGAGATAAACAGAGGCGGCACAAGTTATACTGTTGACACCGTCAGGGAGCTTGCGGAAATTTACCCTGATTACACCCTTCATCTGCTTGTTGGAACAGATATGCTTTATTATTTCGACAAATGGAAAGACTATAATAAAATCCTTGAGCAAGCAGTTTTGTGCGTTATTATGAGACATGAGAACGATGAACTCTTGAAAATGAGGGCTTATTGCAGGGAAGTCCTGCGGGACTATGATGATAAAATTCAGATTCTCAATACCGCGCCTTATGAGATAAACTCAACAAAAATCCGCGAAAATGTTAAAAGCGGCGAAAGTATAGCGGAATTTTTACCGGAAAAGGTCTGTGATTATATTAAACAAAGGGGACTTTATATTGATAATTGATGATTATATCAAGGAGATAAAATTAAAACTGGATGAAAAACGTTTTGAGCATTCAATGGCGGTTGCCGACAGCGCGAAGGCTTTAGCAGTCAAATATGGCGCTGACCCCGAAAAAGCTTATATCGCAGGCATTATGCATGATGTTATGAAGCAGGCAAAACGCAAAGAGCATTTCGCTTTATTTGATAAGTATAATATCGAAATATCTCCTGTTGAAAGAGCCACTAAAAAGCTTTGGCATGCTATGTCCGGCGCACTCTATGCTGAAAAAAACGCCGGCATTACCGACTGTGAAATTTTAAGCGCAATAAGGTATCACACAACCGGCAGGGCAAACATGACACTGATGGAAAAGATTCTTTTTATCGCTGATTTTATATCACTTGACAGGGATTATCCGGAGGTAGAGCGAATGAGGGAAAAGGCAAAAATCTCCCTGGAACTTGCGATGCTGGAGGGTGTACAGTTCACTATTCTTGAGCTTGTGGAAAAAAATAACGCGATTCATCGCGATACGATATGCCTGTATAATGAGTTAATTCTGGAAAATTTTGGAGGAAAAGATTTTGAGTAAACAACTGATGGACAAAATCGTCAAATTGCTTGACGAAAAAAAAGCAACGGACATTCTCGCAATAGAAATAACAGAGCTGACAATTATCGCCGATTATTTCGTTATTGCAACCGGCACAAGCGGTACACACATTAAGTCTCTGGCGAATGACTTGGAATATGAGCTGGGCAAAGAGGGGATAGAGGCAAAGCATGTTGAAGGCCGCGCTACCGGCTGGATTTTAATTGATTACGGCACTGTCGTTGTTCACCTTTTCCTAGCCGACTCTAGAGAGTATTACAGTCTCGAGCGATTATGGGCGGACGCAAGCAAGGTTGATATTTCGTCTTTATTGACAGATTAAGGAGTTGAAATTTATGACATATGACTATAAAAACTGTGAGAAAAAATGGCATAAAAAATGGGAGGAGAGTGGGGTTTTTCACGCCTCAAATAACAGTGACAAGCCGAAGTTTTATTGCCTTGTCGAATTTCCATATCCTTCAGGTCAGGGGCTGCATGTCGGTCACCCTCGCTCTTATACCGCGCTTGATACAGTTGCGCGGAAAAAAAGGCTTGAGGGCTACAATGTGCTTTACCCAATGGGTTGGGACGCTTTCGGGCTTCCCACGGAAAATTTCGCGATAAAAAATCACATTCACCCTGAGATTGTGACAAAAAATAATATAGAGCGTTTTAAAGCTCAGTTGATTTCATTAGGCTTTTCTTTTGACTGGAGCCGCGAAATCAATACGACCGACCCCGAATACTATAAATGGACCCAGTGGATTTTCCTGAAGCTTTTTGAAAAGGGTCTCGCATATAAAAAGGAGACGGCGGTCAACTGGTGCACCTCCTGCAAGTGCGTGCTTGCCAATGAAGAGATAGTCGACGGCGTTTGCGAGCGTTGCGGAAGTGGTGTGGTCAGGAAGATTAAGAGCCAGTGGATGCTGAAAATCACCGCATATGCCGAGCGTTTGATCAACGACCTGGATGAGGTTGATTTTATTGAAAGAGTAAAGACTCAGCAAAAAAACTGGATTGGACGCTCGACGGGTGCTGAGGTTGATTTTGCTACTTCCTACGGCGATAAACTGACTGTTTTCACAACCCGCCCGGACACTCTTTTTGGCGCGACCTATATGGTCATTTCGCCTGAGCATCCCTCACTGGAAGCATGGAAGGACAGCATCAAAAACTATGCCGAAATCGCCGCCTATAAGGATGCAGCCTCGCGTAAGAGTGATTTTGAACGCACAGAGGTTAACAAGGATAAAACCGGAGTAAGAATTGACGGTGTATGTGCGATTAATCCTGTTAATAACAAAGAAATTCCGATTTTTATCTCCGACTATGTGTTGGTATCCTACGGCACGGGTGCTATAATGGCTGTTCCCGGGCATGATACACGCGACTGGGAGTTTGCAAAGAAATTCTCTTTGCCGATAATCGAGGTTGTTAGCGGCGGTGACATAGAAAAAGAAGCCTTTACAAACTGCGAAACCGGAACAATGGTCAATTCCGACTTCCTTAGCGGCTTGAGTGTCGAGGAAGCAAAAAAGAAAATTACCGAATGGCTTGAGGACACAGGCATCGGTCACGAAAAGGTAAACTATAAGCTGCGCGACTGGGTGTTTGCGCGGCAGAGATATTGGGGCGAGCCTATACCGATTGTAATTTGCGAGGACTGCGGTTTTGTTCCGGTTGCCGAGAGCGAGCTGCCGCTGAAGCTTCCGATTATAGACGATTTTGAACCGGCGGAAAACGGTGAATCCCCCTTGTCGAAGCATGACGAATGGGTCAACACTGTCTGCCCGAAGTGCGGGAAACCGGCGAAGAGGGAGACGGATACCATGCCGCAGTGGGCAGGCTCCTCATGGTATTTCCTGCGCTATATTGACCCTCAAAATAAAGACGCGCTGGCTTCAAAAGAAGCGCTTGATTACTGGACACCTGTGGACTGGTATAACGGAGGGATGGAGCACACGACACTGCACCTGCTCTACAGCCGCTTCTGGCATAAGTTCCTTTTTGATATCGGTGTTGTGCCCACCTGCGAGCCTTATGCTAAACGCACCAGTCACGGTATGATTTTGGGCGAAAACGGCGAAAAGATGAGTAAATCAAGAGGAAATGTCGTCAATCCCGATGAAATTGTTGAGCGTTACGGCGCGGACACAATGAGACTTTATGAGATGTTTATAGGTGACTTTGAAAAGGCTGCGCCGTGGAATTCGGATTCGATTAAGGGCTGCAAGCGTTTTACCGAGAGATATTGGAGTCTGATTGAAATTTGCGAGGGCGGCGACAGATATTCACCGGAGCTTGAGAGCGCCTTCCACAGAACAATAAAAAAGGTCACAGAGGACATCGACAACTTGAAGGCGAACACCGCTATCGCTGCTATGATGAGCCTGCTGAACGATATATATGATAAGGGTAAAATCAACAAAGCGGAGCTTAAAACATTGACGATTCTCCTGAATCCCTTCGCGCCGCATATTACCGAGGAGCTTTGGGAAGTCATGGGCTTCGGTTCAGTTGTAACAGACCAGAAATGGCCTTCATACAACGAAGAAAAATGTGTTGACGCGACTGTTGAAATCGCAGTTCAAGTTAACGGTAAAATCCGCGCGAGAATAAATGTTGCGAGTGATATTTCAAACGAGGATGCGATTGCAGCAGCTAAGGCTGAGGAAAAAGTCGCAGGGGAGATTGACGGAAAAACAATAGTCAAAGAATTTTATGTTTCGGGTAAGCTTGTAAATATCGTTGTTAAACCCTAAGTAAACGATGATTAAATCATCATTTTACTATAAATTACTAAATAAAAGGATGAGCTGATATGGAATTTACAAAAAGAACATTGGGACAGCAGCTTGAGCTGCTTGCGTCAGAGTATCCTGACGATAATATGATAAACTATACTGACCGTGACTATCGCAGGAGCTTCAAGGAGTTTGACGAGGAGTGTGTTAGAACTGCCAAGGGCTTTATGGCTCTGGGGCTCAAGAAAGACGACCATATATCAATCTGGGCGACAAATGTTCCGGAGTGGCTTCTGACCTTTTTCGGCAGCGCGAAAATGGGCGCTGTACTTGTTACTGTCAACACGAGCTACAAGACCTTTGAGCTTGATTATCAGCTCAAACAGTCGGATTCAAACGCTATTGTCCTTATCGACGGCTTTAAAACCACTAGCTATGTCGAGATTATTAACGAGCTTATCCCTTCGCTTAAAACAAGTGAGCCGGGTAAGCTGTGCGACGCGAATTTCCCTTGCCTGAAAACCGTCATCTATGCCGGCAGCGGCGAGACTCCCCCGGGAATGATTCGCTTTTCAGACGTCATAAAGCTCGGCGATACCGTCAGCGAAAATGATTATCAGGCGCTCCGCTCTACACTTGATTGCCATGACATAATTAATATGCAGTACACGAGCGGCACAACAGGCTTCCCAAAGGGCGTTATGCTCACTCATTACAATATCCTCAACAACGGCATGTCAATAGGCGACGGTATGCGGCTAACCCGTGACGACAAGCTCTGCATCTGCGTACCGTTTTTCCATTGCTTCGGCATGGTTCTTGCGCTCATGGCTTGCATAACCCATGCGACCCCATTTGTGCCGGTTGACGCTTTCAAAGCCGACAAGGTTCTGGACGCGCTCGAGAGTGAAAAATGCACGGCTGTTCACGGCGTTCCGACTATGTTTATCGCCATGCTTGAATATCCTGAGTTCAGCAAATATGACCTTTCCTCAATGCGGACCGGTATCATGGCAGGCTCTCCCTGTCCGATAAAGACCATGCAGGAGGTCAATGAAAAAATGCATATGCCGGACATTGTTATTGTTTTCGGACTGACCGAATCCTCGCCCGGCTGCACAATGACAACCATTGACGACACTGTTGAACATCGCTGCACAACTGTCGGCAGGGCTTTCCCCGGTGTTGAGTGTAAAATTGTAGACCCCGCGACCAATAAAGAGCTTCCGAGAGGTGAAATCGGCGAATTTGTCGCGAGAGGCTATAACATAATGAAGGGATACTATAAAATGCCCGAAGCCACCGCAAACGCCATTGACGCGGACGGCTGGCTCCACTCAGGCGACCTTGTAATGTGTGATGAGGAGGGCTATTTCAAGGTTACCGGAAGACTCAAGGATATGATTATCCGCGGCGGTGAGAACATATACCCCAAGGAGATTGAGGAATGCCTTTACCGTCACCCGAAAATCAGCGATGTTCAGGTCATAGGTGTGCCTAGCAAGCGATACGGTGAAGAGATTTGCGCTTGTATAATAAAAAAAGACGAGAGTCTTACCGAAGAAGAAGTTTATGAATTTTGCAAACAAAATATTGCATTTTTTAAGATTCCGAAGTATTATTGGTTTATGGAGGCCTTCCCGATGACTGCTTCAGGCAAAATTCAAAAGGTTGTGCTGCGTGAAAAAGCGCTTGACCAGTTTAATCTTCATGCCGAAAGCAAGATTGAGACCGCGTAATTAAAAGGCATTGTAGTTGGTTTCAAGATAGTTCGCAGTGAGAATATTAGGAGGAATGATGTAATGAAATACGGTTTTTCGACCCTGGGCTGCCCCGGCTGGTCATGGAGCGATGTTTTCAGCACCGCGAAGGATTTGGGTTTTTCCGGCGTTGAAATAAGAGGACTTGAACAGACTATGTACGCGCCCGAAATAGCCGAGTTTTCGCCGGCGAATATAGATAAAACCAAAAAGTATCTAGAGAGTCACAATCTCGTGATTCCGATGCTCACAAGCGGAGCCTGCCTTGCACAGGAAGCAAAGGCGAAGGATGCTTTTGTTGAAGCCTGCGCTTATGTAAACCTTGCGAACACGCTGGGTGTGAAATATATCCGTGTTATGGGAACCGGCGAGCCGCAGGAAAGCGAAGGAAATTTCGAATTAGGTGCAAAGCTTTATGCCTGCCTTTGTGAATATGCTGCGGTTTACGGCGTGACACCCCTTATTGAGACAAACGGATATTTGTCAAAATCGGAAAATATCCTTGATTTTATTAAGGACTCGGGGGAAAACTGCGGAATCTTATGGGATTTGCATCATACTGTCAGATACGGCGGCGAGTCGCCGGAATATACAACCCGAATGCTCTTTGATAAAATTAAGCATGTCCATGTCAAGGATTCATTAATTGAAAACGGCAAGGTTAAGTATTGCATGATGGGCTACGGTGAAATTCCTGTAAAAGAAGCTATTTCTTTTCTTGACAAGATATGTTATAATGGTTTTGTCTCGTTGGAATGGGTCAAGCGATGGAATCCGGATTTACAAGAGCCGGGCATAGTTTTCGCTCAATTCGCTGACTATATCAGTAAAAACAAGTAAAAGAGTGATTGTGGTTTGATCAGAAAAAAAAGTGAGTGCGCGAACGACTTAAGAGAAAACATGAGAGGCGGGGAAGGCAGCGTTACAGTTGTCGGCCTTATCTCAAAAGAAGAGCTTTTAAATAAGGGCAGGCTTTTCGCGAATCTTGTCATTGAACCGGGCAGCTCTATCGGTTATCATGTCCACGAAGCCGACTGCGAAATTTTTTATATCAAAAAAGGAACGGCTGTTTACAACGACAACGGCTTAGAAAACATTATTCTTAGCGAGGGCGATGTGGCGATAACTCCCGCGGGAAGCGGACATGCTGTCAGAAACGATTCACAGGGGATTCTTGAAATTATTGCGCTTATTTTGGAATAAAAAATCAAAACAGGAGGCATATCAATGAATTTTTCTTCTATTCTTGTGAAAATTCAAGCGTTCTTCTACTCGATTCTCATTATGTTTTTTGGTTTTTTCCCCGGCGGCAGCGCATGGATTAATGAAAAAACCGCCAGCTATTCTTTTAGCGTAGACGCGACAGACACCGGTGAGGTGATGGGTAATAAGGTCAGCAATATGAATATCTATTCAGTAGGCAGCATACCATCTGCAACTGATTATATCAATTGCGATCCGCTGCAGTTTACCGAGTATATTCAGATAATGCAGTGCACGGGCGGCAATCTTGAGAGAGATCCTTTTATCAATCCGAATGACCGCACGGTTCTTGACGATTACGATTTCTCGAAGATTTTCAATGACTGCGACAATATTCTTGCTCTCGGCGCGAAGCCCTACCTGAAGCTCGGAAGCGTGCCGCTGAAATTTACGACAGATCCGAAAATGACCGCTCTTAACTTTAATAACTACGGTCCGGATAATTATGAGGATTTTTACAAGTTTATTGAGGATTATATTCAGGCTCTCGTTGACCGTTACGGAATTGACGAGTGCAGAAAATGGCGATTCGGAGTCTGGACAGAGTATGAAAGCCACGATTGGTTTGACACGCCATCCGGAAAACCTGAGGATGCTGAAAGAGAATATTACAAGCTGTATGACTATATAACAGCCGCTGTTGTGAGCAAGCTTGGCAATGATGTTCAAATCGGCACGCACTCAATGGGTATTGTTGAGGGACTTTGGACTGAGACGAATATCTTTAACCATGTTGTTAACGGAACCAACGCGAAAACAGGCGCAAAGGGCGCTCCGATGACCTTCTTCGACATCAGCCATTATGATAAAACAGCCGAGGAGCTGCGTGAAAATGACCTTATCACGAGCATTACCCGCGTCAAGAAAGCCGCGGAAGCTGTCGGGCTTAAAAATCTTAAATACGGAATTGACGAGGCTCGTATCCAATACGGAACTCCGGGAACTAACAGCAAGGGCTTGAACCTCAGAATAGTCGGACATACCTATCAGTCCGCTTATGACGCGAGAATCCTGAGCATTTGCGTTAGATACGGCATAGACTATATTTCGTCCTGGGGTTATCTCAGCGGCGGTGCGTTCGCGGGTTACCCTTCGGTTTCCTATCATGTTGCGAATAGCTATTATAACTTGCTTTCCAAAAAGCAGCTTGCTGTATCCAAAACCGTTAAAAAAGGAATTGTTCCGGGCGCGGAGGTTGATGTTCTTGCCGGAGCTGACGAGCTTAGCGGTGACGTTGCTCTAGTCGCATATAATTTCAAGCCCGAGCTCGCTTATAACACGAAAACAAACGTGAGTGTTGACGTTAAGCTTCCTGACGGTTACGGCTCCAAAGCGAACGTCACAAGATACCTAATAAATGACGATGCGAACTTCTTTGACGAGTGGCAGCAGGACCGCAAAACCTTCAAAATCGGTGATGACTGCTCAGCATGGTCGCCGGATGACCCGGGGCTTGATTTAGGCGCTACACTCACTGCTCAGTGGGCGAGGGATCTTTATTTCAAGGATCTCAGACCCAAATATATTGAAAAATCAAAGCTTATCCCGACAAGCGAGCAGCTCGATGTTGTCGATGGAAAGGTTTCGATTAATATCGCACTCGATGCGAACGCATCCGTGTTCTATTCGATATCGAAATAAAAGATTGTGCATAAATTTTAAGCGTTTGTTAATTTGTTTTTTTCTATTGCAATTTCATGTATAATAGATTATAATACTTTGGTCATGTGTCCGGAAATGATAATCAGTAGCCGGGCACATGGCTAAACAGTATGTTTATTATGTTATAGCTTAATTTTTGTCATGCGGCGTGCTGGTCCTGTGCGGCGGAGCGCCGTGAACCATGTCAGGCGAGGAATCGAGCAGCATTAAACGGTCTGCCCGTGCGACACAGTTACGCCTGTACGCCGTATGACAAAGGTTAAGCTATTTTATACTAAAGGTAGATGATGCTTGATGTATAAGGTTTTATATAGAAAATGGCGGCCTTCGGCATTCAGCGACGTCGTGGGGCAGGAGCATGTCACAAAGACGCTTGAAGGCGAAATAATATCGAACCGGCTCTCTCATGCCTATCTTTTCACAGGCTCCCGGGGAACCGGCAAAACAACATGCGCTAAGATTCTCTCAAAAGCGGTCAACTGTTTGAATCCCCGCGAAGGCAATCCCTGCAACGAGTGTGAAATATGCTCCGGCATTGATTCCGGCTCTGTGCTTGATGTGGTTGAAATTGACGCTGCGAGCAACAGGGGAATTGATGACATCCGCGCCCTTCGTGAGGAGGCTGTTTTTACTCCCGGTCAGGCAAAGTTCAGGGTTTATATAATAGATGAGGTTCATATGCTGACCATTGAAGCCTTCAACGCGCTTTTAAAAACGCTTGAGGAACCGCCGCAGCATGTTATTTTTATTCTCGCGACGACTGAGGTACAGAAGCTTCCCTCAACGATCCTTTCCCGTTGCCAGAGATTTGATTTCAGAAGAATAGAGCCTGATTCGATTGCGAACAGGTTGATTTATATAGCTAAAGAGGAGGGCGCCCTGCTGCAGTATGACGCGGCAGTGCTGATTGCGAGAATTGCCGACGGAGCCTTGAGGGACGCCTTGTCACTGCTTGACAGGTGCATTTCCTCTTTGGGAGACGACAAAAATATCGACTTAAATCATGTCAGGAGCTGCGCCGGAATTGTCGGCAGAGATTACCTGTTCAGGCTTTCTGATGCGGTATTTGAAAAAAATCCTGCTAAGGCGCTCAGCGTTATTGATACGCTGCACAAAGCTTCACTGGATGCCGAGCGGTTTTGCTCCGAGCTTATTAATCATTTTCGCAATTTAATGATAATAAAATCCGTCAAAAATCCTGAGGAGCTAATTATATCAACTGCTGATGAAATGGACGCTTTGAAGCAGCATGCCTCAAGGTTTTCGCTCGAAGTTATCATCAGATGCATTGATGTTCTCAGCGCGGCGGCTGAATCTCTCAGAAAGAGACCCAACGGCAGAATCGAGATTGAGACTGCAATGATTCGACTTTGCAGCAAGGACATGGACGACAGCAATTCCGCTTTGCTTGAAAGAATTTCCGCGCTTGAGACAATAATCACTGCCGGAAGCTTCCCAAGCAGCATCAATTTATCGGTAACGGATTTCGATTCAGAAAAAGCAGAGATGCCATTGCCGCCCAAAATGCCCGATTTAATAGAAAACGAAGATTTTACGCAAGAGGACGAGCCTTTGTTTGAGGAAAAGGTTTTCGAAACAGCTCAGAATGATGAAGATATTCCGCCACAGGACGAAGCTCCCGCATTTGGCAATGATATGCCATTCGGTGAGGAAGACGAAACTGGGGGTACACTTGCAAATGATGCCGCTCCATTCGGTGAGGAAGAAGAGACTGCGCTTACCTCAGCGGATGATGATGCACCTTTCGGTGAGGTAGAAATCAGTGAGAATAATACTGTCAGCATTTTTGCTCAGCAGTTTGCCGAAGCAGAAGAAAAGGCAGAGGTCGAACCCGACGAGCCGCCTGCTGTTTATAAAAACGAGCCTCCTGCTGATGCGCGTAAAGATAAAGGCTTGCAGGAAATTGATGAAAACGGCAGAATTCCGGATGGTTTATGGAAAAAAATATGCGAGGATATTATTGAAGCCTGTCCGCCTCTTCTGAGTATGGTTAAGGGTGTGAGCGCGGTTGTTCAGGGGGATTTATTGATTTTTAAAACGCCGAACCCTATGGTGAATATGATACTAGGCAGCGACAAGTCATATACGGATGCCATTGCGAACGCTGTGCATAAAAATACAGGCAAAACCCTTAGTGTCAGAGTTGAGTTTTCGGACGACATGTTTTAATCGCTTAATTATTTAGAAAATAAATTGAAGGATATGGTTACATTTTATGAAAGCAAGAATTCC
The DNA here is from genome assembly GCA_031551635.1 of Oscillospiraceae bacterium. Classification (GTDB taxonomy): domain Bacteria; phylum Bacillota; class Clostridia; order Oscillospirales; family Acutalibacteraceae; genus JAVBNH01. Next base: position 21,384 of record JAVBNH010000008.1, on the reverse strand, counting down.
AAACGCTCCCGACAAGGGAAATATGATGAAAAAAATTCAGGAAATGCAAGACGAAATGGAGCGCGTTCAGGGTGAAATCGAGGAGTCTGAGTTTTCCGCATCCTCAGGCGGCGGAGCGGTTGAGGTTGTCTGCAACGGCAGGCATGAAATAAAATCGATTAAAATGAACAGCGAGGTTGTTGACCCGGAAGATATTGATATGCTTGAGGACCTGCTTCTTGCCGCTGCCAACGAAGCTCTGCGCAAGGCAGGGGAAAAAATGGAACAGGAAATGAGCAAAATTCAAGGCGGTCTGAATATGCCCGGAATACCTGGGTTATTTTAATCGCGGACAGAAAAGGATTATTTGAGTTATGGAATATGGTGCAATACCGCTTAGACGGTTGATTGAGCAGTTTGAGCGTATGCCCGGTATCGGTCGAAAAACGGCACAAAGGCTGGCTTTTTATGTTCTCGGACTTCCTGAAAATGAAGCAAAAGCCCTATCTGACGCCATTTGTGATGCTTGTCAGAATATCCATAAATGCTCGCTTTGTTGCAACCTGACCGAAAATGAAAAATGTAATATCTGCGAAAGCGATAACAGAGACAGAAATATTATCTGCGTAGTCGAGGATGCTCAGGATTTGATGGCGATTGAGAAAACCCGCGAATTCAAGGGGCTATACCATGTTCTGGGCGGCGCTATATCTCCTATGGACGGCGTGGGTCCCGAACAGCTCAACATTAAGGAGCTGATCTCCAGGCTTAGCGGCGAGAAAATAGAAGAAATTATCCTCGCTACTAATTCCGATGTGGAGGGCGAAACGACGGCGATTTATATCGCAAAACTTCTCAAGCCCTTTGAGGTAAAGGTTTCAAGGCTTGCCTACGGTCTGCCGGTCGGCTCAGATTTGCAATACGCCGATGAAATGACCCTCTCCAGAGCAATCGAAGGCAGATTGGTTTTTTAACTGATAAACAATTTCTAATATCCCAAAATTTTAAGCTGTTATATTAGTATGCGAAAGTTGAGTTCAAAAATAAATTTTATTTGGCATGGAGGTGCTGAGACTTGGATATAAAGCATGTGATAACTTATGACATCGGCACCACAGGTGTCAAAACCTGCATTTTTGAAATATCAAATACCATAAGGCTCAAGGGCTTTTCGTCAAGCGGATACAATCTTTATATTTTTCCGGACGGTGGCGCGGAGCAGGACGCAAATGAGTGGTGGGAAGCTCTCTGCATGACAACAAAAGAAGCTCTCGACTTGTCAGGTATTGATAAAAATGAGATTGACGGGCTGTCCTTTTGCTCTCAAATGCAGGGGCTTGTGCTTGTTGACAGGGAAGGCAAGCCGGTCAGGCGAGCGATGAGCTATATGGATCAGCGTGCGCGCGAGGAGCTGAAAAAGGGCATGCAGCACGGCTTGCAGATAGCCGGCGGTAATGCAGTAAAGCTCTTGAAATCTTTAAAACATACAGGTGCCGCAGCGCTTTCCGTCAAGGATCCGGTTTGGAAATATAAATGGGTTGAAGCACACGAAAAAGAGAATTTCAGTAAGGTTTATAAATGGCTTGACGTCAAGGAAAGTATGATTTGCCGTATGACGGGCAAATTTATTATGACTCCGGATTCCGCTTTCGCGACTCTGCTTTATAACAGCAAGGACGGAAAAAAATGCTGGAGTAAAGAAATATGCCATATGCTCGGCGTTAATATGGAGCATCTTCCCGAAATCGTCAGCTCCACTTCGAATGTCGGCGGGCTATTACCACAGGCGGCTCAGGAGCTGGGACTCTGCCCGGATTTGCCTGTTTTCGGCGGCGGCGGTGACGCGGCTTTAATCGGAGTCGGCGCGGGCGCAGTCGCTCTGGGTGACACACATGTTTACTCGGGAACCTCAGGTTGGGTGTCAACGGTTGTCGATAAAAGCATAGTTGACGCGGGCACGATGATTGCGGCTATTGTCGGCGCGGATGAAGGGAAGTATAATTATTTCGCGGAGCTTGAGACTGCGGGCAAATGTCTAGAATGGGTAAAAAACCACCTCGCGCTCGATGAAATCGGAATTTATCTTGAGAAAAAAAATATTTCGGACGCGTATGAAACAAAATATAAGAGCCTATACGATTATATGAGCGAGGTTGTCAGGGATGTTCCGGCAGGCTGCGGCGGTGTTATTTTTACTCCGTGGCTCCACGGTAACCGCTGTCCCTTTGAAGACCCGAACGCGAGAGGGATGTTTTTCAATATCGGGCTTGACACAGGTAAATCGGAAATGATTCGCTCAGTGCTTGAAGGTGTCTGCTATCATCTTCGCTGGTTTATAGAGGCTGAGGAAAAAAAGGTCAAAACCTCTGAGATCCTGCGTTTTGTCGGCGGCGGCGCTCTGTCAGAGGTCACATGCCAGATACTTGCTGATGTTACGGGTAAAAAGGTTGAAACAGTTGACTCACCTCAGAATGTCGGTGCGGTCGGCGCGGCGGTTGTCGTTGCGGTCGGATTGAAGCTGATTAATTCAATCAGCGAGGCTAAGAAAATTATACCTGACAGTAAAACATATATACCTAATAAAAACAATAAACAGGTTTATGACCTAAACTACAGCGTCTATAAAAAGCTGTATTCCTCAAACAAAAAGAATTTCGCCATTTTAAACGGAGAAAATAAATAGAGTTATATATAATATTCTCGAAAGGAAATGAAAAGCAGATGCTTGAGCTCGAAAATGTATTCACAGCTATATATAAAGGACTTATGGAGGTCACCTCGCAGCATAAATTCCACCCGGTTTTTCCGGATGGCGTAAAAAAGTCCGAGGTGCCGGTATATAAGAGAAACGAAACAGAAACCCTTATTGATTATAAGGGTGAAAAAACAAAGCTCAGAGTGCTTTTTACCGGAAATAAAATATTTTTACTCAATGCTGATTTGGAAGCGGTTGAAGATGACGACAGCGAATATAGCTGCCTATCTACCTGTCTGTTAGAGCTTGAAACGAATAATGAGAAGGATGTAAAATTCATTATAGGTGAATTTTCAGAAACCATTACCGAAAACTACGGCAAAAAGCAGCTGATTGCGCAAAGAGGTAAGGCGCCGCTGCCTGTTTCGCGTGCCGCCGCGAAAAGTGGAGCATTGAGCTATGATTCAAACACCCTCGCGAACAGGCTTGTGACAAATTACCCCGAGCTGAAGGATGCTTATAAGGATAATCTTGAAAATTTTGGCGATTTTTTGGCTGAGGATTTTTTCCTCAAGCACGGAAATCAGGTTGTGCAGAATATTATCAGACAGAACAATCCTCAAGCTGTTAAAAAGCTTTTTTCCCTGCTCAATGAAATTTATTCCGACGGCACAAACGAGGTTCAGAGTCTGATAGTTGTAACAATCCTTGGCGAGGCGGGCAGAGACAGCGAAGCCCACAAAATAATTCTTGAAAATATCAGTGATTTAATGATAGAAAATTTTATTCATGTCAGCAGCATTCTCTCGAAAAGCAAAAGCTCAAACATGAGGCTGAGCAATCCGCCGGTATTTAAGCCGAAAAAGACAAAAAAGAAAAACGGCTTTCTTTCTCAAATTGGTCTTGGTTAAAACTTGATAATATTCCAAAGTGCGTTAACATATCTCTCCCGCTCGTTTTTGTATTTGAGATAATACGCATGTTCCCAGACATCGAACAGAATTATGGGCTTTGCGTCAAAGTCAAGCGCGGTTTCCTGATTTTTTAGCTTCAGTATTTGCAAGCCTGTGATTCCCTCGTTTCCCAGGCACACCCAGCCTGAGCCGAAAATATCGAGCGCCGCTGCGGTAAATTCTTTTCGAAAATTATCGAAGCTGCCGAATTTAATCTTAATCGCCTCAGAGAGACTGCCTGACGGCTGATGATTCGACTCGCTTGCAGGGGATAAATTGTTAAAAAATAAAAAGTGATTATAAACCCCGCCGCCGTTATTGACAACGGCGGTTTTTACCGTTTCGGGTATTGTATTTTGATATGTAAGCAACTGTTCGAGAGTATATTTTTGCAAATTCGGGTATCGCTCCAGTGCGGTATTCAGCTTTGTTATGTAAGCCGCAAAATGCTTATCGTGGTGACAATGCATCGTCTCGCTGTCAATAAACGGCTCGAGCGCATCATAAGCATAGGGGAGCGGCGGCAAAACGAAAGGATAAGTATTATTATTCATAAAAATAGCCTTCTTTTTAATATATTGTATCAATAAGTATTCGCAAACGACATTGAATATGAAATTTTATTATTTCTGCCAATATCTTGTTTACATTATAAATAAAATGTGGTAAAATGTTTGAAAATTAGTTATATATAATGAAAATAATGAAAGGAATTGATTTTATGCCTGAGCAAAAAAAGGCGCTTATAGTCTGGGGCGGCTGGGACGGTCACGAGCCAAGCATGGTTGCCGCGCGTTTTAAGAGAATTCTCGAGAGCGAGGGTCTCCATGTTACAGTCAGTGATACTCTTGAAGCGTATGCAGACCTTGATTTTCTAATGTCACTGCATCTCATATGCCCTATTTGGACGGGAGGAGACCTGAACGGAGACTTAACAAAAAATATCAGCTTTGCGGTAGCTTCCGGTGTCGGAATGGCGGGAAATCACGGAGGTATGTGCGACTCCTTCAGAGTCAATACCGAGTGGCAGTTTATAACCGGCGGCAACTGGGTTTCACACCCGGGCGGTCATGTCGATTACACTGTGAATATCTGCAGGGATAATCCTGACCCTGTCACTGAGGGGCTTGAGGATTTTCCTGTTTACAGCGAGCAGTATTACTTGCATGTAGACCCCTGTGTGAATGTTCTCGCGACAACTCATTTTCCGAACGCGAACTATTATCACACGAGCAATAAACCCTGCGAAATGCCTGTGGTCTGGAAAAAAATGTGGGGGCACGGCAGAGTGTTTTATAACTCTCTTGGTCACACCGACAATGTTTTTGACGATTCGCCGAACAGCGAAATTATGATGCGCAGAGGTATGCTGTGGGCTATAGAGGGCAGGGACATTGCTCTTGAAAAGGAGCTTGACCCGGGCGATTTCTTCAGCGATAAAAAGAATTATTAAAGGTTTTGATATGCAATAAACAGCATAATAATTTAATATAGAAAATAAATGAAAGGTTATTCATCTTATGAAAAAAGTTGTTGTCGCGATTATTGGTAACGGTAATATCAGCCCTATTTATCTGAGCAATCTCACTAGTGTTTTTGAAGACAGAATTTATCTCAAGGGTGTTTGCGACCTAATCCCCGAGCGTTCGAAAAACGCTGCGGAGCGTTTCGATGTTCCGGTAATTTATGAGACGATGTATGATGCGTTTAAGGACGAGGAAGTTGAGATTGTTCTTAATCTGACACGTCCTGAGGAGCATTACGGCGTTGCGATTGAAGCACTTAAAGCAGGCAAAAACACCCATAGCGAAAAACCCATGTCAGTTGTCAGGGAAAACGCCAAGGAGCTTTTTGACACCGCGAAGCAAAAGGGTCTGCTTATAGGCGTTGCGCCTGACACTTTCCTCGGCGCGGGGCATCAGACCTGTCGCGAAATTATTGACAGCGGCGAAATCGGCGATCCTATCGGCGCTACGGCTCATATGCTCTGCCACGGTCATGAAACATGGCATCCGGACCCGGAATTTTATTATGCTGTCGGCGGCGGACCGATGCTTGATATGGGACCGTATTATGTGACCGCAATGGTTAACCTGCTCGGACCCGTAAAAAGGCTGTGCGGTATAACAAGCAAGGGATTCCCGACAAGAACAATAACAAGTGAGAAAAAATACGGCAAGGTCATTGATGTTGAAGTTGATACCACGATAAACGGTATTATGGAGTTTGCCGGCGGCGCTGTCGGAACAATTACAACCTCCTTTGATGTGTATGCCTCTTCCCATCCCTGCATCGAGATTTACGGCTCGAAGGGCAGCATTAAGGTGCCCGACCCGAACGGCTTCGGCGGACCTGTTTACCTCGCGAAGGGCAGAGACGACTACATGGAAGTTCCGGTTACAAAGCCATATGACCAGAACAGCCGCGGCGTTGCGGTGTGGGACATGGCATACGCGCTGAGAAACGGAACAAAGCACCGCGCCAGTGGCGAGCTCGGCTACCATGTGCTTGACATTATGCTTGGCTTCACCGACAGCTCAAAGTCCGGCGAGCATTATACACTGAAGTCCACTTGCGAAAGACCGGAAGCCTTATAATGCTAATCATCCATTAAAAAACTTCTAACGGAGTGAGCACTTTTGTAAGAAAGCAATAAGAGAGCAAAAGGATTAGCGAACGACAGGTAAAAGCTATTTTAATGCGGATTAGTATAAAAATATAAAAAATGTCCGCATTATTACAATAAGTAATAATGCGGATTTGCATTACAATTTAATTTTATGTGTAGGGGTCATTATGATAAAGAAATTTTTCTGGGTTTTGCAGTTTATATTAATTCTCGCTGTTGGTTTTATTTTCAGCTACGGTGTCACCATAATCTGGGACACAGGCGAATCCGTCCCGAACGCGCTGATGTTCGTCGGCGCGGCGGTCATATATCTATCTGCGGTAGTATGGTTCGCGGTGAGAAAAATAATCAAGCACTTCACCACCAACGGAACCCCAAGGGTTATGGGCGCAAATGTACAGCGATTTTAACTTATACTAGAGTCTGGAATCAGTCTACAGTCATCAGGAGACAGGGCTGCCGGAATCGCATTGCGAATAAACGAATCAAAAATTCTTAAAATAGTCCCTTACGCCGAAGGCTATTGCCTGAGCCAGCGCGTTCTGGTTATTATCGACAAGCAGGGCGTTCAGGTTAACGGCGTTTGTTATGAAGCCGCATTCAATGAGTATCGCCGGGCAGTCCTCAACCCTTGTAACCGCGAAGGGATAGAACTTTGAGCCGAGATCGATACTCGCGTATTCAGGCATATCCGGCGTAAATATTCCGTTTCGGTAAGCCGCGACGGTGTAACCCTGAACGGATGTCGCGAGAGCCTTAGAAAAGGGTGAGTAATAGAAGGTGTGCGTACCGGAATTTATCCCTGAGGTCGAGGCGTCGTTATGAATTGCGATGAATAAATCCGCCTTGCTTGTTCGCGCGAGGAGCTGCCTCTCATCAAGCGAGAGTGTTGTGTCGCCGCTTCTTGTCATAACTACTGTCGCGCCCATTGATTCAAGGAATGCTTTGGTTTTTCTCGCGATAGAAATATTCAGCGAGCTCTCAAAAATAGTATTATATATACCTATCGCGCCGGGGTCGTTTCCGCCGTGGCCGGGGTCAAGCATAATAACCTTGTTTTTCAAATCCTCACTGCGGTTTTTAATCGAAATGCGATATGCGCCGCTGTCGTCAAGTGTGAGAGAATAGCCGTAAAAATGTCCGGGATTCTTCAGCTTGAGTCTGAGTGTAACGGTGTCGTCCTTTCCGACATTAATAAAGCTTGCCTCACTCACAACATTGCTGCCGCTGACATTGATATTGCCGCTTGCTTTATTTGTGTAATAAAATGTCAAATCAAGATATTCAGCGGTAAAATTGTCTACATTATACTTCTTTTCCTGATAGCCCATATAGTATTGCTGGGGCGAAAGCAGGCTGTTAGTCGGCACTAGCCAGTCGGTTTTTATCACAATATCGGTTGTTTTATTCGTACCTGATGAGGTTACGCTGAGGGTGTTTTTTGGCATAACATTACCCTCGGCGATAATTTTCGCGTCCTTCGCATAAATCTTTTTGCCAGACTCAAGTATATAATGAAGCTCGTCATCATATGTCACAACACCCTTAACATAGTCAAAGGTTCCCTTTATCAGCGGGGTATAGAGCACATCGGAAAAATCGTTGGCGATGTTTGCAGGAGTAGTTTCACCGTAGTCCTTGAGCACCTCGCACATTACCGCATTGCCGAGATTGTGATTACTGTAGGCTGTTTTCAGGGGATAGGATTTTATTTCGTACAGTGATTTGTAGGTTGTCGGCTTAATAGTCAGCTGGGAGACCGCACCGCTTGTAAGCTCAGGCACAACAATAACCGAGCCGCCCTCTAGCTTGTCGCTCTTGCCGCTCAGGCTGGCATATACCGTGATTTTACCAAGGTTCGCGCCTTTGTCGGCTTCAGGCATGGTGTATGTCCCGATAAATGTCGCGAAATCACTCTTCGCTGCGCTCTGTTTAAAATAATTACTGCCTGTAGCTCTCATCGGAACCTTAGTGCCTGAAATCTGAGCATAAACGCTTGCATCCTTGTGGCATAACGCCGCTATTTCGATAATTGTTCCGCCGACAGCCTCTGTTTTACCCTTAGGCTCAACATTTGTGAGTATATCGAAGTTATAATTGACTGTATAAACCTTGGACACATTATTATGAGTAAAAGTAAATTTATTTTCACCGGGATTTAAAGTGACATCAAATGAAAATATACCCAGCTTGCTGCGCGGAATCTCCTGATTATTGAAGTACAGCGGCAGATTTGGGTCAGAGTTGCCTGCGAAGGTTATTGCGGACTCGTTCGTGACGGTATTGTCACTGGGCGGACGCGAAACAACAAGCTCACCGACATTAAGGCTCGCCGCTGATTTTGCCTTCATATATTCAGTATATTTATTTTTTACTGACTCGTTGAGATATAGTGAATTATACGAGTTAAAGCAGAAGCCGCTGAAGGAGCTCAGGGACGGAACCATTTTAATTTGGCTTAGCAGTTCACTTTCGGCAATATTCCCGGTGTTAATCCCGAGCACTCCAACGCTTGCCGAGTCGCGCAGAACAATGTCCCACCAGGTGAGAATGTCATTCATTATAAGCTCAGTGCTTGTTGTGCTGAGCCCTTCACCGAGATAAAGGAAGTCAAAAATACCCTCTTTTGCCCAAGACATCGTATCGGCATTGTAGTCATAAAGCGATTGACGGCTGCTCTTTGTGTTCGTGCCGTAAGGATTCGCGGTAGTTTTATTCGCCCATACAGCATTAATGTCCGCACCTAGCTTCGCGTCGGAATTATTAGCCTTAACAAGAGCAACCAAAGCTTTAACAGAGTCGCTCAGAGCATGTACATTAATCTCGTCATATGCCTTTTTTGTCTGTGGCAAATTGTCAAGCCCTAATAAAATAAAGGAGTCGGGGTTGTATCTGAGTGAAATAGCCGCCAGCTTGTCACTGTTCGGCGCGAGTGTTCCCTCATGGTATAAAAGCTCTGATTTTAATGCTACAGCGGATTTCATTTCGGCAGACTTAGCCTTTTCAAGGATATATAAAACCGAGTCAAATTCGGCGAATTTTTCAAAATCTACCGGCAGCTCGACAAAAACCGTATCGATATAATCATTCGTAAGCTTTGAAAAAACGCCGTCGATAATTGATTTTATCTGCTCCATTGTGTGTGTCGAGGTTCCCGGAAAATCAGTTCCCTCGCGCAGCCAAATGGCGGCAGTGTCCTGTACCACTGTCTTTTGGGGGTTGATATTGCTTGAAATCGTAGTGTTTTCCTCGCCGCTCGCGGGAGCGTTCCTTGTGAAATCGAAAAAATTTAGAAGTGAATCAAAACGAGTATTATCAGAAACCACCCAAATAACCAAAACCGCGACTACGGCTATGATTAAGACAGCTATGTTTTTTTTGCTAATAAATTTCTTATCCACAAATAATCCCCCGGTTTATACCATTCTAAAATTATTAAATATCGTTAATGTCGACTTTTTTTTGTGTCGTTGTAATGTTTACGCTGTCATAGGTTTCTTTATACTTCATAAAACAAATTATGTTAGTTTCGCAGTTCTTGCAGAAAAACAACGCGCGAAACACCTGGTTCACATTTTTCCAGTCGCTCAGCTGCAAGGCATTATCGTTACATTTTTCGCAAACACACAGCATTTTACTTCTATCAATTTTTGGATTATTGATGTTCGTGATGTTGTGTACCTTAAACTCAAGGCGGCGGTAAAAATCATCGTTACAGTCCATGATGAATTCGGGAACAATAGTTCGCTCAAAGCACTTTTTAAAGCATCGGCTGCTGATAAGACAGTCCTCAAGCGCCCTGTGAGCGGAAAATTCACTTATGTCGATGCCGAGCTGGAGTGCCGAAGCGCTGAGCCCTATTTGATTCGCTTCATTGATATTCATTACTGTCTGGCAGTATTTTTGCAAATCCATATATTTTTCGATAAAAGGAATCCTTTTGATTTCTAAAAAGATTAAGAGGTTATCGACAAGAGTTCTGATGTCGGAGTTTCCCCACGAAAGGAACACACAATCTCTGTCGCTAAGCCACTTTTTAAATTCTTTTATTGCCTTTGAGAATGAAACACCGGATTTTAAATCTTCATTAGAAATATGCGTCAGCCGCTTTACCCTGCCGTTCAGCTTTTTGCAAAGCTGAGATTTAACGAGAATTGTAAAAGTATCTATGATTTCCAGCGAACTGTCAAGCATGACCGCGCCTATTTCAATTATTTCATTAATAAAACCGTTCTGCTTTCTTGAATAAACATTATTCCATTCCAAATCGAAGATAACATAATTCATAACTTACGCCCTTAAATATATATATAATTTATATTTATACCATATAAAAAACAAAAACTCAATGAAATATCAATGATATTAACACAATATTAAAATATGAGATTTATATTTGACTATGTTTTCCAATAAAGCTATAATGTTGGGTATAATTTAGTATTAACAAATAAAAGGGGAGTTATATATGTCAAACGACAGCAATATTCTTTTTTATACAAAAAATGCACGCAGATGGGTTGAGGCTTTACCGCTCGGGAACGGTAAGATAGGCGCTATGGTTTACGGCAAGACCGCGAAGGAAATTATTTCGCTCAATTATGACGAGCTCTGGACGGGATTTCCGAGGGATTATAGTGACAAAGACTATTCAAATGTTTTCAAAAAGGCGCGGGAGCTTGCGCTCGAGGGGAAATATGTCGCTGCGCAGAGAATGCTGGAAAGTGATTTTCAAAATGATAATTCGCAAGCCTATATGCCCTTCGGTGACTTGCTGCTCGACTTTGGCAGGGGAAAGGCAAGAGCGGAAAAATACGAACGAAGCCTTGACTTAAGTACGGCAGTTTCTTTAGTTAAATACGAAAAAAGCGGTGTAATGTATAGCCGCGAGATTTTTGTGAGCGCGTGCGCCGGTGCTATGGTGATGAATATCAGAGCGAGTGAGCCGGTGAGCTTTAAAATTTTCTTTTCTACACCGCTCAAAAGTAATTCATTTGTTAATGCTCAGGGCTTGCTGTGTCTGGATGGCGAATGTCCCGCTCAGAGCGAGCCGAATCTTAAATTCAATGAAAAATATCAGCGTTATTATGAGGAAGATAGCTATAAGGGGATTCATTTCAGAGGTGCGGTAAAAATTTTGAGTAATAATGGAAGCTGCTTATCGCTTGAAAATTCTCTTCAAATTTCACAGGCAACGAATGTGACTCTTGCTTTTTCTTGCGAGAGCAGCTTTAACGGCTATAACCGGCACCCCTTTATTGATGGCAAGGAATATAAAAATGCTGTGCTTGAAAAACTCAATGGTATAAAGGGGAACTACGAGCAACTGAAACAGGAGCATATTGACGATTATAAGCGGTACTATGATAGGGTTTCGCTTGATTTGGGCTCGCAGAATAAAGAATTAGTCGGCACCGATAAGCGCCTGAGGGAATTTAAGAAAAACAAAAATGATAACGGACTTATATCTCTTTTGTTTAATTTCGGGCGATACCTGACCATTGCCGGTTCGCGCGAAAATTCGCAGGCGACAAATTTACAGGGAATCTGGAACAATGAGTTTGTGCCGCCATGGAATTCCAATTATACGGTTAATATCAACACCGAGATGAACTACTACCCGACACTCATCTGCAATCTGCCTGAAATGCACCTGCCTCTTGTAGAAATGGTTCGCGAGCTGTCGCAAAGCGGCGAAATAACAGCAAGGATGTATTACGGCGCCGAGGGTTTCACTGTTCATCACAATGTTGATATCTGGCGGCATTCATCACCTGTCCGGGGGAACGCCTGCTGGTCCTTTTGGCCTTTCGCAAGCGGTTGGCTGGCGCGTCATCTTTTTGAGCATTACGAATATACGCTAGATAAGGACTTTTTAGAAAAAATCGCTTATCCTATTATAAAAAAAGCCGCTGTTTTTTACAGCAGTCTGCTCATAGACGACGGGAAGGGCGCATTGATATTCGCCCCCGCGACCTCGCCGGAAAACCGTTTTAAAGCGGAAGGCGTTGACTGTGCTGTGTCGAAAACATCAACCATGTCAATGGCTATCATAAAGGAATTATTTGCGAACTGCATTAAGAGCGCGGAAATACTCGGCATAAAAGACCAGTTTACCGATGTGATTCGGGAGCAAGCCGAGAAGCTACTGCCTTTCAAAACAGGCTCCGGGGGGCAGCTGCTCGAATGGTATGACGAGGAAATTGAATGTGAGCCGCATCATCGTCATGTATCGCATCTTTATGCTCTGCACCCCGCGGACTTAATAACACCGGATACGACACCGGAACTTGCGGAAGCCTGCAGAAAAACCCTTGAGCTACGCGGTGACGGAGGGACCGGCTGGAGTCTTGGGTGGAAAATAAACTTCTGGGCACGCCTTCACGACGGAAATCATGCGCTGAAGCTCATTGAAATGCAGCTTAATCCCGTTTCGGCGACAATGCCGCTGTATATGTGCGGGGGAGGCACTTATCCGAATATGTTTGACGCACACCCGCCTTTCCAGATTGACGGCAATTACGGCGCGGCAAGCGGCATCGCGGAAATGCTGCTGCAGTCGCACGGCAATAAAATTTACCTTCTGCCCGCTCTGCCTGACGCCTGGAAAAACGGCAGCGTCAGGGGACTCAAGGCAAAAGGTAATATAACAGTTGATATAGAATGGAAAAACGGGAAGCTGTTTGATTACAATCTGAAGGGGGATACTACGGGTATAACTGTAATAACAGGGTAAATCAGTCAATAGTATTATTTGGAAATTTGTTTCTTAAAGCTTTTTCCCACATGGATGTTCATAAAAAGATTGACACAAAAAAGAGCGACACCGACAAAATAACCGAAGCTCATACCGCCGCCCATAAAGTTGACGGAGGTCGCCGAAAGCTTTGTAAAAAAGGCTGAAAACAAGAAAAATGCCGCGCAAAAGCTCAGTACACTGATGGCACACAGGGCAATATTCATCTTGAAACGGAGTTTTATGCTGCTTATAACAAGCACAAAAAAGTTTAGCACGGCAGAAACTATTCCTAGCAGTGTCAGCAAAACGGAAATATTGAAAAATGTAACTGCAGTGCCGATTATTCCGCTTTTCATCAAAGCGAATAACGAGCCGATGTCAGCTTCACCCACGATGTATAATACAAGATTCAATATGCTCAGCGATTTCTCAGGAGTGTCGGCGAAGGGCAGAAACCAGTCGATTTTAGCTATAGGAATAACAAGCGCTATAAGCGGCGCAAAGGTCAGAATAAACCTCGCAATGCGGACTCTATTTCCGAAAAGCGCGCTTTTCATATTATTCGTTTTTACGCTGAATTTCGCGAAGGCTGCCTCCGCAAGCTTAGAATCCTCCTCAAGTCTTTCCTCCCAGTTATAGTTTGGGATATTGACACCGCATTTAGGGCATTCCGCGCGAATATCCCAAAGCTTCAGCTTATAACTACAATGCGGACAGTTTGCCATTCTTTTTATCATTCCATTCTGAAAAAATTAGGATTGCCAATGTGACTGCGACGACTCTGCTAGTTTTATAATGAATTCTATCTATTAGTATTATTTGCTTTGTCAGTATTCGCGGCGTTCTTTCTGGCCTTTTCCTTATCAACCGCAAGCTCCTCAATTGTCCGTGTGTGAAGCCGCGCGGGGCTTTCATAATTGCGGTAGGGAATAATATCCCCCTTGGCAAAATATTCTTTCGCGCTTTTTATCGCACCGGAATATTGCGGCAGCCATTTTTCGCCCGCGATTAACATTTCGTCAACCATCTGAGATATTTCGGCAGGATTTAAAACAGCGCCGGTCAGCGGGTCCATCATCGCAGCCTGTTTCAAGAGAGTCGGGTCACCCATTACGGCAGCTTCAACCGCGAGACGCTGAACCCATATGCTCTGAGAGCAGACAGCGGCGCACCCGAGCGGCAGCTCGCCGACTTGAGTGACAGCAATACCGTTTCCGTCGGCAATGCAGGGAACCTCAACAATACATTCATCGGGCAGATTCTTTATCGAGCCGTTGTTCATGACATTAAAACAGCCCCTGTAACGTCTGCCAAGCTCCAGACCCTCGATGATAAAAGAGCCGTGCTCGCTAGAGCGTTTTTCGCCCGCGTATTTTTTCGGCTCGTCCTTGAGCCAGTTCGGGAAATCGGTTTCAAACCAGTTTCTGCCCTCAGTGCAAACACGCAGATAACCGCCCGTCTCGCCGCAAGACCAGCCCGCGAGGCTTATCCAGTTCTCGAGGTCTTCCGGACGCTTTCTGTACCACATCAAGTATTCTGAGAGGTGACCGTTGGATTCGGTTGAATAATATCCGAAACGTTTCAGCATATCAATTCTGACTTTTTCATTTGCAGAAAGCTCTTCATCCGCTTCATATGCGGCGAGGAGCTCTTCTTTTGTTATAACTCTGCCTTTGTGCTTAATGGAAATATACCAAGTCTGATGGTTTATCCCAGCGACAATAAAATCCAGTTCCTCGTGAGGAATCCCGAGGGCGCGGGCAATCTGATGCTCGCCGCCCTGAACGCCATGGCAAAGCCCGAGAGTCGGAATTTTGCCGTATTTATTGGCAGCCCAGGTCATCATCGCGTTAGGGTTTTGGTAGTTAAGCAGGATAACATCCGGGTCGCTGACCTCGCGCATATCCTTGCAAAAATCAAGCATTGCGGCGATTCCGCGCTGACCATACATGATACCGCCGATGCAGATTGTGTCTCCGACACACTGGTCAACGCCGTATTTTAGCGGAATTTCTATGTCTGTCTCAAAAGCCTCAAGCAGTCCGATTCTCGCGCAGCTAATGACATATTTCGCACCTGTGAGGGCTTCTCTGCGGTTTAGTGTGCTTTGGATTTTCACTTTTACGCCGTTCATGTCGAGGTCTCTCTGACAAAGCTGAGTGACCATATCGAGGTTACGCTCATTGATGTCAGTAAATGCAAATTCAATGTTTCCCCTGAATTCGTCAATACGCATGAGGTCTGTCATCAGCTGACGGGTGAAGCCAATAGAGCCCGCACCGATAAAAGCAACTTTAAAACTCATATAATTTATTCCTTTTCATTTTTTTATTTTTTAGTCGGCAGAATAGGCAAAACTGCGTCCTGCGAGGGTTTTCCTTCATACAGCAGGGGATAGACAAAGTCGAAAAGACTTTCAAAGGGCAGTTTTTTCACAAGCGGCTTCAGAAGCTTGTCAAGCCTTGAAAGAATTTCTTTTGCCGCCGCGCCTATAGGGGTGTCAACCGAATAATATTGCTCGCCTGTGTAAATATTTCTCACCACTTCGACAAAAAGGTCTCGCACAAGTACATTTCTGACGCTTTTGTCAATTTTTCGCTTGCAAAACAGGAGTCTGCCTGCTTTTCCGAGGGTCAGCTTATAGAGGAATTTTCCGCCGAGCTTCAGAGGAAAACGGAATTTTTCGACAATTTTCTGATCAAGCCCGAATTCACCTCTTGCAAGGTCGGCAAAGCGGTCAAGGTCGAAGGCTAAGAAGTAAAAAAAGTCCGAAAGCATCCTGTCAAAATGGTCGGCAAGGTATTTTTCGGTAGTTTTCCCACCCATGTCCCAGTTGAAGGTTTTAACACGGCGTGTTTTGATACTCAGGTTTTCGCCGTCAACCGTGACCTCACGGTAAGGCGCGGGTACGCCTACAAGAGCGCCGGTGTTAATGTCATAATAAGTGTTGCCCTTTTCGCTGGTTATTGAATTTATATGGTGCATATGTGTGTGACCGGTGAACATGAAACGCAGCCCCGCGTCTGCAAAGGTGCGGTCGGTGTTCTCATAATCCACAATCATATTTGTCGGTGCGATAAGCTTATAAACTGGCGAGGGCGGCATAGTCGGGTGGTGACACATCGCGAGCACAAACTGATTTTCATCCTCAGCTTTCTTAAGCTCCTTTAAAATCCACTCAAGGTATTCGTCATAAAAGCCCGGTCTGTCGCCTCCGTCGCCGTCGTCATTCAGGCAAAAAAGGCGTATGCCCGGCTCGAGCTGGACTATATAGGTCAGGTCTTTATATTCGGCGATAGCCTCGTTAAAGCCGAATTCCTCATACATCGCGCGCAGCTCTCTCCTGTCAACGCGGTCTGCGCCGCTTTCCAGAGGCTCGCCATCAGGCTTCATGCTGCCGTAATCATGGGTGGCGGTGATGACATACACCCTTTTTCCTGCCGCCTTCAGCTTGCGAAGCCTTGAGATAAACGCCTTGTGCTCCTCGCGGTGACCGCTGTTTGTCAGGTCACCCGAAACCAGAATAATATCAACATCGGTTCGCGAAATCATTTCCTCAAAAGCCGCGTCAATTATTGCGCAGCTCTCGTTATGCGTTACCTGGTCCTTGTGGTCGGTCGGACCGGCTACATCATAGGCATAGGTGTGCGTATCCGTACAGATAAAAAACTTCAGCATACAATCTCCCCATCTATATGATAATTCATTTCCAAATAATTTCGGTACTGCTTGCTCTACCCGCAACGGAGGGCGCCCATTTTTTGCCGAGCTTTACATTACTCTCCTGAGTGTTGAATGTGACTTTTGTTATGTTTTCGGCATTATAAAACGCATATTCGCCGATTTCTTTAATCGTTGAGGGCATGGTGATTTCAGTTAGCCCCTTGCAACCGAGAAAAGCATCATTACCGATTAATTCCAATCCTTCGGGGAATGTGATTTCTTTCAATATTTCACAGCGGTGAAATGCGCGGGTGTCAATGGTTTTGAGGGTGGAAGGGAAGTTTATTTTTTCTAGAGCAAAACACTTGTAAAACGCCGCGTGAGCTATTGTTTCAACACCTTCCGGAACTGTAAATTCAGCGGTTTTTGTTAGCTTGCCGTCTTTTTCATAAACTGCCTGATTCGCATTAGGATATGTGTGCAGTGTTTTCATGTCTTTGCTGTATAAAACGCCTTCAAGGGAAGCATAGTTCATGTTTTCGGGTGAAACCTCAATCCATTGAAGATGTGTACATGCAGTTATGCCCCACTTGTCGACATTGGTAATGTTTTTTCCGATAACAATTTTTTTAAGGGTATCGGCGGAGTTAATGGCAAGCTCGCCTATGCTGTCGACAACCTTGCCATTGTATGTGTCGGGGATAATCAGCTCGGTCTGGTTTGTGACGTCGGTATAATAGACAAGGGAGTAGGTGTCCGTGTCTTTATTTAGTAAAAATTCAATGTTGCCTTCCTTTTCTCTCTGGCAGGAGCTGAGCGTAAGGCTTAATAATATTAGAATCGAAATAACGGCGGTCAGTTTTTTAAGCATTGACCTCACCGCCTTCCGTTAGGGTCTTCGCTGTGGCTTCATTTGTGTTTTCAGCGGTAGCATCCGCTCTTTTTTGTAAATCGGACGCAATTTTTTTCATCTTTTCAGGTGTTAAATCCCAGAAGGAATATGGGAGATAGGAAATAATCATTCCCGCGAAGGTTATCACTATATGTATTGTTATCAGGCGGTTCCTGATAACCGGGTCATACATTATGTCCCAGTCGCTGACAAGCCCGCAGACCTTCAAAATGTATGGCGATATAAAGCCGAGCAGCTGCCCGAGCGGTGTTGTCAGATAGCCGAACAGCCCTGTGCTCGCCTCCAGCCGTTTGCCCGTTTTCCACTGCAGGAAGTCCCACACATCAGGCATCAGCGTGTTTTGAATGACGCTGGCTGTCGCATTGAAAATGCCGCTTATCATGCTCACAGCCATAACTATGACTATTTTACCGACATCACTTGGGATGAGTATTACCCCAATCAGTCCGAAACGCAGGACAAACTGAATCGACTTCATGAATAAAATCGACGTTCGTTTTGAGTATCGTCGTGTCACAAGCGGCGTTATCATATTACCTATGTTGCCCGGTAGATATGTGATATTCAGCAGCAGTCCGTAAACCCACTGCATTCGTGTGCCGTAAAGAACAATCCAGTTCAATACGCCGTCGCACATATTTGCGAAGCCGCCGAAAAGGTCGGAAATATTCTTTATCCACAAATATTTATTGCTGAAAACCACCTTTGCCGATTCTAGAATATTTACCTTGACTTTGTGGTCTTTTGGAACAACGACCCTTTCCTTTGCTTTTATAATGAAAAATCCTTCTATTATGCCGATTGCGCCGATAATCGGTACAACGTAGCGGTAAGAGGTGATGTCAAGCACTCCGCCGGTAAATGAGGCGATAATCGGGAAAATAATTCCAAAAATCGAGCGGAAAAGACCGAGCAGCATGGGCATAAAAGAAAAAATCTTTGTGCGCTCCTGCGAGTTCGGTGTCATAAGCCCCTGAATCGTGCCGACATTTCCCGTGTAGGGACCGTTGAACATAAAAATCAGATTGGTAATGATATGTGTGCGGATTAATTTCGTGGAATATGTAAGCTCCTGATACGGCATAAAAACATAAATTGTCGCGAGTATTAGCGTGGGAATTCCGAAAAGCACCATGTGCGGCTTATACTTGCCATATTTTTTGCCGAAAAATTTCAAGACATAAATTCCGAGATAATTGCTGATAATCGTGCAGACAATTTTAATTGCGATATGCTTATATAAATCCCTGAGAATCGTGTCGAAGCGTGTGGACTGCATAAACCACAGTCCGACGCTGGCAAGAGCCGCAATGGCTGAGACAACATGAATGGTTCGCATAGTTTTTTTCGAGAGATTACCGAGATTGTCAGTAATCATAATGCCTAGGGGTGTGAGAAGATAACCGATAATTGTGCCGATGATACCTATGATATAAGCATGCCTGATTTCTATACCGTATATCATGCCTGTGACCGAGGCTGTGCCAGTGAACATCAGCATTGCGAAAACATCACCCGCGAGGTAGATGCCCATACCGCCCATGCCGTAATAGGAAAGCTCCTTGAGCGAGACATGCTCGCCCTCTTTAGGTACACGCCAGTAGGACTTGATGTAATTGACCGGACGCATGATTAAACCGGTTATTGACGCCATACTATTCCCCCTAAATAACCCGCAGCGCGCAGTGGTTATTCCCTTTTCATTTTATTTGGAGCATTGCATAAAAAATTATATCATTAAATACATCTGATGTCAATTTATACTAAATATTTTTTTTTAGGTATGGTAAGATATAAAATAATATGTTATACTGTTTGAATCTATAGCATTTTCAAAACAAAATATTATTGAAAGTGAAAATAAAATGAACTGGCAAAAAAAAGTTGTCCTTTTTATCAGCGGTCAGACTGTGACTATCTTCGGCTCCATGCTGGTACAGTACGCGATAAGCTGGCATATTACCCTCGAGACAAAAAACGGCATGATGATTACCCTCGCGACACTTTGCGGATTTTTGCCTCAGGTATTGATTTCACTTTTTTCGGGCGTCTGGGCAGACAGGTATAACAGAAAAAAACTGATTATAGCGGCGGACGCAACCATTGCCGTCTGTACTGCCTTTCTCGCGATAGCCTTTACACTGGGTTACAGAGAAATCTGGCTGCTGTTTTTTATCTCAGCCGTCCGCTCTTTAGGTGCGGGTGTTCAGCAGCCGGCAGTCGGTGCCTTTATCACAGAGCTCGCGCCGCAGGAAAAGATGATGAGAATAAACAGCGTCAACCAAACTATTCAGAGTATTATGATGCTTGTTTGCCCTGCCGCCGCAGGAGGACTTTATGAGCTGATGGGGCTCCAGTCGGTCTTTTGGGTTGATGTTATAACCGCTATTATAGGAATTGCATTTCTTGTTGTGCTGAAGGTACTGCCACGAGACACCTCGCATTTAGAGAGACAGCACATATTCAAGGATATGTCGATAGGGCTCAGATATGTTTTTTTCACCAAATGGCTAAGGCAATTTTTGGGGTTCTACCTTTTTTACGCTCTGATGTTCGGACCGGTTGTGTTTATGACCCCGCTGCTTGTCGCGCGGAGCTTCGGCGATGAATCCTGGAGGCTCGTGGTGCATGAAATTGTCTTTGCCGCGGGCAGCACAATAGGCGGTGTAGTTGTCGGCATTATTGCTACAAAGATGAAAAATGCCGTTAAGCTGCTGATAGGCTCATGTATTATTTTCGGACTAACGACACTGCTCATGGGCTTCTCGCCGAGCTTTACGGTTTACCTATGCATAATGTTCCCAATGGGGCTTGTCATGCCAGGAATCAATATCGGCTCGATGACCGTGCTGCAGACGAAGGTCAAGCCGGAGCTTATAGGCAGGGTTTTTTCCCTCTCGAGCATAATCGGCAGCGCGGCAATGCCCATGTCAATGATAGTTTTCGGTCCTCTCGCTGACAAAATCAGCGTTGAAACCGAGCTGATTATTTCCGGAATAATAATGGTTGCAATATCTTTATTAACTCTTTTCTTCAAGGAAATGATTCAAATAGGCGAGACTTCACCAAAGGAAAATGAAATAAATATAGAGTCATAAAAAACGGAGTGAGACACTAATGAAAAAGCTTTCAAAAACACTTGCGAAAACCGCCGCCATTACGGCAGCAGGCGGCGCGTCCGCTTATGCCGCTATAAAAGCCGCGAAATTCCGGGAGGAAAAAAAGGAATACACGCCTTTTCCTGAGGAGAAGGTTAACCTTGAGCGGTATATGAACGACTTGAGTGACGCGATAAAAATCGAATCAGTCTCCAACCCCGACCCCGAAAAAGTCGACTGGGAAAAATTCGAGCGTTTTCACACCTTTCTCGAAGAGAGGTATCCGCTGGTAAATATGAGACTCAGCCGTGAAATAATCGCCCGGGGGAGCTTGCTTTACTACCTCGAGGGTTCAGATAAGTCGCTCAAGCCGATTGCCATGCTCGCGCATATGGATGTTGTTCCCGTGTCGCGCGGGACTGAGCAGGACTGGACTTATCCCGCCTTCAGCGGTCACAATGACGGCGAGTTTATCTGGGGGCGCGGCTCGCTGGATATGAAAAATCAGCTAATCGGAGTAATGGAGGCTCTTGAGGAGCTGCTTGAGGAAGGATTTACGCCCGCAAGGGGGATTTATCTCTGCTTTGGTCACGATGAGGAGGTTATGTCAACTGTCACAAGCGGCGCGGTTGCGATAGTCAATACCCTGCGCGAGAGGGGAATACAGCTCGAGGCTGTGCTTGACGAGGGCGGAGCCATTCTCAAGGTAAATGTT
>JAVBNH010000016.1:0-41032 GCA_031551635.1 Oscillospiraceae bacterium | reverse complement strand
GTCTTTATAGTATTCAACTGTGTAAGGATACTTAATCTGAGTGTAGAGAACCTTTACTACATTGTTTTCGACAACTGTAGTAATTGTGCAGTACTGAGTGGATTCTACCTGATAACCTGCGGGCTTCTGAGCGTCAACCCAGTTTGCGCCGAGGTCTGCAGCAACGTCGCCATTCGCGAGTACCTTGCCGGGAGCAAATGTGGTTGTGCCGTTCGAGGTGCCGAGAAGGTTGCCCGAGGTGATGCTGTCTTTATAGTATTCAACTGTGTAGGGATATTTAATCTGAGTGTAGAGAACCTTTACTACATTGTTTGCGACAACTGTAGTAATTGTGCAGTACTGAGTGGATTCTACCTGATAGCCTGCGGGTTTTTGAGCGTCAACCCAGTTTGCGCCGAGGTCTGCAGCAACGTCGCCGTTCGCGAGTACCTTGCCGGGAGCAAATGTGGTTGTGCCGTTCGAGGTGCCGAGAAGATTGCCCGCTGTGATGCTGTCTTTATAGTATTCAACTGTGTAAGGATACTTAATTTGAGTGTAGAGAACCTTTATAACATTATTCGCTGCAACTGTTGTAATTGTGCAATAGGTGGCATTGCCTGAGTTGTAGCCTGTGGGTTTCATTGCGTCAATCCAGCTCGAGCCGAGGTCTGTTGTTACATCAGCAGTCGCCATGACCTTGCCGGGAGCATAGTTTGTGGTTCCGGGAGTTGTGCCGAGGAGATTGCCCGCTGTGATGCTGTCTTTGTAGTATTCGACAGTGTAAGGATACTTAATTTGAGTATAGAGAACCTTTATAACATTATTCGCTGCAACTGTTGTAATTGTGCAATAGGTGGCATTGCCTGAGTTGTAGCCTGTGGGTTTCATTGCATCAATCCAGCTCGAGCCGAGGTCTGCCGTTACATCAGCATTCGCCATGACCTTGCCGGGAGCATAGTTTGTGGTTCCGGGAGTTGTGCCGAGGAGATTGCCCGCTGTGATGCTGTCTTTGTAGTATTCGACTGAATAGGGGTATTGAACAGCTTGCTGATTAGGAGACCATGAACCAGTGACTTCTTTTGTGTAAGGCATAACAAGCACCATTGGCTGGCTGGAGGAGTATCCTGCTGTGGCTATAATCGGCTTGACATCAGCCGCATAAGTGAGATTTAATGAAAAATTAACCTTAAAATCGCTTACGCTTTCATATCCGTTTGGAGTGATATAGAAGGACGCTCCTTCGTGTAAGAATGTCATTGAGCTTCCGGACATGTTGCAAATAGTATAATTTGGATTATTTGTAGAAATATTTATAATTTTTCCTTTTAAAGCCGGATTTGAAGATGTTAAATAATAAGGACCGACAACATCAACATAATTTTTACCAATTTTTATGTTTCTTACTTCTTTCGCGGAATCATCTACTGAAAAGAGATTGCCGGCGTTTAGGGAAGCCTCGATAGCCGTGCGTGCAGTTGTTAATTGTGCTGCTGTCATTCCACTTGAAGCAGCGGAAACCAAGTATTGCTGAATTAAATCTATATACTGCTCATTCGTAGAAGTGCTGGGTGTAAAAGTAGTGCTCGGGTTTGTGAATTTCCAAATTGCTACCTGGGTTGCTGACAAAACAAGTTGATCCGCTACATAAGCGGAGATTCCTGCATCAGCTTTGATTGCCTGACCTGAAACAGTCGGATAACCGATGTTGACCAATTTTCTTATTTGATCAATCATAAGTGTCCCGTTAGGATAATTTTGTTCAAGCTGCTGTTGTGTCATATCGGTATATTGTGTTCCGACCGAACCAACCAATATTCCGTTTTTCATGCAAAAACCGCTTACTGTGTTATTTGAAGAATCATTAAAATTGAACATACTGGTTAACACATTTGTACCTGTTCCGAAATTAGTTAACCGAACGCCCTGTTGACCCTCACCTTGAAAGGTGTAGGTTTCGCCTGCCGCGAGTGAGTGGGGAATAAATGAGATCATTAAAACAATTGCCAGAAGAATTGCCGTGAATCTCTTCATGTTTTGTTTCCTCCAATGTTAAAATTTTGTTGGTATCAGCATTGTATATAACATATGTCACATATATGTCACAAGAAAAATTACATATGTTACAGGCTTCTTTGCATCTTCAAGCAGTTATAAATCTGATTATAGAAATAAATATAAAACGCGGCAAATTTCGGTTTGCTGCGGCGTTTTTTTGCTTGATAGGGATAAGATTATCTTGACAAATAAGCTTTATTATGTTAATGTGAGACGACTTAAAAGACTCTTTTGAAGTGAAAAATGAAGAATTAAGAATTAAAAATGAAAAATATATTTTCTATATTGGGGATAGGATATGAGTATTAAAGAGAAGCCCTTCAGAGGTTCAACAAAGCAACCGGGGCATATTATGATAAGCCTTAATGGCGACGCTGCCTCATGCATGGCGGTCACCTGGCGCTGCTGCACGGATGTTACTTCGGGTTATGTTCTTTACCGTCAAGAAGGCGGCGACTGGAGGAGAAAAGAAGCTGTTTTCGAGCCGTTTGTCAGCGATATTGATGAGAGCAATGTTTTTTGGTGTCATTTGACGGGACTTGAGAGTAATACAAAATATTACTATACATGCGGAAATGATGAGTACCGAAGCGATGAGTTTTCTTTCTCGACCTCGCCTGAAAATCTTTCAAAGTTTAAATTTTTATGCATAGCCGACCACCAGAAGGGTGGTCACGAAAAGCCGGATTACTCATGGTTCAATACATATTTTAAGAATGTTTTAAAGCAGCACCCGGACGCGCGGTTTATACTCACCGGCGGCGACAACACCGACTGCGGTCAGCATGAAGTTCAGTGGAACGGACTGTTTGACACAGGACTTGCCGGAATCTGCGAGAGCATACCCCTCATGATGTCCCTCGGTAATCACGACAACAGAGGATTTTCGGATTACGCCCTCGGCACAGACAAATACTACAGTGAGCCTGCGGAATTTTTCAGCCACCAGTTCAAAGGCTCTTATCCCGACAACGGTCCCGACGGCTGGAAGACTGAAAATTATACCTTCGACTACGGCAACGCGCATATAAGCGTCGTCGGCATAAACGGTCCCGAGGACGTTAACAGGTGGATGATAAACGACCTCAGCCGTACAAAGCAGAAGTGGAAGCTGGGTGTTTATCACTTCCCGATTTGCTATTCCGGCACGGACTGCGAGAATTATGACGCGTATCCCGATATGCGCGAGGGCTTCGAGCTTTTTGACCTTGTTTTTTCCGGTCATGAGCACAATTTTTCACGCAGCTTTCCCTTGAAAAACGAGGAGCTTTTTGAAAAGCCTTCACAGGGAACCGTTCATTATATGCTCGGAAACAGCAATCAAAATCCGCCCGGTTCACGGACGGTTTCAAAGGTCTGGCACGCGGCGTTTTTTCCTCAAGAGGAGGATGTCGCCTGCGTTTGTATTGTTGAGGTTGACGGCGATACCTTGACTTTAACCTCGGTTCTCAACGACTCAAGAATTGTCGATAAATGCGTCATTGACAAGGCAAAGGATGAGATTCAGCCCTATGCGCTGCCGCCACAGTTTAACAGAACTCGAATGATGTATAAGGGCATGGATCCCGGACTGTGTCAAGTTGCAGTACCCTGCGAGCTGAAGGACGGCGTCTGGTGCTGCGCGCTCGCGACGCTTATAGCCTATATCGGCGGTGAGGTAAGTAAAGACGAGGGTGCTGTTACGCTTGAGCTTTACGGGCACAAGGTCACCTTCACCGAAAACAGCAATACCGCTTCTACCGAAAAGGGTGAATTCGCGTTGCCGTGCAAGGTATACCGCTCAAAAGCGGAACAGCTCTATATTCCGGCGGAAGGCTGCAAGGCTTTCGGCATGCGCTGGGCATATTCGCCGCGCAACAACTTTCTCTCCTTTGAGCACCCGAGCAACGCGCATCCCTTTACCCGGCAGCCCTAACCCGGATCAGGATACAGGTTGACAGGGTTCAGGAAACAGGCTTGCCGCTTCGCGGATTTATAAAATCTGTCATTGACAAATTGCATTTTTGTGGTATTATTATCATATATGTTATGTGTGGGGATGATTTAATTGAACAACGAAGAAAAGATTTTAAATATACTGGAAAACATGGGTTCGCGATTTGATAACATGGACTCCCGGCTGGATAAAATAGATTCCCGGTTGGACAAAGTGGATTCCCGGCTGGATAAAATAGATTCCCGGTTGGACAAAGTGGATTCCCGGTTGGACAAAGTGGATTCCCGGTTGGACAAAGTGGATTCCCGGTTGGACAAAGTGGATTCCCGGTTGGATAAGCTTGAGCAGGGGCAGCTTATACTTGAGCAAAAAATGGGTAGTCTTGAGCAGAGAATGGGTAGTCTTGAGCGGGAACAGTCGGAAATGCGTGAGGATATATGTCATATACGCAATTCTGTTACTGTTATTGAAAACGAACACGGGAAAATGCTCGGCGCTTTATATGACGGTTATATTGACCATCAGAGAAACATAAAAAAAATTGAACCAATTGAAAATAAAGTCGAGGAGCACGAGATTAGGATTTGGGCTGTAGAACAAGCTGTTAAAAAATAATAATTTATTTTTAATATAATTCGGTTGAAAGGTATCTCTCCCCGCTGTCGGGGAGGAGGACTACAACCGATTTTTTTTCTGCTTTTTCGCGTTTCGCGATTTGCGCGGCTGCGAAAAGGGCAGCGCCTGAGGATATTCCGACAAGCAGACCTTCACTTTTTGCCGCCAGTCTTGAAGCTTCATAGGCTTCCTCTTCACTCACCTGTATGATTTCATCAATAATTTCACCCTTGAAAAGCGGCGGCACAAAGCCCGCGCCAATCCCTTGAATTTTATGCGGTGAAGCATTTCCGCCCGACAAAACCGGTGATGCCTTCGGCTCAACCGCTATAATTTTTATTTTGGAATTATAAGCCTTCAGCGTTTCGCCGATTCCGGTAATCGAGCCTGAACTGCCCACTCCGCAGACAAAATAATCGATGTTGCCGTAGGTGTCACGCAAAATTTCAACGGCGGTTGTTTTTCTGTGGATGTCGGGGTTCGCGGGATTGCTGAACTGGTCGGGAATATAGGCGTTTTCATTTTCCTGTGCCAATTCCTTCGCCTTTGCAATAGAGCCGCCGATACCCTCCGCCGCCGGAGTGAGAACCAACTCTGCGCCGAGGGTTCTGATGAGCTTTTTGCGCTCCTCGCTCATGCTTTCAGGCATAACGATGATGATTTTATAGCCCTTTATCGCTGCAGCAAAGGCAAGACCTATTCCGGTGTTTCCGCTTGTAGGCTCGATTATTACTCCGCCCTCCTTCAGCAGCTCCTTTTCCTCTGCGTCCGTAATCATCGCCAACGCAGCTCTGTCCTTGACGCTGCCCAGAGGGTTGAAATATTCGAGTTTGGCAATAATATTGTTGCCTTGGCAGCCGCTCAAGGCGCAAAAACGCGTCAGGCGCACCATGGGAGTGTTGCCGACGAGTTCAGTTAAGTCCGCGGCAATCCTCGCGTTTTTATCGATTCCGAAGCCAAGTTTGAATTCAGGCATTAATAATCATCCTTCCTGTTTGTTCTCATAATGATAGAATTATTTATATTTTATAAGCGTCATTATTACCATTATTACCGCCGACAATAGGAATTCGGCGGCTAAAATTTTCCATATCCAGCGCATGAACTTTCCATATGAGACATTCACAAGCCCGATAGCTATTAGCATCACTCCGCTTGTCGGGAACATGACGTTTCCGAAGCCGTCGCTGAGCGTATAGGCAGTGACTATAGTCTGGCGCGTAATGTCGAGCATGTCAGCGAGAGGCAGCACCAAAGGCATAATCAAAAATGCCTTTGCCGTGCCGCTCCCTATGAAGGACTCGAGCAGCAGGATAAAAAAGAAGATGATAAACAGCGCGGAAACAGGCTTCACGCCTGAGATTGCGGAATAAATATGAAATAGAATCGTGTCTATTATTTTTCCTTCTTTTAAAATGTGGGTAATGCTCATTACAAAAATTATCAGAGGTATCGCGGGCGCTATTGCCTTCACACCTGCCCCGAAGCTGCGCGCGAGGTTTTTGCCGCGGATTCCGGCTATGCTGCCCGCTCTCAAACCCCCTAGCGTGAACATCAGCGCCATTCCCGCCATAGGGAGGTAGCCGAGGATTTCGGCGAGAGAATCCGGTATCGCGTCAATCAGCCGTGCCGCGAAGCCGACAGCCGCAAAGATTAGGACGCTCGAGAGGCTGAGTAGGAAGGTTTTTGTTGCCTTAGCGAGGCTCTTGTTGTGTATAACTGACTCGTCAAGCGCTGCTGTGTATTTTTTTCTAAGCTCAATATCTGTCTCGTAAACGAGCGATTTCTTAGGATTTTTTTCAATTTTTTTCGCGTAAATTATCAGAAAAAAAACAAGCACACCGTAGACCGCCGCGAAAATGAGCAGACGCAGCGCAAGCCCGGAAAACATCGGCAGACCTGCGATTGACTGAACAACGCCTATGTTAAAGGGATTGAATGTCGCCGCAGTGAAGCCGAAGGCGACTGCGAGAAAGCTCATTCCGACCCCCACGAGTGAATCCCAGCCGAGCGCAAGTGCGATTGCGACAGCGAGAGGGGTTATTGTTATTGATTCCTCGAGTATGCCCATGACCGAGCTGAGCGCCATGCATGCGAGCGTCATCAACGCGAGCAGGGTATACTTTTTTTTCTCAAAGCGCCGCACAATGACGCTCATTATGTACTTGAGGATTCCTCCCTTGTCGAGGATTAAAAATGTGCCGCCGATGAGGACAATAAACAGCATAATCGCCATACCAACCGCCGCGTCACCTGTCAGAAAAAGCTCAAAGGGCGCGATGAATACACGAAAAAAGGAATAGGTTTTTGTGCCGGTTTCCGCATAGGTGGAAACGCCGTCGATTTCGCTTATAATCGAGCCGCTCTCATCTCTTTGATATTCGCCGGAGGGAATAATCTGCGTGAGAATACCGGCGATTATCATAACGCCGAAAAGCAGAGCGGATATGGCTATTATGGTTTTTCTGTTGAGCTTTAAGCCGAGCTGAGAGCTGTTGTTGTCCATAAATTTACCTTTTCCTCTATAATAATGCAGTTATTATAGCATGGGACGGGGATTTATACAACAATTTTCAATAATCGGGAGATTTTTTTTCTATTTTAATGTTTTATTATTATCAATTTTAACGTTTTTTATTTTTTTGTAGTTTGTGTATTTACTAGCTTGACAATGTGTGGTATAATCGTCAGGATAGATGAGTTTTGTTTAAATTTACCGTGAGGAGCTGTTGAGTGGATGCCGGTTATTAGTGTTGTTCCCGTACCTTATAGGACAATTATAAAATCCGGGCAGTTTGCCCTGCCTGATTCGGGCAGTATTATGCGAAGCGTGAAGAAGGTAATCGACAGCAGCATAATAGGCGAGGAGACTTACACTCTCGAGGTTATGCAGGACGGCATCACCGTGAGCGCCTCGACTAACTGCGGGCTTTTCAGAGGCTGGCAGACCCTCAAGCAGCTTGTCTGTACCTCGAAGGATAATAAAATTCCCTATATGCGCATTGAGGACAGACCGCGTTTTGCTTACAGGGGCTTTATGATTGACTCCTGCCGCCATATGCAGAGCATTGACGAGCTTAAGCGCATGATTGACGCGGCGGCCATGTTTAAATTCAATGTTTTTCACTGGCACCTCAGCGATGACCAGGGATTTCGCTTTGAGTGCGATAAATATCCTCTGCTGACCTCCATAGGCGCCTACCGTTCCTCCTGCGACCTCAGCCGGAACGACGGCGAGGTTTACGGCGGCTTTTACACCAAGGCGGATATGACGGAAATAGTCCGCTACTGCGCTGAACGTTATATAGAGGTCATTCCGGAAATTGAGATGCCCGGTCACACCACTGCGATGATTTCGTCTTATCCACAGCTTTCCTGCAAGGATATCTGGATTCCTCTGCGCACGACCGCCGGAATTTTCCCGGAAATTCTTTGCGCCGGCAAAAAGGAGACATATGATTTTATCTATGGGCTTCTTGACGAGGTGCTGGAAATTTTCCCCTCGCGGCTCATACATATCGGCGGCGACGAAGCCCCCAAGCAGGAGTGGAAGGCCTGCCCGCATTGCAAGGAGCTGATGAAAAACGAAGGGCTTTTTGACACCGAGCAGCTGCAGGGTTATTTCACTAAGCAGATTGCTTCATATCTTCAAAGCCAGGGACGGCAGGCAATTTGCTGGAATGAAAGCCTGAAAAGCGGCATGTTTGACGGTGATATTATCGCCGAGCTTTGGATGGATAAGGACGGCGACAGTGTAAATTATGCGAACAAGGGCGGCAATATTATTGTTTCCGACTTTTTCCATTATTACTGCGACTATCCTTATGCCATGACAAGCCTCAACAAGACCTATAACTTTGAGCCGGTTGTAGAAGGTTTGACTAAGGAGGGCGCAGCTAATGTCATGGGTGTTTGCGCTAAAATGTGGACTGAGTATATCTCAGATGCCGAGCGTATGAACCATCTGGCTTTTCCGCGTTTCGCCGCCATTGCAGAAAGCGCTTGGTCGCTGCCACAAATCAAGGACAAAGGCGATTTTGCCCATAGGTTTAATAATATTACACCCATGCTGCGTAAAATCGGTATTAATCCGGCACCCTCAAAGGACTGGAACCCTGATTTACTCACAAAGCTTACCGACAATGTGAAATTTTTCGCATCGAATATTACTAAGGATTCAATATTGTCATTAATAAATTCAAAAAAGGATGATTGATGACTGTGAAGGCGTCACAGAAAATTCTGAAATATCAAAAACTCCCGAAACAATCGATAAAAAAGCTGAGGCTGATTGCCCTGATTGAGTCGACGATTCTGCGTCTGTTCGGTACAGCCGGCACATGGCTGCTTTTTTGGCTGTCATGGTTCAGGCTTGCGTTAGCTTTTACGGTTTTTATCTTTGTTTTCGCGACCGCGTATTATTTTGTCTTTCCGAAATTCAGGCGCATGAGATACCGTTATTACATAGGCAATGACCGCGTTGAAATAATTGAGGGCGTGATTTTTGTAAGGCGCAAGGTAATTTCAATTGAGCATCTGCAAAAAATCACTGTGAACAGAAGCTTTTTTGATAACCGCTACGGAGTGGCTAAGGTCTGCCTGGTCAGTGACAAAAAGACGGTGAAGTGCCGCTTTATCGAGTCGGACAAGGCAGAAGAAATTGCCCTCTATCTGAAAACTGTGCTGTATGACAGTATTGATAGTGAAAAAAGAGAAGGACAAATGTGCATTGTACACTAACATGGGCTAGGCTTGCCAAGCCTACAACCCAAGTCATGTTTTTTATTGAGCATTCAGCCCAATAAGGTACTAATACTAACCACTGATAAAAATCATTGTTTATTTACGGTCTTTTTTGTGTTTTACTGCGTCTTTCTCCTTAACGGGCGTCAGCCCGTCTGCGTCGGCATCCTTGTAAAACGCAAAAAATCCTCGCAAATCTTTCAACGTTTTTTATCAGTGATTAGTATAAAAATGAAAGTGTGTTTTTTTTGAAGGGTCGATTTAAGATAAAATTTACTAAGGGGACTGCTGTTACCCTGCTGCTATTTGCCGCTCTGCTGGCGGCGGTTGCGGCAGATTTTGTCATGACCGGCGACCTTTCATTTAAGCTTGACGCTGTCGCTATGGGCTCGGATATCAGCGTGAAAACCTTCGGACGCGGGAAAAAGACGACAGCTCAGGAGATAATCGATACAATTCAACGAGAGGATAAATTTTACTGGTCGGCAAAGGAGCCGGAGTCATTTATCAGCAGGATTAATGCCTCTGCAAATTCTTTGCTTACTGACAGACGCGTTGTTAACGTTCTCTCAGAGATTATTCCGATTTGCGCGGACAGCGGCGGGGAGCTTGACCTCACTGTGGGAGAGCTCACAAAAAGCTGGAATTTTGATGCCGACACCCATATTGTACCGAGCGACGAAACGATTAAAAATGCGCTGAAAACCGTT
The DNA here is from genome assembly GCA_031551635.1 of Oscillospiraceae bacterium. GTDB lineage: Bacteria > Bacillota > Clostridia > Oscillospirales > Acutalibacteraceae > JAVBNH01. Next base: position 30,994 of record JAVBNH010000016.1, on the reverse strand, counting down.
GGCTTCGGGAACGTGGCTATTGATAATCTTAATGTATACCTCCGAAACGGTGCTCAGCTCGACCTTGGCGCGTTTGGCAAGGGCATTGCCTGTGACGCAGCGAAAACGGTCATGGAACGCTCAAAAATCAGCGGAGGAGTCGCCATTATCGGCGGCAGCATACTGACCTACGGCAAGCCCTCCGGCAAGGAAAAATGGACTGTCGGGCTTCGCAATCCGAACGGCTCTTCAAATGAATATTTCGCGGTTTTGGAAGTCGGTGAGTGCGCGGTTTCAACCAGCGGCTCCTATGAAAAATACTTTGTTCAGAACGGGGTACTTTATAATCATATTTTGTCGGCAAAGACCGGCAAGCCTGTCAACACCACAATAAAGAGTGTGTCGGTCATCTCTTCGAGCGGTCTTTTAAGCGACGCACTGTCTACAATCTGTTTTATACTGGGGTATGAGAAAAGCCTTGAAATACTTGAGAAATATAACAGTGAAGCAGTTTTTGTGGATAACGACAACTTTGTTTATATGACAGACGGGCTTGAGGGGATACTGACAATTACAGACGGAGCGTTTAAGAGTGTTCAGTAAATTACGGCTTAAAAAAAGTGACCTCCTGCTTATCGCCGGTGTGCTCTTTATAGCTTTTCTTCTGCTTTTGCCGCGCCTAGGGAAAAGTGAAGGAAGCACAGCTGTGATTACCATTGATAATAAAGAATATATGATTATTAATTTTAAGGAAACGGAAGCTGAATACTTTTTGGATTTGCCCTGCGAGCCGAAAATAACTCTTAGAGTGACGAAGGATTGTATCTGCGTTAGTGAAGCGGGCTGCCCGGATCAGATATGCGTTAACGCGGGCGAGCTTCACGGTGACGGCGATAGAGCAGTATGCCTGCCCGCTAAAACGGTAATATCCGTCAGGGGCAGTCAAAAAAATTTGCCGGATGCGATAGCGTATTAATAAGTTATGAGACAAAAAACATATAAAATCACATTGACGGGGATTTTGGCGGCTGCCGCATTATCGCTGTCATTTTTAGAGAGTCTTCTGCCCGCTGTCGCCTTTTTGCCGCCGGGAGCAAAGCTCGGGTTGTCCAATATTACCGTTATGTTCGCCGTTTCAGCCCTTCCGCTGCCTTATGCGCTCGGCATTGTTATTCTCAAGGCGCTGTTCGCCGCGCTGCGCGGGGGTATGACACCATTTATGCTCAGCTTCTGCGGTGGCTTCGCGAGCCTTGCGGTTCTTTATATAGCGCACCGATTCATGAGAGAATGGTTTGGGATAATCGGCATTTCCGTGCTCTCGGCTGTCATGCATAACACGGCTCAACTGGTTGCCGCATGCTTGCTGACGAGCTTTAATATTTTCGTGCCTTATCTGCCGTTCTTGCTTTTCGCGGGACTCGGCGCGGGGTTTATTACCGGAATTGTTTATTCGGCTGTCAATCCATATTTGATGAAAATAAAAAATAAAATGTAAGGATGATATTTCAGATGAAGAAATTTATGGACAAGGATTTTCTGTTCTCAAGCGAGAGCGCATTAAAGCTTTTTGAGGCGTGCCGCGATATGCCTATTTTCGACTGGCACTGCCATCTTCAACCAAAAGAAATTTATGAGAACAAGCCAATCGAAAATATCACTCAGCTCTGGCTTGCCGCCGACCACTATAAGTGGAGAGCGATGCGCGGCTGCGGTATTGACGAGGAATATATTACCGGTTCGAAATCCCCAAAGGAAAAATTCCTTGCATGGGCGGGTGCCATGCCGAATTTTATCGGCAATCCGCTCTATCACTGGGCTCACCTTGAGCTGCAAAGGTATTTCGGGATATATGAACCTCTTAGCGGCGCGAATGCAGAGGAGATTTGGGACAGGGCGAACGCTATAATGGCGAAAGGCGGCTTTACACCGAAGGAATTAATAGAGAAGTCAGGTGTCGCATATGTATGTACTACGGACGATTCCGCGGATTCGCTTGAGTATCACAAGCTCATAGCGGAGGATAAGAATTTTAAATGCAGGGTTCTTCCGGCGTTCAGACCTGACAAGGCTCTCGGAATTGAAAAGCCTTCCTTCATTCCGTGGCTTCGGGACCTCGAAAAAATCACAGGTAAAACGGCGGATTCATACGCTTCTTTGAAGGCTTTACTGCTTGAGCGAATTAATTTCTTTGAGAGCATGGGCTGCCGCGCGAGCGACCACGCATTTACTTATGTTCCCTGCGAGGACGCGAGCGAGCAGGAGCTGGAGCTTGTTTTTAAAAAGGGCAAAAACGGCGAAGCTCTTACCGGGAAGGAAATCGACAAATATATCACCGCTCTTATGCGCTTTTTCGCCAAGGAATACAGTAAACGCGGCTGGGGCATGGAGATGCATATAGGCGTTATCAGAAACAATAACACACTGATGTTCAATAAACTCGGTGCCGACGCGGGCTTTGACTCTATTGAAGACAGAGAAATTGCATATGGGCTCTCGCACTTCCTTGACAGCCTGGCGGTGGAAAACGCTTTACCTCGCACTATACTCTTTACGCTTAACCCCAAGGATAACTATGTGCTCGGCTCGATGCTCGGCAATTTCCAGAACAGTGAAGCCGAATCAAAGATACAGTTCGGCACCGCGTGGTGGTTCAACGATAATATCGACGGCATGAGGGAGCAGATTAAGGCTCTCGCGAACCTCGGCGTGCTCTCGAAATTTATCGGAATGGTCACTGATTCGCGTTCCTTCTCGTCCTACCCGCGCCATGAGTATTTCAGAAGAATCCTGTGCGAGTTTATCGGGAATCTTGTCGAAAACGGTGAGTATCCGGACGATATGCAATTCCTCAGCGAGGTCGTAAAGGATATTTCATTTAGAAATTCGGTAAAGTATTTTGGGATAAAGTGATTATTTTGCTGTAAACTCAATAAATACAAAAAAATAGTATCAAGGACATTATTTGAAAATGGTAAAAAATGAAATTAGTTAGTGCAGATAAAAGTCAAATAAAACAGATAAAAAGGCTGTATAAGCTTGCGTTTCCCCGCAGAGAGCAAAAACCGTTTTGGCTTATACGGAAAAAGCAGCGAGAAGGCTCTGTTGAAATCTTAGCCATTTGTGACGATGATTTTTTAGGTCTCGTCATCACATCACTCTATAACAATTTTGCCCTTATAGATTATTTTGCTATTGATGAAACAAAAAGAGGAAAAGGGCTCGGCAGTGACGCATTGCGGCTTATTAAGGAAAGATATGCCGGAAAGCAACTGTTTCTTGAAATAGAAGTTATTAATGAAAATGCGCCGAATAATAATGAACGTATCAGACGCAAAAAGTTTTATCTAAAAAATGGTTTCACTCAGGCAAATATTCAGGTGAACGTTTTAGGAGTAGCTATGGAGCTGCTGACTTGTGAATGCGGAATTACTTTCCGGGAATATCAGAATATTTATGTAAATGTTTATGGCAGTTTCTTTAAATTGAAAGCTTTTTTACGGCAAGGGGTTTTATAAATGAAAAAAACAGCTCTTTATGACATGCACATCAAGTACGGCGGGCGTATGGTTGAATACGCCGGCTTTGAGCTTCCCGTGCAGTATACGGGAATCGCCGCCGAGCATCTTGCAGTTAGAAATACGGCGGGGCTTTTCGACGTCTCTCATATGGGTGAGTTCATGCTCACCGGCGCGGACGCTCTTGCGAATATTCAGAATCTTTTTGTCAATGATTTCACGAATATGGTTGACTCTCAGGTTCGCTACAGCCCTATGTGCAACGATTCCGGCGGTATTGTCGACGACCTGCTGGTTTATAAGAATTCCGACGGGAATTATATGATAGTGGTTAACGCGGCGAATATAGAGAAGGATTTTGCGTGGATTAAGTCGAAGCTTTACGGCAATGTTGATTTCAACGATGTTTCGGCGCTGTTTTCGCAGATTGCTGTTCAAGGACCTAAAGCGGCAGATATTATTGAGAGTATATGTGACAGTAAGTATATTCCTGCAAAGAAATATCATTTTTGCTCTGACGCGGTTGTCGGCGGCATTGAATGTATACTCTCGACGACCGGTTATACTGGTGAGAGCGGCTTTGAGCTGTATGTCAGCAATGAAAACGCCGTAAGCCTTTGGGAAGCGCTTATTGAAGCGGGCAAGCCGTTTTCGCTTGTGCCCTGCGGTCTCGGCGCGAGGGATACTCTGCGGCTCGAGGCGGCGATGCCCTTATATGGACACGAGATGAGCGACGAAATCACTCCGCTTGAGACTGGTCTTGCTTTTTTCACCAAGATGAACAAGGAAAGCTTTATCGGCAAGGAAGCACTGATAAAAAAAGGCGAGCCGTCTGTTTGCCGTGTCGGGCTTATTATTAACGGCAAGGGTATAGCAAGGGGTGGAGAAAGCGTTTTCGCCGCAGACGAAAAAATCGGCTTTATCACCTCAGGAACCGCGAATCCGGTGAATAAACTGAGCATTGCCATGGCGATTATTGATAAAAACCAAAGCGGCGAGGGTAAATGCCTGCAGGTTGAAATCAGGGACAAAAAAATGGAAGCGACAGTAGTAAAGCTGCCGTTTTTGACAAAATAATCAAGTATTTAAAAAGGGAGTAAGCATTAATGATAATTGATAAAGATTGTTTTTATACCGATACTCATGAATGGATAAAATTTTTACCTGACGGCACGGCGCTTGTCGGGCTGAGTGACCACGCGCAGGAGGAGCTTGGCGATATTGCCTTCGTAAACCTGTGCGAGGAGGGGGAAACACTCACAAAGGGCGAGAGCTTCGGCGACCTTGAATCAATCAAGGCCGTTTCGGACATTTTCGCGCCTACGGACGGAAAAGTCATCGAAATCAACAGCGAGCTTGTTGACAATCCAGAGCAAATCAATTCGAGCCCCTATGAGTCCTGGCTTGTGAGGATTGAATGCTTGAAGAATACCGAAGGGCTGAAAACGGCTGAGGAATATGAAAAATCTTTTGAAGATAAATAAAAATTAATTAATGAACGATTCTATAATGATTGGATAGTGTACAGCATGTCATATATTCCGGGTACTAAGGAAGAACAGCTGTCAATGCTCGCAGACATAGGATACTCGAGCTTTGACGAGCTTTTTTCCAATATTAACGATAAAATCAAACTGCAAAAACCCTTGAATATTCCCACAGGGAAGTCTGAATTTGAGGCTCTGGAGCTGCTTGAGGAGCTTGCGGATAAAAATAAGGTCTATAAGAAAATTTTCAGAGGCGCAGGGAGCTACGACCACTATAAACCCAGTGTGGTAACTCATCTCGCCTCGAGAGCCGAATACCTCACCGCTTACACGCCTTATCAGCCGGAAATGAGCCAGGGGATTTTGCAGACGATATTTGAATATCAGACGACTGTTTGCCGCCTGACAGGCATGGATGTCTCGAACGCCGGAGTTTATGACGGTGCTCACGCGGCAGCTGAGGCTTTCGCCATGTGCCGCAATAAAAAACGCAACAAGCTCATAGCTTTTGACAATATTAAGCCGAACACTCTCGCGGTGCTGAGAACCTACGCAAAATCGGCAAATGCAGTGCTGGAAATATTGGCTTGTAATGAGGGACTTTGTGACCTTGATTTACTTAAAAAGACTGTTGATATGTCGTCAGCCTGCGTCTATGTCGAAACACCGAACTTCTTCGGGCTGCTTGAAAATGCATCGGATGCCGCAGCGATTGCCCACGAGGCTGGCGCTATGTTTATAATCGGCGGCAATCCCATATCTTACGGCGTGCTAAAAACACCCGGAGAGCAGGGCGCGGACATTGCTGTGGGCGAGGCTCAGCCATTGGGCATGCCCCTCTCCTTCGGAGGTCCATATCTCGGGTATATGGCGGCGAAGGCGGAGCTTATGCGCTCGTTGCCCGGGCGTATCGCCGGTCAAACCGTTGATACACAGGGCAGAAGGGCTTTTGTGCTGACACTTCAGACTAGGGAGCAGCATATAAGGAGAGACAAGGCAAACAGCTCTATTTGTTCGAATGAAGCATTATGCGCTGTTACAGCGGCTATTTACTGCGCCGCCTTAGGTAAACAGGGGTTTTACGAGGTTTCAAAAGCCTGTTTTGACAATGCTCATTATCTATGCTCCGAACTCACTTCGATTAAGGGTTTTGAGCTAAAATATAAGTCTGAATTCTTCAATGAGTTTGTGACTGTTTGTCCCGCCAGTGCGGAAAAAATTAACCAAAAACTCTCCGAAAACGGAATTCTCGGCGGGTTGCCGCTCGAAGGAAACAGTATTCTTTGGTGCGCGACTGAAAAGAATTCAAAGAGCGACATTGACGCACTGGTTTCCCTTGTAAAGGAGGTAACAAATAATGAGTGAGCTTATTTTTGAAAAATCCTCCGCGGGAAGACGTTGCACGGTTTTACACCAGGTCAATGTACCTTCATACGATATTCCCCAATGCTTTGCGCGTTCACAGAAAGCTGAGCTGCCCGAGGTCGCCGAGGTTGACCTTGTCAGGCATTATACCAATCTCTCGCGCGACGCGAGAGGGGTTGACAATCTTTTTTATCCCCTTGGTTCCTGCACGATGAAATACAATCCCAAGGTGAACGAGGACGCGGCCAGTCTACGCGGTTTCACGGGCATTCATCCGCTGCAAAGTGAGGATGAAATAAGCGGTTGTCTTGAGCTGATGCACCGGCTTAGCGGTTATCTGTGCGAGATTACAGGAATGGACGCTGTTTCGCTCCAGCCTTGCGCGGGCGCGCACGGCGAATTTACCGGGCTCGCGGTGATAAAGGCGTATCTTAATTCACTGGGAGAAGAAAAAAGAACAAAGCTGATAATTCCCGACTCTGCTCATGGCACAAACCCCGCGAGCGCGTCCATGAACGGCTTTGAGTGTGTCAATATTCCTTCGACCGCAGATGGTTTTGTTGATTTGGATGCGCTCAGGAAGGCTGTTGGCGACGACACCGCCGCGTTGATGCTGACCAATCCGAACACTGTCGGAATGTTCGATAAAAATATTCTCGAAATAGCCGAAATTGTTCACGGCGCGGGCGGACTGCTTTATTATGACGGTGCGAACATGAACGCGGTCATGGGCATAGCGCGTCCGGGTGACATGGGCTTTGACGTGGTTCATCTGAATCTCCACAAGACCTTTTCGACCCCTCACGGCGGCGGCGGTCCCGGCAGCGGTCCTGTCGGCTGCAAGGAAAAGCTGGCGGGCTTTTTGCCTGATCCGTCAGTTAAAAAACAAGGCGATAATTATGCTTTTGTCCGCGGTGAAAATTCAATCGGCAAGGTCAGCGCTTTTTACGGTAATTTTCTCGTGATGGTTCGCGCGCTATGCTATATCGAGATTCTCGGAGCTGCGGGGCTTCGCGAGGCTAGTATGGCGGCGGTTCTCAACGCGAATTATATGCTCGAGCGGCTTAATAAAATCTTCAAAGCTCCCTTTAAAGGTCCGTGTATGCATGAATTTGTGCTTTCGCTTGAGGATATTAAGGCGAAATACGGTATAAGCGCGGCGGATTTCGCGAAGGGGCTTATTGATAACGGCATTCACCCGCCAACAATGTATTTCCCTTTGATTGTTCATGAGGCGCTGATGTTTGAGCCGACTGAAACCGAGTCACGCGAGATGCTGGACAGGTGTATTTCAGTGCTGTTTGAGCTGTATTCAAAGCTTGAGAATGAGCCTGAGACGCTTCACGCCGCGCCGGTTACTATGTCTATATCAAGACCCGACGAGGTGCAGGCGGCACGGCACCCTGTTTTAAAATTCGAAAAAGAATAAAATATAAATACTTTGCAATATGTTGAAAAGCAAAAAATAACTGTTGAAAATATTGCTTTATAATGATATAATTTATATCATAAATAAGGATTTATTTAAAGGAATGAGACAATGGAAGCGCAGAAACCCGTTAAGGTTTTGCAAATAGGCGAGGGGAATTTTCTTCGCGCCTTTGCCGACTATATAATCGAAATCGCCAACCGCGAGGGTGTGATGAGCACTGATGTTGTTATCGCTCAGGCTATTCCCTCCGGTAACGCCGACAGAATCAATGCCGCCTCAGGAAAGTATACCCTATTGATGCGGGGGCTTGAGAACGGCCGGCTTGTCGAGAATGCCGAAAAAATTAACTGTGTGAAAAAGTGTATAAATATTTACACCGAATACGCGGAATTCCTTGATTTCGCCCGTAGTGAAGATCTAGAGATTGTTATATCTAATACAACTGAAGCGGGAATAGTTTTCAGCGAAAACGACAGCTTCAGTGACGCTCCTCCCTCGACTTTTCCGGCGAAAATGACCGTTTTTTTACATAAACGCTTTGAGTTTTTCCGCGGCGACAGGAACAAGGGTATTTTCTTCATGCCTGTCGAGCTTATCGAGGAAAACGGCACAAGACTGCGCGAATGCATACTGCGTTATGCCTCTCTCTGGTCACTGGGTGAGGATTTTATAGAGTGGCTTGACGCTTCCTGCTGCTTCGCTAATACACTAGTTGACAGGATTGTAACAGGCTTTCCGCGAGACGACTGCGAGGAGATATTCTCGCAGCTCGGCTACAGGGACAAATTGCTTGTTACAAGTGAGCCCTTCCTCTTCTGGGCTATTGAATGCCCACGGAAATGGGCGGAAAAGCTCAGCCTTGACAAGCTGGGGCTGGATATAATATTCAGTGAAAATATAACGCCCTATAAGACCCGTAAGGTCAGGATTCTTAACGGCGCTCACACCTTAAGCGTTCTTGCCGCTTTTCTCGAGGGGCACAATACAGTTCTCGAGATGATGAATGATAATTCTTACAAAAACCATATAAAAAACGCGATGTTCTCTGAGATTATTCCTCTCATAGATTTACCGCACGAGGAGCTTCTTCAGTTCGCGAACGCGGTGCTTGAGCGTTTTTCGAACCCCTTTATCAAGCACAGGCTGCTTGACATTTCACTCAACAGTGTCTCAAAATTTAAAGCACGCTGCCTTTGCTCGCTGCTTGATTACCGCGAAAAGTTCGGTACATTGCCCTTTGCGCTGACTTATGCTCTCGCCGCGCTGATTGTTTTTTATCGCGGTGAATGGCTGGACGGGCGTTATTTAGGCAGTCGCGGCGGAGAAAGCTATGAAATCAAGGACGACAGGGAGAATCTCGAGGCTTTTTACAAGGCGTGGCAGGGTGAAAATACGGTTGAAGAAATTCTTTGTAATGAAAAATTATGGGGTATGAAGCTCTGCGGTATCCCGGGGCTTGAGCAAAAAGTCAAGAGCTTTATAGGCGCGGATGGAACCTTGAAGAAGCTTGCAAATATTGCCGAAACGGAAAAATAAAATGAAGCTTTTTATTAAAATTAATGAAAACGATAATGTTGCCGTGGCTCTTCACGATGTCCCAGAAGGCAGTACGGAGAACGGCGTCACAGCACTTGAGAATATTAGTTTTGGGCATAAGATAGCCCTTTTTGACATAAAAAAAGGCGAAAAGCTTATCAAATACGGCTATCCCATTGGCTTTGCCGCCGCCGATATAAAAAGCGGCTCGTGGGTTCACACGCATAACCTTAAAACAGGCTTGTCCGACATAATCGATTACTCATATAATCCCAAGAAAAATTTCATCGAAGAAAACAGCACTGTGTCAGACAGGTTTTTTGAGGGTTACAGGCGAAAAAACGGTGTTGGAATCAGAAACGAAATATGGATAATTCCCAGCGTCGGTTGCGTCAATAAGACTGCGGAAATTCTCGCGAAAAAAGCCACGGAGCTTTTCGGGGACAGCTGTGACGGATTTTTTGCCTTCACTCACCCCTACGGCTGCTCTCAGCTCGGGGAGGACGGAGAATATACCGCGAAGATACTTGCCGGTCTGTGCCGTCACCCGAATACCTCCGGCGTACTTATCGTGAGCCTTGGCTGCGAGAACAACAATCTTGATGTTTTTCTGCCATTTATGGGTGATTATGATAAAACAAGAATTAAAACTCTTGTTACTCAGGAGGTTTCCGATGAGCTCGAGGAGGGCATGAAGCTGCTCTCAGAGCTTGCTGAAATTGCGAAAAGCGAAAAACGGGAGACTTTGCCGCTTTCGGAGCTAACTATAGGTCTTAAATGCGGCGCGTCAGACGCTTTTTCGGGCATCACGGCAAATCCTCTATGCGGTGCTTTTGCCGATAAATTTACCGCTATGGGAGGAAATATAATCCTCACCGAGGTTCCGGAAATGTTCGGCGCGGAAACGATTTTAATGGATAGGGCAAAGGACACCGATACCTTTAACTCCGTAGTCGGCATGATTAATTCGTTTAAACAATATTATAAAAGATACGGTCAGGTAATTTATGAAAATCCCTCGCCCGGCAACAAAAAGGGCGGAATAACAACGCTTGAGGAGAAGTCACTCGGGTGTATTCAAAAAGGCGGCAATGCGGCTGTCGCGGGTGTGGTGAATTACGGCGAAAGCCTTATGGAGAGCGGTCTTTGCCTTCTCAGCGGTCCGGGAAACGACATCGTCTCCTGCACGGCTCTTGCTTCAAGCGGCGCTCATTTGATACTCTTTACTACAGGACGCGGAACGCCGCTGGGGTCGGTTGTTCCGACTGTTAAAATCTCGACAAATTCCGCGCTGTGCGAAAAAAAGCCGGAATGGATTGACTTCAACGCAGGCTCATTGCTTGAGGGTAGTGATATGAATGAGCTTTGCGCTCAGCTTCTCGATTACATAATTGAGCTTGCAAGCGGAAAACAGACGAAAAACGAAAAAAACGGTTACAGGGAAATCGCTGTTTTTAAAGACGGGGTCACCTTGTAAATTTATTATATTTCTGTAAACGATTAAAAATATCGTTTACTCCTTTGGAGGATTGAAGTGAGCAGGATTAATAAGGACGGAATTATGTCCGCCATTTCGCGCGTCAGGGGCGGTGTCGCCGTCGCGCACAATAAAAACACTGCCGATATGAAAGCTGAGCGTATTCCGGAGCCTTCGACAGTAGTGCTTCCAATGCAGCAGCATATCGGCTCGCGCTGCACGCCGACAGTCAAGGTCGGCGACATAGTCAAGGTCGGGCAGCTTATCGGCGATTCTGACAAGCCCTTGACCGCGCCGATTCACGCCTCTGTTTCGGGCAAGGTTCGCGCGATTAATAATGTTAAGCTCGCGAACGGTCATATGACCTTCGCCGTCACTATAGAGTCTGACGGTCGCCTTGAGGATTACGAAGGAATCGAGCCGCCGTCAGTTAAAAGTCGTGAGGATTTGATAGCTGCAGTCAGAGCTTCGGGTCTCGTCGGTCTAGGAGGCGCTGGTTTTCCGGCGCATATTAAGCTGAATTATCCGAAAGACAGGTTTGTTGACACCCTCGTTATAAACGCCGCCGAATGCGAGCCTTATATTACTGTAGACTACCGCGAATGCATTGAAAATACTCAGGACATCATGGAGGGAATTCAGCTGCTCGTTGATATGCTTGAATTCCGCAAGGTTGTTTTCGCTATTGAGGATAATAAACCGCTTGCCATTGAAGCTTTCAAGAAGGCAATTGACGCGGACAAGTCGAAGTATGGCGCTTTTAACGTTATGTCACTCAAGTCCAAGTACCCTCAAGGCGCGGAAAAGGTCATTGTCGAGTCCGCGACAGGCAGGCGGATTCCGCCGGGAAAGCTGCCGCTTGATGTGCAGACAGTTGTCATGAATGTCGCGAGCTGCGGGTTTATCTCGCGGTATCTCAAAACCGGCAAGCCACTTGTCAGCCGCACCATGACCGTTGACGGAACGGCTATCATGAATCCGAAAAATGTCCGCGTACCCATAGGTATCAGCGTTCAGGAGGTCATTGATTTTTGCGGCGGCTTCAAGGGTGAGCCTTATAAGCTGATTGCCGGAGGTCCTATGATGGGAACGGCTCTTGTTGAAACAAGCGTGCCGGTGTTAAAAAAGGATAATGCTATACTTGCTTTTTCTAAGGAAGGCATGAAGATAAAGAAGGAAACTCAGTGCATTCGCTGCGGCAGGTGCGCCGCCGTCTGCCCCATGAGCCTCGCGCCCACTCTTATCGAGCAGTGCACAGTTTCAAAGGATGTCAAGGGGCTGCAGTCGCTGGGCATCAATGTGTGCATGGAGTGCGGAAGCTGCTCCTACGCCTGCCCGGCGGGCAAACCGCTGGTTCAGTACATGAGACTGGGGAAAGAAATCGTAAGGGAGGCACAGACAGGCAATGGCTGATAAACAAAGATTTACCGTCAGCACCTCTCCGCATGTCCGTTCCTCTGATACAGTCACGGGCATCATGCTTGACGTTATCATCGCACTGCTGCCGGCGAGTATCGCAGGTGTATGGATTTTCGGCGGAAGAGCCGCGGCGGTTATCGCGGTGAGTGTTATTTCCTGCATTCTTTTTGAGCATATCTGGAATAAAATATTAAAGAAGCCCAACAGCATCGGCGATTTGAGCGCGATTGTCACCGGTATTTTGCTCGCGCTTAATATGCCTTATAATATCCCCCTTTGGATTGTCGTTGTCGGTTCGCTTTTCGCCATAATTATTGTCAAGCAATTTTTCGGCGGGCTTGGGCAGAATTTCGTGAATCCTGCTATAGCAGGGCGTATTGTGCTGCTTGTTTCTTTTCCTATGGCTATGTCGAATTTTGTCTCACCCTCCAATATCGGTAAGGGCATTGACGCTGTTTCTAGCGCGACACCCCTCGGAGTGCTCGCAAAAACGGGGATTGACAGCTTTGACAGCACCCTTTCGAGCGGTCTTATACCCTCAATCAAGAGCATGTTCCTGGGCGACAGAGGCGGTACAATAGGTGAGGTTTGTGCCTTCGCGCTGATTATCGGCTTTATCTGGCTGCTGACTCGCAGGGTCATAAGTCTGATTATTCCGCTGAGCTTTATAGGGAGTCTTGCGCTGATTATGCTTATCGCGGGCGGCGGGAATTTGAATTTTATGGTGTATCAGGTTCTTTCAGGCGGTTTGCTGCTGGGCGCGATATTTATGGCAACCGATTATGCGACAAGCCCTGTCGGGCGGCTAGGAAAGGTTATTTTCGGAGTCGGCTGCGGAGTTATAACCGCGGTTATCAGGCTCTACGGAAGCATGAACGAGGGCATTTCCTATGCGATTCTGCTGATGAATATACTTGTTCCGCATATTGAGCGGCTCTGTCTGCCGAAGCCCTTCGGAGTGAAGGAAGAGGAAGCCATCAAAAAAGCTGAGTCGGCGAACAAGGAGGTTGTGAAATGAAATCCTTTAAAGAGATTTTCATTCCGGTTATCTCGCTTTTCCTCATCTGCGCTGTCGCGGCAGGACTTCTCGCGGCAACCAATGATATGACAAAAAATGTTATTATCGATAATGAAAATAAAACGATAATTGAAGGTTATAAGAAGCTGATTCCCGATGCTGTTTCTTTTGAGGACAAAATATTTTCCCAAAATGAAACAAATCATAATTATGTAACCGCTTATTCTTCCGATAAGGAAGAAATCAGCGACATCTTTGTAACAACCGCTAAGGGTTATGGCGGCGATGTAACTGTAATGACAGCCGTGTCGCCTGACGCAACGGTAATCGCGGTGAGTGTTGTATCTCTTTCTGAGACACCCGGTCTCGGCATGAAGGTCAATGAAAAAAGCTTTTTATCCCGTTTTGCGGGAAAGACAAAGGATATAAAAGTCAACTCCGAAAATAATTCGATTGACGCTATAAGCGGTGCGACAATTTCTTCAAACGCCGTCACAAACGCGGTCAACAAGGCGCTGTCGCTGCATTCTTTAATAAGGGGGTTGAAGTAAATAATGAGTAAGGGCTCCTTATCAAAACAGTTTACCAAGGGCATTATTATTGAAAACCCTGTTTTGCGGCTTGTACTCGGCACCTGCCCGACCCTTGCTGTGAGCACCTCGATGGTGAACGGTATCGGCATGGGCATAGCCGCGACAATAGTCCTGCTCGGCTCGAACATCGTAATCTCCGCGCTGAGAAAGGTCATACCCTCAAAGGTCAGAATTCCCGCCTATGTCGTTATAATCGCCTCCTTTGTCACTATCGTCCAGATGCTCGTCAAGGCTTTTGTTCCCGCGCTCGACGCGGCACTGGGTGTTTATCTGCCGCTGATAGTCGTCAACTGCATCATTCTCGGCAGAGCTGAGGCGTTCGCGAACTCGAACAGCGTGCTTGCCTCGGCGGTTGACGGTCTCGGGATGGGTGTAGGCTTCACCGCGACGCTTTTGGTCATGGGAACGATTCGTGAAGTGCTCGGCAACGGCACAGCCTTCAGCGGCGCGCAAAGCCTGCTAAAGCTCTTCGGTGAAGGCACTTTAGGTGGCTTTGACGGCTTTAATTTTATTGATAAAATACCTCAGTCCCTGAACTTATCACCCATGAGCTTTTTCATTTTACCAGCTGGAGGATTCTTTGTTTTCGGAATATTAATCGCTCTTGCGAATAAGCTTGCCGCTGAAAAGCAGCTCCCGATAGCTGTACTCCACGGCTGCGAAAACTGTCCGATGGCAAAGGGCTGCACTCAGGCAAAAATCAAGCCTTGTGAAGAGGGGAGCGAGGAGAAATGAAATATTTTTTAGCCATTCTTGTTATGGGTATTCTGACGGAAAACTTTGTTCTGATGAAATTTCTCGGCATCTGTCCCTTCCTCGGCGTTTCGAAAAAGCTCGACACGGCAGTCGGAATGAGCGCTGCAGTTATATTTGTCATGCTGCTCGCGACAGCCGCGACATACCCAATAAACACCCTGCTCGTGAAACGCGACCTCGCCTACCTTCAGACTATAGTGTTTATCCTCGTTATCGCCGCTCTGGTGCAGCTGGTTGAAATAGTGTTGAAAAAATATATGAAGTCGCTCTATAACGCTCTGGGGATATATCTGCCGCTCATCACGACGAACTGCGCGGTGCTCGGCGTTGTTATCCTTAATATTGACAACGGCTACAATTTTGCTCAGGCAATGACACGTTCCTTAGGCGCGGGCGTCGGCTTCATGCTCGCGATGGTTATGTTCGCGGGTGTCCGCCGCAGAATGGAGTCCTGCAATGTACCGAAGGCGCTTGAGGGTCTGCCGATAACGCTTATTGCTGCGTCCCTTGTTTCGATGTCATTTCTCGGTTTTGGGGGGATAGTTGAGGGAATGGGATTAATTTAAATTGCAGATATTTACAGGGGAGAGGAATAAAGGGCAGATGATAAATAGTGTGTAATGTACAATGTACAATGTACAGTGTACAAATAAATGTCGAGTAGGTAGAATTGCGTAGGTTTTTATCTGTCCACCCGATTTGATTTGAATAAGTTTAAATTTACTTGATTTAAATAAATGTAGAATTTATCTGCTTTTATTTTGCTAATATTTCTTTTAAATCATCGCGAGCAAACTGTTAAAAACTACTGTATTTTAACTCGCGACAACATCTGTACATTGTACATTGTAAACTGTACATTATATTTTATCACTTATTAATGAGGAAAATATTTTATGAATTCTATTGTTTTGGCTTGCGTTGTTGTTGCGGGGCTTGGCATTGTGGCGGCTTTGCTGCTTGCCGTAGCTTCCAAAATCATGGCTGTTGAGGTCGATGAAAAGGCTGAGGCTATTCAGGCGTTTTTGCCGGGTGCGAACTGCGGCGCCTGCGGCTATGCGGGCTGCGCGGGTTATGCCGACGCGCTCTCGAAGGGTACAGTCAGTGACACAGCTCTCTGCGCTCCCGGCGGCAACGATGTATCCGCCGCTATAGCCGATTATCTCGGGCTGTCCGCCGGCGCGGTTCTGCCGACTGCCGCGGTCGTCCTGTGTCAGGGAATAAAAGAAAATACTGGCGAAAAGATGGAGTATTTAGGGGTTAAAAGCTGCAAAATGGCGGTTCAGCTTTTCGGCGGTCCCAAGGACTGCATTTACGGCTGTGTCGGCTTCGGCGACTGCATCGAGGCCTGCCCTTATAATGCCATTCACATCTGCGACGGTGTCGCCAGAATCAACCCGATGGTCTGCCGCGCTTGCAAGAAGTGTGTCGCCGCCTGCCCGAAGCACATTATCGATATGGTTCCTCTCCACCTTCCGCGTGCGGCGGTGCTTTGTAAAAACAGGGACATGGGTGCGCAGACGAGGAAGGAATGCAAGACCGGCTGCATAGGCTGTATGCGCTGCCAAAAGGCCTGCGCTTTCGGTGCGGTGAAGGTTGATAATAATGTCGCGGCGGTTGATTACGATAAATGCACAGGCTGCGGCGAATGTACGTCTGTTTGCCCGGTTCACTGCATTGACCTAATGATACTCGGCTCGGTGAATAAGAGTAACGGTTCTGTTTTATAAAAAATTTTTGAAAAAAATGTTACTTTCTTTATAGTTTCTTTCATTTATAAGTGTGGGCGTTTAACCTTCCACGTCAAAAAAATAGAATTGTAAGGAGAATTACCATGCAAGAATTAATCAACTATTTGAAAAAGTTTTTTGAATCCCTTATCGAATTTATCGAGCGGCTTTTCTCCCCTGATATTATTGCGTATAAACCTGTTCTATACCTGTATCCCGAACAGGAAACCGAGACACAGGTCAAGCTGAATCTTGATGGCAGGCTTACTGTCACATATCCTGCATATAACGATGGCTGGAGTGTGCGTGCCTACCCTGACGGACACCTTGTAAACAAGGCTGATGGCTTGGAATACAGCTATTTGTTCTGGGAAGGAATTTCAAATAGCGCAAAATGGGATATGAGCGAGGGCTGGTGCGTACCCGGCGGCGAAACAGCAGCGTTTTTGCGCCGCGAGCTTAGCCAGCTTGGTCTGACTGCGAAAGAATACAACGAATTTATTGTGTATTGGCTGCCTCAGATGCAGGACAATGCATATAATCTCATAAGCTTCCAGTGGGAAGAATATGAAAAATACGCTCCCCTCGATATCACACCCTCGCCGGATTCCATACTCCGGGTGTTTATGGTATTCAAACCGCTCGATAAAGCTGTCGAAATAAAAGCTCCCGCCGCCCGGGCAGAATTTGTCCGCAAGGGCTTCACCGTGGTCGAGTGGGGCGGAACTGGTAAACGATGATTTATCATCTTTCAAAGAAGCCAGATTTCAAGAGTCGGGAGCCGAGTCTGCCGAATAATACTACTCTTTTTTAAAACTGGAGGTAGTTTATAGTGAATAGCTTTTTTACACGCATTTTTGCAATTTTACTTGGTCTTATAGCAATGTTCACGGGCGGAAATCTTGATAATGTTGAGATTAAAATAACAAATGAAATTACAACGGAAACCACTGAGATTGATGTTGAAATATTTAATTATACAGGTAAAACTATCTCGACCGATAAATATTTTATTCTAGAAAAGAACAACAGCGGAGTATGGAATAATATAGAGATGATAATACTTGCAGAAGAGATCGCTGTTCTTGTGAGAAACTTTCAAACAATTAGCTTAACAATTAATGTTGCCAAGGTTTACGGAATAAGTCTTGAAAGCGGAACGTACAGATTATCAAAAGTTTACAACGGAGGTCATTCACGTTCAGTCGAGTTTGAAGTAACACAGGCTTAATGGCGTCTATTTTATTTAATTGTCATCTCTCACATACGAGTCCCCCTATTCTATTTCGAATAAGGGGACTCGCTTTTGTTCGGTTTTATACTTTTTTAATGTTTCATATTATATTGTAATTTACTGCCGGTAATGTTACAATAAACTTGGCTTGCTAAGCTCACAATCCAAAACTTGTTTTTATTGAGCTTTCAGCCCATTAAGGAACTAAAAATTTCAGACAAAGGAGTTTAAGTGATCGCATATTTATCAAATGCGATGCTTTTAAAAAAATATGAAAATATTTTTTCTTGACCGCTCATTTCCTCTGCGGTATTTTACTGATTTAAAGCAATTGGAAAGTTTTAAAAAAATTGATAGTGAGATTAATGTTTCTTTTTCTAAAAACGAAGTTTTTGTTTTTCAGCTCCTCCTTTTAACCGAAGCCGAAACTGAAAAAATATCTGTCGAGTGCATTGAAAACATAGCGGGAGATTCCCCCGAAAAGCACCTTTATTGCCTGAATACCGAAGGTAACGATAAATGGGGGAATTCTTTTAAAAAGGAAATAATAATAAACAAAAATTCAATTCAACCGCTCTATTTTTATATTTCCGCTGAGGATATAAGCGGCGACGAATTTCAGGGTGAAATATTTATAAAAGGCGAAGCATGCAGAAAGCTGACCCTTAATTGTTCATTAACTAATGAAAAAGTTGAGAATCACGGTTATAACGATTTGACACGTTTATCGCGGATAAAATGGTTGAATTCCACAGCCTTCGCTGATAATAATGCTGTGCCGCCTTACACAAAAGTTTTGCTTGGTAATATGAAAATCGGCATTATAGGCAGAGATATTCATTTAACCGAAAGCGGCTTACCCACACAGGCCGACAGTTACTTTGACGAGGGAATATATCTTTGCGGTGATATTCAACAGCAGCTTTTTAATGCACCTATGTCTTTTAATGTTGAAGGAGAGCATATTTCATATCAAGCATTAAATGCCAAAAATATTGGCGACAACGCGGAAATTTCGTGCCGTGGTGAGAGCGAAAAGCTCTTTGTCGAAACAAATGCTAAGGTGTTTTATGAAGGTTCGGCTCAATATGTCATCAGCTTGACAGCAAAAGAAGACTGTGCTTTTTCCGATATCTCTTTGAGCGCATCCTTTAAAGAAGGGGCTTCGCAGTATAACAGCGGTTTCGGAAAAAGCGGCGGGGCGTACAGTGATATTGATTATAAATGGAATGATGATCATCAGGACTGTGTTTTTATTGGCGGAGTTAATTGCGGAGCGAGAATTAAGCTCAAGGATTCCGACTATCTCCGCCCGCTGGTAAATATTTATTATCGCTCACAGCCTCGCATTATTCCGCGGGAAACTTGGGATAATCATGACAAAGGTAGGGTCATTGTTGAACGGCAGAAGGATAATAGTGTAAAATTTCTTGCTTGCACCGGGGAATACTCAATGAAAAAAGGTGAAAAAAGAGACTTTTGTTTTGAAATTCATTTTACTCCTTTTCGTCCTATAGATTATAAAAAGCATTACTCCATAAGATACCGCCATAATAATGAATTGCAGAGCTGGAAAAAAGAGCTTGAGATTGCTAAAAAATATAATTTTAACTATATAATTATTCACCATGGAAATTATTTGAATCCATTTATTAATTATCCGTTTCTTGAAACAGAAGAAATGAAGAAATTCGCCGAAGCGGCGCATAAGGAAGGAATCGGCGTCAAATATTATTATACATCAAGAGAGCATAGCAATCAGATGGCAGAGGTTTTTGTCTATAAAGCTTTGGGGGATGAGATTGTTTTTCGCAAGCCCGGCAAAGGTCAGGTATGGGTTGAGGGAAAAAGTAAGTGGCTGCCCGAATATTTTGGCAAAGACTATACTCCCGCCTGGAGCGTAAAAATTGCTAAAGGGCGCTATAAAGGCTGGGTTGACGAGGCTTTTATTGTTCATCCCGATAGCCGGCTTGATAATTATTATATTGAGGGGCTTGACTGGCTTGTTAAAAACGCGGGACTGGACGGTATATATATTGATGATACCGCTCTTGACAGAACCACAATGGAAAGAGCAAGAAAAGTTCTCAATCAGAATAACGGGCTAATTGATATGCATATGTGGAATCACGAAGAAGACCGCGCGGGAAATGCAAGCTGCAGCGATATCTATCTTGAAATATACCCCTTTATTGACAGCCTATGGATTGGTGAAGGCTTCCCTTATAATTCGCTTTCCCCTGAAAAGATGATGCTTCAGGTCAGCGGAATACCATACGGACTGATGAGTGAAATGCTTGAAGGCGGTGGTAATCCATATTACGGAATGCTGTACTCAATGAATAACAGGCACGGCTGGGATTGCTATAATTCCCAAAGAATATACAAGCTTTGGGATGATTTCGGGATAGAAGATTCGGAAATGCGCGGTTACTGGCATTCAAAGAATCCGATTGTTTCTGATAATAAATTAATTTTGATAACTGTTTATTTGAAAAAGGACAGTGCGCTTGTAGCAGTATATAATACCGCAGATTGTGACGAAGCTGTTAATATAACAGTTAACGATGCCCTACTCGGATTTTCGGCGGTAAAAGCTGAATGCCCGGCAATTTCAGGATTACAAAGAAAGAAAAAGCTCAGCTTGGAAAAGCCTTTAAGCGTGAAGGCAAAAAGCGGTATAATTTTTACATTGGATGCTTAAAAATATAAGTAAAAGCCGGCGGGATTTTATTTTCCGCCGGCTTTTTTAATAGAATAAATCAACCTCAGGTTGGATAAAAAATTGAAATATCCAAACATTAAGTTATTGATATTGCTAAAAAATTATTTTATACTATAAGTGCAGCTGCAAAAATTAAACCGGAGGTGCCTTTATGGCTGAAATAAAATTAAATGAACAATTAGCGTTACTGCGCAAACAAAAGGGAGTAACACAAGAGGAGCTTGCAAAGGTTCTTGGAGTGACTAATCAAGCTGTTTCGAAATGGGAAGGCGGCGCTTGCTGCCCCGATATTTCTTTGCTGCCGGATATTGCGGACTTCTTTGGCGTTTCAATAGACACCCTGTTCGGCAAAAATCCTTCCATGGAAAACAAACATATCTCAGTTCAAAATGTCCCATGGGAAGATGACGACACCGTGCGTGTAGCCGTTTTTCGCGGAAAAAAAATCATAAACGATATGGACAGTCTTTCAGAATTTACTTATGAATTAGAGGGAGTAGTCGAAAATATTGAGTGCGGCTGCAATTTGAAATGCGGAGACATTGCCGGAGACGCAAGCGCGGGCGGTGGGATAGAATGCGCAGACATCGCCGGAAATGCAAGCGCCGGCAATACTATAAAATGCGAAAATATCGACGGCGAGGCAAGTGCAGGCTATAGTATAATATGTAAATATATTGGCGGGGACTTGAGCGCGGGGTTTAATATAACTTGTGAGAATATTGACGGGGAGTTGTGCGAGGACGGTGATTAAGTCAATAATAGTAAGAGAATTTAGGATTATCTATTATATTTATCTAACTAACAAAAATTCATATGTCCTCAATTTCGCCAGCGACAATTTCCATTTCCGGATAAAGCCAGCTTCTATGTATGCCATTTTTTGACAAATCATCAACGATTTGATCGGGATGCGAAATAATAATCTTATGAAATATTCTGTCTGCTATTGTCATTTTGTCAAAATCAAATGAATTTTTGTTTATGCCATCAGGCTTATCATATACTGGAAATAAAGTAAAAACTCCCCTTTGTGTCCTGATTCTTTCATTATGATAAGGTTGGATTATTGCTAATGGCGGTAAGTCATCGATTTTGGTTATTTTTCCTAAATAATAATATTGCAATAATGTATAAAAGTAAATAGGGTAAAATCCGCCATGTTTTATATCTGAAGGTGAACTTCCTCTATTTTGTAAATCATTAATTATATCCGAAAGATTATAAATATATCTAATATTTGGTATAGTGCTTTTTTTCATTTCATCTATATGAGTTATTGCACTTTTTCTTACTTCATTACTTAATATTGTGCTTTCTGCTAATGAGAGATTAAGATGATTTAAAACGCCGCTTATTAACTCATCTGTGTTTCTAAATTTTTTTGCGACTTCTTTATTTAATATTTGGGGAGACAAAACCCAGACTACGGGAGAAAAATCAATTCGCCCGCACTTGTTGCATTTTTTTAGGTCAAGAATAGGTTCCAGAGAAACCAGGAGTGCATGTATTGATGATTCTGACCAATCCAATAATCTAGTTTTTGTGCCATAATGTTGCATCACTTCAAGCCACTCCAATTGATTTTGGGGTGAAAATGGCATTTGGTGAGTATTTTTTGCTGCATAATGTTGAAGTCTCATCATTTCGGCAGTTTTTAAGGTTTCCGGGGAATAACCTTCTTTACAGTTTAAAATATATCTATATAGTGAAGGAAGTAAAGCCCACTGGTTTTGCTCCTGACCTCTGAACCAAAGCACTTTAGACTCTTTTAAATTGTTATACATAACATCTTCAATTGAACAATCTTTGCTAATTAAATTAATCACATTGAAATAATCGCTTAGGGAACTTATAAAATGTTCTTTAATCATTTTAATAGTCTTCCTTTATTTCATCACAAATCCTTTTATGGCTGAGATGATAAAATTTTGATATAAATTCAATATCATGTTTTTCTTTGATAGAAAAATCATATACATGTTTTATTTCCTTTATATAATTCAAAGATTCACAAAATTCATTCAAAATTTCTGTCATTTCTAAATCATCATATTCCGAAGCCAATTCGTTAAACCATTTTTCATCTTTCCATGGATTTATACCTCCGATTTCTAACTTTTCTGCTAAAGTTGTAACAATAAATTTTCTATCGTTATATTGGTTTTCGTAAAAGGTGTTATAAGGGTCAATAGTAAAATAATTATTACATAATGTTTCATATTCTGCTAATGTCATATTATAACATTTAATCATTATAATATCCGCAATGCTTTCTCTGAACAAGTTTTCAATTATTTCAAAACGATTTGTAAAGATATTTTTTAAGGTATTCCTATTCATTAATTCATCAACTTTTTTACTAAAGCGTTTAAACCCATTGTATTTTTTTATTTTAGGATCAATTAACCCTAGTTCATTTAACAGATTATAATATGTAGGTTTTATTTTAGTATACTGTGAATTAATTTTATAATTACATAAACCATTATAGCATTCACAATATATATGTTTTTGTATTTTATTTTGTATTGAGGTATAATAAATAATGTTATTATCATCCGTATTAGAATATGTTTGACCGTAAGGAGCAAAAGTAGAAAGTATATCAAGTGCTGTAAAATAAAAATTTTTTATATAACTAAATTTGGTGTTAATAAAAATATCTAATTTTTCACTTTCTTTTCTGTCAAGTGATGCTTTTTTATTTAATAAAGCACTTTCCAGCTCATTGAATTTCTCGTTAGAATTTATAGTATCAAATATTGAATTTTCATCTAAAGTAATATCAATATTATTTAAAAAACCTAAGGCTCCATTTTTTGCTTCTTCAAATAAATCTTTTAAAATACCTTCATAAATTTTTTCTAATTCTAAAGCTATTTCTTTAAACTTTTTAAAAAATTCTTTAAGACATGAATCAAAATTCTCATCATATAATTTGATCAAAGGAATATTTTCAATTTTTGTATTTATACAATTAATACTTGTAATACACTCATTAATTTTATTAGTTAAATTTTCATAATGATTTGTGCTATTGCCATAATGCAAATTTAAATAGTCATAACATTGCTGTAAAATTTTTACTATTTCGTTCAAATTATCAGAACTTCTTTTTTCGAAACAACAGCTCAAGGCAAATTCTAAGTTAGAAGAAAATTTTGCAAATATAGTATTTTCATTACCAATAATATTTAAAATTACATAATAAAAAGATTTTCTAATAAAAGCATTTAATTCTTTACTCAAATCATTTACAACGTAAAAATTAGTTAAATCCGAAACCAATGCTTTACATAGGAAATATAATTCAAATTTTGTAAAGACATTATTGCGCGCTTGTCTGTTTAAAAAAGGTACAAAATGCCCGATTTCATGCAAAAATAATGGGATTAAATCATTCGGTTTTGTCAATAATTCATAGCTGGGGCTTATGACATTTAGTAGTCTTTTTCTGTCGACATCAGCATTAGTTTTCTCTGCATTTTTTATATCGTTAAAAATTGGGTATAACGAAGGGAATAGGGCTTCGTTGTCCGGTAACACAAAAGGGACAAGAATATTATACGAATAATCTTTATCTTCACCGGAAACATAATCCATAAATTTTTTTCCTTGTGAGCGTAATAATTCTCCATAGGCAACAGTTATTTTTTCAACGGATGATGCTAAGTTCATTGTATATGTGGGTGTTTCATAATTATTGTAATTTAGAATATACATTTGATTGATAAATTTACCAACCTTACTAATTCCCATATTAATGCTTTCAAGTAATTCAAAAAGTGTTATCTCATTATTATCAAAAAGTGTTTTATATCGTTTTGTAGAAGCATAAAGCACTTCCAATAACTCAATTGCTATAACAGAATTAAAATATAAATTATTTTGGCTATGAATGCTGGCATTTATTTGCACAATAATCCTTTGAATTTCTTTTTGATTACTTTTTAGTTGTTGATTTTCTGTTAATAATTTTGATTTTTCGAATTCTTTTGTAAGCAGTATCACATTTTCACATAGGTTTACTATTCTTTTTTGCGCGTTTTCAAAAAGACAGCTTTCTAAAATCAAATCACGACCATCTATACTAAATTCAAACGAAGTGTCATTTTTAAAAATATCATTATAGGAATTTTTTGCCAAGATACGCTCATTAATTGAATAAAAGTAACCATATTTAATTAAGTCTTTAAGAAATTCTATTTTATCATACGTTTTATCACTAATTTTGATTTTTTTTGAATATCTACAATTTTTGGTTTTATATTTAATGATTTCAGGAAATACTTTAAAGAAATCTTCCGGTTCTAACCTTATAGAAATATCATAAAAACCAGTGGTTCTATAAGGAAGTGGTTCGCAGAAAAGCTCATAAATTTTATTTGTGATTTCTTGTGATTTTTTTAATTTATCAGAAAAAGCCATTCTTAAGACTATTTTTGAATCAGCAGCAATTTCTTGTTTATAATCATCCTTATTAAATTTAAAGTGTTTTTTTTCGACACCAATAACTGAATAAGTTATAAACAAAAGCATTTTTTCTTTTATTAAATGATTTTCTTTTTTTTGTTTCGCCTTAATATGGATTTTTGCTATTGCATCAACTATTAAATGAAATTTATTAACATTGCTGCTTCTGACAATAACAATTATATCTCCAGCGCTAAGTAACTTCAAAACATCACATTTACAATCATTATCAATCTCTTTTATGATGCTTTTTATTTTATTCTCAAGTTTGTTTAATCCAGTTTCTATCTCTTCCGATTTTATATATCTATAAAAATATTCTGATAAGGATATTTGAATCATTAATATGTAAGGATTTTTATTGTCACCATCAAGAATTTTAGAACTTTTTTCTTTTCTTTCTGTATTTTCACTTTTATATAAATAAATATCTTGCTTAGCCGAATTATGACTTTTTTCTTCTCCATTATTATTATTTTCCAGCAGTTTATTAATATCATAACTTTTGGGCTTAATTACCGTCATGAAATCAAAATAGTCAAACATGCAAAAAGTATTTAAATTATCTTTCTGTATTGAATTATTACTATTTTGAACTTCGGCAACATTATCGGTTCTCGACAATTGCAATTTATATATTTCCATGTATACAATTCCTCACACCATTATTTTGGCAACAAAAAAATAGCCAATTCTATATCATCAGCCAAATAATGGTTATTGATATAAAACAGCTATTTATTAATGACGTTTTTTTTTCTTTCTAACTCCCTTAATCCTTTAATTGCGTCGGTAGTGGGTTCAATAAAAGCACGCAAATCCTCGGCTCTTAGAGAAGGCATGATCGCTTTTTGAAAGCTTTCGCGTTGGTTTAATTTTCTCAACACACATCCTCCTCTCCAAAATAATATATGCTATAATAACAAAAATAAGAACAAATTGGGCATGAAAATAGAACATTTCGCAAGCTAATTATAGCATAAATAATTAGCTTTGTCCAGCTTTTTTTTAAAATTTTAATAACCAATTTTAATAACCAATATTTGTGGATTTTATTATAAATCATTCATTAGAATATGTCAATAGACTTATTACAAAAAATTTCAGCTTTTATTTACATTTTTCGTGATTTCGAGCTTTTTAAAATCAAGGACTCAACATTAGTCTTCAACTTTTCATGAACATAATTCATTTAGATTTTTTCCATCTTAGCTATATTATAGTTTTATTGCAAGTTTTTGTGATTGAAACGGTTCTTTTCTTCCTGATATAATCATGTTTTGTGCAACACCAATAAAAATTTGTTAAATAAATTGTCTATAATTGATATTGTATGTGTGCCATTTAAACACATTCACTCTTAGTTTTTAACTTGTACTGATTGTAACAGTTTCACTGCTTGCTGTGCAGCCGCTTTCGTTGCGGGCGATTACTCGCAGATAAACGGTTTGATTCTTGGGCAGACTTGTCAGAATGGCATTATTTTCAAGTATATACGGGCGGTCAATAAGACGTTTTGTGAAAGCCTCATCAGTCGCTATTTGCAAACAGTAATCCGCTGCGTACTGTGCCGCTGACCAGTTTATAACAGAGAAATCCGAACTAATCCCGGCTCCGTTTTCAATGAAAACAACCGGTTTCGCAGGCTGCGGGGCTTGCGGGTGATACTGCAGGACATATGCGGCGTTGCAGGAATTTATTTCTTTCGCGTAATTAAGATATCGCTCGCCGCGCTGCCATACCACATTTCCGAAGCTTTGCAAATCAAACAGGTGATAGAAATAATGCCCTGATGCGCCGCCGCTGCCGTCAACATTCGCACTCAATACAGGTGCTTCCTGAGTGCCTTTTGCCATTTTTTTCTCATAAGTTGCGGCAATGCTGCGCAGATTCCCGAGATTAATCGTGTCTCCCCGGCTGTACGCGGCGGTCATTGCTTTAATGTCAAACATTGCGTGCGAAAAATCTTCAATATTATCCTCTATGTCGCCCTTGAAAAAACTGTTGTGGTAGAACCATTTTGCTGTGCCGTCTCTGTATAGCTTCAGCTTGCTTTTGAAATTGCCTATCATCCGGTCTGCCCTTCGCAAATATTCCGCGCTTTTTTCAGGATTAATTTTCGCGAAGCCGTACATGGCGGAAGCCATTGACAGATATTGATTGTTCGGGAGGGAAGCAGGTTCTGTTTTGCCATTGTAATTACCGCTGCCGGAGCGGTTCATGTATAAGCCGTATTGCTCCGACCAGTCGCACTCAAAAGCGGCGATAATATTGTCACAACTGATTTTTATCAGCTCATCCGCTTGCTCGCGGTAGGTTTTTCCCGTGCTTGCATTAATTTTCTCCCCGAGAGCCGTGTCGCCCTTCACTAGGCATAAATAATCGGCTATGCTTGCGAGAACTACACCCGCATGAACGCAATACTCCTCATATTTTCCCTGGGTGGAATATTCGGTGCAGCCCCAATTTAGAAAACCGTCACCGTCCCTGTCGGCAAGGGTGGAAAACATCATGTCAAGTCCCCGGCTGAGCAGCTCAAGATATTTTATTTCATTAGTAAAACAGTAGAGCTTGTAAAGCGCGGTTATCGCATATGAGGTGTTCCACGCGTACGAGGATGAATTAGCAGACATGAAAACCTCATCGGGATTGTTCTTTATTGCCGCATAGTAATTATCCGCGTTCTCAAGCCAGTAATCATAACTTTTATACGCAAGGTCGCCGGAAAGCGGCTCGACTGGCTGCTTGTTCAAATCATAATAATAAGGCGGCTCGTTTTCCGGAATTTCATTCAGCCGCTCACCCAGCGCGGGAAATAAAAATGAAATAATCGCAAGAAGCCATGATATAATCTTATTAAAGAACATAATTATACCTCCGATTTTATTGTTTTATAGTTATTCGTGAGATTATTAAAGCACATATCTATTTTTTTGTCACGGAATAAATTTTGTTTTATACATAAATATCCTTGACAAATAATATTTATTATATATAATTGATTATAAGATGTATAAATAAATTTGCGTATTAAAATAATAATTAACTATAAAGATTCGATTAACATTAGAAAATAAATGATTTTATCATTTGTTTAATATAATAAAATGAGGAGAATAGTGAAGATGAAAAAAGCTAAAAAAGTTCTTGCGTTATTTTTAACAATTGCGGAGTTTATGGGGTTGATCTCATTCAATTCATTTGATTCTAATGCTAAAGTAATTGCGCCTTTAACCTTGAGAGACGTCATACTTATTTTGGATGTATCCGGTAGTATGTATGGAGAACCCTTGGAACAAACTAAAATAGCATCGATAAATTTTTGTAAAAAATTACTAAACGATAAAACTTGTAACTCGCAAATCGCTATTATTGCATATGATAACAATACATATGTAGAGAATTTTACATCAGATATTAGTGTTCTTGAATCTTTTATTAACTCTTTGGAAGACTTATATGGAACAAATTTGGAATCAGCATTATCAAAAGCTGGCGATTTATTGCTATCTGGCGGTAGATTTAACTCTATAAAATCAGTTGTTATTATGACTGACGGACAACCTAATGACGGTACATATGACAGTTCACAAAGTCGTAAATATCCATATGATGGGTATGCCTCCGCTGTTTATAATACAGCTTGGTCAACGCTAAAAGACTATGATAGATATACACTTGGCTTTTTTCATAATTTATATGATTCTGATAAAGACGCTGCTGTTCAATTATTAGAGGACATTCAAAATCAAGGATATTATGAAGTTATTGACGCAAAAGACATGGATTTTCAATTTGGAACAATAGTGGATGATATTGTTGATGAAAACAAAAATTGTCCAATTATTATTCTTCCCGGCGTTATGGGAAGCAACTTGTATTCCAGTAACACTGATTTTGATGAGGATCATATTGTTTGGCTTCCTGATTATGAAAGCTGGGACAGCGCTGATGATTACTTAGAATTATTTGGTTTGGGAAAAAGATTAAGTGTTACAAATACTTTATTTGTAAAACCGCCTGAAGATCAAACTAAATTAGCAAAAAGCGACCGTGAATTTGGTGCTAGAGATGAATATGAAAAACTAGTAAATAAATTGTGTGATCAATATAAAGACAAGCGTTCTGTCTATTTTTTCTCATATGATTGGAGAAATAGTAATGTAAAAAGTGCAGAAAAATTAAATGAATTTATTGAAAGCTTGAATACTCAAAAGGTCACTTTGGTGTGCCATAGCATGGGTGGTATTGTTGCGTCTTGTTATGCCGGCAAGTACACGACAGATAAATTATATCAAGTTATAACCTGTGGAACACCTTATGAAGGATCGCCCAGCATGATAAATATCATTCAGAATTGGGATCTAATGGATGATGATAAAAGCTCTGTGGTTAAAGAGGATTGGTATGATTTAGGATTAGGATTATTCTGTGGTTTAACAAAAAAAACAAAAAAAGAATTTCCGTCAGTAGCGGAGCTCTTACCTTCCAGAGATTATGTTGATATTGTTCCAATGTGGAGAGATGCGTGGCAGCTTTTTGGTATAGGAGATTACAGACTCACTACTGATCAATATGTCGACATTGCAAAAAAAATTATTGGTGAAGAAAATTATAACAATGGCGCAAAAATACAGGATGCAATTGGATCTAAAAATGGAAACTACGGTGTATTAGCCGATTTTGAAGATGCATACTTTATTATCGGTACCGGAAAACCTACAATAAGTTCAATTAAATTTCAATGGTCCAATGTTGATATCGACGAAATTTTTAGTGAAGATGATATTGAATATACTATTAAAGGGGATGGTACTGTCCCGTATGCTTCAGCTACAATGGCAGAATTTTTAAACCCGGATGTAAACGACCATGTAATTGCATTAAATAATACCAATCATGGAGAAACTGCATATGGTGATAAAGGTGTAGATACTATTCTAAAAATCCTTAAAAAAGAAGCTGTTTTATCTGATTCACCATCAGATAAAAAATATATTGTTGTTCGTATTGCATGTCCTGTAGATGCAACTATTCAAAAAGGATCTGAATCGCTATCATCATCATTTGATGATTTTGCAAAAAATGCATCTTTTGGGCGTTTGGATATGTTAGGTGAGAATAATGATATAAAAATATTATGTCTTGAGGATTGGGATGATTACAACATCGATCTTAATGCAACTGAGAATGGTAATATGGATTATTCAATAAGATGGTTTGACAGCGATAATAATCTTGTAGATGAGCGAACATTTTATGATGTGTATTTCAATGAGGATACAATTATGAAAACAAATACTAACAAAAATGATGATACAATTCTTGAAATAGATTATGATGGTGATGGAAATACAGATAAAACCTATTCGGCAGTTGAAAATGGATATGGCAACAATAAGATTGCTTTTAAACAAAATGATAATTGTTTTATTGTTGAAGATAAAATAATATTTGCAAATGAAATAAAAGCTTCTGATTTTCTTTCAATAGTTACTACGCCTGATGTTGATATCTATAATCTTGAAGGTGATGATTTATCTGATAATAGCCTCATCGGTACTGGTGCTGAAATTGCTCTTGTTAATGAGTCAGACATGGAATTGATCGACAATTACACTTTTGTTATGTTAGGTGATATTAATGGCGATGGTAGAATTGTTGCGAATGATGCGCGAACTGTTTTGCGCGCATCTGCGTTGCTTGAACAACTTGATGAGGATCAGTTTTTAGCTGCTGATACAAACCTGGACCGTGAGATAACTGCAGTTGACGCACGAGAAATTCTTAGAGTATCTGCATTGCTTGATTCATCACAATCATGGCTTGACAGATATAAAAATAGCGCACTAATTCCAATGTATGAACAAATATATATATAAGACATAATCTCTGATAATCTCTGATATATCGATTTTTCTTGACAGGCGACTGTATTCATGCTATTATTACGGCATATAATAAGAAAGGAAGGTGACGACATGCTGCACAACAGACACAAGGAAATAAAAACAACCCGTGCCGGAAAAACAGGCATGGCGGCACCTGACCGCTAGCCTTATATATTTCCGATTCTTCGCCCGGGTGATTCCCGGGCATTTTTATATTTATTTAGCCGATTGCGAAAGTAGCTAAAAAAACTGCCCCAAAAGAAAAAAGATAAAAACATGGAGCCAAGCAAAAAATATTTTCAGAAAAGTAAAAAACCAAGTAAAAACAGCACAAAAAAAGCAGCGAATGAAAAATCACACA
>JAVBNH010000030.1:0-49993 GCA_031551635.1 Oscillospiraceae bacterium | reverse complement strand
TCATTATGCCCGCGGTGATTATAATATTAATCATCTGTACACTGTAAATAAATCTGCGTTTACCTAGCATCCAATGTCTAGCATCTAATGTCTACCATCTAGTATCCAGCATCTAGTATCTAGTATCCAGTATCCAGCATCTAGTATCCAGCATCCAGTATCCAGTATCCAGTATCCAGCATCCAGTATCCAGCATCCAGCATCTAGTATCTAGGTAGGATGTTGGTCGCGCTTTGGCTGATATGTTTAATAAGTCATTATGCCCGCGGTGATTATAATATCAATCATCTGTACACTGTAAATAAATCTGCGTTTACCTAGCATCCAATGTCTAGCATCTAATGTCTACCATCTAGTATCCAGCATCCAGTATCCAGCATCCAGTATCCAGCATCTAGTATCCAGCATCCAGCATCCAGTATCCAGCATCCAGCATCCAGTATCCAGCATCCAGCATCCAGCATCCAGTATCCAGCATCCAGCATCCAGCATCTAGTATGAAAGGACTGCCTATTTTTATGACGCCAAAAGAGAGACTTGTTACAGCTTTAACCCTCGGTCAGCCTGATTATGTGCCTACCTTTGAGCTTGAATTTCAGCTTGAGGAGGAGATGTTCGGTAAAAAATTTGACCAGGAAAGACTAAAGAAAGAGAATGCCTTCAAGCTTTCAAAAAAGGAGGAGGACATACTTTTAAATGAGTATGCCGACTACCTTATCGACCTTTATTATGTGAAACTGGAATATTCAAGCATGCCGCTTTTCGGTCTTTATTCGGGTGAGGCTCATTTGAAGCTTGTCAAGCTGATTAAGGATAAAACAAACGACGGCATAATGATTCACGTTCACGGCGACGGCACCTACAGCGTTCCAAACGGCACGGACATGTTTGATTTCGCCTACCGCACAGTGGACGATTATCAGGGGCTTATCGACGAGGCGGAAATGAAGGCGAATTTCGCCATTGAGCGCAATAAAATTTACGCCGCGAACGGCATTGACCTCTTTGCCTTCTGCGACGATTACTGCTATAACACCGGTCCTTTTATTTCTCCGGAGATGTTCCGCGACTTGATAACTCCCCACCTCGCGCGCATAGTAGCCGAAACGCGCAAAGCGGGCGGCTATGTTATCAAGCATACCGACGGCAACATCATGCCGATTCTTGACCAGCTTATTGAATGCAATCCCCATGCGATTCACTCCATTGACCCGATGGCGAACGTTGATATCGCCGAGGTAAAGCGCATTACTAAGGGTAAAGTCGCGCTTTGCGGCAATGTCAACTGCGCGCTCATGCAGACCGGCACGCCGGAAGAGGTCATCGGGAGCTGTGAGTACGCGATGAACAGCGGAAAACCCGGCGGAGGATATGTATTTACAACTAGCAATATTCCCTTCAAGGGACTGCCTGCGGAACGCTACAGAATGGTGCTTGACTATTGGAAAAAGAACCGTTATTATGATTGATTTAAAAACAAACAATAATAAATTTGAGCTTATTCTCGGCTCAGTCTCACCGCGCCGTAAGGAGCTGCTGAGCAACGCCGGATTCGACTTTGTAACAATGGTATCAAATGCGGACGAAACAGTGCCTGCGGCGCTTTCGCCCGCCGAAGCAGTTAAATTTATTGCCGGAAAAAAGGCTGAAGCTGTATTTAACTCTTTTTCATATAATAACCGCCTTGATAAGTGCATTATATGCGCGGATACCGTCGTCGCAATTGATGAGGTGATTCTCGGCAAGCCACGGGACGCTGCCGACGCTTATTCAATGCTCAGAAGGCTTTCGGGGCGGACGCATACGGTTTATACAGGCGTAAATATTATGACACACGAGAAAAATACCCTCTTTTTTGTCAACACAGAGGTTAAGTTTTACGAGCTTACAGACAGCGATATCAACAGCTATATAAAAAGCGGCGAACCCTTTGACAAAGCCGGCTCATACGGCATTCAGGCAAAAGGCTCACTGCTTGTTGAGTCAATTATCGGCGACTATTTTAATGTGATGGGACTCCCCATTTCAAAAACCGCGAGAGAATTAAAAAAATTCGGCATACTGCCAAATTCAGACATTACCAATTCCCCCCTCCTAACCCCTAGTCCCTAACCCCTAATCCCTAACCCCTAACTCCTAATCCCTACCTCCTTTTCGCGGTATTGCAAACACCGCACCCGTCACCGAATAGGCACCGCGGATTTTCAACATTTTAGCGCATTCGTTGAGGGTCGCGCCGGTGGTTTTTATATCGTCCACAAGCAGAATTTTCTTATCTGTAATTTTTTCGCTTTCTGTTATGTCAAAAACGCCGAAAACATTTCCGCTGCGCTCAGTGCTTGAAAGGTCATGCTGTCTTTTAGTGTCATAAAGCTTAGCAATCGAGCAGTGAATTTCCGTTTCCATAATTTCAGACAGCTCAGAAGCTAATAACTGCGCCTGATTGAAGCCTCTTTTGCTCATTTCATCCTTTGTCTGAGGAACAAAACAAATACAGTCAAAAAATCCTTCGGGATAGATGCTGTCAAGCTTTTCGGCGATTTTTCCCGCCATAAATCCGGCAATTTCGCGCCGGTATTTGAATTTATATTTAATAACCGTATTCATCGGCTCAGCTTCATAATAATAGGGTGTTATTATATCATTATAAAACATTGAATGCTTACCGCAGCTGCAAACCTCAATGTCCGCGCCGCAAAAGCTGCAGTGCTGCTGAGAAACAGCATGGTCGGCAGCTTGATTTTCATTGCAGCCCGGGCAAAGATATTCACCCGCGTTGATTAATTCATCGCAGAAAATGCAACGGTTCGGATAGAGCGAAAATAGAAGAGTATCAAAAATCTCTTTAAATCTCAAAACTAAATTCTCCTATATAAATTTCAAATATCTAGTATCCAGCATCTAGAATCTAGTATCTAGCAAGGAGTGATGTCCGCATGGCTCAAGCGGCGGCGGATTCAATTAAAAACGCTAAAAGAATAGTGTTCAAGGTCGGCACCTCAACGCTTACATATGAGTCGGGCAAGGCGAATATCCGTCATGTCGCGAATCTCGTGCAGGTGCTCTGTGACCTTTCAAATTCCGGAAAGGAAATTATACTTGTCACCTCTGGCGCTATAGGCATAGGTATCGGTAAAATGGGCTTAGAGCACGAGGAGCGCGATACTCCTCTAAAGCAAGCCGCCGCCTGCGTCGGGCAGTGCGAGCTGATGTTTATGTATGATAAATTCTTTTCGGAATACGGTAAAATCGTCGGTCAGCTGCTGGTTACACGCAGCGATATTGACAATGAGGAGCGCAGGCGAAACCTTGTCAACGCTTTTGACAAAATGATAAAGCACTCCGTTATTCCCGTTATCAATGAAAACGACTCGGTTGCCATCGAGGAAATCGTTTTCGGCGACAATGATAATCTTTCGGCGATAATCGCGAAGCTTGTAGGTGCGGATTTGCTTGTTATACTGTCCGATATTGACGGTCTTTATGACGCTGACCCGAATAAGAAAGCCGACGCGAAAATTATTCCGGTTGTCAGGGAAATAAACGACGACATTTACGCTCTCGCGGGCGGTGTAGGCTCAAAAAGAGGCACCGGAGGAATGGTGACGAAAATTCAAGCGGCAAAAATCGCCACTGACGCGGGAATAGACACGGTAATTTTAAACGGAAGCAATCCCTTAAACATTTATAAAATGATTGACGGCGAGGAAATCGGAACGGTTTTCCACCGAAAATAATACTGCTTAACAAAACTCTATGAAAAGAGATGATATTATGGTAATGAACAGCGAAATGCGGGAAATCGGCGAGAGGGCGCAGGCGGCGAAAAAGGTCCTTGCAGCACTTGACAGCACAAGAAAAAACGCACTGCTTGAGGCAATTGCCGACAACCTCTGCGCTAACGCCGAAAAAATTACCGCCGAGAACAAAAAGGACATTGCTAACGCTGCTGCCAACAATCTTTCCGCAGCGTTAATTGAGCGGTTGACGCTTGATGAAAAACGCATCGGCTCAATGGCTGAGATGTTCAGGAATGTCGCGAGGCTTCCCGAGCCGGTCGGTAAAATTCTTTCGGGAATGACACACCCGAACGGCATGAAAATCACAAAAATAACCGTTCCTCTGGGTGTTATCGCGATTATTTACGAGTCGCGTCCAAACGTGACCGCTGATTCCTCTGCTCTCTGCTTTAAGTCCGGCAACGCGGTAATTTTGAAAGGCGGGAGCGAGGCTGTTAATTCCAACGCGGCGATTGTTGATATTATTCGCGGGACGCTTGAGAGAGAGCAACTCCCTCCTGACTGCGTCCAGCTTGTAATTGACGACAAGGAGCATACCCTCTCGAAAGCGCTCATGCGCATGAACGAGTATATCGATGTGATTATTCCTAGGGGCGGTGCGGGGCTTATTGGCGCCGTGCTCGCGAACTCCACCGTACCTGTTATTGAGACAGGTGTCGGCAACTGCCATATTTACATCGACAAAAACGCCCAGATTGACATGGCTGTCGACATTGTTTTTAACGCCAAAACCTCACGTCCGTCGGTTTGCAACGCCTGTGAAACTCTGCTGCTTCATAAGGATATAGCCGCTTTCGCGCTGCTTAGGATAAAGGAGAATCTCGACAAGAAAAACGTGAAAATAGTCGGCGATGAAACCGTCTGCAGGCTTATGAGCGATGCTGTCGCTGCGAGCGAGGAGGACTGGTCGGAGGAGTATCTCGACTACAAGCTTGCCGTTAAGGTCGTAAAATCCATAGACGAGGCTATCGCACACATCGGAAAATACGGCACAAAGCACTCCGAGGCTATAATTACCGAAAACTATGCCGCGGCAGAAAAATTCCTTTCGGAGATTGACGCGGCGGCGGTATATGTGAACGCTAGCACCCGTTTTACGGACGGCGAGGAATTCGGCTTCGGCGCGGAAATCGGTATTTCGACTCAGAAGCTCCATGCGAGAGGTCCAGTCGGTCTTTGCGATTTAATAAGCTATAAATACCTCATCCGCGGCAACGGACAGATTAGGAAATAGGTTGTAGGCGGTAGGTTTCAGGGCTCAGATATATGATTAAACTCATTGCTGTGTTTTTGAAAAAAGTCGTAATATAGCCGGATGCTTTCGAGCTCTGTCCATTTCTTGACACCGACTGCTTTTTGCTCAAGGTCGTATATTTTCGCGCCTTTAATAGACAAAATAAAAGGCGAATGTGTGGAAATTATAAACTGACAGCCATAAAAACGCGCCGATTCCTCAATAATTTTTCCAAGCTCAATCTGATTCACAGGCGACAGGCTGTTTTCAGGCTCATCAAGAATATAAAGAGTGTTGTCTAGTATTTTTTCCGAAAAATACTTATAGGCGCTCTCACCGTTGGAAAATTCCCTGACATTATTTAACAGTTCGCTGCGAATAAAGCGTGATTTCGTGCTCCTGCGAGCCTTAACCACCCTTTTCAGCTCGTCATAATCCTCAAGAGTGTTCATCTGCAACTGTTTATATTTCAGCGCAGGGTATTCATCAACAAGAATCTCTCTTTTTTTATCGATACCCTCATTGAGACTGCGTATATTCAGCATATAGTCAAACACGTCATCGCTGCTTATGACCCTGCTCTCCTTGGGAATATCATTCTCAATTTCCGCCTGGCACATGTCAACATAATCCTGAAAAAAGCTGGATTTATTAAAATCAGTGTCACGAAGCAGCCCGAGTTTTTCCGCGATAACATTGAGCGCTGTCGTTTTCCCCGAGCCGTTTCCTCCATAGAAAACGGTTATTGGCTCGAAATCGGCTCGCTCAAATTTATTTTCAGACAAAATCCAAAAAGGATAAAAAGAATTATTATAATTGGAAAACTTTCCGTAAAAAAAGCTCGTCTCCCTCTCCCTATCCGGAAAAGTGAAGGATTTAATGTAAATCATATCATTGCTCCCTTCTTTGCAAATGCTGATATTATCCAAAGAAGTACTTAAACTAAGTTCAGGTTAAAAAGTTGACAAGTATTATGTTTTAATCTGATCATAGAGCTTGCTAATTATTATTTATAATACTAACCTTGTATTTATCATAGTGCTAATAAATCCTTGAAACCTTAAGCTTCAAGGATTTATTTGGAGCTTCTGGTCAGAATCGAACTGACAACCTGCTCATTACGAATGAGCTGCTCTGCCATTGAGCCACAGAAGCAAATGTGAATAATAAGACGGCAACAAATTGATTTTGATACCGGAATAGTCCCGCAGTAATAGCCGCAAAAAACTATTAGTATTATAAACATTTCTTCTGTGATTTTCAAGTGTTTTTAAAAATTTCTTTTATTGAGTCTACGTTGTAAAGTGATATGACACATTTTAGATGAACGATGATTTATTCATCGTTCACAAGCAGAGCCAAAAATTTTCGTTTACAAAGCTTGATATCTCAAGCTTTGTAAAATCAATGAATATACAAAAGTGAGTAAATTTCAATTAATCAGTGGTTACTTAGGAAAAAAGAAAAAAGGTTATCTACAAGAATTGCGATACACGGCGCGGCGAATCAGGCTGACCTTAGTTTTTCTTTCAGCAACTCTAAGTGGGCTTGGCAAGTCAAACCCACGTTAGCATATACAACTTTTAGACAGTTCTTCCTGCTTTGCTATTGCTTTTTTTTGACTAATATGCTAGTATTGTTGTACTGTATCTGTCCGCTCTGCGGATTCTTTGATATATTACTATGTTTCGGAGGTTTTTATTTTGAAAAAAATTAAAAGAATTGTTTCCGTTTTTATGTGCCTGCTGCTTGTTTCGGGCGTTTTCAGTGTCTGCGCTACCGCCGCGGCTGATGTCGATTATACAATCACGAGCACCTACGAGGATATTGACTGGGATACCGTCAATCAGTACAGGACTTCGCTGCACAATCATTCCGTCGTCTCTGACGGTGACGACGAGCCCTATGTTATGATTGAAGAGCATTATAAGCTCGATTATGATTTTCTCGCTATGACTGACCACAGCACAACTGACCGCGGCTGGGTCGGCGACTTCAATTTTGTACCCGGAATCAGAACCTTCCTCAGCTTTGGCGTCACCGGTACACCCAAGGGGCTTACACAGGAGCGCTTTGACGAAATGCAGTCCGGCTCCGACAGGGGCGGCAGCGCCATGCTGCGTGTTCCCTTCGGCAATGAACTCAACGGCGCGTCTTTTAACAACACCCACATTAATACATGGTTCGCTGATTATGGCAACGGTATTCTCGGCGCGACCAGCGACTACAAAACCGGACTCGCAGGTGTTGAAAAAGCAGGCGGTCTGTCTGTAATCAACCATCCGGGCGAATTCACCGGCATGAGGGATGTTGATGATCCGGACGCAGCCTATAAAGGCGGCACCTCGAACTATTTCGCCAAAAAATTCGCCTATCTTCTGCTTGATTATAAATCCTGCCTCGGCATTGATATAAACAGCAAGGGCGATTTCAGAACAAGGCATGACCGCAAGCTCTGGGACGCTCTGCTTCAGCTCTGCGTTCCGAACGGCAGGAATGTTTTTGCTATTGCTTCCAGCGACGCGCACAGGCTTAGTGTTGTTGACAGCGGATGGGTTATCAGCTTGATGGAGGACAAGAACGTTGATAATCTCAGAAGCGCACTCGAAGCCGGTCAGTTCTTCGCGGGCTCAAGAAATAACCAGAATCCGAAGGAACTTGCCTTCCTTGCGGAAAAAACAGGGCTTGATTTAAAAGCGCCGTGGGTTGCTGACAGCACAAAACCGCAGCCGGTTATCACGGATATCGCAGTCGATGATGTTCAGGACACTCTCACAATCAGCGCCGACAATGCCGCTCTTACTTATTGGATTGCAAACGGCGAGGTCATTCATGTCGGCAGCACAATCGACCTTGACGACTACAGCGACAAAATCGGCAGCTATGTCAGGGCTGAGGTTTTCGGCGAGGGCGGAATCCTTTATACTCAGGCGTTCACACTCGATTATGAAGGCGCGCCGACTGTTAAAGTCAGCAAGGTTTTTGACGCGGGCGACATATTTGCCTTCCTGCTTGAAAAGCTTGAATGGTTTATCGGCATTTCTCCTTTCGGAAAAATGTGGAATGAATTCATGGGAAGAAATATTTAGACTTTATGAAATAAATAGTTATCAAAAAAGTTGACCGCGAAAAAAATGTGAGAATTTTTTTCGCGGTCAATATTTATAAACCAATGTCTAAATTATTATGCGTCGTCGCTTGTCGCAAAGATTCTGTTAATCTCGTTTATTTGGGCAATTGTAAGGGGTGTTCCGGATGCTTCAGCTTTTTCAAGCTGTTCAGTACCGGTGTTTTCATCTATGTATTCCTGCGTTTTTGCATCATCTACAGTGTCTGCTTGCGTCTGTGTGTTTGAAAGAGTTTCGACAGCCGGCGGCTCCTTAGGCTCTTGTGTAGGCGCAGAGGGTTCGATATCCAAAGAAAAATCGCTTTCTTCAAAACCGAAATCCGGCAACAGCAAAGGCTTTCTGGGTTGCCGCTTCAGGGGGTCATACAAAAATTTTTTGCAAGAAGAATTCGGCTCGACTATACCTTTTTTATTACAAAGGATTTCGTCTGATGGCGGAAAGCTTTGAGAATACTGGCAGTATGAGCAGGATGGAGTTATTTTATTGGTTGTTTTTTTTGACATTACGGAAATATCCCTTCAAAATCGCTTCGATTGTCTGTTTATATTATATAATTTTTTCACAGTTTGTCAATATCACGCGAAAGATAATGAATTCCTTAAAGAATTTTTAGAGGATTTAAAATATTAATTGATTTCTTGATAAAATGATGATAGAATCAGATTTATTAAACAACAATCGGAGCGTGAGGGATGAAAAAATTTATTTCGTGGAATGTTAACGGTATGAGGGCTGTCGCCGGCAAGGGGCTGGACAAGCCTCTTTGGGAGCTTGATGCCGATGCTTACTGCATGCAGGAAATCAAGCTGTCCGAGGGGCAGTTTGAGCTGGAGCTTGAGCCGTATTTTAAATATTGGAATTATGCTGAAAAAAAAGGCTACTCAGGCACGGCAATAATCACAAAGGACGAGCCGTTATCGGTGAGCTTCGGTATTGGCATTGATGAATTTGACCACGAGGGAAGGGTCATAACTCTGGAGTTCGGGACATACTTTTTAGTGACAGTCTACACGCCGAATTCAAAAGACGACCTCTCGCGGCTGCAGTACCGTATGCTCTGGGAGGACGCTTTTCTAGCGTATTTAAAAGCGCTTGAGCAGCGTAAGCCTGTTGTTTTTTGCGGCGATTTAAATGTCGCGCATAAGGAAATTGACCTTCGCCATCCGAAAACAAACAGGGGTCACACGGGCTTTACTGATGAGGAGCGCGGTAAGTTTTCAGCGCTGTGTGAGGCAGGCTTTATTGATACCTTCAGATATTTTTATCCGGACTTGACAGATGTTTACACCTGGTGGTCTTATCGTCTGAATGCACGCATAAAAAACAGCGGCTGGAGAATTGACTATTTTTTGGTTTCCGGCTCGCTGAGGGAAAAGCTTGTTAGTGCAGCTGTTCACAATGAAATTCTCGGCTCAGACCACTGCCCGGTTGAGCTTGTAATTAATTTATAACGGAGGCTTTGTTATGACTGTCATTTGGTTTGTTTATTTCGCGTTATATGCGGTTGTCAGTATTCCCGGCTCGATGCATATGAAGCGGCTGACAAAAAAAGGTGAAATTGAAAAAAGAG
Organism: Oscillospiraceae bacterium; assembly: GCA_031551635.1. Classification (GTDB taxonomy): domain Bacteria; phylum Bacillota; class Clostridia; order Oscillospirales; family Acutalibacteraceae; genus JAVBNH01. The sequence goes on along the minus strand of JAVBNH010000030.1, from coordinate 40,261 downwards.
ATATTCTTCTCAAGAAAAAAGCAGTTAATATTGTCACTAGCCTGACGAAGGTAGGCGGCATGCGTATGCACATTGAGGGCGTCGATACTATTCCGGAGGGCGCGGTGCTTTATGTCGCGAACCACCAGAGCATGATTGATGTCGCGCCGCTGCTGATGCTGCGCGAGCCCTGCGGCTTTGTCATAAAAAAAGAGGCGGAAAAAATCCCCCTCCTGTCGACTTGGATGAAATATTTTGACAGTGTTTTTATTGACCGTAACAATGTAAGAGCCGCCGCGGAGGCTATAAATAAGGCAATCGAGGTCATAAAAAGCGGGAAAAGCCTTTCGATTTTCCCTGAAGGTACGAGGAGCAAGGACGGTCAGCTCGGCGAGTTTAAAGCGGGAGCGTTCAGGATCGCCGAAAAAACCGGTTGCCCGATAATTCCCGTAGTAATTGACGGTACAAGGGAGACCTGGGAAGCTGAGAAAAAAATTAAAAGCGGCGATATTTATGTAAAAGTATTACCGGCGGTAATCACAAAAGACATGACTCGCGAGGAAAAAAAGCAGCTTCCGGACTTAGTTAAAAATATGATAGCTGAAGCCTTAGTTGAAATGCGTGCGAATAAAAAGCAGTAATAGTTCCAAAAAAGGATACAATGAAATGAAAAACTTTTTTTATCGGGTTTTTTGCGGATTTTTTCTGGGAATCAGTATATTTGCTCCCGGTGTCAGCGGCAGCGTTATGGCTGTCATGATGGGGATTTACACAAAGCTGCTGGATATTGTATCAAACCCGTTCAAAAATCTGAAAAAGAATATAATTTACCTTTTTCCGATGGGAATCGGCGCAGGTCTGAGCCTTGTGATGTTTGTGCTCTCGTTCAGCTATCTTTTCGAAACCTATCCGAAGGCGACATTTTTGCTTTTTATGGGGCTTATGCTGGGCAACCTTCCGGTCATTTTTAAGGACGCGAACAAGGGTAACTTTAAGCCATCCTATGCCTTGGGTATTGCCTGCGCGTTTTCGCTCGCGCTTTGTGTCGGACTTTTGCGGCTAAATATGGCGGAAGGCTCCGGCGCGAATGCGATGACAACGAGCATTTATTATCTTGCCTTCAGCGGAGCTGTAGCGGGCATGTCGAGCATGATTCCCGGAATGAGCATTTCGATGATTTTGATGGTGCTCGGAGTTTATGACCATTTAATGCTTAGCGCGAAAAGCCTTGATATACTTGTGATAGCAGTCGTTTCGCTCAGCTTTGTCACAGCGATGGTGCTTTTTTCCAACCTTACAAAATTTATCTTCAAGAAATTTGAAAGCCTTGCGAACTTCATGGTTTTCGGCTTTGTCAGCGGCTCGCTTGTCGGTCTTTTTTTAGCACTGCCGAAAAATGACACAAGCTTCAACTGGCTTATCGGCTCGATAATGCTGCTTGTAGGTTTGGGTATATCAATGATTTTTATTTTTTTAAGCAAAAAGTTTAACAAGGATATATCGACGGAATGAGCCGAACTTTTATTTTTGCTTTTTTGGCTTTTTAATGTATTTGAAATGCGAAAAAATATGTTTTTCAGCCACGGTGTAAAACGAATTCAGGCTGTTAGCTGCGAGCGGCATCATCATAATGAAATAGACGAGGATATAAGACGATTTCGCCTCAAAAAGCATATGATACAGGAATCCACCCAAAATAACAATCGGGAAAACGAGCTGCATCAGCTCCACCTTTCCCGCTTTTTTTATTAAAAGCTGTAAAATAGCGACGCAGGAGGCAAAAAATATCAGCTGCTGCATGTATTCCATATATTTCGTGGTTTTCTTTTCACCCTCACCGCAAATATAAGCTGCCAAAGCACCTTTTTCTTTTATTTGCCCACGAACCTGATTTGTCCAAATGCTTTGATATGCCGGCTCATTCCATTGGCTCAGGGCTTTTCTTGTGAAAAAATCCGCCGCGTAGGGTATATCAGCCGCAAAGGTTTTTACACGTTTTTTAACGACCTCTAAAGAAGCCTCGGAGGCTTTGTCGGCATCCATCCCGTTACTCTCGAAATTCGCGGTGGTATAATTACCCGAAAACCAGCCGGGACCCATACTATTGTCACTAAGCCCCATTGCCATCCACGAAATCATCGGAATCCCGCTGCCGAAATCCAAGCCGCTGCGTTTTTCATAGCTCGTTACAATAAGCTGCTTGAGACCGAAAACCATTAACACAGCCATGGCGATATACGCCAGGTCAAACCATTTGCGCCTTTTGCAAACGAAGTAAACGGCGCAGACAGCGCAGATTGCCGCCAGTATAATCACATAATTCAGCTTTATAGCCGCCGCGAAGGCAATCATCACCGCGCTGAGGACGGCATATATTTTTTTATCCTTCTGTAAATACACAACCGCGAAGAGAATCGCATAAATTCCGAAGGTGAAGCCGGGAATAAAGCCATAAGTAAAGGTGCTGAAGAGAATTCCCTGGGGACATAAAATGAGTAGCAGAGTGGTATTTTTTTTCGCTCTGTCATTATTGAAAAGCATACCTGAAAGCATGGTTATCGCTATATATGCAAACGCCAGGAAGACAATGTTTATAACCTCCGTGAGCAGATACGCACCGTAACCGACGACCGGAAAAATCCTGAAAATAATTTCATTCATCAAAACATAACCGAGCTGGAAGGGATAATAACGGAAATAGCTGCCCTCAAGCGCGTTAATGTTTCCCTTTGCAATGCTGTATGCGGTATTGGTGACAATATATGAGTCGTGAGTCGGAGACGACATTGAAGAAAACACAAAAACACAGCCGAAAATAAGAGTCCACACAAAAAGAAACTGCTGCAGCCTCTTTGCGGAAATTTTGTCAAGGAGCTTCTGCAGTAGGATAAAAAGCACGCAAAAACAAAGCAGCATGGCTACAGAAAGAAAAACGTTATCCTTTAAAAAGAATAATCGTTCCTTATTTGGATTGTTTATATCAACATAGCTGGTGCTGAACATGCTGGCGGCAAAAAGAAATAAAAAAAGCAGGGAGACCGCCGCACAGACGGAATAATATGAGAGATGGTAAAGCTTATCGAGAACTTTTTTCATTGAACAACCTTCCTCAGCCGAAATATCAACCATAATTATATTAATTATTTTCCTTTTTGTCAAGACAACCTAATGTCACAAAATGCGGATTTAAGGGTTTTATCAATCTATACATTATTTGTTAATGCATTGTTAATTTTATCTGTTCAGGTCTTTTTTTCTTGACTTTTTTATTTCCGCGTGTTACCATATTTTTCACAATTCAATATTCGTGGGGGAGTAGTTGGCGTATTTTTTGATTCTTCGGAATAATACGCTCCGCGGTCAACAGCATGGTCTTACGGAATTGCGTTATATAACCGCAATTTTTTAATACCTGGCCGGGATTAAATAACCAGACTCATGCGTATCCGGGGAAGCCTGAACGCATGAGCTTTTTTGTTTATTTAGCTAAAAAACACAAATAATAGTATTTGGTTTAATATTTCTTCGCGAATTTTTTTGCTTTTGCGGGTATTACAGCATAGCGAACACGGAAAAACAATGAAGGGTGAAGGTATTTTTTTATGAATTATTATCTGGAGGAAGTTTCATCCGTTTTTTCAAGCGTTAAAAGCGATGAAAACGGTCTGAGCACTCAGGAGGCGGAGAGCCGACTGCTCTCGAACGGAAAAAACAAGCTGCGGCAGGAAAAAAAGGACTCCATGCTCAAACGGTTTTTCCAGCAAATGATGGACCCGATGATTATTATACTTCTTTTCGCAGCCGCAATTTCAGCAGGTCTGGCGATTTATGAAAAAGAAGGCTTCCCGACGGATGTTGTCATCATTCTTTCAGTTGTTATAATTAATGCCGTTCTCGGCGTTTATCAGGAAAGCAAGGCGGAGAAGGCTATTGAAGCCCTGCAGGAGATGTCGGCGGCGACGACAAAAACACTCAGGGACGGAAAAATTGTTCCTGTCAAGAGCGAGGATTTGGTTGTCGGTGATGTTATCGTGCTTGAAGCAGGCGATGCGGTGCCGGCTGACTGCCGCATATTTGAATGTGCCTCGATGAAAATCGAGGAGGCGGCGCTGACCGGCGAATCTGTACCCGTGACGAAGATGCTCGAGGCTATTTACGGCAAGGAAAATGCGGATGTACCCCTTGGCGACCGCAAAAACATGGTTTACATGGGCAGCACGGTTGTTTATGGACGCGGCAGAGCTGTGGTTGTTTCAACTGCTATGGAAACCGAAATGGGCAAGATTGCCGACGCTATCGCTAACGCCGAGGAAGGGCTCACGCCCTTGCAGATAAAGCTCTCACAGCTCAGTAAAATCCTGACAGTTATCGTTATCGCCATCTGTGTATTTATTTTGGGCTTTAAGATTTTCATGAGCTATTACCACGGCGACCCTGTCGACCTTAGTTTGTTCATTGAAAGCTTTATGGTTGCGGTTTCGCTTGCTGTCGCCGCGATACCTGAGGGGCTTGTGGCGGTTGTGACCATAGTTCTTTCCATGGGCGTTACGAATATGTCGAAGAAAAATGCGATTATCAGAAAGCTGACAGCCGTTGAAACACTTGGCTGCGCTCAGATAATCTGCTCTGATAAAACAGGCACCCTCACCCAAAATGTCATGACCGTTGTCGACCACTTCGGCAAGGACGAGAAGAAGCTTGCGACAGCTATGGCGCTGTGTACGGACGCTGAAATTGACACGGACGGCGTAACAATAGGCGAGCCGACTGAAGCCGCGCTTGTCAATTACGCAAAGAAGCTCGGATACGATAAAAACGAGCTTAAAAAGCAGTGCCCGCGTATCGGTGAGGCTCCCTTTGACTCAATGAGAAAAATGATGTCCACCGTTCATAAAGCCGGTGAGACTATCGTTCAGTTCACCAAGGGCGCGCCGGACGAAATTTTGAAGAAATGTACCTCTGTCGAGGTTGACGGAAACGTTATTCCACTTACAAACGATATTAAAACCGCAATCCTCAAGGGCAACAAGGAGATGGCGGACAAGGCTCTGCGCGTGCTCGCGGCAGCTTATAAAAACTACGACAGCACCCCCGAATCCTTCGAGCCGGAGGACATTGAGAAGGATATGATTTTCATTGGACTCACGGGCATGATTGACCCTGTCAGACCTGAAGTCAAGGACGCTATAGTTGAATGCCGCAGCGCGGGAATCACCCCGATTATGATTACCGGCGACCACAGGGACACGGCTATTGCAATAGCCACAGAGCTGGGTATTCTTCACGACCAGAGTGCGGCTATTACAGGCGCGGAGCTTGAGGAAATGACCGATGAAGAATTTGACAACCGGGTCACGAATCTCTTTGTCTATGCCCGCGTTCAACCCGAGCACAAGACGAGAATTGTTAACGCATGGCGTAAAAAAGGTTATGTAACCGCCATGACCGGCGACGGAGTAAACGACGCGCCCTCAATCAAAAACGCCGATATTGGCGTAGGAATGGGTATCACCGGTACGGACGTAACGAAAAATGTCGCCGATATGGTGCTTGCCGATGATAACTTCGCAACCATAGTTCACGCGGTTTCAGAGGGCAGAAGGATTTATAACAATATCCGCAAGGCTATTCAGTTCCTTCTCGGTTCAAACTTCTCCGAGGTCATGTCGATTTTCTTCGCGACCATGTTCAGCTTTACAATATTACAAGCGCCCCACCTTTTATGGATTAACCTTGTAACCGACTGCTTCCCGGCTCTCGCTCTGGGCACTGAAAAACCTGAAAAAGACATAATGCTGAAAAAGCCGCGAAGCACAAAGGACGGCGTTTTTGCGCAGGGTCTGGGCATCGATGCGTTATATCAGGGCGTTATCGTCACGGTATTAACGCTGACGGCGTTTTACCTCGGTGAATTCTTCCAGACCGGCGTATGGAAATTCAGCAATATTCCTCTCGAAAACAGCGCAGAGGGCATCACGATGGCTTTCCTGACTATGTCGATGTGCGAAATTTTCCACTCCTTCAACCTGCGCTCGCAAAGACAATCTGTTGTCGTAATGGAGCTTAAGGGCAATCACAATAAATTCTTATATTTTGCGATGTTGGCTTCTCTTATTATGACCGTTTCAGTAGTCAAGATTCCCTTCCTTGCTAATGCATTCGGCTTTACAATGATCAGCATAAAAGAGATAGTTTACTCGCTTGTACTTGCGGTTTTGGTCATTCCGATTGTTGAAGGCGTTAAGTTTATTCAACGAAAAGTGGGTAATACGGAATAATTTTAAAATTTTGGGCAGATAAAATCAACGGCAGTAAAATTTTGTTTTACTGCCGTTGATTTTTATTAAATATCATTCAGTATTTATTATTGTCTCATTTTCATTGATTTCGAAATACTGCTCCTCGGCGATGTCCTCCTCGACCTTGTATTCACCGCTCAGCAGATATTTTTCCGCTGAAACCTCTTTTTTCACGCTTTCGGAAATAATATGCGTGTGGCTTACACTATTTTCGTATTCTTCGAAATATTTCAGCATACTTATAAGAGACGCTTTAGTCTCGCCGATTTCCACGCTGCTTTCGCTGAATTTCGTGAAGCGCTCGCGGATAATTCCTATAGGCAGCGCCTTGCCGTTCATGTCAAGCATTTTTTCGCTCTTGGTATATTCATCCGCCTCCTCCGACAGTCCGAGGGGAATTTTTATTCCGAAAAGATAAATTATGCTCCTTATTTTTTCATAGCTCACGGTTTTCGCATTCATTATCAGAGGTGTTTCTGATGAAAACTTATGAGTTGTCCGGGCAATAACAGAGCCCTTTGCATGGGCATACTGGTTGTGGTACTTAGTCTGTATAACACCGCTGATGAGCAGGTCACCCTTGACTACAGCCGAGCCGACGCCGGTCACCGCCCGCCCGCGGTATGCCTCCATTCTGACGATTTCGCCGTCATGCGCGGCAATGACATTGCAGGGCGAATCCACATCGAGCATTTCCGGCGGCTCCATTCTCTCGCGCATGTCGAAGCTCGCGCTGCTGCTGAGGATGTTCAGTGCCGACCAAACAATAGTGTCATGCAGCTTCATCATTTCCTTTTCGACAAATTTTGCGTCAATATTCGAACGCAGCACCCCTCTTTTTACCCCAAGGCTCTCAAGCTCCTGTAAAATCGTCTCAGTCGGGATTTTTTCGTTGCCGACAACTTCCACATTCCAGACCATAAGCGACATAAGACTCAGTAAAATGACCGCAGCGACCGCACCTACCGCGAGCCCCACGCGCATTTTGTAAAGGTGAATAATGAAAGGCAGACCGTTTTTACCTGTCAGATGAGGAAGCATACCGGATTTTTTAGCCGGCTTGCGGATTTTTTTATAACCCTTGATAGTCGTCGATGCTCTCAGTTTGCCTCCCGCGTTACGCACATCCCACAGCGGCACACCGTTGTTCGCGCACAGATTAATAAACCGTTCCGGGAAGCCGCCGCTTGCCTCAAAACAGACATAACCGAGTAAAAACCTGATTAAACGAATAAAAATCACCGAAATACCCCTAACTTAAGCAAACTCAATACTTGCGAATATTCCTTCTACAATTACCTCCTCAACGCTGTAGGACTTCATCACAAGAGATGAGCCCTTGAATAGCACCGTGCGCTTGCCGAGGTTCAGCCGGATGCAGTCCTCGCTGTATTCGAGAACCCCTGCACAACCTTGAATGACCGCCTCAGTGTTTCCTGATAATTCTATATGAGAAACCCCTGAGAGAGCTGCTGACGGCGCATCTATTTCAGCGACAAACGCCTTTGCGAAATTTTCCCCCAGCAAGGTTTTTCTTTGTTTTTTTCTTGACATACCGCACCTTACCCCATGTTTTTCCTGATATTCGCTCAACAAATATATATGAACCACCGGCATTAATCAGTACAAACAGCGCATATATTTGTGTATGAAAAAATTTAAAACAATCAAGCTGAAAAAACTAATTCCGGCACTTGTCATGCTGACGGTTTTTTTATGCGTAGCGGTGCTTTTATCAATGCCGGACGCCATAACCGAAGGTGCGCGTAAGGGTTTATCTGTCTGTTCGGGAATATTGATTCCCTCGCTATTCCCCTTTTTGATTTTGTCAGGCTTCATCGGCTCCGGTGAGCTTGCTATGCGAATCGGCAGGGTAGTCGCTCCCTTCTCGAAGGTTTTTTTCGCGCTCTCAGGTGAGGGCGGCATAGTCCTGCTTATGTCAATAATCGGCGGCTATCCTGTCGGCGCGCGAATGACTGCTGCGCTTCTTTCAAACGGCGCTATAAAGCGAGAAGAAGCCCAAAGGCTGCTGTGTTTCTCGATGAATTCCGGTCCCGCATTCGCGGTCACGGCGGTGGGAAGCATAATGCTCGGCTCGAGTGAAGCCGGACTGCTTATTTTCTCAGCGACAACGTTTTCAATGTTGCTTTTGGGATTCCTGTGCGGTATAGGCGAACCAAGACAAAAAATCATTAAAAAAAGAACCGCTGCAAATAGCGAAGGTTCCTTTGCTCTGAGCTTTACCTCATCTGTAGCCGAAGCGGCGGCGGCGATGCTGTCGATATGCTCGTGGATGATACTTTTTGCCTGCGTTTTAAGCGCGGCACAGGAGCTTATCGGAAATCAGAATGTTCTGCGTGTATTTTCACTCTTTGCGGAGGTGACCTTAGGCGCGGGAAATGCGGCAAAGGAGGGAAATATACCGCTTTTATGCGCTGTTTTAGGCTTCGGAGGATTCTGCGTTCACGCTCAGGTTCTCCCTCAGCTCCAGAGCGCCGGCATGAAATATAAAAAATTCTTTTTTTACCGCGCTGTTAATTCATGCCTGTCGTTTTTCATCTCGAAGTTGTTGTTGGTATTTTTCCCGGTAAATATAGCCGTCAGCGCTTCTACAGACACTTATATTTATGAAGCTTTTTCTGTTTCTGCGCCAGCTGCCGCCGCTCTGCTTTTCATGTGCGCCGTGCTTATCTGCACCTTCAGTAAGCCGGAAAAAAGTTTAAAAAATAAGAAAATGAACGCATAAAAAATATTCCATGTACACTGAAACAATACATTTGGTATTTGACGCAATAAAAAGAAATTCTCGAAATGCAAGTATACTTTTTTAATAAAACACTTGATTTTTGAAAGCAAATAATATATAATACCCAATGCCGCTAAAAGAGTAAAAAGTTATGGCGGGCATAAGAGTCAAAATAACTCAAGCATGAATTTTATTTCAGTGAAAACTTAATACCGGGGTGTGGCGAAGTTTGGTATCGCGCTTGGTTCGGGACCAAGAGGCCATGGGTTCAAGTCCCGTCACTCCGACCAACTAGACCGCTACTTTGCGGTCTTTTTTATTTTTATAGCAAGCTCGCCATGCTGCTTCGCGCATGACGCATAGTTCAAGTCACGGCACTCTAGCCAGCAAATTCCTTGAGGCATAAAGCTTCAGGGGATTTTTTATTTATTCCCCCTTTCTGTAAACCTGTAAAACACTTTATAGTGTTTGCTGAAAAACGCGGTGCTTATACTAAGTTCAGATTAAAAAGTTGATAAATATAGTTTTTAATCTGAACTTAGAGCTTGTTAACGTTCATATATAAGACTTCCGTGCAAATATTTTTATCTACTGTTTAATCGGAGTTTGATATTAGCTTTTTCAGCGCAAAATAATTAAAGCAGACATGAAAAAAACAAGTTTTTTTATTAAATTTTACGATTTTTTCCGTACGGTATTGACAAGTAGTCTCTATATCGATATAATTTGTATCGATATACTCAATATCGAAAGGAGAATTATCAATGTCTTCGAATTCTACGATGTCTATTCATCTGTGTCATAGGCTAACCAGTTATCTGCGTTATCTCAAACAGCTGCCAAAAGACGCGCCCGATAATATTTCTTCTACGGCGATTGCTGAGGCTCTGGGGGTCGGCGAAGTGCAGGTTCGCAAGGATTTGGCAATTGCAAGCAGCGGCGGTAAACCGAAAATCGGTTATATTACAGAGGATTTGATTACGGATCTAGAACATTTTTTGGGCTACGATAACAGCACAAACACCGTTCTTGTCGGAGCAGGTCATCTTGGAAAAGCCTTTCTCTCATATGAAAATTTTGAAAACTATGGTCTTAAAATTATGGTAGCTTTTGATGATAAACCGGAATTAATCGGCACACAGTACAACGGCATTCAAATTTTGGACAGCGCCAAAATAACAAATATCTGTGAAAGACTCAGCATTGGCATTGGAATAATCGCCGTACCTGCCGCCTTCGCGCAGAGTGTCTGCGACAAGCTTCTCGCGGGAGGTGTCCGCGCAATCTGGAATTTCGCTCCGGCAAACCTGAAAGTGCCTGAGGGTATAATTGTCAAAACCGAGGATATGGCGGCTTCGCTCGCGGTTTTGACCCGGCAATTGGCGAAAATCTGATGAGGAAATCACATTAATCATAAGGGGGATTTCAAAATGGAAACTAAAACAGTCGAAAAGCTTGAAACAGCTGCGGAACAAATCAACCGTCTGGTGGAAAACGCTCAGCAGGCTTTGACTGAGTACATGAATATGACCCAGCAACAGGTGGATGAAATTGTTCATGCCATGACCCTGGCGGGACTTGACGCGCATATGCGTCTTGCAAAACTGGCGGTGGAGGAGACAAACCGCGGTATCGTCGAGGACAAGGTCATCAAAAATATATTTTCCACAGAATACATATGGCACAGCATAAAAAAGCAGAAAACGGTAGGCGTTATTGAAGATAACGACCTTGAAGGCTACATTGAGGTCGCCGAGCCTGTGGGGATAGTTGCTGGAGTAACACCCGTGACAAACCCGACCTCCACAACCCTGTTTAAGTCCCTGATTTGCGCGAAAACCCGCAATCCGATAATATTCGCCTTCCATCCTTCGGCGCAGAAATGCTCCGCCGAAGCTGCGCGGATTGTGAGAGACGCGGCAATTGCACATGGCGCGCCGAAGCACTGCATTCAATGGGTGGAAATGCCCAGCATGGAGGCGACCTCCGCTTTAATGAATCATCAGGGAGTCTCACTGATTCTGGCAACCGGCGGCGCAAGCATGGTAAAATCCGCATACAGCGCGGGAAAACCGGCTTTGGGCGTCGGACCCGGCAATGTGCCCTGCTATATTAATAAAAATGTCAGTGTGGAACGCGCCTGCACGGATTTGATGATTTCAAAGACCTTCGACAACGGCATGATATGCGCAAGCGAACAGGCGGTTATTGTGGACAAGGCGATTTCTCATAAATTCGAAAAGTATTTAACCGATAATAACTGCTACTTTTTAAATGAGGACGAAACAGAAAAACTCACGAATTTTGTCATAAACAAAGAAAAGCTTACAGTAAACGCCGCTTGTGTCGGACAGTCAGCCTCATGGATTGCAAAGCAGGCAGGCATTAGCATAGCGGAAAATACAAAAATTATTCTCGCGAGACTGCCGGAGCCTTCGCTTGAGTATCCGCTTTCCCTGGAAACCTTAATGCCGGTGCTTGCTTATTTCGTTGTTGAGGATGAAGAGCAGGGCTTTGAGTACGCAAAGAAAATGCTGGAGCTGGGCGGTCTGGGGCACTCGGCGGTCATTCATTGTGACGATGAGGAGCTGTGTGTGCGCTACGGGCAGGAGATGAAGGTTGGACGTGTGATTATAAATTCACCGTCCTCACAAGGGGCTATCGGCGATATTTACAATACAAATACTCCCTCCTTAACCCTCGGCTGCGGCTCATTCGGACGAAACTCCACAACGTCAAATGTTTCCAGCGTCAACCTCATTAACAAAAAGCGTATAGCAAAGAGGAGGACAAATATGCAGTGGTTCAAAATTCCGCCTAAGATTTATTTTGAAAAAGGTTCTGTGCAATATCTTGAAAAAATGCCTAATATCAGCCGTGCCTTTATTGTAACAGACCCCATGATGGTAAATCTCGGTTATGTGGATACAGTGCTTTATCATTTGCGTAAGAGAAATGACTTTGTTCAGTGCGAGATGTTCAGTGATGTTGAGCCTGACCCTTCGGTTGAAACCATTCAAAAAGGAGTGGCTTCAATGAACCGTTTTGAGCCGGATGTCATCATAGCTCTGGGCGGCGGCTCGGCGATTGACGCGGCAAAGGGTATGTGGCTGTTTTATGAAAATCCCGAAACTGATTTTGACGGCTTGCGTCTGAAATTCCTTGATATACGCAAACGCGCTTTTAACTTCCCGAATCTCGGCAAGAAAACTCAGATGGTTGCAATTCCGACAACCTCGGGCACTGGCAGCGAGGTCACATCTTTTTCGGTTATAACCGACAAGCAAAACGGCAATATAAAATATCCGCTTGCGGACTATGAGCTGACACCCGACGTTGCGATTATTGACCCGCAATTTGTTGCAACGGTTCCGAAATCAATCACTGCTGATACGGGAATGGATGTGCTGACCCACGCAATTGAAGCTTATGTTTCCGTTCTCGCGTCTGATTTTACCAACGGATTGGCAATAAAGGCTGTCGAGCTTGTTTTCAAGTATCTGCTGCGCAGCTATGAAAATGAAAAGGACGAGGTCGCGCGCGAAAAAATGCATAACGCCTCTGCTATTGCGGGCATGGCTTTTACAAATGCTTTTCTCGGAATCAACCATTCGCTGGCTCATAAACTGGGCGGTGAATTTCATATTCCGCACGGCCGCGCAAATGCGATTCTCCTGCCATATGTTATCGCGTATAACGCGCAGAAACCGGAAAAATTCCCGATTTTCCCGAAGTACAGTGAATATAAAGCCGATTTCCGATATGCCCAGATAGCTCATCAATTACGCCTTGGCGGAAACACGTGGGAGGAAGAAATTAACAACCTGATTACCGCCATAAGAGAGCTTATGAAAAAGCTGAATATGCCCATGAGCATAAAGGACTGCGGTATCGACGAAAAAGAATTCCTCTCAAAGGTCTCCCTTCTCGCTGAGCATGCCTTTGAGGATCAATGCACGACGGCTAACCCGCGGTATCCTTTGATTAAGGATCTTCAAGAAATATATTTGAAAGCTTACTACGGAGAGGAAAAATAAGATGAATCTAACAATCGCAAGCAAGTTTGAGAGAGTCTGTGCTGTTCTCGAACGTTATCAGCGCAACCCGAACAGATTAATCGCAATTTTGCAGGAGATACAGGATGCGTATTCATATCTGCCTGAGGATGTTATGACATATGTGGCGACAGCTCTCGGACTGACTCCCGGAGCGGTTTACGGCGTGGCGACCTTTTACTCGCATTTTACGCTGGAGCCGAAGGGGAAATATGTTATTAAGGTTTGCAACGGCACCGCCTGCCATGTTAAGAAGTCCGCGGATATTATAAAGACACTGGAGACTGAGCTGGGGCTCTCCGAGATAAAGAAAACCTCCGACGATTTGCTTTTTACTCTGGAAACAGTCGCCTGCCTGGGCGCTTGCGGTCTGGCTCCGGTGGTAGTGGTAAACGATGATGTTTACGGTTCCATGAACAAAGAAAAAACAGTGGAATTGCTCAGAAAAATTCGCGAGGAGGAAGAATGCAATGCTTGAACATATGACATTGGAGGAGCACAAAGAACGATTTTCCCGCACAGCGGCAAAGACAAAGGCGCGCATAGTCATTTGCGCCGGTACCGGCTGTGTGGCGGGCGGCTCTCTAAAAATTTATGATAAATTCAAAGAGGCGCTTGCAGAAAAAAATATGTCTGTACAGGTTTCGCTTCACAGCGAAGGCGATTATTCATTGGCACAGAGCGGCTGTCAGGGCTTTTGTCAGATGGGACCGCTTGTAACAGTCTACCCTCAGGGAATATTTTATACAAAAGTTAAGCCCGGCGATGTGGAGGAAATCATTGAAAAAACACTGATAGGTGGTGCTCCTGTCGAGAGGCTGCTCTATGTCCATCCCTGTGACGGAAGAACCGCGGTACAGCAGAACGAAATACCCTTTTATAACCGTCAGCAAAGGCTGATGCTGGAGCTTTGCGGAAATATTGATGTTAATAATCTTGATGAATATATTGCCCACGGCGGTTACTTTATGTCACGCAAGGCTGTATGCGAAATGAACGGCGAGGAAATCTGCGCTGAAATACTAGCCTCGGGACTCAGGGGACGCGGCGGCGGCGGCTTCCCTACCGGACGCAAATGGGAGCTTACCCGCGTTCAGAAAAGTGATGTAAAATACATAATCTGCAACGGCGACGAGGGCGACCCGGGCGCGTTTATGGACAGGTGCGTCATGGAGGGCAATCCTCACGCGGTGCTTGAGGGTATGATAATCGCAGCGCAGGCGGTAGACGCAACGGACGGTATTGTTTATGTCCGCATGGAATATCCTCTTGCTGTCAGGCGGCTGAAAGATGCGATTGCTCAAGCGGTAAACGCCGGATTTTTGGGCGAAAACATTTTTAACTCAGGCAAAAGCCTGAACATTTCAGTTATTGAGGGTGCCGGTGCTTTTGTCTGCGGCGAGGAAACCGCTTTGATGTCGTCAATCGAGGGAAAACGCGGTATGCCGACAATCAAGCCGCCCTTCCCGGCGGAATGCGGACTTTTCGGCAAGCCCACGGTAATAAATAATGTGGAAACTCTCGCAACAATTCCTGTCATACTTCAAATGGGTGCGCAGGAATATTCAAAGCTCGGAACAGAAAGCGCAAAGGGAACAAAAACATTTGCCCTGACAGGGCATGTCGCAAACACGGGTCTGATTGAAGTTCCCTTCGGAACAACCCTGCGTGAGATAGTCGGTGAAATCGGCGGCGGCGTTATAAACGATGACGGAAGTCTTTGCGGCTGTGATTTTAAAGCGGTGCAAATCGGAGGTCCCTCCGGCGGCTGTCTGACTAAGGAGCATCTGGATTTACCCCTTGACTATGATAATCTGAACAAAGTCGGCGCGATGGTTGGCTCGGGCGGCTTGGTTGTTATGAACAATTCCACCTGTATGGTGCAGATAGCGCGTTTCTTTATGCAGTTTACCCAGAATGAATCCTGCGGCAAATGCGTCGTTTGCAGAGAAGGCACACGTCAGATGCTGGCGCTGTTGGACGATATTATTGAAGGTCGTGCGACAGAAAGCACACTCAGTCTTTTGGAGGAGCTGGCTGCCACGGTGAAAACAGGTTCCCTGTGCGGACTGGGTAAAACCGCTCCGAACCCGATTCTCTCAACCCTTAAATATTTCAGAGAAGAATATCTGGCGCATGTGATTAAAAAACGCTGTCCCTCAGGAGTTTGTGAAAAGCTTACAGATTATAAAATCATTGCAGAAAAATGCAAAAGCTGTTCGCTGTGCGCCCGCAAGTGTCCGGTTGGCGCCATCAAAGGCGAAAAAGGCGTTCCCTATGTCATTGATATGGAAAAATGTATTAAATGCGGCGCCTGTATTCAAAGCTGCAAATTCGATGCTGTGGTGAAAGGATAGTTAGTTTAATGAATAATATAGACATATTAATAGATGGTGTCAGCGTCCCTGTTGAGGGTGAGCGTAATCTGCTGGAGGTTATCCGCAAAGCCGGCACCGAGCTGCCGACATTTTGCTATCATTCGGATATAAGTATATACGGCGCCTGCCGCATGTGTATGGTGGATGTTGAAGGACGCGGTATTTTACCCGCCTGCTCAACAAAGCCCGAAAACGGAATGCGCGTTAAAACAAGCACCCAGAGAATACGCGAAATGCGGCGTATGATTGTTGAGCTTATGCTGGCAAGTCATGACAATAACTGTGTCACCTGCCCCAAAAGCGGAGAATGCCGCCTGCAAACTATAGCGAAGCAGCTAGGTGTGCAGAAAATCAGATTCAAGCACTTGAATGAGGTTGTTCCGGTTGATGTTTCCTCTGACGCTATACTGCGTGACACAAACAAGTGTATACTGTGCGGCGATTGCGTGCGGGTGTGTAACGAAATCCAATCTGTCGGCGCGCTGGATTTCGCATATCGCGGTTCAAAAGCAAAGGTCGTCACATGCTTTAACAAGGGTATGGGGGAGATTGAATGTGTCAACTGCGGTCAATGCGTCAAGGTCTGCCCTGTCGGCGCGCTGACGCCGAAAAATCAAATCGGCGCGGTTTGGGACGCCATATATGACAAGGAAAAAACCGTTGTCGTTCAGATTGCTCCGGCTGTGCGTGTCGCCTTGGGCGAATATTTCGCTCAAAAACCCGGAACCTTAAGCATAGGTAAAATTATTTCAGCCCTGCGCCGTATGGGCTTTGACAAAGTTTACGATACCTGCTTCGGCGCTGATTTCACTGTCGTTGAGGAAGGTAAGGAATTCTTGGCGCGTTATTCAAAGGGCGAAAATCTTCCCCTTTTCACCTCCTGCTGTCCGGCGTGGGTTAAATTTGCAGAGCAGTATTATCCTGATTTACTGTCGAATTTATCCTCCTGCCGTTCCCCTCAGCAGATGTTCGGCGCTCTTTGCAAAGACCAGCTTACAAAAAGTCTGGGCATCAAAAGAGAAAATTTGACTGTTGTTTCAATTATGCCCTGCACGGCTAAAAAATTCGAGGCAAACAGGGATGAATTCAAGCAGGACGGCAACCCGGATGTTGATTATGTTCTGACAACTCAGGAGCTTTCTGTCATGATTCAGCAGAGCGGTTATGATTTTGACAAGCTTGAGCTGGATTCCTTTGATATGCCCTTTGGGTTTTCAACAGGCAGCGCGGCGATTTTCGGCACCTCCGGCGGCGTGAGCGAGGCGGTACTTCGTTTCGCGGCGGAAACCCTCGAAAAAGGTGCGGCTCATGAATTCAAGCAGTTCAGGGGTAACAACTCACTTAAAATTGCCGAAATCGAAATAGGCGGAAAGAAGCTTCGTCTTGCAGTTGTCAGCGGTCTTTCTAATGCGCGCAAGCTTATCGACAAGGTTCGCAGCGGAGAAGAAAAATTCGATTTGATTGAGGTAATGGCTTGCTGCGGCGGCTGTGTCAATGGCGGCGGTCAGCCGGGTTCGCCCAGCGAACACAATAGCCGCGAGCGCGCAAAGGGGCTGTATGACAGCGATAAGATGCTGCAGTTCCATGTGTCAAACGATAATCCTTATCTCCAGCAGATATATCATGAAAGCCTTGATGAGCACAGTGCGCATAAGCTTCTTCATACAGAATATGAAAACAGACGCCGGATACTTGAGAACGATTTACTGCTCTCCTCAGTCATAAATGATGTAAAGCTGAACCTTTCAATCTGCTTCGGAACAAGCTGTTTTCTCAGAGGAGCGCAGGAGCTGTACAATCAGCTGCTGCAATGGCTCAGGGAGAATAATCTCGAAGAATTCACTGAATTTAAGGCTAATTTTTGCGGTAAGCTTTGTAAAAAAGGTCCGGTTCTGGAGGTTGACGGAAAAATTATTGAGCATTGCACTCTGGAAAAGGCTGTTGCTGAGATTAATAAGGCGCTCGGGAGGTAATTTACCATGCTTCCAAACACAATTTATACCGCTGACGCTAACTGTCAGGATTGTTACCGCTGCGTCAGGGTTTGTCCAGTAAAGGCAATAAAAGTTTCCGGCGGTCAGGCGAGAATACGCAACGAGCTTTGTATTCAATGCGGAACCTGTGTTCGGGAATGTCCTCAGGGCGCAAAAAAAATCCGCTCGGATTTAAACACCGCTAAGGAATTGCTGGCAGAGGGTACTCCAGTTGCCGCCAGCGTTGCTCCCTCTTTCGCCGCATGGCTTGGTGAATCTCTGCGAAACCGTCTTCCAAGTCTTTTAAGGCAGCTGGGCTTCAGCTATATCGCTGAAACTGCCGAGGGCGCAAAATATGTCACAGAACAGTCTTTCGCGCAAACAGGGACAGGCAGCATATGTACTGCCTGCCCCGCTGTGGTGCATGTTTTTGAAAAATATAAGCCTGAGCTACTCAGCGAGCTCATACCAGTGGTTTCCCCCATGATTGCTCACGGGCGCATGCTGAAAGAACGGCATAAAGGCTGCGCGGTGGTTTTTATCGGTCCCTGCGCTGCAAAAAAAGATGAGATTATCCGTCCGGAAAATATTGGAGCGGTGGATGTCGTTTTGACCTTTGACGAGCTTGTTCAATGGATGAAGGACGAGGATTTATCTCTTGAAAACTGCCCGGAAAGCGGCTTTGACACCGAATTCATAGTCGGCGACGCTCGATTGTTTCCGCTTGAAGGCGGAATGATTAAAACAGGGGGAATGGAATGCGAAACCGGGCAGACTAATCTTTTGAAAATCAGCGGTTCACAAGAGATAATCAGCCTCTTTGACGACCCGGCGGTTTTCAAAAATGTCCGCTACATTGAGGCTATGTTTTGCAAAGGCGGCTGCATTTCCGGTCCCGCTTTTCCTAAAGAGCAATCATTGTTTCAAAAGCGCGGTAATATAATTTCGTATTGGAAACAAGCCTGCGAAACTAAAGCTCCCCTCACCTCTCAAGTTGCGAACACAGCGGTCTTTTCCGACAAAACTGAAAACCGGACAGTTGTACCGGATAGTGAAATTCAAAAAATTTTTGAAAGAACGGGCAAATCCAATCCGGCTATGCAGCTCAATTGCGGCGCCTGCGGATATATCAGCTGCGAGGAAAACGCCGTAGCCATCGCTAGCGGAATGGCTGAGAGTGAGATGTGCATTCCCTATATGCGCAGGCTTGCGCAGCAGCGCACGGACCGCATTATCGAAACGGCGCCGTGCGGCATTGTTATTCTTGACAGCGACCTTTGCATGATAACAATGAACCCCTGCTTTCAAAAAATGTTTATATGCAGCAACGGCATTTTAGGGCACAGAATTTCATATTTGGTCAATGCGGAAGGGTATGAGAAGCTTCAGTCAGGTATGCAGGAAAAGACGGAAGCCATCCGCAGCAAATACGGTATACGCTACCATGAAATATTATATTATTTGCCTGAGGAAAAACAATATGTCGGCATCTATACCGATATTTCAAAGCTGAAATTTGATGAGAATCATCTTGATGTGATTAAGGCGCAAACGGTTCAGCATGCAAAGGAATTTCTTGATCATCAGATTCGTTTTGCCCAGGAAATGGCTCATTATCTGGGCAAGAGTACCGCTCAGAGTGAGGAAATCGCCAGGCGTTTAATCGGGCTGTATGAAAATGAGAATACGGAGCCGGAAGAATGAAATTTATTGTTGACAGCTTGAGCCAAAAGCAGAAAAACGGATATTCCGTCTGCGGCGATTATTGCTTATGCCGCCGGACGGAAGCAGGAACAATGTTTGTGCTCTGCGACGGAATCGGCAGCGGTCTGTATGCAAATATTGCCGCAATCTCCTGCGCCGAAAGGCTGATGGAGCTGACTCATGTCGGTTTTTCACTGCGAACAGCTGCGGAAACGGTTGCGGCATCCATGCACCGCGCTCGCAAGGAAAATATTCCCTTTTCAGCCTTTTCCGCCGTTTATATTCTGCCCGACGGACATTTTACGGTTTATGCCTATGAGTCACCCGAACCTATTCTACTGCGAAGAGGTACCGCGAGTGTATTAAGCACACGTTTCTACACCGCGGGCTTTGAGGTAATAGGTGAAAGTCTCGGCTATCTGCACCGGGGCGATTCCCTTTTGCTGGCGTCTGACGGCATGACACAGGCAGGTCTCGGGCATGGCTACGGTCTGGGTATCGGCTCGAAAGGAATCACCGATTATATTAACAAGCAAGGCTTCACAGAGGAAAGCATCGGTATGCTGGGCGAAAAAATCATTGATTATTGCAAAAAGCTTTCAGGAAACAGGTATGAGGACGATACCACGATAGCGCTTCTTAACTGCCGGGAGGCAAATGAACTGATACTGCTCACGGGACCTCCCTCAAAACCCGCGATGGACAACGCATATGCCCGGCTCATCCACGGTTTTTGCGGAAAAAAGGTGGTTTGCGGCTCCACTACTCTGGATATTATAAGCCGGGAACTTAATTTATCGATTGAAACTTTAAACCTGCGCGTAAATTCCGGCGGTCCGCCCGAATATTTTGTTGATGGAATAGATATTGCCACCGAAGGCGCGATAACACTCAATCAGGTGTTGAATATCATTGAAGAACCGATAGACAGACTGTCAGGGAACGGCGTGGTAAAACGGCTTTGTAAGATGCTGCTTGAGGCTGATGTTTTGCATTTTCACATCGGAAACGCGGTGAATGAAGCCCACGATGAAATGTTTTTTATGCAGGTCGGAATACAGATTCGCAAAAATATTATCGAGACCCTTATCAAAAAGCTGCGAAAAATGGGAAAAGTTGTGAGCGAAAGGTATTATTGAACCACTGATTAATATTTCTCAATTATGCACATTCGTTGATTTTACAAAAAAATAGTGCTCTATCAGTGAACAGTGCTAAATCATCGTTCACTTAGACAACAAAAAAAACCGCGTACCTATTGGGCTAACGCGGTTTTTACTATTATTTTATTAAAGATTTTCGCAAAATATACTTATCCTAGCATCTAGTATCCAGCATCCAGCATCTAGTTATCGTACCAATCCAGTCCGTCATAGACGATAGCCAGAGACTGTCTCCAGCGCCCTTCTATGTCGAAATTGCTGTTGCTGATTAGCGCAATCGAGAGCGTGCCGACTATGCAGACATTTTCGTCGATGCTGAATGCCGAGAGCAGCCCAAACTCATTGATTGTCGCTGTGATTTTCGCACCGGGATAAATGATTATGGGATTGTTTATCGAATAAAGCGGCTGAATGCTCTTAGCCTTCAGGAGTACAGGGTCTGAGCAGCTCGAGTGGTGCGGCGGAACATAGTCCATCGACTTGCCAGTCTCTTTAACGAGATTTATCACAATCTTAGTGCCTGTAGCAGTCTTCGTCATTGTCGCCTTGTCAACACCTTCTGCGGTTAGCTGACTCATATAATCCTCTTCAACAGGCGCCATAAGGCTTTTAAGCGTATCCTCGCTGTCCTCAATATTAACCCCGTTTTCATAGGTCTTGCTGAAGGTCTTCGGGTAATCGCTGGGGAATAGAAGGTCGGCAAGACCGGTTATGGCGGTGCCTGAGAAATCGTGCAGCTTATAATTTGTGCCCTGAGTGGCGTCAACCTTCATCTTGCCGTCATACTTCTTTGATTGATTGGCAGCCTCGTTGAACACCGCGAGGATTGAGCTGATTTCTTCCTTGCTTTGGGTTGTCTGCTCCTTCTTTGTTGTCGGAGCGGCAATTGTCTCAAGCCCGGCGGATACCATGAGAACAATTCTCGCGTCGGTCGCAGTGACCTTTCCGTCGCCGTCAATGTCGCCGGTAACGCGTCCGATCTCATTTGACTCGCCGAGATTTTCAAGCCCGGCAGAGGCTCTCAGAATAAGCCTTGCGTCGGTCGCGGTAACCTTCCCGTCGCCGTCAATATCACCGAACACTGTCGCGGCGGAGGTGCCGAGAAGTGTAGCCGTAATAATTCCGAATGTCACCATGACCGCAATAACATTCTTTAAAATCTTTTTATTTTTCATTCGTTATCATTCCTCTCATGTTTCACATACAAAAACGAGCTATTTTAATAATACCTTATTTCTAATGAAAAATCAAGAACCCATTTAAATTTTTTATTCTGTTTCTATTTCTGTTTCGGGATATGTAAAATTATATATTCTTGTAGTTTTTACCGTTAACCCCATACCCAGCTTTATTCCGATTAAGCCCGGCTCTTTTTCGGGATCGGCAAGTGAGCCAAGGTCAAGCTTACCTTCAAGTTTTATCGGCAGGACATATTTCAGATATGTAATTTTTCCGTCCTTGTTGATTACGGCATCAATTACCGCGTCATGATATTCAATCTTCATGTCGCTCATAGGCATCGCACCGAAATACTCATTCGAAACCGAAAACATTGTATCCATGCAAGAGTTGTGATTCACAGGCGCATAATCAAAGCTTTTGCCGGATTCCGTTTTTAATTTCAGGGTTATTTGGGTATTACCCTGAGTGTCTGTTACATAAGTACCGCTTTTGAGCGCGGATGATTTAAGCTCGCTGAGAGTCTTTTCTTCAGCTCTGGGCAAGGCTTCCGCGAAGCTTTTTATTGAAGACTTCGGGTCAATATTTTTTCCTTCGGCAAATGATAGCTCTGTTGTATCGGAGGTTTCATTAGGCATAAATATTGCATTATAATCCTCTTCTGTAAACATCAGGTCAAAAAGTGGCTGAAGGTAAAAAGGAATATCGAATTTTTCCAATTTAAAATATGCTATGTTCTCATTCTCAATATCAATTTTTTCTTTATAATCCTTGAGCTCGTTGGCAGCCTCATTAAAAATGCTGACAATTTCCGTCAGAGGAATAGTCGTTGTAGCGGGGAGCGTTGTCGTGGTTGCGGGCTTCGAGGTTGGAAGCGTGGGAAATTCAGTCAAGGGTCTGGTGCTGGTTGGTCTTGTGGACTTCTTTTCGCCGGTAGACTGGGTCAGCGAGGAGGAATCCGTCTGCGTGCTGGTGTCTGGCAGAATCAATTCGCTCAGCTGAGCCGAGGCTCGCAGAATAAGTCTCGCGTCAACGGCGGTAATTTCGCCGTCATTATTCACATCACCGAAAACTCCCCATTCATCATGGGTTTTATCTAATGTTTGAAGTGATGCGGAAACCCTCAGAATTATCCTCGCGTCAACAGCGCTGATTTCCCCGTCACCGTCAATATCACCGAAAACCGCAGAGGCAGCTGTTGGTATAAAACAATAAAGCAGCGCGCTTAAAAGAAGTCCGGCAACAATAAAGAGTCTTTTTTTGTTCCTCTTCATAAAAATAAAAAACCTCCTGAAATTTGAAGTACAGTCAATTTCGTTCAACAGGATTTTACTATATTTTTGTGAATAATATAAAGTTAATCCTTAAACAAATCAATAATATATTAAAAAATGACAATAGTCAATAGAATTTTACTTTTTGGTAATATTCTCTAAATTAAAATGAGCTTTTTATATATAAATAATGATATGATTTAACTTTAAATGAAAATAAAATCCCTTTCAAGTCAAAAAAACACCCTCTTACTCCGTTTTACGAGACAAAATTTATAAATTGTTATATAATCTGTGCAGTGTATTTCTGATTTGTCCATTTACTAAAAAATGCTTTATCCTCCCAAAATAAAGCATTGTCTCATCTTTCAAAGCAAGCCGCTGCCTCTCCGGACAGCGGCTTGCTTATTTATTTGACTCAAAGAAACTTATGCAAATCCAGCTCCAGCGCCAAAATAAAAGATTTATTCTCGCAACTCAGCTTTAAAACCCCGTCATATTTTTTTGCAGTCTTCATGATTGAAAGCAGTCCCAGTCCGTGGTTAGACTTATCAATCTTTGTTGAAGCAATAAAATTGTTATTGATGACAACATCCTGTGCAACCGGATTTTCGACTGTAATAAAGAAAAAACCGTTGTTTAAAAGTGTTTTGACCTCAACTGTCTTTTCACCGTCAATTTTTTCACAGGCTTCTATGGCATTGTCAATTGCGTTTCCAAGCAGGATGCAAATATCTATATAGGAAATATAAGCGTCGGGGATTTGCGTCTCGCATTTGATTATAGTTGCGCTGATGGCTCCTTTGGCACTCTTTTCCGCCAAAAGAGCATCCGCAACATGATTACCCGTTTCAAAAACCGCTGTTTCAAAGCGAATAGTCGAATCAAAATCCCTGATAATTTTTAAAGCATTTTCAACATCATTCTTCTCAAGTAAACTGACTAATCCGACTTGCATATTTTTAAAATCGTGGCGGAATTTACGGATTTCCTCGTTTTTTCTAATGCTCTGTTCATATCTCGCAACCTGCTCGCGCATCTGCCTCTCTGCATTGTCAACCGTTTTCTTGAAATACATATTTGAAATACCGCCCGAAACAAGAATCGGAAGCAAAATTCCAATAAAAATCAAGCATGAGGCGGTTAAAATCTGGATAAGCTTCATGTCTAAGGTATCGGGATAATCATGCGAAAAATCCGATAAAAAGCTTGCAATTGTTGAAGCGATAAAAATATAACCCAGCAAAGATATTTTTATATGCTTAGGAAGCAGCACTATTGTCCTGGTGAAAGCTTTTATTGTTCTGTTATTCCTTAATATAATGACGATAACACAAAAAAACAGTTCTAGAAGCATATCGGTTATTGCTTGAACTGACTCATTTATATTAAGGCTTGACTCAATCCATAAAACAGAAATAATAATTGCTCCGGTTGCGCAAACATAGAACAGCATCGCATAGATTATGGCTTTTTTACTTATATTATTAAGAGATATTAATGGTATCAATATATAATACAATATTATATTTATTAATCCGATTAAAAGACCAAAAAAGCTTTCAAGATAAACAGATTGATAAATTAAAAGGGGCAAACCGACTAAAATAAAAACAAACAAAAAACGGCGCAAATTTATTACGGCATTAAAATAAAAAACCAAAACGGACATTATGCTTATCATAGAAAAAACAATTGAAAAAGAATTAATGTCAATCAATGCTGCAGCCCCTTTTTTCTGTTCTTTTAACGTTTTTAAGGTTTGAATATTCTCGATAAGCATTTTTAAACGCAGTCAGGTAATTCCGTGTTACATGCACAGATTTATCTCCTGAGAGATAAATGTTTTTATCATCATATTTTGAAATGTAATTAAAATTGACTATATAAAATCGGTTTACCCTGTAAAAATGCGAGCGTGGCAGCTGCTCTGCTACATTTCCCATGGGCTTTGAGCATTTCAGCATTCCCTCTACTGTATAGAGAGTGCACTGTTTATTATTCGCTTCAAGATATATTATTTCGTTAGTTAAAACAGTCGTGTTGACTCTCTCGTAGTTTATTATAATAGGATAATCATCGCCGAACATGGCGAAATAATCATCAAGCGCGTTGTAAAGCTCCTCGGTAACGAGGGGCTTTTTTAAAAAGCGGAAGGTGTTGACCTTGAATGCCTCAAACACAAAATCCGGATAATTTGTTAGAAAAATAATCGCGCTGCAGTTGTTGTTCCGGCGTATCTGTCTGGCAGTTTCAAGACCGTCAATTTTTTTCATCTGATAATCAAGAACAATAATATCATACTTCTCGCGGGACAGCAAAAAGCTTTCGCCGCTGTTGAAGCAGTCTATAAGAACATCAAGCCTGTGCTGAGCCGAATAGATTTGTACAAGCGTCTTTAATTGATTTATTACATTATAATCATCGTCACATATGGCAATTTTCATGACATGCATTCCTTTTTAAAAACAGGCATTAACAGGACTAATACTAATAATAACTTAAAAAAATGAATTTGTTTTTACCGATTAGAAAATAAATACCCTTTCGAGACAAATATTTACCCTCTTGCTCCACTTGACGTGACATTTAGTCACTAGTGTGATATATTATCACATGCAGGAGAGATACGAAAGAACAATCAGGAAAAGCTCATGTCTAAAAAGAATGTGATAAGCTTTCGTTTGTCTGCAGAAAGTGAGGTGTTTAAGAATGCAATATCTTATAAACTTTTTAAAAAAGATAGTAGAATTTTTTAGATAACCGGCATTTTCGAAACTTGTTTTCCAACAAAAAGCAAGACGACACTGTATGTGAACGATGATTAAATCATCGTTCACATAGGTGTTTAGGGGTCAGGTCATAGTTAGGGTTATTATTACCAAGCACAGTAAAGCATTATTTCCTTTTAAGTATGTCTACACTGTGATGTGACAAACCTTGCATATCCGGACGCTCGCACAAAAAATAATGGTAATTCAGATAAATTTCAAAGGTCTTATCGTCAAGCTTATCAATGGTTTCCGGAATATGATTTGTATAAAGGTCTGTCGCGACATAATTAAGGCGTTCAACCTCAAGCTGCGCCACTAGGGCGTCAATGTCCTCCTTTCTGACAATTTCAAAAATTTCTTCAGGTCTGGAAGCTACTTTATAAGTGTATTCACCCAAATTTAATTCGCCGATTTTCAGCAGTCCGTTCTCAAGCACCTCGTGAATATGCCCCTTAACAAAGCAATACCTCAAAATGGAAACATCACAAAGGCAGTAGGCGCAGAAAATCACCCCGCCTTTTTTGGTTACGCGAATTGCCTCATTCATCGCTTTTAGCTTATCCTCCTGAGTATACAGATGGTATAACGGACCCAGCAGAAGAGTTATATCATAGCTTTCGTCAGCAATAAAGGACAAGTCGAGGGCATTGCCCTGCCGAACTGTAATTTTTTCACCGGGCTGAGTTTTGGAGTTAAAAATATCGATGTTTTTCTGGACCAGCTCGATGGCGTCAACCTCATAACCCTCAAGAGCGAGAGCGTGCGAGTAACGTCCCGAAGCCGCGCCGATTTCGAGAATTTTCGCGCCTTCAAAGGTGTAACGGTGGATATAACGCATGGTTGTGAGGAACTCCACCGAGCCGTGCCTGCTGTTAAAGCGCAAATCCTCGTTGCGCTTTGAATAATGAGCGATAACATAGTTATCGGAGTTTTCGTCCTCATAATATCTGCTTCGCGTTTTTCCTGAGAATAATTTACTGAGGAATACCTTGATTTTACTTGTTTTCATGACTATACCACCCTTTCTAAAAATTATATATAAAAAACGGCTGAAGCTTTTTATACTTCAACCGTTAATTATTACAATATAGAATTATTTTAACTCTCTATATTTAAATCACCAACGGCCGAAAAGCACCAACCCATCGCCGGGCAGGTGTACATATCGGTGTTCTGATTTAAGAAAAACAGAGCAGTCATAATTTTTCCTTTACATTTTCTGTGAAAATAAATTTTTGTAACTATAACACATTTCCGGCATGTCTGTCAAGAAAAATTTCCGGAATATTTCATTTTTTGTAATATGTGTGCTTTCGTGAGGAGCTTTAACGGGGCGCATTGTTAAATATTTCATCGTAAAACTTATATCAACCACACGGGAACAGTCCAGCTATTTTCGCCTGCCGGGCGCAAATTATTGGCAAGGCATATTACATTGCCTGTTCCTATATTCATTTTTAAATGCTTTGACAGCTCATCATAATTACTTTCCTCCGCCGCCGGATTCAATGCATTAAAATTTTTTGTCGCCCCGGTGGGGTTTGAGCTTTTTTTGATTTCTATCGGATACAGCGTACCGTTCTGCCATATTATCAGGTCAATTTCTTTTGAATTGCTGTCCCGATAAAAATAAAGCGGCGGCGTTTTCCCAACATTAGTGTAGCTTTTATAAATTTCAGAAACAACATAAGTTTCGAAAAATTCACCCGCCATAGCACCGGATTCCAGCACCTCCGCACTACTCCATTTTGTGAGATGTGCCGCGAGTCCCGTGTCTAAAAAATACATCCTCGGCGATTTTACTACACGTTTCAGAGCGTTATTATGATATGGCTCAATTAATATTACAATTCCGCCGGAGACCAGAAGGGACAGCCACTTTTTTGCTGTAGGCGCTGATATTTCAGCTTCCTTAGCAAGGGAATCATAGTTAGCTATCGACCCTGTGCGTGCTGCAGCGACACGCAAAAATTTGTAAAAAGCCAGTTCATCCGCAACCTGTGTCAGTTCACGGATATCACGGCTTAAATATGTCTGCACATATGACGAGTAGTAATCCTCATGGTTCACATTCGGCTGTTCATAAAGCCTCGGCATTCCGCCTCTCCATATTCTATCAAATACATCAGGGAGGCACATCGGCTTCGCGGTGTCAATGCGTTTAAAAAGCTCCTCTTTGCCGGTGACATATTGGTTAAACAGGTTACCGCTAATCTCATTGTTTGAAAGACCGTATAAATTTATTACACCGACCCTTCCCGCCAGACTCTCCGAGACATTTTTCATCATATGAAACATTTGCGAGCCTGTAAGCCAAAAATCGCCGCAGTTTTTATGAGCGTCAACATATATTTTAATATAGGAAAACAACTCCGGAGCGTATTGAATCTCATCAATTATTACAGGCGGACTATACCGCTCTAAAAAAGCAGAAGGTTCCGTTTTTGCAAACAATCTCTCGTCTGGGTCATCGAGTGTCACATATTTTCTGTTTGGCTCTCTTATTTTATTCAACAGTGTGGTCTTGCCTGACTGCCGGGGTCCTGTCAGCATTAGAACGGGAAATGTGCTGCTGATATTTAAAACAGTCTGTTCAATTTTTCGTTTGATATACATCTCTCACCCCTCCTAATATGCAAATCTAAAATGTGTTTTTATTTTAGCATAAACAATCTCGCTCGTCAACAGACAATATCTCAATAAAACGGCTTATTCGATTTCTTGCTCCAGCATTATAAATTCATCGGTGTTGAAAAATTCCGCAATAGTCATATCCAAACCGTCACAAATCTTTTTACCGTTAAAACAGTTGCACCGTTGCGTCCCGAGGTGATATTTTTTAAGGTTGACTGTGTAATTCCGCAAAGTGTTCCCAATTTGTTTATTGTAAATTTTTTTCCGCGCACAGCTCATGAATTCTGTTTTTTACAGCTTCTTCGATTTTCATACTTTAAGTCCTTTTACAATTGCTGCAATATGTTCTAATTGCTCATTACTTAAAAATTTTAAATCATCAATTATTTGTTTTATGCGTTCCGGATTATTGTTCCCCGTTTCAAAATATTCGCTTGGAGAAACATTTAAGTAGTCGCAGATAGTCAGAAAAGCCGACATCGATGGAAGAGCTTTGCCGGATTCAATATTGTTAATATAACTTGCGTTCTGCCCTATAGAAAGACTCATATCTCTCGCTGAAACACCTTTTGCTAAACGCAACATGGTTAAACGATTAACAAAATCATCTTCAAACACATGTTTCACCTGCCTTCTACCATATTGTACGCTACACATGCATCATATGTAATAGAATTATTCCTTAATTATTATTGAAATAACGGAACATTTCCTATATAATGACACTAAGCATAGGAATTGAGGCGTTATTGAAAATAAGTAACAAACTTGATGATTAGACATAAAAAAACACCCGGCAATACCATTGTATTACCGAGCAGGAGTAAAAAAATGCATGTTTGAAAAAGGTAAACGCATTGTTCTCATCAATCAATATTTTTTCTATTTGCGATAGTATTTCTGATTTCGGCTTTTGGGCTTTTCGGGAATGGTCATTTTCAGCCTGCCGCTTTCAAGCAGGGGATTGATATATTTTTCCATCATATATGAAACGGACGACACCTTCAGCAGCTTCGCCAGCTCCGCTCTCGATCTGGGTTTTGAACAAAAATTAATCACTTTCGTTTCAAAAGCATTTTCGGGTGCGGCACCTTCAGAGCTTTCGCCATTGAATAAAGTGACGCGGAAAACACCCCGAGAGGAATCAAATTTCGGCGCAGGCAATCCGGCGGCTTCCATTTCATGCCTGATTGTCGGTATGCCGGAGAAGCGGTTTTCGGTATCGATTAATATTTCAAGCGCGGAAGCGATTGCCGGATTTCTTGTGTCTGCGCCCACCTTGCCAAGCTCGTTTATTGTCATGCGTCCGTACAGTCCGCCAGGGTTTTCGACTTCGAGACGGTCAGTGAAAAAAAGAATCCGTATAGGCGAGCTTTCGGTGTGAATACTGTAATCGCGATGAATCAGAGCATTTAAAATTATCTCGCGGACAGCCTTCAGCGGGTATTCTGTTTTATCCGCGCGCTTCCCTTTTTCATTAATAATAGTCCTGACTTTGACATTGCGGTTGACAAAAGCCATCGCCTCATCAAGCATTTCCGGAATTATGCCCTCAATGCGTTTGTTATCAATGAAACGCGCGCCGTCCTGCGCGATATTGCCCATCTCATAGCCGGGAATCACCACCGCCGTAACAGAAAAACCCGGGAAATTAGCCTGAGGAAATTTCCCGAACAACATAATTCCCGCCAGCGTAGGTTTAGCATCTCTATATAAGCCGCACAGAGTGAGCGAGTTCTCATCAGTAAGGTTTGCATAATTCGGTTTCAAAGAACGAACCTTCGATAAAAACAAATTGACCTGAGTTTCGTTTAATTCAGAGCCGATATTGTCCGGCACATTCCTCATCTCATCCTGAATCTTACGCCGGTAAACCTCATAGCTGTAGATTTCATAATCCGTCATCGGTTGGTCTGCGTCGCCAACACGGACATATGAGCCGCGCATTTTTCCCGCACCCCGATAATAGCAGGGTTTTTCATAATCATCGCACTCCGAGATTTCCGCGCTGACGATAGTTTTGTCGTTTATCTGCGCCACGGTAAACAGCGGACGGATAACCGGCTCCATCTGCTTTGCCTGCTCAGTCACCTTGACCTGCAAGTCATGCGGGTCATAAACACCGCAAATATTGTAGTCATTTTCCTGGTCGATACCAAAAATGATTATACCGCCGCCCGACTGATTTGAAAAAGATGACAGTGTGTCATAAAGCCGCTGAGGCGTTCCGCCCTCCGCTTTTTTCAGCTCAACCATGGTCAGCTCACAGCGAAGCTTGACAATCTCAAGAGCCAATTGCTTTAATTCCTCCGAAAGCATCAAAAAAGCCTCCTTATTGTTGCTTTGAATTCATTCAAAACCGTATTACAACAATAGAATACCATATAATAACTCAAATATCAAGACAATTAACTCAAATAATAAACAAATATCTCAATTATCAGTTAAATATCTCAATTATCAGTTAAATATCTCAATTATCAAGTTAAATATCTCAATTATCAAGTTAAATATCTCAATTATCAAGTTAATTATCTCAAATTTTCAGACGATTATCTCAACTAATAAGTCAATTAACTCAACTTTATTTTAGATAATCAATGATTTTTCAGTGTAGACTGAATCATCCTTTACCTAAATGTTTTATAGTAATTTTAAATAGTACCTTAGTGGGCTGAAAACTCAATAATAAACAAGACTTGGGTTGTGGGCTTGGCAAGCCAATCCCACCTTAGTTCACTTATTCAGGCAAATCGTCTGACTCAAGCAGGACAGCCTGAGAAAATGCGCGCAGAATGTCCTCAATCATTGGGGAGTATTGCGGCGGAATCTTCGAGAGTATTTCTGCTATAGGCGTGTTGATTCCTTCGTTTGACTGCCTGCCCATCAAAATATAATCTGCTGTCGTGTCGACATTCAGACAAATTTTATAAAGTGTCTCTGCGGACATCCCCTTTGTACCGTTTTCGATTTCGGCTAAAAACTGTGGTGAAATATCAGCTTTTTCGGCAAACTCTTCTCTCGTCAGCGACATTTTTTCA
Organism: Oscillospiraceae bacterium; assembly: GCA_031551635.1. GTDB lineage: Bacteria > Bacillota > Clostridia > Oscillospirales > Acutalibacteraceae > JAVBNH01. Next base: position 9,062 of record JAVBNH010000030.1, on the reverse strand, counting down.
CGTTGAAAACGAATACGCTTTCCTATTACTTCTTTATTAATTACCATAAACCCACCCATTATTAGTCTTATTCAACAATATTATTACTTTTATATTGCTATTACCATTATTAACTATTGCTAGCAGCGAATAAATAAGCTATAGTATTTCAATACGCTGATAGCGTATTGAAATACTATAGCTTACAGGAACTCATTTTTACGCAATAATATCAAAAAAGAAGGAGTCTCACGCATGAAAGAAAAAACCTGCTGTTTTTCCGGTCACAGAAAAATACCGCATGAGCAATACCACTATATTGCAAAGCGGCTGAAAGAGGAAATTATTAAACTGATTGAAAACGGATACCTTTATTTTGGCGCAGGTGGCGCACTTGGCTTTGATACTCTTGCGGCGCAAACAGTTCTGCTTCTGAGAAAAACTTATCCCCAAATAAAATTGATTTTAGTGCTGCCATGTCCCGAGCAGACTAAGGGCTGGGCAGAAAAAGATATAGCGCTCTATGAAAAAATAAAACTACACAGCGATAAATTTGTATATACCTCCCCTGTCTACACAAAAGCGTGTATGCATGAACGAAACAGACATCTTGCTGACAACAGCAGTGTCTGTATTTGTTTTTTAAGCGAAAACCGCGGCGGTACTGCTTATACCGTTGACTATGCGAAATCAAAAGGACTGAGCATTATTAATGTGGCTAAAGCACAATAAGAAGATTTAATTTATAAAAATTATCTCAAAAATTCAGCAGTACAAGGGCTTGAAGGCGTATCAGTGCGAAATTTACAAGTTATTAACAATTTTATTATTGACAAATCGGGGAAAAAGTAATATAGTATTAACAGTGTTAGCACTCGACCATCAAGAGTGCTAACGATGCCAAGAGACCACGGTTATCAGCACAGGCAGCTCCTGAACCCTGTAAACTGTAAACTGATACCTGAAAGGGGGTTTGGGCTTGAGCGAACGAAAACAAAAAATTCTCGCGTTTATTGTTGACTATTATATAGCAACCGGTGAACCGGCGGGCTCTAAACTCATTTCAGCGGCTTTTGGCGGTGCTGTCTCCTCGGCGACTATCAGAAACGATATGTCGGAGCTCTCTGAGCTAGGTTTTCTCGAGCAGCCGCACACCTCCGCCGGGCGCATACCCTCTCAGAAGGGTTACCGCTATTATGTTGACCACCTGATGGGGCGTTATGAGATTTCTGTCTCTGAGCAGTTCCGCATCAGCAATATGTTAAAGAACGAAAACGGCGAACCTGAACGCCTCCTGTCAAGGGCGGGCGAAATTTTAGCAGACCTGACTGGCTGTGCTTCCCTTAGCACGACACCACTCGACAGGCAATCGATTATCAAAAGAGTTGAAATGGTTCCGATCGGCTCTAAAACCGTGATGATAGTCGTTCTTGCGTCCTCAGGTGTGATAAAAAGCCGCGTTTGCCGCATTGACAGCGAGGTCACAATTGAAATTCTCGAGCTTTTCTACAATGTCGCCTCCGCGCATTTTGTCTCCCAGCGCGCCCACGATATTAACACCGCGAACATTCAGACTATTGTCGCGTCCTTGGGAGAGATGGCACTCGTTATGACGCCGCTCATAGTCACCCTCTCGGAGCTTACAACGGCGATAACTCAGGCGGATTTACTGCTTGAGGGGCAGTCGAACTTGCTTAACTACCGCGAATTCGAAAACAACGCCTATGAGCTGATGGACTTCCTTTCACGGGGCGAGCCGCTAAGCAAGCTGCTTGTTGCGCACAGGGACGAGCTGAGTGTACTCATCGGAAGGGAAAACTTCTTTAAGGAGATGGAAAACTCAAGCCTGATACTCTCGAGCTATCAGATTGGCGGTCAGGACGCAGGCTCAGTCGGCATTATTGGACCGACTAGGATTGATTACTCAAGGCTGATACCCAGTATAAAATTCATCAGCCGTATAGTTTCGGGTATACTCTCGCAGTCGCTGGATGACTGATTTATATACTATTATATCGTAAAGGAATGGTTTTGGAAATGCCTAAAAATAAACAGGCGCCGGAAAACGAAGAATTGAAGGACGCCGGAACGCCGGAGGAAGCGCCGGCTGAGGAAAAAAAGCAGAAGAAAAAGACGGATAAGTCCGAAATCGAAAAACTGCAGACAGATTTGGCTGAGGCAACTGATAAATATCTGCGAACCCTCGCCGAATATGACAACTTCAGAAAACGCTCACAGAAGGAAAAAGAAGCGCTGTATACTGACATAAAGGCTGATGTATTGGTTAAAATACTTCCTGTTCTTGACAATTTTGACCGCGCAGCTGACAACCTTAGCGCGTCTTATGAGGACTACCGCAAGGGCGTTGACATGATACTCAGCCAGCTTCTTGATGTTACGAAGCTTTTAAATCTTGAATCCTTCGGCGAAAAGGGCGAAACCTTTGACCCGAACATGCACAACGCCGTCATGCATATCGAGGACCCGCAATATGGCGACAACGAGATAGTCGATGTTTTCATTAAGGGCTACAAGGTCGGCGAAAAAGTCCTCAGACCCGCGCAAGTCAGGGTCGCCAATTAAATAAATTTAATTGGCTTCAGGATTCAGGTATCAGTGTTCAGCTTTCAGGGCTGTCGGAGGAGCTTCGCTCCTTATTTTAGAGATTTTAATGTTAAAAAATAAACAAATATCTATATGGAGGAATATATTATGGCAAAATCAATCGGTATTGATTTGGGTACTACTAATTCATGCGTGGCGGTCATTGAGGGCGGCGAGCCTGTCGTTATCGCCAATGCGGAGGGCGCGAGAACCACACCTTCAGTCGTGGCTTTCGGAAAAACCGGTGAGAGAATGGTCGGACAGGTCGCGAAGCGTCAGGCTATCACGAACCCCGACAGAACTATTTCGTCAATCAAAAGACAGATGGGAACCGATTTCCACGTCAAAATTGATGACAAGAGATTTACACCTCAGGAAATTTCCGCTATGATTCTTCAGAAGCTCAAGGCTGACGCGGAGGCATACCTCGGCGGTACTGTCACGGAGGCTGTTATCACCGTTCCCGCGTACTTCACAGATGCCCAGCGCCAGGCGACAAAGGACGCGGGTAAAATCGCAGGGCTTGAAGTAAAAAGAATTATCAATGAACCTACAGCCGCGGCTCTTGCCTACGGCATTGACAAGGAAAATGACCAGAAGGTCATGGTTTATGACCTCGGCGGCGGCACGTTCGACGTTTCGATTATCGAAATGGGCGATGGCGTTCAGGAGGTTCTCGCGACTGCGGGTAACAACCGTCTGGGCGGCGATGATTTTGACCAGAGAGTTATAAACTGGATGGCTGACGAATTTAAAAAGACTGACGGCATTGATCTCAGAGGCGACAAAATGGCGATGCAGAGGCTTAAGGAAGCCGCTGAAAAAGCGAAAATTGAGCTTTCCGGCGTAACAACCTCCTCTATCAGCCTTCCCTTTGTAACAGCTGACGCAACAGGCCCCAAGCATCTTGAGATGACACTCACCAGAGCGAAGTTCAATGAGTTGACGGCTGACCTCGTTGAGGCGACAATGGGACCGGTTCGCCAGGCAATGGCTGACTCCGGGCTCAAGACCTCGGAGCTTGACAAGGTTCTCATGGTCGGCGGCTCCTCAAGAATTCCGGCGGTTCAAGACGCGATAAAGAGCTTTACAGGCAAAGAGCCCTTCAAGGGCATAAATCCCGACGAGTGTGTCGCAGTCGGCGCGGCATTGCAGGCGGGCGTTCTCGGCGGAGACGTCAAGGGCTTGCTGCTTCTCGATGTTACTCCTCTTTCACTCGGCATTGAGACACTCGGTGGTGTGTGCACAAAAATCATCGAGAGAAATACCACAATTCCCTCGAAGAAGAGCCAGATTTTCTCGACTGCCGCTGACAACCAGACCTCCGTTGAGGTTCATGTGCTTCAGGGCGAGCGTGAATTTGCGAAGGATAACAAGACCCTCGGAATGTTCCATCTTGACGGCATTATGCCCGCCAGAAGAGGCACCCCGCAGATTGAGGTCACCTTTGATATAGACGCGAACGGCATCGTGCATGTCTCCGCGAAGGATTTGGGCACAAGCAAGGAGCAGTCAATTTCGATTACCGCCTCCACAAATATGTCCAAGGAAGATATTGAAAAGGCAGTGCATGAGGCTGAGCAGTTTGCCGAGGAGGACAAAAAGCGCAAGGAAGAGCTTGACATTAGAAACGGCGCTGACCAGATGGTTTATCAGTGCGAAAAAATATTGCAAGAAAACGGCGACAAGTTCTCTGACGAGGAAAAGAGCGGCGTAAATGAAGCTATAGAAGCATTAAAAGAAGCGCTCAAGGGTGAGGATTACAACCTTATCAAGTCCCGTCAGGAAGAATTGACAAAGAAGTTCTATGACCTCTCCGAAAAGCTCTACAAGCAAAACGCGCCGGAAGGTGCTCCCGGCGCTGAGGGCTTTGATTCATCGGGCTTTGACCCTTCTGGATTCAATCCTGATATGGGTGCCGACCCTAATGCCGGCTACGCAGGCGGACCCCAAGACGGCGTTTACGACGCACCCTACACCGATGTTGAAGATAATTAATCAAACGATGATAAATCATCATTTAGACATTAGATATTAGACGGTAGATTGTAGATGTTGGTCACGATTCAGCTATTATGCTAATTAAATCATAATGCTCGCGGTGATTATAATAATACCGCAGTCAGCATAAATAAATCTTGTCGTATCAGCCGACTTGATATGAATAACAGAATAGTTTACCTGTATTAAATCTATTTAATGATACATTTTTAAAATTATTCGCGAGCATTTTATAAAAAACTGTGGTTATCCAACATCCAGCATCCAGTATCCAGCATCTAGTATCTAGAAACGAAAGGACATTTCCATGCCTGAAAATAAACGTGATTATTACGAGGTTCTGGGCGTTGACAAATCAGCCTCAGACGACGAAATCAAAAAAGCATACCGCTCTATGGCGAAAAAGTATCACCCGGATTTAAATCCGGGTAATGCTGATGCCGAAAAGAAATTCAAGGAAGCGAATGAGGCTTACGAGGTTCTTTCCGACAGCGACAAGAAGGGTCGCTATGACCGTTTCGGTCACGCCGGTGTTGACCCGAATTACGGCGCGGGCGGTGCGGGCGGCGGCTTCGGCGGCTTTGGCGGCTTCGGCGGCGGCATGGATTTTGACCTTGGAGATATTTTTTCCTCCTTCTTCGGCGGCGGCTTCGGCGGCGCGGGGAGGGTGAACCCGAACGCTCCCCAGAGGGGCGGGGATATTCAGTCCTCCGTCACGATTTCCTTTGAGGAAGCGGCAAAGGGCTGCAAAAAAACAATTAACATAAACCGCGTGGAAGTCTGCGACGACTGCAGCGGCACCGGCGCTGCTAAGGGCACCTCGTCCCAGTCCTGCCCGGACTGCGGCGGCAGAGGCGTAATTAATTCAACTCAAAAAACCGCGTTCGGCAACATAACTCAGCAGCGCGCCTGTCCGAAATGCGGCGGCAGAGGCTCGTATAATCCCACACCTTGCCAGAAATGCCGCGGCTCGGGAAGGCTGAAGCGCGACACAAAAATTGATGTGAACATACCGGCGGGAATCGACGACAGGCAGATAGTAAACGTGCGCGGACAGGGCAACAAGGGTGTCAACGGCGGTCCGGCGGGCGATATCCGTGTCGGAATCAATATCAGACCTCATCCCTTCTTTGAGCGCGATGGCTATAATGTCTGGTGCGAGATGACTGTTTCCTTTGTTCAGGCGGCTCTCGGCGATGAGCTTGAGGTGCCGACGCTTGACGGCAAGGTGAAGTATTCCCTGCCCGCCGGAACACAGCCCGGCAATATTTTCCGACTCAAGGACAAGGGTATCACGAATCTGAACGGCAGGGGCAGGGGCGACCAGCTTGTTAAAATCATTGTTAACATCCCAAAGAGCCTGAGCGAAAGGCAAAAGGAGCTGCTGCGCGAGTTCAACTCGGACATCGGCGGCAGACCGCCTGACGAGCAGGACGACAAAAAAGGCGGCATATTCGGGAAGAAGAAAAAATAATATTCTTTTGTAAGTAAAAAAACAACGCATAATAAAATTATAAAATAAATAAAAAAAAGACTTGCCGGGAATGCTGTCAATCATTCTTTCACTCGCAAGTCTTTTATTTTTAGTATATTCTAGTCAGAAATTAGCATTAATAAAATGCGACCAGGGTCTACTGTCTAAAATCTAAAATCTAATTTCTAAAATAGCTTGACAAATTTTTTTAATGTGTTTATAATAAAAATACAGTGAAATATTCAAAAATTATCTGTAAACTGTTAAAATTTTATCTAAAAAATGGAGGTTGTTTTGATGAACAGGAAATTTCTCAAATTAACGGCGCTTTTTTTGGTGCTCCTTCTGCCCATGCTCACCCTCTCCGCCGCCGCTGCGACTGTTATAATTGACGATGTAGAGATTGACATGGATTCTTTGCCGCTGATTACAGTCGGCGAAAAGAAAAGCGGCACACTCTCTAACGAATGCAATGAGTTTTTTTACAAATTTGCATGTGAGGAAACTGGATTTTATGCGGTTGAACTAATCAACGACTTTCCCCTTGGTCTTTTAACCTGTTATTTTTATGAAGATGACGGAACTATGCTTAAACGCTATTCATTTGATAATACCAGAGTATATGAGCTTGAAGCAGGAAAAACTTATATTTTTTCAGTTTATGTCCCATTATCACTATCTCAAAGCACTCTGACGTTTAATTATGACGCGACAATCAGCTATTTCGGATTAATCTCAAACATTGAAATCACAAGCTATCCCACTCAGACTACCTATATTGAAGGCTACGAGACAGAGACTGCCGATGAATTTAAATCATATTTTGAGTTCACAGATGAAGAATGGGCAGAGCTTATCGCCGCAGAACCTAGCTTAGCTAACGGTTTTATCTTCACAAACTTTGACGGCTGCGCGGCAAGCGTTTCCTTCAGCAACGGGGAAACCTTCGATATAACCTATAATGAATATTCCAGCCTAAACGAGAAACTGAAGGAACCTCTCAAGCTCGGCACAAACACTGTTTATTTCGAAGTTATGGGCACTGAGTTTTCTTTTGATGTCGAGGTCATAAAGAACCCTGTTGACAGCATCAAAATTACAAACCTGCCCGAAATAGGCACTGTTATACTCAGCTTCAAAAGCATGTTTGACCTTAACGAGACTCTTGAGAATTACCTCTTGAACTCCCCTCCGCTCGGCTCAACCATCGAAATCACCTATAATGACGGCAGAGGCGTAGTCGAATACCCTGTTGACGAAAATTTCACGGGTGAAATAGACGGTTATTATGTTTCAGCCAGAAGCTTTGAAATTCTTGACAATACCATTCTTTTTACGGTTCGTTATCTCGACAGAGAGGCGACATATGAAGTCGAGTATGAGATGCAGGGTCTCTTTAAAGAATTTTTCACCTTTTTAAATGCCCTGACAAAGCTACTTGACGCTATTCTTTCACTGATTAATGTCCTTTCAGAAATGTTCGGTACACCGATAGTCTGATTATAAAAAACATTAAGGCTGAGATAAAACATATGTTTTATCTCAGCCTTTTTAGTGCTTAGCGCTTATTCAATAGCTTCAGAAGACTTTGCTTGCATTATCTGTAGTAGTCATAGAAAAGCTTGAGCTGGTTCATTCCGCCGCCTTCCCAGTATTCATCGGCGATGATGTCAACGCGGTTGAAGCCTTCAACGAGTAAGCTCTTGATGTTGACCTGCGAGGCGTTGCTGTCAAGGTCTATTACCCAGCCGTCTGTGTGCGGGAAGCTTGATTTGAATACGCCGTTGACGCCGCTTCTGACTTTGATGCCGTTCATGCCCATGAAGGTTGAGCGGTTGAGTGCGCCGTATTCGTTGCCGCCCTCGACAAGGTCTGTACCGCCCCAGTATGCGAGTGTTCCGTTGATGAATACAAATACTGTATCGTTTACGGGCATTACATAGCTCTGGTTGCCGAGCTCATCTTCCGGAGCAAGCTTGACTTTTTCCATTCTGTTGAGCTGGTCCTGGGTAAACTCAAGATATGCTGTGAATCTGCGGATGCTGTATTCGCCTCTGTTTTCAATGTTACCGCTGACGCCAAAGTGTTTCCAAGATGCCCAGCCTGTGGGAGCGTCGCCGTAAGCGTCTTTATAGGTTGAGAAATATGCGCCGCAATCCCAGATGTGCTGAATGCCAACAAGCTGTTCGATTTCGGGACGTGCCCATTCTGTTCCTGCCGCTGCTTTTTCATTTGCTCTTGCTCTGACAGTTTCATTCTCAAAGTATTTAAGAGGTGTGTTCAGCATAGCTTCGTTATAGTTCCATGCTTCTGTCGCGCCGCTAACCTTTTTGATGAAAGCGTTCTGCGCAAGCTCGGAGCTTCTCATCCAGCCAAGGAAGGAATCCGTTACTGTACGAGGAATATAGAGAACCTTAACTACATTGTTCGCTGCGACTGTTGTAATTATTACATATGTCGTTGAGCTGTGCTTGTAGCCGTTCGGAAGGAAGGTGTTGACCCAATCATTGCCAAGGTCTGCCGCGACTTCGTCAAAGCCGAGTTCGTAACCTGCCGCGAAGCTTGTTGTGCCGTTCGATGTGCCGAGAAGATTGCCTGTTGTGATGCTGTCCTTGTAATACTCAACCGTGTAGGGATAGAGTACCGGAGGAATTGTGATATAAACAACTTTTACTACATTTGTTGCAGGGTCTGCGGATATTGTGACATAGGTTACGCTGTCAAGCATGTAACCGCCGGGTAGGAAAGCGTCTTTCCAGTCTGCGCCGAGGTCTGCAGCAACGTCGCCGTTCGCGAGTACCTTGCCGGGGGCAAATGTGGTTGTGCCGTTCGATGTGCCGAGAAGGTTGCCCGAGGTGATGCTGTCTTTATAGTATTCAACTGTGTAAGGATACTTAATCTGAGTGTAGAGAACCTTTACTACATTGTTTTCGACAACTGTAGTAATTGTGCAGTACTGAGTGGATTCTACCTGATAACCTGCGGGCTTCTGAGCGTCAACCCA
>JAVBNH010000005.1:0-209689 GCA_031551635.1 Oscillospiraceae bacterium | reverse complement strand
AAATCTTAATGTCAAGCTGAGCAAGCTGAAGCTGAAGCAGGATATACTCCTCGCCTGCATTACCAGAATGGGGAAAATTATCATACCTCAGGGCGATGATGTTCTTACAGAAGGCGACACTGTGATAATAATCGCGCCTTCCGAAAGCCTGATTCTTGAGCTGAATGATATATTTGTTCAATAAGAATTATAAAAAATGCATTTCCATGTTCTAATTTGACGCAAAGAAGCGCAAATTAGGTGCTAAAAAAGTTTTGTGAAATACCAAAAAGGCAAAAAAAAATATTAAGATTGCTGTTGACAATTCCGCTTAAATTTGCTACTATTTTAAAGCGTTGAAACGCGCAATATCCAAGCCGGTAAAAAGCAAAAAGCAATAAAATAAAAAGTTAGAAATATTGAACAACAAACGATTCACAAATAAAAAAGCATAACTAACTATTTGCAAACCGTCAGCAATAAACCGCTAAAATAAAACAACCCCGCGCCCCCTTAGTTAAATGGATATAACAGTCCCCTCCTAAGGGACAATTATCAGTTCGATTCTGGTAGGGGGTGCCAGTTAAAGCCTTGAAAACACTGAGTTTTCGAGGCTTTATTTTTTTTGCTTCAATATAGATTAATAAAGTCATTGTCGAAAAATTGTGGTTATTAGGAAATCGGAATTGTGTTTCTGGATTTTCATGCAAATTGTATTGCTATTGTTCCGATTTTAGTGTATACTATAAATTAGAAAATTGCCGGAGGAACGTTATGTATATTTTAAATAAAGATAAAAACTCCATTGAAAAGATTGAAAGCTGTTCATTTCATGAATTAGGTTATAATGAACGTGCCCATTTACAAGAGTGGTCGAGGGATTCCTTCTCCGCTGCTTATAAAAAGATTTTATGGTAAAGCATCTGGTGATGTTTTGGTTAATGAAATTATGATGCTTACAAAGATGAACTGGAATAGCGGTGATAGCTTGTATAAACAGTTACCTGTAACTCTTGATTTTGCCAAAGTGCTTTCAAGAATGTCAAAGCAGGATGAAGCAATTTATAACAGAGCTTATGATTTTAGTACCTTAGTGGGCTGAAAGCTCAATAATAAACAAGACTTGGGTTGTGGGCTTGGCAAGCCAAGCCCACGTTAGATATTTTATGTAGTATTACTTATTAAAAGATTTAATGATGAGAATTTTGGATAATGGTATTCCAAAGAAAAAGTTTTCAAATTAACAAATTGTCAATATTAAAATGATGTGAACATAATTTTATATATTCTAATAATTAAGACAATTTTTTATATTTATTTAATTAAGAAAGTGACTTTATTAAAGACGATGAATACCACAAACAATTATTAAAAATTTTTGAAAGGACGAAAGCTATGGATAGGGTTCAACATTTAATAGCGGTAATTAAGGAATTTGTTGATTTCAGCGATTGGTGTTACACAAATAATGGCGGAAATTTTGGAATTGCGGGCAAGGCCAAAGCTCAATTAAATGATTATATCACAGGTAAATCTTGTCGTAATGATAAAAGTTTAGTTATAGATGGTTTTCCGTTTAGATGGAATTATAACCAACGTGATGCCGGAGAAAAATTATGGGATAAAGGCTATATCAATCACAAAGATAATAATATAGAGTATAATAGAAGTGATGAAAATGATAAAAAATTAATGATTGTAAAGCGCGGTAAAGATTATTATAATGGTAAAATTATAAAGGAAATTTGTTGTGGATTTGATTCGCCAAATCAATTGCAAATTAAAGAAATAGCACAAGCGTTTTGGGCGTATATTGACAACATTATGGAGAATAGCAATATGTCAAATATTCAATATTTTTTCCCTCATTCTGACACGGTAATAAAATCAAAGAATGTAATATTCCATGGAGCCCCTGGAACAGGGAAATCTTATCTTGCTAAACAAATAGCTGCCGATATTATTAGCGGTGGTCAAATAAAGGAATACAGTGATTTATCAGAACATCAACAAAAACAGGTAGCTTTTGTTCAATTTCATCCGAGCTATGATTATACAGATTTTGTTGAAGGACTCCGCCCTAAAACAAGTGAGGGAAACACCATTGGATTTTCATTAAAGAAAGGCGTTTTTCTGGATTTTTGTGAAAAGGCAAGAGACAATTTGCGTGATACTGAGCAATCTCAAAGAAACCAAATAACCGATACTGAGTATTTAACTGTAATAAAAAATTTTCTTGATGATGAAATAGAAAAAAGCACAAATCCAAATGAAAATAATACGAGCCTTAATTTGCTTTCAGGAAAATCATTTATAGTTACAAGTTACGATGATGAAAAATTTACTGTATATGTTGAGGGCAATGCTGTAACAAAAGAGCTAACAGTTTCGCTAAAAGTGCTTACAACTGCACTTAAACACAAAGATGAAATTCAGCAAGTTAAGGACATAAAAAGCTTAGTAAACAGAACCAACAACGACCAACGCGACAGTTATATATTTGCCATTTTCAACATTCTAAAGGATAGATTTAACAATGGATCATCCGAAAAAATGACGACAGATAGAAAAGAATTTATCTTTGTTATTGATGAAATAAACCGTGGCGAAATTAGCAAAATATTTGGAGAACTGTTTTTTAGCATAGACCCGGGTTATCGTGGTGAGAGTGGTGGCGTTTTAACGCAATATGCGAATCTACATGATGATCCTACTGAAAAGTTCTACGTGCCTGAAAATGTTTACATCATCGGAACGATGAATGATATTGACCGTTCGGTTGACAGTTTTGACTTTGCTATGCGTCGCCGATTTAGATTTATAGAAATTAAAGCTAATGATAAACTTGAAATGCTTGATTTTCTTGGCAAGAAAAAAGACGAAGCAGTTAAGCGTATGGATGCTTTGAATAATGCAATTTCTGATATTGAAGAACTTAATGATAATTATCACATTGGCGCAGCATATTTTAAGAAACTTGAAGAAGTGAACTTTGATGAACTTTGGAAAGATTTTTTAGCCCCTCTGCTTCAAGATTATATTCGTGGTATGTCGGACGAAAAAAACAATCTGGATAAATTAAAAAAAGCTTATGAAAATATCGGTGGTGAGACTGATGGCGAAACTGAGGATTAAAGATAACGATACAAAAAAGAAGGAACTGTTTTACTGTATTCCAAAGCTTACAGAAAAAATTGCTGATAAAACTCTCGAACAACTTGAAAAAGAGGGTGTTTTCGTATTTCCTGACATATTAAAAGACTCTGAAGACTTAACAACAAAACAATTAATTTTGCAAAGTGAAAAAGACTCTTATCGAACAAATAATGTTATGGGATTTTTAGGTTGTGGAAATGAACGACTCACTATTGCATCAAGATTTTCTGATGATGAGCAAGATTTTTTCTTTCAATATATGTTAGAAAAAGTTTTGAATCTACCGAACATTTTTGACTTAAATACAGATGACAATCAAGACAATCGTTTATATAATTTGCTTATATTTATGTTCCCTTACTACTTAAAAACAGCTATGCGTAAAGGGATTTTTAAATCGTATATAAGAAATTATAATAATGATAGCAATATTAAAGGAACAATTGAAATCGCAAAACATATTAAGCAAAATACTCCATTTGTTGGAAACATAGCATATAGTCAACGAGAATTTACGCATGATAATTATCTTATGGAGCTTATTCGTCATACAATCGAATTTATTAAGATAAAGCCTTTTGGAAACAGATTGCTTAATTCCGTAAAAAACGAGGTTTCCACTGTGTTTGTAGCCACAAGTCGTTATACTCTTTTTAATAAACAGAAAACAATTTATGAAAACAGAAAGAATCCTATCCGTCACGCATTTTATCACGAATATCGAGCGTTACAACGCCTCTGCATAATGATACTAATGAATGAAAAAAATCAAGTTGGTTTTGGCAAAACTGAAATATACGGAATCTTGTTTGATGGGGCTTGGTTGTGGGAAGAATACATTAATACTTTGCTATGTAAGCAATATTATCATCCTATGAACAAAGAAAAGAAGAATGGTCAATACCTTTTTAATAAAAGTCTCGGTTTGATTTACCCTGATTTCATTAGTATTGATACAATAAACAGGGTAATCGCAGATGCTAAATACAAGCCCATTAGAAACATTGGTAATAATGATTATTTACAAGTATTGGCTTATATGTTTAGATTTGATGCAAAACATGGATTTTATCTATATCCAGATAAACAGCACATAGAACCAGTAGCGTTAATTCTAAATGAAGGTTATGGAAAGAGTGCGTCCCCGAGAAAAGATGTTTGTGTCACTAAACTTGGTTTAAGGATACCTGCTTGTGAAAAGAATTATCAAAGTTTTTCCGATTTAATAAAAATTTCTGAGAAGAACTTTATTTCAAATTTATATAAGAATCAAATGTCGGCACATATTAGCATAACACAAGTATAATCCGTATTGAGTCATATTTACGGTTTCGAATTTAAAACGCAAAATGGTCGCTGTTACCAATATGTTTTTAAAACCTTGGCAAAAGAGTCAGCCTTCTGAAATCATAGGCAAATACGCAAAAGAAAAATCACTTACTTTTATCTCTTTCGGGCTCTTTCTTCTCTTGATAAGACACAAGTTCTCCACATCTTGCAACCACCAAAATTTAACCCTGTTAATTTCCTGCTAATTTGACGTTTGAAAACAGCCTAAAATCACCTGATTTCAACGGTGACAAAACGGGGAGCAAATTGCCCGCAAACGCAGTAACAGTAAGACTTTGCGGCGATTATCGGTGACGAACTGAGAACACCCAAAATTGCCTGTTTCGTTCTCCTAAGGGCGGATTAACAATTCAATCCTGGTAGGGGGCATCGAGAGGCTGATGAACGCGGTCTGTGTTAACCTTCCGGTTTTTTTGCGTATCAGGTAGAAGGTCCTTGATTTGTGGCTTGATTTTGTAAAAAGATTTTTTTCATACTTGTGTGTGCTTGTATTCGACGAAAAAAAGAAAAATTGTACTGAAAATAAAAATGAGCCCTCTAACATAGACTGATATGTTAGAGGGCTCAAAAATGTTGTGATTTATTTTGTGTATTTTATATTGAAGTGAGTGAATTCAATTTTGCTGTCGGTTTTCAGGTCATCACTGTAGAAGTATACAACGTGGCTGTTGTAGGTCAAAGTTGCCAATATATCTCCTCCATCTTGTGATTCATATATAACAAGCTCTTTTTTGAAAATGTTATAAAGCTCACGCAGCGAGATACTTTTTTTGCCGTCAAACAGGTAATTAACTGTTCCGCGGACAGAATTAACCTTGGCGTTTTCCTTTTCAAGCGGCAGGGAGGTATCCTTCGGCAAAATATAAAGAGATTTATAGCCTTTTGCCAGATAACCGGCTTCAAAATTCTTTTCGGTGAATTTGGGAAGCTTTTCCTTGCCTCCGTAAATTTCCAAAATGTCCTTTCCGAAGAAGCTCATAACGTTTTTGGGGAACTTATAGGTGGTGTTGCCCTTGTCCTCGGGCAGTTTTTCAAGGTCAGATGAAACTATGAGAACCTTACGCGCTTCATTCGCGACTAGCTTTCCGTCACCGTTAAGGTCTGCCGCAAGCATTTCCCATGGTTGAAGCTTATCGAGAGAAGCAGAAGCTCTCAGAATGATGCGCGCGTCAAGCGCACTGATTATGCCGTCAAAATTGACGTCTCCCGCAGTAATTGAACTGTTAAAATAGGTGGTCTCCTCAGCAGGCGGAATCGGTGTTTCTGCCGATGCCATAATACCGCTTGAAAATAGCATTACGGCAACAAGTAGACAGGCGATAAGGGTTTTTCGGGTTTTTTTAATACATTTCATTTTTTTCACTCCTTTTTTTTGGTGCAATTATATGATATACCAAAAAAATGGATTTATCAATAATTATTATAATTTGTAATAAATTTGACATTTTTTTGTAATAAATAAGCTTATACAGCCCTATTTTTTTTGTGTCTTTGTCTATATAACAGTAAAAACCTCTGTTAATGCTTTTTTACAGAAAGCTTTTTAGGCTCTCTATATTACTTTCTTCTGTTTGCAGAAGCTTACTGGCAAGGGATTTAACTTCATTAGCCGCGCTTGCATATTTTTTTAAATTTTTCGTCACATCTATTATCCCCATTATACTGCCCTGCATCATCATTTCGGATATATGCGAAGGAGAGTGGTCGGTCAAAGTCTTCATGGTAATAGACATATATGTGGCGACTTCCTGAGTCTTAGGAATACCCTTTTCAATTTGAGAGCTGTTATGAAGCTGTTCTGCCGCTTCGTGGTTTATAGACTGATATTCTTTTAACTGTGAATTTAATTGATTTTTGAAATTTATATCCTCTGTTTTTGAGCTTAGCTGTTCTGTTGTAGTTATACCCATTTGTGAGTTTTGATAGATATAATTCAAAAATTCTGTGTTCTGATCTATTATTTTACCTTCTTTCAATAATTATATTGTCTATATATTAATTTCTAAGTCTATTTTCAGACTAGTATTAGTTTGCGCACATTTAAAGAATATATAAAATTTTCTTGCGGAAAACTTTTATAAATTCAGTTGACAAAACGAAAATTTATGATAGAATGAGAGTATAGGCTGTGACGAAAAGAAGTAGTAATATCGGTTTACAAAGAGAGTTTTCGGTTGGTGCGAGAAAACTAAGCTGCATTATGAAATACATTTCCGAGCCGAAAGACTGAACAGACATAAGGATTTTTGGATTTTTTTATATAAAATTTTCAGCTTCCGAGTAAACAGTAGGTTTTTCCGGGTGCGCCCGTTAAGGCGTCAGAGTTTTTTTGAACTCGTTAAGGCTGTGCTCGCGAGAGCGCGGCAAACAGAGGTGGTACCGCGGATTTTCCGCCCTCTGGATAATGTAAAAAGCATTATCCGGAGGGTTTTTTCATTGCCGCCGGATTATGCATGAAAGGAATGGTATCAATGAATGTATTCGAAGAGCTTAAGGCGAGAGGTCTTATTGCTCAGTTGACCGATGAGGCGCGTGTCGAGGAGCTTCTGACTAAGGAAAAATGCCGCTTTTACATCGGTTTCGACCCGACTGCCGACAGCCTGCATGTCGGTCACTTCATCGCCGTCATGGTTATGGCGCATATGCAGAAGGCGGGTCATACGCCGATTGCCCTTTTCGGCGGCGGCACTGGTATGATTGGCGACCCATCAGGCAAGACTGACATGCGAAAAATGCTCACGAAAGAGGACATTGACAACAATATCGCCTGCTTTGTGAAACAGATGTCCCGCTTTATTGATTTTTCGGACAATAAAGCTATAATGGTAAACAACGGCGACTGGCTATCGGACTTGAATTACATCGATTTTCTCAGGGAAATCGGAGTTCATTTTTCGGTGAACCGTATGCTTGCCGCTGAGTGCTACAAGCAGAGAATGGAAAAAGGTCTCTCGTTTTTCGAGCTCAACTACATGATTATGCAGAGCTATGATTTCCTTGTTCTTCAAAGGAAATACGGCTGCACTCTTGAGCTGGGCGGCGACGACCAGTGGAGCAATATTATCGGCGGCGTAGAGCTGAATCGCCGGGCTGACGGCAAAGAGGTTTTCGGGCTGACCTTCAATCTTCTTCTCAACAGCGAGGGAAAGAAAATGGGCAAAACCGAAAGCGGCGCTGTTTGGCTGGATGCGAATAAAACCACGCCCTACGAGTTTTTCCAGTATTGGAGAAATGTTGATGACGCTGACGTTATCACCTGTCTGAAGATGCTGACCTTTGTCGAAATAGAAAGAATTGAGGAGCTCGCGAAGCTTGAAGGAAGCGAATTGAATCCTGTCAAGGAACTGCTTGCCTACGAGCTGACTAAGCTGGTTCACGGCGAGGAGGAGGCTGAGAAAGCACTCACGACGGCTAAAGCTCTTTTTTCAAACGCTGTGAATATCGACACAATGCCCACTGAAGCCATTAATGAAAGCGATTTTACCGGCGGAGAAATTTCTGTTGCGGACTGTCTTATTAAGGCGTCAATCGCGAAGTCAAAGGGTGAGGGCAGAAGGCTTATCGAGGGCGGAGGAATAACGGTAGACGACGAAAAAGTCACTGACAGCTTCGCTTGTGTAAAGCGTGAGGCGTTCGACAAGGGCTATATAGTTATTAAAAAAGGCAAAAAAGTCTTTGTTAAGCTTAAAATAAAATAGGAGTACTATGAGTATCAAGGTTGACAATAATTTATTTGAGGGCAGACCGGCGGAAAAACGTTCGGATATCGAGGAAAAAACCTATGATTTTCTTGAGAGCATTGGTGTCGTTTTTCAACGCGCCGACCATGAAGCTGCAAATACGATTGATGACTGTCTCGCTGTCGAGAAGGTCATAGGTGTGCATATTTGCAAAAATCTTTTTCTCTCAAACAGGCAGGGCACAGAGTTTTTTCTGCTGCTCATGCCTGGGGATAAGGAGTTCAGGACCTCGGTTGTCTCGAAAATAATCGGCAAGGCGCGGCTGTCCTTCGGCAGTTATGATAAAATGTATGAATATTTAAGCCTCAGTCCAGGCTCAGTCAGCCTTCTGGGGCTTATCAATGACACAGGAAACCGCGTTCAGCTTCTCATTGACAGTGATGTTTTGCGTTTTTCGCATATCCGCTGTCATCCCTGTGTCAACACCTCGACACTCAAGATAAAAAAAAGTGATTTGCTCGAAAAAATCCTTCCGGCTTTAAATCATGAGCCGCTTATAATTGATATTCCGGATGCGAATGAGGAAAAATAACATGGCAGACATTATTAAAACTGAATTATTAAGTCCGGCAGGGGATTTCGAGTGTCTGAAAGCGGCTTTTCGTTTCGGCGCGGACGCTGCTTATATCGGCGGCGAGCTGCTACAGCTGCGCGCGGAAAAGGCGGCGTTCAATAGTGAAAATCTTGCGAAAGCTGTTGAGTACAGTCACAAGCTTGGTAAAAAGCTGTATGTAACGGTCAATTCCTTTGCGAAAAATTGCGAAATTGAGCCGCTGAAAGCATACGCCCGCGACTTGTATTATATGGGTGTTGACGCGGTTATTGTCTCGGATTTGGGAGTGCTTACGGCAGTGAAGGAAGCGGCACCCGAATTGGAGGTGCACATAAGCACTCAGGCGAACTGCTGCAATTATATGGCCGCGCAAACCTATTATAATATGGGCGCAAAGAGGGTAGTTCTCGCGCGGGAAATGACGCTTGAGGAAATCCGCGAGCTGCGGCAGCTGACCCCGAAGGAGCTTGAGCTGGAGGCGTTTGTGCACGGCGCGATGTGCATGTCCTTCTCCGGGAGGTGTCTCATCAGCTCCTATTTCAATAATCGCAGCGGCAACAGGGGCGAATGTACCCAGCCCTGCCGCTGGAGCTATTATCTTGTCGAGCAGAAGCGCTCTCAGGAATATCTTGAGGTACAGGAAAACGGGAATGTCACGACGATTCTCAGCTCTCACGACATGAACTGTATTTCCTTTTTGGATGAATTGTCAGATGCAGGAATCTGCTCCTTCAAAATCGAGGGCAGGATGAAAACCCCTTACTATGTCGCGACGGTGACGAATGCCTACCGCCGAAGGATTGACAATACAGAAAATATCGAAGCTCTGCAGAAGGAACTGCTTGATGTCAGCCACCGCCCTTATTCGAGCGGATTTTATTTCGGGGAGCTTGTAAAAAACCATTTTAATGACGGAATTTACAGGCAAAACTGCAGCTATATCGCGGATGTTATCTCTTTTTCATGCGGCAGAATAACCGTTACTCACCGTAATGCCTTTTCACTTGGCGATGAGCTTGAGATTCTCTCACCGAATTATTTCGCCGCGAAATTTACGGTTAAAAACCTGCTTGATTCACATGGTCACCCTGTGAATGAAGCAAATCTTGTTCAAGAGACATATTCTCTTGAGTGTCCCTTTGAGCTTTCAGAGGGTGATATATTGAGAAAAAGAATTAATGATTATGATAAATGAGAAAAATAAAAAAATTGAGGTGCTCGCGCCTGTTGGCGGTGAGGAACAGCTTGTTGCCGCTGTAAGAGCGGGCGCAGACGCTGTGTACTTGGGTCTCCAGAATTTTAACGCAAGAAAAAGCGCGGCGAATTTCGACGCTGAAGAGTTTCTGAACGCCGTGAAATACTGCAACGCTCGGGGTGTGAAGGTGTATGTAACGCTGAACACCCTCTTGTTTGACGATGAGCTTGAGATGCTTGTTGAGGAGTTGAAGCTCATTGCGAGTAGCGGCGTAGACGCTGTTATAGTTCAGGACTTGGCTGCCGCGGCGGTAATCAAAGGTTTAGCGCCTCAGTTAAGGTTGCATGCCTCGACCCAGATGACTGTTCATAATGTTGCAGGCGCTCAGGCATTGAAAAATTACGGCTTTTCCCGCATAGTACTTGCCCGCGAGCTGAGCTTTGAGGAAATTGCCGAAATAAAAGACAATGTTGATATTGAGCTCGAGGTTTTCGTTCACGGTGCACTGTGTATGTCCGTTTCCGGCTGCTGCTATGATTCCTCGGTTCTTGGCGGAAGGAGCGGAAACAGGGGCGAATGTGCCCAGCCGTGCCGCCTGAATTTCAAGGCGGGTCAGAGGGAAAATGTCTTGTCTTTGAAGGATTTATCGGCCATTAAGCATATAGATAAATTTCTCGAAATCGGCGTTGATTCGCTCAAAATCGAGGGCAGAATGAAACGCCCGGAATATGTCGCGCTGAGCGTTGACTCCTGCGTAAAGGCTCGCGAGGGGAAGGATTATGATGAGACAAGCCTGCGCTCGGTTTTTTCTAGGAGCGGTTTTACCGACGGTTATTTAACGGGTAAACGGGATCTTTCAATGTTCGGAATCCGAACAAAGGAGGATGTTGTATCAGGCACTCAGGTCTTGAGCTCCATTTCAGAAATATATCGCCGCGAAAGGCAATCGGTGCCTGTAAAAATGACCCTGACAATTGACAGCGACGCCATAACGCATCTTTATGTGACTGACGGAAAAAATACAGCTCATCACAGCGAAAAAAATGCTCTGATTCCTGAAAGCGACGCCCTCACTGCTGAAGCGGCTCAAAAAAGTCTCTCTAAAACCGGATCAACTCCTTTTTACCTCGAAAGCCTTGAGTTTCATAATAAAAGCGGGCTTTTTGTGTATCCCGGAATGTTGAACGCGATGAGAAAAACAGTTCTTGAAATGTTGCTTGAGTGCCGCGAAGGCTTGACACAGTATGAAATTAAAAAAGACTTCGGTGTTAAGCTGCAAAATTCTATTAAGGATGAAAACAGGAAAATCTGGCTGCGTTTTTCTTCGATTGAGCAGGCATTTTCAGGCAAAAATGCTCATAAAGTGATTTTACCGATTGAGGAAATCGCACGAAAACCTGAAATTATTAAGCGACTCGGCGAAAAGCTGATAGGGGAGCTGCCATCGCTCATTTTCCCGGAAAACGAGCGGAAAATTGACGAAATGCTTGAAAAGCTTAAGAATATGGGGCTTAAAAGAATTATCGGCGACAATGTCTGCCTTTTTATGTTTGCGGAAAAATACTGCCTCGAGGCTGTAGGCGGATATGGACTAAATATTACAAATTCGCTCTCATTACATGAGTATCTGGAGCTCGGACTGAGCGCTGCCGTGCTCTCGTTTGAGCTTTCAAGTGTACGAATTGAAAAATTTTCATCGGCTATTCCATCTGGGATTATCGGCTACGGCTATCTGCCGCTGATGAAATACCGCAACTGCCCGCTAAGGGGTGAAAATTCCTGCGGCAATTGTACCGGTGTTGGTAAAATTACAGACAGGCTCGGGATTGATTTTACCGTAAAATGCCGCGAGAGAAAATATTCGGAGCTTCTCAATTCAATTCCGGTTTATATAGGTAATAAAAAAATCGAAAATATAGATTTTGAGATTCTTTATTTTACAAAGGAAACAAAAGCGGAAGCCGAAACCGTTTATTATAAGTATTGCGAGAAATCACCGCCATTTTGCAAGTGTACTAACGGTTTATATTTCAGATAGTAAAAATAAAATTAACTCTCTATGTGAACGATGATTAAATCATCGTTTACATAACGTAGGCTTGGCTTGACAATCCCACAGCCCAAGTCTTTTTTTTATTAAGCTTTCAGCCCAATAGGGAACTAAAATAGTGACATTTTTGTCATTATTTTTTTTTATTCGAAGTTTTTTTCTCACCGCTTATGACATATTATTTAAATATGATTGTCTATAATTAAATATACAGTCAATGGTTGATTATGGCTGGTGTTGGAGTGATGGGTTATGAAACAGGTTGTTTATATTGATGTGCTTATAGTTTTGAATATTCTAGTTACATATTTGCTGCTTTTATCCTCGTCCACGGTGCTGCGGGCTGAGCCGACACCGCTGCGGATGATTTTCGGCTCATTTCTCGGCGGGATTTATTCGTTGATAATTCTCGCCCCGACGTTTTCGGTTTTTATCTCTATTTTGATTAAACTGCTGCTGTCTGTCAGTATTGTTTCCGCTGCGTTCAAGCCGCGTTCTCTGAAAGCTCTGCTTAGGTGCGTCGTAACATTTTTTTCAATGAATTTTATATTTGCGGGACTGATGTTCGCGGTTTTCATTATTTTTAAACCGAGCGGTATGCAGTACAAAAACGGCTCGGTTTATTTCAATTTCAATTTTGTGACGCTTTTAATCACAGCCATTATTTGCTATTTTTCGGTATATTTTTTTAACCGACTGACAAAAAGGGATGTCGGCACCCGCCGGATATATGAGCTGAGCATTTCGATATTCGGCAAAAAAGTCTCAGGAAAAGCTAAGCTGGACACCGGAAACACATTGACTGACGGCTTTCTCGGAACGCCTGTTGTTGTAGCTAGGAAGGGATTTATTGAACCTTTACTGCCTGAGAGCCTAGCGCTTTCGTATTTTTCAGGGGATTTTGACCTCTTGAATTTTAGCGCCGCAAAGGACTGGAATCAACGTGTTCGGGTAGTGCCCGCGAAAACAGTTAACGGCACGGCTTTATTGCCGTCCTTCAGACCGGACTATATTGAAATCGGAGAAAAAAGAATAAAGAACGTGATTATTGCCGTTTGCGGTGACGATAAAATGAACACCGACTATGATTGCTTGTTGAACAGTGAGCTTGTCAGCGAATTCGAAGGAGAAAGGAAGGAAACTAAGGATGAAAACACTTTTGCGCAAATTGGAGGATGACATCAGGTCACTTCTCATAAAATATGACTTATCGGAAATTTTCGGAGAGGTTTACTACATAAATGGCTCCCAGACACTGCCGCCTCCATTGAGCAAGGAGGACGAAAACGAGTGTATGCAGAAAATTTCCATGGGCGACGAAAAGGGAAGAGAACCCTTGATAACCCACAATCTCCGCCTTGTTGTCTATATCGCGAAAAAATTTGAAAATACCGGCATCGGAATTGAGGATTTAATTTCTATCGGTACAATAGGGCTTATTAAAGCAGTAAATACCTTCTGCCCCGAAAAGAACATAAAGCTTGCGACTTACGCCTCGCGCTGCATAGAAAACGAAATACTGATGTTTCTGCGAAAAACATCAGTACTTAAAATGGAGCTGTCTCTCGACGAGCCTTTAAATATGGATTGGGACGGCAACGAGCTGCTGTTGTCGGATGTGCTCGGCAATGATTATGACACAGTAAATGCGGACATCGAGGCTCAGGACGAAAAAAACATTTTGCTTAGTATTGTCTCAAAACTGAATGACAGGGAGAAGGAAATTATAAAAAAGCGTTTCGGTATCGGCGGAGGGCGTGAGCACACTCAGAAAGAGGTCGCCGACATGCTCGGCATTTCCCAGAGCTATATCTCAAGGCTCGAGAAAAAAATCATTAAGCAGATAAAAAAGGAGCTTGACAAGGCTTGCAACTGAAATAGGAGATAGGATTTTAGGAGGTAGGAGATAGGTTTATTGCTTTTTCTTGCGGTAGACCACATATTTGCTAAAGGGATAAGTCCAGACTGTTGAGAGCAGGACAACTATGGGTTTTGCGAGGTATTCGCCCAGCTTCGCAATCGTTTCGCCTTTTCCGGCGGTGAATTTTATAAGCTCCATTCCGAGATAGGTCGTCATAAAGATTGTGAAAACCACCATGAAAACATATAAAAGAATGCTGACGAGCTGATTGGCGTCCGAGGCAAAGGTGAGTTTGCGATTGCCGATATACGCCGCGATATAACCGAGGGCTGAGGAGAGCATAAATGAGTACATAAGCCCCCTTGTTTCATAATGCAGCAGCCATAAATCAACAGGTGCGGAATGCTGATTTTTGAAGACAAGATAGGCGAGTATGTAATATGTACCGAATTCGATTACACTTGTAACAATACCCACAAAGGAGAATTTTATAAATTTGTAAATCTCCGGGTGCTTATTTATAAAGCCCGCGAAAAACCCTTTTTCTTCCATGAAATCACCCCAAATAAAAAAATTTTGTATGGGAAATTGTAACATTATTATGCTGAAAATGCAACTATGATTTATAAAAGGTAAAAAAATTATATTTTGCTTGAATTTAAAAGCGGTTTATGATAAGATGAACCTGTCATAAAAATCAACGGAGGTTAATTCTGATGGACGGTATTATTAACGGTTTTCAATCATATTTCAAGCGTATAATCGCCGCTATAACCGCGATTCTGATTTCCATTATCACCTTTGCCGAGCCTGCTGAAAAGCCGGATTATTACGAGCCGTTGGAGGTCAAAAATTTCGTAATCTTCGACGCCTTAATAAGGGCGCAGGGAATTACTACCGACGGTGAGCATTTTTTCTTCAGCGAAAATTACGGACTCATCAAAACAGAGTTGAATGGACTGGACATAGTCGCGAAAAACCTCATCGCCATTCCCAAGGAGCTTCTCGACCTTGGCTGCAAGCATATCGGCGGCATCAGCTACTATAACGGCAGGGTATATGTCTCTATTGAGGACAGCAAGGTTTTTGAGCATCTTTATTTAGCGATGTTTGACGCTGAAACCCTTGAGCTTATAAAATACGAAGCGGTGCCCCTTGAGGACCATGAAAACGGCATCCCATGGGTCGCTGTTGACAAGGATACCGGTATTCTTTACTCAGCCAGACGCGACCATATAACCACCTTGAACATGTACGACGCGGAAACTCTGAAGCCCATTGATAAATTTGAAATTGATGCTCCCGTTCATAAGGTTCAGGGTGCGGAGATTCATAACGGAGTTATTTATATGTCTGTCAGCCGTGACGACCAGGCTATTTATGCCGCGAATCTTGCTACCGGTCAGGTGCAGAAGGTTATTTCGAGAAATCTCGCGGGTGAAACCGAGGGTGAGGGCATGACTATTCTTCCGACCGAAAATGGCGCATTCTTCCATGTTCTCGACATTGGCGATATGAGAATCAACGTGCACCTGCGCTCCTACGCCTTTGATCCTGACAGTCTTGTTTGGTAAGAAAAGAAAGGTATAAATATAATGTTGAAATTTTCAGCCTGCATCGAAATGATGTATCAGGATATTCCTTTTATGGACAGGTTTGCCCTCGCGGCAAAATGCGGCGTTCAGGCAAACGAAATCTGGGGCTTCGCACGACATGATATAGAAGAGTTAAGGCGCTCTGTTGACAGCTCCGGTGTGCCATTGGCGAGCATGTGCGTGGGCACAAAGGATGAGGCGCTCGCGGCTGAGTACGCCGCAAAAGCGCTGCTCTGCAGTGACAGCGGCGAAACTCTTTACAAAATCGCTGTGGACAGCGTAAAATTCGCAAAACAGCTTGGAGCGAAGAGCCTGATTATCACAACCGGCAACGAGCGAAACGACATCACCCATTTTGAGCAGCACGCCAATGTTGTCCTCGCGCTGAAAGCTGCCGCACCAGTTTTTGAGGACGCGGGAATCACCGCTGTGCTTGAGCCGCTTAATATTCTTGTCAATCACAGGGGGTATTTTCTCAGCTCTACTTATGAGGCCTTCGCGATTATCCGCGAGGTCGCCAGCCCTTATGTTAAGCTGCTATATGATATTTATCACCAGCAAATTACAGACGGTAACCTGATAGCGAATATCACCGAAAATATTGAGCTGATCGGTCATTTCCACTGCGCGGACAACCCCGGCAGAATGGAACCGGGGACGGGTGAAATCAACTATAAAAATATTTTTGCAGCCATTGAAAAAACAGCTTATTCGGGGTATGTGGGGCTTGAATACGCACCGAGCATAGATTCATCGCAGGCACTTATCAATGTGTTGAATCTTGCGAAATAGGAATCATTTTCGACTTTACTAACGTGGGCTTGGAAAGCCAAGCCCACAACCCAGTCTTGTTTTTTATTACGCTTTCAGCCCACTAACGTGGGATTGGCTTGCCAAGCCCACAACCCAAGACTTGTTTTTTATTGAGCTTTCAGCTCAATAAGGTACTAAGGTACTAAATACCGGAATTCCGAAAATTATGAATAAAGCGAAAATTTTAAAATTTTGCTTGCATTGAAGCGATAAAAGCCTTATAATATCTTTTATGCCAAATGGTTAAGACAAAATGTTGGAGGAAAAACGATGCTTTTAAACTTTACCCAGTATCTCCTGACCGCGGGAGGTTCAACGACTCAGTCAAACCCGCTTTTCATGATAGTCATGATGGGCGGACTGTTCGTTATTATGTATTTCTTCATGATAAGACCGCAGAAGAAAAAACAAAAATCAGAGCAGGAGATGCGCGACAGCATACAAATCGGCGATGAAATCACAACAATCGGCGGAATTATGGGCAGGGTCGTGACAGTTAAAGAGGACTCACTCATTGTCGAGACCGGCGCGGACAGAAACAAAATGAAGCTCGCACGCTGGGCTATCCAGACAAATAACTCCTCGCAGGAGCGACTTGAGGCTGAAAAAGCCGCCGCCACCGCCGCTAAAAACGCGGAAAAAGAGGCTCAGCAGAAGCAAATGGAGGAGTCCGGCGAGAAAAAAGAGAAAAAAAGACGCTCGAAAAAAAGCGAGGACGACTCTTAACAGGGAACTAACGTGGGTTTGGCTTGCCAAGCCCACAACCCAAGTAGTGTTTTTTATTGAGCTTTCAGCCCACTTAGGTACTAACAGGTTTCAGGTAATATTATGTACATCCCTATCATAGTATTTAGTATATTATGTGGGAGGTTGTATATATGAGTAAATTCAATGACTCTAATAAGTCCGGCAGCGGTTCATCTTCCGGCTTTGTGAGGTCGATGCTTTTTTCCTTTCTTGTCGGAATCGTCGCGTTTTTTATCCTTGTTTCAGCTTTTTCGCTGATGGTTACGAAGCGGGACATAAGCTTTGATTCAATAAAGTATCTCCTTTCAGCGGCAAGCGTTTTGTCGGCTTTCATAGCGGGATATATCATGTCTAGGCGCATGAAGGTAAGAGGATTATTTTCCGGCATTTCAGTGAGCATCCCCCTGTTTTTGTTTGAGATAATTTTTGTCGTTATTCTTTCTGACGGACTTATCAGCGGAGCGGTTTATCTTTTGATTCCGATGATGATTTTTGCCTCGGCGCTCGGCGGAATAATGGCGGCGAATATGAAGCAGAAACGTAAATTCAGGCATTAAAAAAATTTTAATTTATAAAAAGGATAGGTCATAAAATGAAACACGTAAAAACTATCAATAACGCAAACCTTAAAAAGAGCGCTGAAAAGGGCGGCTGCGGCGAATGCCAGGCTTCCTGCCAATCCGCATGCAAGACCTCCTGCACAGTCGCGAATCAGGATTGCGAAAATAAATAAGCAAAATTTAGATTGCGGGAATCAGATAAATTGATACACACTTACTCTTTGGGTGATTATAACATCGCGCTTGATACAAACAGCTCCGCCGTGCATCTGCTTGATGACACGGCGTATGATATTTTGACGCGGTTGAAGGATGAATATCTTGGTGAGTCCTGCCCGGATTATGTTTTTGAGCTCCTTGGCACTAAATACTCCTCTAAGGAAATAAATGAGGCATATTCGGAGCTTTTATCGCTTTATAAACAGGATTTACTTTTCAGTAAGGATGATTATGCCGAATACGCAAATATGATGGGGCCTGCTCCGATAAAATCCATGTGTCTGAATGTAGCTCATGACTGTAATTTGCGTTGTGAATACTGTTTTGCTTCTCAGGGGGATTTTGGCAAGGGAAAAAAGCTGATGAGCTTCGAGGTCGGAAAAGCTGCGCTGGATTTTATGGTTGCAAATTCTCACACAAGAAAAAATCTGGAGGTTGATTTTTTCGGCGGTGAGCCGCTGATGAATTTCGAGGTTGTAAAAAATCTTGTCGAATACGGGCGCAGTCTTGAAAAGGCGCATAACAAGCTCTTCCGCTTTACAATTACCACAAACGGGATTCTTCTTGATGATGAGAAAATAGAATATATAAATAAAGAAATGCATAATGTTGTGCTGTCACTCGACGGAAGAAAAGAAATAAACGACAAAATGCGCCCTACGGCAAATAATAAAGGCTCATATGATATTATTGTTCCTAAATACAAAAAACTTGTCGGTAGCAGAGGTAAAAAGCAGTATTATATAAGGGGTACATTCACGGAAAATAATCTTGATTTTACTAAAGATGTGCTTCATATATATGATGAGCTCGGTTTTTCGCAGGTTTCGGTAGAGCCTGCCGTGCTTGACGGTGATGTGCCGTATTCGCTGAAGGAAAAAGACCTTCCGGTGATTTTTGACGAGTATGAAAGCCTGGCAAACATTCTAATTGAGAAACAAAAGCAGGGGCAGGATTTGAACTTTTTTCATTTTCAGCTTGAGCTTGACGGTGGTCCCTGTGCGATAAAGCGGCTGAGAGGCTGTTCGTGCGGCAACGAATATGTCGCGGTGACACCTGAAGGGGACATTTATCCCTGCCACCAGTTTGTCGGCGATGAAAGCATGAAAATGGGCAATTTAAACGATGGAACCTTTGATTTAGAGAGCAAAAAAATGTTTTCCAAGGCAAATGTATACTCAAAGGATGAATGTGCAGGTTGCTGGGCGAAATTTTTCTGCTCCGGCGGCTGCAACGCCAATAACAGCAAATACTGCGGCAGTATTTACAAGCCGCACAGCCTGTCCTGTGAGCTCGAAAAAAAGCGCATAGAGTGCGCAATTATGATAAAAGCCGCATTATCTTAATAAAGTATTTAATATCTAGTATCTAGCATCTAGTATCTAGCATCTAGTAATGAAGGGAATGTTTTTTATGTCGTTACCAATTGCGATTCAGCTTTATTCGCTCAGGGAGGAAGCTGAGGAGGATTTTTTCGGTACTCTTAAAAAGGTCAAGGAAATGGGCTTTGACGGCGTGGAATTCGCCGGACTTTTTGATAATGAGCCGGGCATGGTTAAGTCTTTTTGCGAGGAAATCGGTCTTTTGCCGGTTTCGGCTCATGTGCCTTTTGACATGCTGCTGAATGAAACCGATAAGGTTATCTCTGATTACAGCGCGCTCGGCTGCAAGTATGTCGCCGTGCCTTATATGACCTTTGAGCGCCATCCGGGAACGGAGCTGTTTATGCAGACTATTGATGAAATCCGAAAAATCGGCGAAAAGTTCAAGGCAGCCGGGATTACGCTTCTTTATCATAATCATGATTTTGAATTTATTGAAGTCGACGGAAAATACGGGCTAGATATTATATATTCGGAGATAGACCCTGACACACTTCAGACGGAAATTGACACATGCTGGGTCAAATTCGCAGGAGTCGACCCGAGCGAGTATATCGAAAAATATTCTGGGCGCTCACCGGTTGTACACCTCAAGGATTTTGTCAGCGGTGCGGAGGGCTGCAAGCCATATCAGCTCATAGGTATCGAAAGCGACGCGGACGACGAGGATGAGGATGCTTTCAGCTTCATGCCTGTCGGCAGCGGCTGCCAGAATATGCCTTCGATTCTTTGCTCAAGCGTCAAAGCAGGCGCTAATTGGGTGGTTGTTGAGCAGGACAGACCGAACGAGGGTAACACACCGATTAACGCCGCGAAGCAGAGTATAGACTATTTGAAGTCCTTTGATTGGTAGAAAAAAGTGTACTGTGCACAGCGTACAATTTTCCGCATTATAGCAGTTAAAAGCCGTCGCATTTATTGCGGCGGCTATTTATTTTAGTTCGATTGACATTGCTTTATAATTTATGGTATTATTTTAAAGGAACGAGTTTTTTATGAATTCATTGTTATTATGTTAATAAATATTCTGACACATATGGCGGAGGAAAAATAAATGGGGTCAAAGAAAAATTTTAAATTTATCATTTTTAACGCAGTTATTGCTTTGATTGATATATTATTGTTTTCAGACGCTTTTGTCGGGCTGAATTTGTTTACCGGAACTGCTTTTTCTGTGGCGGCGGCATGGGGAGCGGTGGCGGCAAGCCTTGTTGCCTTTTTTGGCGGGAATATAATGCTTTTAAGAAAAAATGATACTCGTCAGCTCACGAAAAAAATTGAGACGCTCGATGAATGCCTTGACGCGCTTGAGGAGGCGGAGCATAGCAGCGGTGTTTTTAATGTTGATATAGAAAATAGCATTGAACAGATAAAACGTTTTAGACGAAAAAAGGTCACAATTGATGAAGTCTTGCTGCAAAAATTTTCAAACTCCGAAATGAGCTATCAGAAATTCGCCGGTGTACTAAGCGAAGTCGAAAAGATTATTTACATAAATATTCGCAGTATTCTCAATAAAATTTCTGCTTTTGACTTTAGGGATTATGAGTTAGTGAAAAAAAATCCAGCTCAAGACAGGCTGTCTGACCAAAAAATGGCGATTTACATGGAATATATTAATTTTGTCAAGAATTCGGTTACCGCAACTGATGATATATTGCTGAAGCTAGATAAAATGCTTCTCGAAATTTCCCGCTACAACACGATAGAAGACATCGATATTAAACAGCTACCGGCAATAGTCGAAATGGACGAGTTAATTAAGAATGCGCAGTTATACAGATGATGGGAAAATTTTACTAAGAAAGGAAAAATGAATTAGAATGAAATTTTTTAAAAAGAACATTGTGAAACTCTCTTTGCTGGCGCTGATAGTTTTTTCACTGGTTTTCGGTATTGTTTATTTTACACAAAATTATGGTAAACCAAGAGATGCTATGGCGACGAATGCCGCAGTTCGGCAGCTTAACAAGCTTTACAATTCGCTGAGTGTTAAGGCACTTACTCCTCAAAAGGATATCGGAGGAATCTCAAGTGAAAGCTCTCTGGCAGTTTTACCGGATATTTCTGAATATCCCTTTGTTGTCAATCCTGTCACAGATGAGTTTATAACTATTTATGCTTCAAGCGAAAAAAGCGGAAGTGGATATATGAACTGGCTTAACGAAACCGCCGAAAAGTTTAACAAGAGCGGTCTGGTTATTGAGGGTAAACCGGTTTCAGTCGGAATACGCTCTATTCCGAGCAGTCTCAGCGCGGATTTTATTGCGGCAAACAAATACAAGCCGGACGTTTTCGCGCCCTCGAGTGAGCTATACGGGGAAATACTCAGCAGCAAAAACATAAAAATCAATCTCACCGAAAAGCGTCTTGCTGGTAATACCGCAGGAATAATACTTTCTAAAAAAGCGAATGATGCACTTCTGAAAAAATACAGTACAGTCAACTCGAAAACGATATTTGACTGTGTACTTAATAATGAAGTCGCAATCGGTTACACCGACCCTCTTAACAGCTCCTCGGGCTTGAATTTGCTCTTGAGCGTATTGCAAAGCTTCGACGAAAATAATCCGGTAAGCGACGCCGCGAAATCAAAGCTGCAGCAGTTTCAGGATAATATTCCTTATGTCGGCTATACAGACCAGCAGGTTAGGGAGTCCGCGCTGTATGGCTCGCTTGACGGCTTTGCCTCTGATTATATCACCTTCACGAACAACGCCGAGCTGAAGTCGAATTTTGAATTTATCCCGTATGGTGTTAGGCATGACCAGCCTCTTTATGAAATCGGCGATTTGTCTGAGGTAAAGAAACAGATTTCCGCGAAATTTGCTGAATTCTGCAAGTCTCCCGATTCTCAAGCAGCGGCTACTTCAAAGGGCTTCAACGCCTTGGAGGATTATAATTATACTCCGGCAAAACTCAGCGGAAGCGTTATTACTCAAGCAATGGACTCCTTTAAAAAATCCAAAAGCGGCACTAGTGAAATCGCGGCGGTTTTTGTCGCGGATACCTCCGGGAGCATGGACGGCTCTCCGCTTTTGAAGCTGAAAGCGAGCCTTAACCGAGCTGCGGAATTTATCGGCGAAACTACAAATATCGGTCTTGTCACCTTTTCAGACACTGCCAATATTTCACTGCCGATTGCCGAATTTGACCAAAATCAGAAGTCATTCTATAGAAACGCCGTTAAAAATATGACAGCTGTAGGTAACACTGCTATGTTTGACGCTGTTGTTGTTGCGTCGAAAATGCTGCTTGATTTCGAAAAACAGAACCCGAACACAAAGCTGATGCTGATTGTATTGACTGACGGTGTAACTAACAGGGGTTACGGTTTTGAGGATGTCGAAAATGTCATCAGAGATATAAGGATTCCGGTTTATACAATTGGGTATAATGAGGATTTAGCAATACTGCAGGATCTTTCCGACTTAAATGAAGCAATAATGATGAACGCTGAATCCGACAATGTTATTTATAAGCTTGAGAGCCTGTTTAAGGCTCAAATGTAGCTGAGCAGTTAAAGAAGGAGGTTTATGTGATGAAGAAATATTTTAAACACATAGCGGCGCTGTTTCTCGTTTTTTCTCTCGCGTTCAGCCTTTTCGCCTGCGGCGGCAGCGGCGGTGGCGGAAATCAGGCAACTAGACCGCCGAGAACTACGGAAACACAAACGACTACTAAAGATACAACAGTCTATACCGAGACAATAAGTGTGCTCAACGCCGCTGACTATATTGATATGAACACGGTTGCGGACTTTGAGAGGGAATATAAAATAAAGGTAGTCTACGAGGAATTCGCGAGCAATGAGGAGATGTACAGCACACTTTTGAGCAAACCGAACAGCTATGATGTCCTTGTTCCCTCCGATTATATGGTAGACCGGCTTGTTAAAGAGAACAAGCTTGAAAAGCTTGATGCCTCAAAAATCACAAATAAATCAAATATCGCGTCAGAATATCTTTCACCGGTTTATGATTCCAAAAATGAATATTCTGTTCCATATATGGTGGGTACCTTAGGGATTCTTTATAATAAAAGGCTTGTTTCAAGCCCTCCCGACAGCTGGCAGGTCTTATGGGACGCTCAGTACAAAGGTCAGATACTCATGTGGGACTCCGTGCGCGACTGCCTTGGAGCTACACTGAAGATGCTTGGCTTCAGCATGAATTCCGGCAACGATAACGAGCTTTCGCAGGCAAAAACACGGCTTCTTTCGCAAAAATCATTAGTAAAAGCATATGCCGAGGAGGAAATAAGAGACATAATGATTGCTGACGAGGCTGCTCTGGCACTGATTTATTCGGGGGAGGCAAAAATCGCGATTGACCAGAACCCTAATCTCGCTTATGTCATCCCGAAGGAGGGCGCGAACAAGTGGGTTGACAGCTTTGTCATTGTTAAGGGAACAGCCCACCTCGACGCGGCGCAGAAATTTGTAAATTTTATGTGCCGCCCGAATATAGCTCTTAGAAATATGTCCGCAACCGGCTACACCTCGCCTGTCAGCGGAAGCTGGGCTGAGTTCTGTGACAATACAATTATGTTCCCGAGCAAGGAGGAGCTTAACCGCAGCGAGGCCTTCCTCTATGACAGCGCTTCAATGCAAAAATATACCGCGATTTGGAAAGAGATTAGAAATTAGTCTTTGGAAATCAGACTGAGAATAAAGAGGACATCAAAGTGATTGATCTTGAGAATTATAAGGTACAGGGTGAACCGGATCAGCGGGAGCTGGGATATATCTGGCACACAGCTATCGGTTTGCAAAAGGTTGACGGGCTTACCGCGTCAGACTATTTGATTGAGACGGCAAATAAAAATATCAACGGCGACATAACACTTTCTGAAGCACGGAGGCTTGTTGAGAATTATTATAAGGCAAAGCCACTATCACCTGACGATAAAACACGGGTAGCGGAAGCGGATATTGTTTCAGCGCGTATTTCGCAAATACTCAGCGAAAAAGCCTTTACCTTTTCTCCGGCTGAATATATCTCGATTCACCGCCGTTTATTTGAGGGAATTTACCGTTTTGCAGGGAAAATCAGAGAATATAACAACACAAAAAGTGAATGGGTGCTCAACGGTGAAACTGTTTTTTACGCAAGCGCCGGGAGCATTCAGGATACTTTAAGCTACGATTTCGAACAAGAAAAAAATCATAGATATCAAGGGCTGACTCAAATCGAAACAGTACAAAATTTAGCAAGATTTACCTCCGGTTTATGGCAGATTCACGCTTTCGGTGAAGGTAATACACGCACAACCGCCATTTTTGTTATTAAATACATGCGTACTCTCGGTTTCGATGTCTCTAATGATGTTTTTGCCGAAAACGCATGGTATTTCAGGAATGCGCTTGTACGGGCGAATTATACCGATTTGAAACGCGGGATACAAGCGACGCAAATTTATCTTGACCGTTTTTTTGCGAATCTTTTACTCGGCGAGAAAAATGAATTGAAAAGCCGGGAGCTTCTTTTAATAAATGAAAAAAAATGACAGATGTGACTATGCACTCTTTTTCAGCTCACCTAGGTTTTCGGCAATCAGCTCGTTTATGCTGACAAGCACTGCAATCGATTCCTTCGGAGAGGTTTTTAAGTAGCGCATGAAGGTGTTGTAGGTGCCGTGAATAATGTATGTCAGAGTTGCCTGAAGGCGGATATTCGTCCCGAATTCAGGGAAGGCTCTCACCAGCAAAGCTATAATCTTTTTTTCATATTTGTCAATTATAATCGGCCGCCGCGTGTCGCAGAATATGTAATTCATTGTCGAAACAAGGCTGTAGCTCAGGCTTATTAGCTCATTTATGAATGCTTTGTAATCTGCGGCAATCGCTTCGGGCTTGTCAAAGGTTTTGAAAATTTCGTTAATCGCATTATCCTCAATTTCACCGCAAAGGCTGTAAATATCGGAATAATGCAGATAAAAAGTCTGTTTGCTGATTACAGCCTTTTCGCATAATTCTTTAATTGTAATTTTATCCAGAGGCTTTTTTGTACGCAGCTCCATGTAAGCGTTCAAAATAGCCTTTTTTGTTTTTTCAACCCTTAAATCAGACAAAATAATCACCTTTTCATAGTTTATGTTCAAATAATATTCACACATTGGTACAGAATTTATCAATATGTTTACTCTTTTTCGTAAATGTCAATTATTTTACATTTTTGAAAAATTAGAAATTGACAACGTTTTTTACTGTCGGTATAATCAATTATAGTAAATTATTATACTACAGTCAATTAAAATTTAGAAATGGTAAATGAGTATAGTTTGAAAAATACTATGAAAGGTAGCGGTACCGTGCAAAATAGATTATTGTTTCAATGCGTATTAAGCGATTTTTATACCGCGTTGCGGTTTTAATGAAACTGAATCTGCCTCCTTTTTCACTCAGAGATAAAATCGGTTATGCAATGGGTGATTTCGGCTGTTATCTGACTTTTTCGCTGGTCACCAATTATCTGATTGTTTTTTACACCCAATATGTCGGAATTCCTATGGCTCAGTTCGGCGTAATTGTGTTTTTTCTCAAGACCTGGGACGCTGTGAGTGACCTTGTCCTGGGCGCGTTGATAGACCGCATCAGGCTGAGCGATAAAAGCAAGTACAAGCCCTGGATAAAAATCGGCTCGATAGGCTTCTGTATCACCGGTGCGCTTGTTTTTTTACCTTTTAAGGACATCAATATGACTTTGAGATATATAATGCTCATTGTGATGTATTTCGTCTGGGACACCTGCTATACTATGGTCAACGTGCCTTACGGCGCGATGCATTCGACAATAACGGCGAAGCAGAACGAGCGGATTGCCCTCTCGACTTGGAGAAATATCGGCGGAATTGCCGCAGGTGCATTGATAATGCTTGTTCCGTTTCTGGTTTATGACGAAAACGATATGCTGCTGGGAAACCGTTTTATCTATCTCGCAGTCGTGATTTCGATTGTCGGCTTCACAGCGTTTACCTTGCTTCGCACTCTGCCCGAGGAAAGGGTTGAGCCGCCGAAAAACCTGATAAAAATCGGATATTTACAGGTTCTGCGAGATTGCTTGAAAAACCGCCCGTTTATGGCTATGTGTATCGCGACACTTGCCAGCCTGATGTTTTTTATGTCCTCGCAGACGACTACAGCCTACGTTTTCCAGTGCTATTTCCGTGCGTCGAATATACTGCCTTTAGCTAATATCGCTTCTTATGTACCAATGGCGTTCGGAGTGCTTTTTATCGGTAAAATCGCGAAGAAAATCGGTAAAAAGCTCGCTGTCGGAATACCTGTTCTGGTGAGTATTGTCACATGTATTGTTATGCTTATAGTTCCAATCGGGACAAACGGGGCGGTTTTTTATATAGTCTGCATGATGTTTGTCAACACCGGCGCTGGCGCGTTTACTTTGCTGACATGGGCTATAATATCCGACTGTATCGACTATCAGCAGTACACGACCGGAAGCCGTGACGAGGCAAGTATTTTCGCGGTTTACTCTATGATCAGAAAATTTGCCTATGCCCTCGCCTCAACGCTTATTGCTTTTGTGCTCAGCTCGATAGGCTATGACGAAACTCTCGGCGCGAATCAGACTGCGCAAACGGCTCTTAATATAAAAAATTCAGCAATTATTCTGCTGCTGATAGGCGGGGTAATTATGGCTGCATCAATTTTCTTTATTTATAATCTTGGAAAAGAAAAAACATTAGCTGTTGCGGCGGAACTGGGACTCGACAAGGGTGAGGTTGACATAAATGAAGCCATTGTTAATATGAACGATTGATTTTTTAGTAACTTAATGGGCTGAAAGCTCAATTAAAAAACAAGTTCTGGGTTGTGGGCTTGGCAAGCCAAGCCCACGTTAGGAGATATAATGAAAAAAAAATATGAGTGGATGAAAACCGACACCGCGGCAATAATGTTCACATCGCTTAATACTAATAATTCCTCGCGGATAATAAGACTGTCAGTGGTTCTCAAGGAGGGTGAGGTTGACCCTGTTCTACTGCGCCGCGCTGTTTTTGAGCTTCTGCCGCGTTTTCCAAGCTTTACCCAGAGATTAAGAAAAGGCTTTTTTTGGGCATATCTTGAGAAGACGTATTCCATGCCGGAAATATGCATGGAAAGGGAGGTTCCTGCTCTGCCTCAATGGTTCGGTAAGGACGGCTCACCTGAATTCCATGTTTTATACTATAAAAGAAGAATAAGCCTTGAAGCCTCACATGTGCTCTGTGACGGAACAGGGCTTCTGCGGTTTTTAAATGCGATTACCGCGCACTATTTGACCCTCAGCGGGACTGATACCTCAAAATGTGAGGGTATAATGCACCCTAATGAAACGCCGACACCTACAGAATCCGAGAATGCTTATGTGCGTTATCACACAAAGGAAAAGCTGCCGGAGCTTGAGCGGGCAAAGGCTTATCAGATGCCATTGGTGCTTGAAAAGAATTATGTTAAGCATGTTCTGGGCTTTATGCCGTCAGACGAGGTCAAGGAAAAGGGCAGGCAATACGGCTTGACGATTACTGAATACCTCGCGGCAGTTCTGATTCATTCTATTATTCGAATTTCCGATAAAGCGATAAATGAGACTATTAGCATCGCGATACCTCTAAATATGAGGAAGTATTTTGACACAGATACTCTGCGGAATTTTTCAACCCATGTCCCTATAGAATTTAACCCGCAGGGTAGACGCGACTGCTCTATAGAAGAGATTTGCAAGGTTGTTGAAGGACAGCTGAAGAATAAAATTACAAAAGAGAATATACAGTCATTTTTAAACAAAACTTATGCCCTGACCGAAAAGACGTATCTGAGAATTATTCCGTTTTTTATCAAAAAGCCGGGACTTTTGCAAATCCAAAAAAAGACCCACCAGCGTATTGTATCACTGATGCTGTCAAACCTTGGAAATATTACACTTCCAGAGGTCATGAGTGAAAAAATTGAGCGTTATGAACTTATCGGCGGCGACCCGCGAAAGTACGGATTGACTACCTTCTGCGCCGGAATCGGAGTAAACGGGCATTTATGCATCTGTTTTTCCACTGCAAACAGTGATAGTGCTCTGTATAAAGAATTTTTCACAAGCCTGTCCGCTCAGGGAATCCGGGTGAGAATTGAATCTCCAAACCCTGTCTAAATGATGATGAATCATCATTTAAAGGTTCCAGGAAACAGGGTACAGGATACAGGGTGTGGGATTCGCGTTGCGATTTTTTGAGAATATTACCGAAATTTTTTAATAGCAAGTGAGGAATTTGTAATGAGATGCGTTGAATGCAATGTTGATTTGGGCGAGGAGTATACAATCTGCCCCTTGTGCGGCGCTGCCGCGGTCAATGAAAAAGCAAGATTTGAGGGTTTCAAGACCGCCGAATATCCGCCTGTTTTTCAAAAGGCAATAAAAAAGCGTAAAAAGCCCTTTGAGCTTAAGCTTTCAGCCGAAAGGCTCAAGGCATATTTTGATATATAATACTAACCACTGATAAAAAAACATTGTATATTTACGGTCTTTTTTGTGTTTTACTGCGTTTTTCTCCTTAACGGGCGGCAGCCCGTCTGCGTCTGCATCCTTGTTAAACGCAAAAAATCCTCGCAAATTTTTAACGTTTTTTATCAGTGATTAGTATAAAGTATAATTTCATCACACTTTTTCATTCACTCCCAAAAAAAGCCGCGACAAGTTTCGCGGCTTTTTGCGTCGTAATTGTTCAAGCCTGTTTATTTTTCTCATCAGGATTTATAAGGCAAAGAATGAAGCGTATGGCGACAAAAACCACCGTCAGCGCAACAACCATATTTTGCAAGGTATTCATCAGGTAAACCAGCTTACCCGCCTTGCTCACCAGCGAAAAATCCTTGATAAGCTTCTTTGTTTTGAGTTTCATATATATGACCTTACCTTTCAGTCAATATTGAGCTAATGTGTCATAAATTTATTTTGCTTAAAAGTCACAAAACCTTTTGAAAAACAAGTTTTTCAAACCTATGACCATACCTTTCAGTCAATATTTAGCTAATGTGTCCTGAATTTATTTTGTTTAAAAGGCACAAAACCTTTTGAAAAACAAGTTTTCAAACTTACCTCATCTTTTACAATATTATATATCGCTTTTTACAAGCACGGCATGAGCTACACCGGGAATTGTCGATTTTTGCTGGGTCGATATCGGGGACATTAGCGCACCTGTGCCGACAAAAAGCACGCTTTTCAGATTGCCGAGCCGTATATCCTTGAGAATCTTCGTGCAGAAAACGCTTGCCGAGCAGCCGCAGCCGCTCCCTCCCGCATGCGTGTCCTGCTCCTCGTAAAAAATCATATTTCCGCAGTCAGCATGGTTTTCGCTCAGGTCAATATTATGCTTTGTTTTCAATAGCTCCTTAAGCAAAGACGTTCCCACGCTTCCGAGGTCTCCGGTGAGAATCAATGAATAATCCTCCGGCTTTGTGCCTGTGTCACTGAGAAATCTCGAAATCGTATCTGCCGCTGCGGGCGCCATCGCCGCCCCCATATTTGCCACATCCTTTATACCGAAATCCGTGATTTTGCCGAACATCACCGCCTCGACATAGGGCAGCAGCGCCGAATGAGCGCCAAGCAAAGCCGCACCTGCGCCTGTTACTGTTCTCTGGGCGCTCGGGCTGCGCTGACCGCCGTACTCGAGAGGAAAACGGAACTGTCTTTCAGCCGTGCAAAAATGAGAGGAGGTCGAGGCGAGAGCGTATTTTGCCGCGCCCGAATCGCAGAAAATCCCCGCGAGTGCAAGCGTTAGCGCCATCGTTGAGCAGGCGCCGAAAACCCCCGCAAAGGGTATTTCAAAATCTTTTATCCCGAAGGTTGTTGCGATACTCTCATATAGCAGGTCTCCCGAAAAAATTATATCAATATCTTTTTTCAAAATGGCGGATTTTTCTATTGCTCTCGTGACTGCGTCCTTGAGCAGCTCGCTTTCCCCCTGCTCAAAGGTCTCCTTATTGTTGATTTTATCGCTGCTGTAGCAGTAGTCAAATTCTTCTGCGAGAGGTCCCTCGCTCTCATTTTTCCCGACAACACCTGCGCTTGAAATTATTGATGGTTTCGACTCAAGCGTCAGAACGAACTCACCTTTTTTAAACGCCAAAGCATTCACTCCTTTTCGCAATAGTTACTTAATTATTTGATGAAGAAATAATAAATTAGCCCGAAAACGGTCGCAGCAGAGCAGCCGTAAGCTATGACCGGCCCCGCAATGGTGAACATTTTCGCGCCGGTTCCGAAAACCCTGCCCTCGCTTTGATAATCCATCGCGGGAGAGACTATCGAATTTGCGAAGCCTGTAATTGGCACAAAGGTTCCGGCTCCGGCATGTTTCGCGAGCTTTCCGAAAAGCCCCAGCCCTGTCAGCGCGGCGGTTATTATTATTAGAAAAATCGGCACCGCTGCTTTAATTGTGTCCGAGGATAGATTGGTTTTACCGAGATAATAGGTCATAACCTCTCCTGCGACGCAAATCAGACCTCCGACTGTAAAGGCTTTTAGTGTGTTTGAAAGCTTTTTGGAGTTCGGCGTTGATTTTTTTGTGATTTCACTGTACTGCTTCTCAATCGGTGTTTGCTCTTGTTTCTTTTTTCCCATATTAATCATCTTCCTTTTTATGATTTATAATATCTTTTGCTTTTGTGATAATAATTATTCCGTTTTTTTTCGCTTTGGTTATAATTATCAAAAAAAAGAAAAGATTTTACCGTTTTATAACCTTTTAACAATTGACAAAATTGTCGTTTTATCTCATAATGATAGTGGGAAGATTTTGAGTTTAATTCCTCAACAAAATATCTGAAGCCAAGGAGTGATATTATGGCGCAGACTTATATCAATGTCCCTATGGACGAAAATCTAAAACGGGATTTTGACTGTCTTTGCAATGATTTAGGTTTGACAATGACTTCCGCAATTAATGTTTTTGCAAAAATAATGGTTCGTCAGCAAAAATTACCCTTCGATGTTTCTATGGAAGTACCTAACATTGATACAGTTGAAGCATTAGAAGAAGTAGAGCAAATGAAAAAGAATCCTGCATTCGGTAAATCCTTTAAGGATGTTGACCAAATGATGAGGGAGCTGCTATCTTAATGTACATTATAAGACCTACCACAAGATTCCAGAAAGATGTTAAGTTAGCAGTGAAACGAGGTTATCAAATAGAACTCTTGACTTCAGTAATTAAGAAACTGTCAAATGGTGAAGTTCTTAATGAATTATACAAGGATCATCCCTTAAAAGGCAGATACTCAGGATGTCGTGAATGTCATATCACTCCTGACTGGTTATTAGTATATGAAATATCCGCTGATGACATAATTTTGTATTTGACTAGAACCGGGACACATAGCGACTTGTTTTAGTACCTTAATGAGCTGAAAGCTCAATAAAAAACAAGACTTGGGTTGTGTGCTTCAAAACAACGAAAGGCGGTAGGTGTTTTTTACGGAAAATACCGCATACTCATGATTAAGAGGATTTTTTATTTATTTTTTACAATAATAGTTCTATTTGCTTTTGTTTCCTGCAGCGGCGAAGAGAATAACCCAAGCATACCAGGTATTATGGACACAAAAACACGCCCAACCCATTCATATGACGAGACAACCACGCGTGAAGCTTATGTTATTGCGGATAATGACACATGGAAAACGAATTACAAGATAACCTACAGCTTTTTGAAAAACGCTCAAACCTCGGTTATTACGGAGGTTCGACTTGATAACAAATATCTCATAAAGGCTGAGGGCTCGGATTTTTTCAATTATTACACAACCAACACAAAAGTCGCCTCAAGCGTTGACAGCTATATGCTCTACCCGGCAACAAAGAAGGGTACGAGAGTTATTATCGCGAATGCCTCGATGAGCGAGCTTGAGTCAGGTTTTATGAGTATTTCGAAGCTTGCACCGAATTTCGCTTCGCTGAGCAATG
This sequence comes from Oscillospiraceae bacterium, assembly GCA_031551635.1. GTDB lineage: Bacteria > Bacillota > Clostridia > Oscillospirales > Acutalibacteraceae > JAVBNH01. The sequence goes on along the minus strand of JAVBNH010000005.1, from coordinate 177,527 downwards.
TCAAGCTTGATTCGGTAAACACTGTCGCGGGCAGAAGCTGCAAAAAATATGTCATGACTCAGCTTGACACAGCCGGGAAGCTGCAAAAATACGCGAATATATGGATTGACGATGAATTTGGTTTTGCGATTAAAAGTGAGGTTTGTCTTTCTGACAATACGATTGTTTCCGGCTGGGAGGTCACTGAATTTCTCAGCGGCAGCATCACCACATCGGATATCGGAGTAAAAGTGTCAGACTACGATGTTACGCTGAGCACCGGCGCGGTTGAAACAACCGGAATGCCGGCGACAACGCAAAGCAAAGCAGCCACAACAAAAACCGTGACGACTACCGCCACCGCGACGACTGCAGCGGTGACAACAGGAACAGAATGAGCTTTTGAAATAGAGTTTTTATATTTTATGTTAATAAATTGGTGTTAATTAAATTATCTTTTATCCGGTGTGCAAATGAAGTATGAAAAGTGAAAAATCTAAAAATATATTAAGATATAATGGAAAGGTGGTGTAGCATTAATATATCGCAGCAGCGGTATGCTAATGCTCATTTTTATGGCGAAATATACAATTGGCGTTGACTACGGAACTCTATCGGGCAGGGCGCTGCTAGTGAATATAAATACCGGTGAGGAGCTCAGCAGCGCGGTTTTTGACTATCCCCACGCGGTTATGGACGAATGTTTACCCTGCGGTAAAAAGCTGGGTGTCGACTGGGCGCTTCAGCACCCGCAGGACTATCTCGATGTGCTTTATAACACTATTCCGGCGATTATGAAGGAGTCAAAAATAGACCCTGACGATGTTGTCGGAATCGGCGTTGATTTCACCGCCTGCACGGTACTCCCGGCGAAAAAAGACGGTACACCGCTGTGTTTTACAGATAAATATAAAGACGAGCCGCATGCCTATATCAAGTTATGGAAGCATCACGCGGCGCAAAGCTATGCCAACAGGCTCAATGATATTGCACACAGCAGAGGTGAAAGCTGGCTGCAAAATTACGGCGGAAAAATCTCGAGTGAGTGGGCTATACCAAAAATCTGGCAGGTTCTTGAAGAGGCGCCGGAGATTTATGACGATGCCGATACCTTTATTGAAGCGGCGGACTGGATTGTCTGGCAAATGACAGGTAAAGAGAGCCGTAATTCCTGCACCGCGGGCTATAAGGAGCTTTGGAACAAGCGCGCCGGTTATCCTTCAAAGGAGTTTTTTAAGGCTCTCGACCCGAGGCTTGAAAATGTCATTGAAGAAAAATTATCAAATAACATTAGCCCGATTGGCGATAAGGCGGGCGAGCTGACCGTGGAAATGGCTGCGAAGCTGGGCTTGAAGGCAGGCACCGCTGTCGCCGTGGCTATAATTGACGCGCATGTTTTTGTGCCGGCTGTCGGAATAGATTCTGTCGGGAAAATGCTTGCTATAATGGGCACCTCAACCTGTCACATGCTGCTGGGGGACACCGAAAAACAGGTTCCGGGTATGTGCGGAGTTGTTGAGGACGGCATTTTACCAGGATTTTTCGGTTATGAGGCGGGGCAAGCTTGTGTAGGCGATCATTTTCAGTGGTTCATTGATAATTGCCTGCCTGCGCATTATTATGATGAGGCGAAGGCACAAAATAAAAATATTCACGCATATCTGCGTGAAAAGCTGGAGTCGAAAAAAGTCGGCGAAACAGGGCTTCTTGCTCTTGATTGGTGGAACGGAAACCGCTCATGCCTTGTGGATGTTGACCTGACGGGTATGATAATCGGCATGACGCTTCAGACTAAGCCGGAGGACATATACCGTGCCTTAATCGAGGCTACGGCTTTCGGAACGCGTATGATAGTCGAGACCTTTGCCATTAGCGGCGTTCCGGTTTATGAGTTCTATGCCGCCGGAGGTATAGCGAAAAAAGACCCGATGACAATGCAGATTTACGCTGATGTTTTAAAAATGCCCGTAAAAATCGCCGGCAGCGACCAGGGCGGGGCTTTGGGCTCGGCTATTTTCGGGGCAGTCGCGGCGGGAAGCGCGAAGGGTGGCTATGACAATGTTTTCGACGCCGAAAAGGTCATGGGTAAAGTTCTCGACATTGAATATAATCCCATAGAGGAAAATTCGAAAATATATGACAAGCTTTTTGCTGAATACAGAATCCTGCATGATTATTTTGGAAAAGGCGAAAATGACGTAATGAAGCGTCTTAAAAGCATCAAAATCGAACAGCAAAAATAAAATCGACGACTCATTTTGCTGTAAAGGCAATTAATAAAAGGAGAGGTCATAATAATGACAGGTGAAAGCGGGCTTTTCTTCTATTTTTTAGTCGGCACTCAACATCTTTACGGCGAGGAAACGCTGAAGAAGGTGGACAGCAACGCCGGAGAAATTGTTGATTTTTTTAACTCTTCAGATGAAATCCCCTGCGAGGTGCGTTTTTTGACCTGCCTGACGGATTCTGAAGCGATTCTAAGCGCTGTTAGAAGAGCAAATAATGATGAATACTGCGCCGGAATTATTGCATGGATGCATACCTTTTCGCCTTCAAAAATGTGGATCGCGGGTTTTCGTGAGCTGCGCAAGCCCTACCTGCACTTAAATACCCAGTTTAACCGAGATATTCCGTGGGACAGCATCGACATGGATTTTATGAACCTCAACCAAAGCGCCCACGGCGATAGGGAGCACGGCTATATCGCCGCGAGAATGAGGCTGAACCGGAAAGTAATTGCGGGCTATTACCGCGACAGCGACTTCTGCAGTGAAATTGCTGCCTGGATGACTGCGGCGGTCGGTATTCACGAGTCGCGCCATTTGCGAGTGCTCAGAATCAGCGATAATATGCGCAATGTTGCGGTCACTGAGGGTGATAAGGTCGAAGCTCAGCTAAAGCTTGGCTGGCAGGTTGACCACTATGGAGTGGGCGATATTGCCTGCGAAGTCGAGACTGCCAGCGAGAATGAAATTGACGCGCAAATTGCTCTTTATGAACAAAACTATATAATCGATACTTCTGATATTGAATCGGTAAGGTATCAGGCAAGGCTTGAAATTGCTTTGAAAAAATTCCTTGAAAAAGGTAATTTCGGAGCTTTTCATACAAACTTTGAGGACTTGCATGCTCTCAGTCAGCTTCCGGGTCTTGCCGCGCAGGACTTGATGCGTATGGGCTACGGCTTCGGCGCAGAAGGCGACTGGAAGGTTGCCGCTATGACGCGAGTAATGAAGAGAATGGCAGCCGTTTTGGGTAAGGTAAGCCCTGAAAACATTAAAGGCACGGCGTTTATGGAGGATTATACCTATCATTTTGAAAGAGGTAATGAGATGATTCTCGGCGCTCATATGCTCGAGGTTTGTCCGACTCTCGCTGATGAAAAGGCGAAAATACAGGTTCACCCGCTCGGAATCGGCGGCAAGGAACCCCCTGCGAGAGCGGTTTTTAAGGCTAAGAAGGGGAGTGGGATTGTCGTCTCACTCGTCGATATGGGTGACAGACTGAGAATGATAGTCAATGACATAGAATGCATCGCACAGGAGCATGATATGCCGTGTCTGCCGGTTGCGGGCGTGCTGTGGAGGCCGCTTCCCTCGCTCAAAACCTCAGCTGAATGCTGGATTCTTGCGGGAGGAGCTCACCATTCGGTTCTCTCATATGACCTGAACGCTTCACACATGAGGGATTTCGCGGAAATAGCGGGGATAGAATTTCTTCACATCGGCAGCGAAACGAATGTAATAGACTTCAGAAAAGAACTGATGTACAATGATGTTATCTATAAATCAAAATATTAAAAGGGTAAATAATGGATATTGAACAGCTGAAAAAACAGGTTTTTGAGGCGAATATGCTTCTGTTAACATATAATCTCACTTCTTTTACGTGGGGAAATGTCTCGGGGATTGACCGGGACACGGGACTGGTTGCTATTAAACCGTCTGGTGTCGATTTCACAGAGCTCAGCGCAGAAAACATGGTGGTGCTTGACCTTGAGGGCAATATTTATAACAGCCAATATAAGCCTTCCTCGGACACCGCAACGCATCTGGAGCTTTACAGGGCTTTTTCTCAAATCGGCGGAGTTGTGCATACCCATTCAAAATTCGCCGTTTCCTTCGCTCAGGCGGGCTGCGCAATAGAGCCGCTCGGGACAACCCATGCGGATTTTTCCCATTCGCGCCTGCCATGCACAAGGGAGCTGAGCCGCAATGAGGTTGTGAAGGACTACGAAAAAAACACAGGAAAGCTTATTGTTGAACATTTTTCGGAAAATGAAATTGACTATAACACGGTACCGGCGGCGCTTGTGCATTCTCACGGTCCCTTCGCATGGGGAGAAAATCCGCTCAAGGCAGTCGAAAACGCCGCCATACTTGAAAATGTAGCTGAAATGGCGTTTTATACCATGCAGATAAGCGCTATAACAGGGGATATAAAGGATATAGGAATAAAAAAATATCTTCTTGATAAGCACTATTTACGCAAGCACGGAAAAGATGCTTATTACGGACAATTAGAGATTAGGGACTAGGGACTAGGGATTAGGGACTAGGGATTAGGGACTAGGTGTTAAGGGTTTGTTGACAGTACGCTGAAAAGCTTCATATGGGTTTTTCACTTCACATATATAAATTTGAAAAAGAATGGGGTAGAGATTTATTTGAGTGTAGGATTGGTTTTTATTGTGGCTCTGACCCTGGGCGTTATTTTTGTGAATGGCTGGACAGACGCTCCGAACGCTATCGCAACCGCGGTTTCCACGCGCTCTCTGACTGCGCGAAACGGTGTTATTTTAGCGGCTGTGATGAATTTTGTCGGCGTTTTCGGCATGACAATGATTAACGACAAGGTAGCCGAATCAATTAGCAAAATGTTTGATTTTGAGAAGGCGGCTCAGACCTCGGGAGACGCGAACGCCCCGGTTGTCGCTCTTGCCGCCGCCATGTTCGCCATTGTTCTGTGGGCGGTTATCGCCTGGTATTTCGGAATTCCAACGAGTGAAAGCCACGCGCTGATTGCTGGGCTGACCGGCTCCGCTATTGCGTTAGGAGGTCTTTCTGCTGTAAATATGAACGAATGGCAGAGGGTATTTGTCGGTCTTGGTGTCTCCTCAGTCATGGGCATGGGAAGCGGATATATTATCGCGAAAATTGTCGAGTTGTGCTGCAGAAGGCGCAACAGAAGACGCTCAAACAGCTTTTTCCGCTTCGGTGAAAAGATTTTCGCCTCAATCATGGCGATACTCCACGGTGCGCAGGACGGCCAGAAGTTTATGGCGGTTTTTATGCTTGGACTTTACCTGAACGGTCTGGTGAGCAAGGACGCTTCCGGCGCCTTTGATATACCGGCTTGGGTCATGATACTTTGTTCACTGATTATGGGGCTTGGAACCTCTATCGGCGGCTATAGAATCATTAAATCTGTCGGTATGGATATGGTTAAGCTTGAGGTGCATCAAGGCTTTGCATCGGATGTCGCAGGCGCTGTGTGCTTGCTGTTTTCCTCGCTCAAGGGTATTCCTCTGAGCACTACGCACACAAAAACAATGTCGATGGTAGGTGTCGCATGCTCAAGACGCGCTTCCTCTGTTGACTGGAGCGTCGTCAAGGAAATGGGCTACGCCTGGGTTCTGACCTTCCCCCTGTGCGGTTTTGTGGGGTTCGTTATGACAAAAATTTTCCTGTTTATATTCTGAATAGGAAAATAATTACATTAATAGTAAGGTGGTAAAAATAAATGGGAATAGGAAAAAAGAAGGATTTTGATTATTTCGGAAGCTTTGAAAAAATGGCTGCCCTAGCTGTAAAAGCTTCGAATCAGCTTGAAGATTTACTGACAAATTATGTTGATATTACAAAAAAGGCAGATTTAATTCACGACACGGAGCACGCTTCTGACGATATACACCACGAGCTGGTTTTTGAGCTGTCACGCTCCTTTATCACGCCTATCGACCGCGAGGATATTCTTGAAATCGGCGATTTTATTGACAGTATAATTGATAATATCGAGGATGTCGCGAACCTTATGGACATGCTCTCGATAAAGGATGTCCGCGAGGAGGCGAAAATCCTCGCAACATTGCTCACAAGCGCGTGTACTGTTATCGAAAGCGCTGTTATTGAATTTAAAAATTTCAGAAAGACCGGCAAGCAGCTTCACGAGCATGTCGTGGAGGTAAACAGATTCGAGGAGGAAGCCGACCGTATTTACAGAAAAACCATAAAAAAGCTTTTCCTTGAGGAAACAAGACCTGTCGAGCTTATAAAATGGAAAGAAATTTTTGACATGCTTGAAAACGCCTTCGATGCCTGCGAGGATCTTGCGGATATTCTCTCCGCGGCGGCGATTAAAAACAGTTAGAGCAATAATGGGCTGAAAGCTCAATTAAAAACAAGTTTTGGGTTGTGAGTATGGCAAAACAAACCCATACTAGACCCAATTATCACGAATATACGCAGTTAAGGAAAGCATAATCATGACCGAATTTACCCATTTGCATCTGCATACCGAGTTCAGCCTACTGGACGGCGCTTGCCGTCTGAAGCCGCTGATGAAACACCTCAAGGCTTTGGGGCAGACTGCCTGCGCCATCACCGACCACGGTGCGATGTACGGTGTTATCGATTTTTATCAAGCAGCGAAGGACGAAGGCATTAAGGCGATTATCGGCTGCGAGGTTTATGTGGCTGAGCGCACAAGGTTTGACAAGGTTCACGGGCTCGACTCACAGAGATACCATCTTATTCTTCTTTGTGAGAATGAAACCGGCTACAAAAATCTCATTAAAATGGTGTCCTCCGCGTGGGTTGAGGGCTTTTATACCAAGCCTCGTATCGACAGGGAGCTGCTCGAAAAATATCATGAGGGGCTTATATGCCTCTCTGCCTGTATCGCGGGCGAGGTGCCTCAGGCGATACTGAACGGCAATTATGAAAAGGCGAGAGAAATCGCGCTTTGGTACGATAATCTGTTTGGTCACGGGAATTACTTTTTGGAAATACAAAATCACGGGCTCGAGGAACAGCTGCGTTCCAATCCCGATATAATAAAACTTGCGAGAGAGCTTGATATACCTCTTGTATGCACAAATGACTCGCATTATATTACAAAAGAGGACGCGCGAGTTCAGAAAATTCTGATTTGTATCCAGACAAACCACACCATTAATGAAGACACTGGTATGGAGTTTTCTACAAATGAATTTTATGTTAAATCCGGCGACGAAATGAGCGAGCTTTTTTATGATGTTCCCGAAGCCTTGGAAAACACGAATAAAATAGCTGAGCGTTGTAATGTGAAATTTGTGTTCGGTGAGACGAAGCTGCCGCATTTTGATGTGCCTGATAACATGAGCCACTGCGAGTATTTTACAAAGCTTTGCTATGAAGGATTTTATAAAATTTATGGGGATAATCCCCCCGGGGAATATAAAGAGCGTCTTGATTATGAAATAGGCGTTATCGATAAAATGGGGTTCACGGACTACTTTTTGATTGTCCGCGATTTTATTTACTATGCTAAAACTCAGGGTATTCCTGTCGGACCCGGGCGCGGCTCTGGCGCTGGAAGCATCGCCGCCTATTGCGTTGGCATCACGGGCATTGACCCGATGAAGCATCAGCTGCTTTTTGAGCGTTTTTTAAATCCCGAAAGAATCAGTATGCCTGACTTTGATATTGATTTCTGTTATGTCAGGCGTGACGAGGTCATTGAATATGTCGTAAAAAAATACGGCGCGGACCATGTCTCCCAGATTGCCGCCTTCGGTACTATGGGCGCGAAAAACGCCATAAGAGATGTCGGCAGAGCGCTCGGAATTCCTTATAGCGAGGTTAACGAGGTCTCGAAAAGAGTACCGGCAGAGCTTGGAATAACCATTGAAAAGGCTCTCGAAAAAGTGCCGGAATTTATTGAAATATATAATATGTCGCCTGAATATAAGGAACTTATTGACACCGCGAAAAAGGTCGAGGGTATGCCGCGGCATGTCTCGAAGCACGCCGCCGGTGTGGTTATCAGCCACGAGCCGGTTGATGAATATGTTCCTCTTGCGAAAAACGGTGACTCTGTCATTACTCAGTTTGACAAAAATCTTGTCGAAAGTCTCGGACTTCTCAAGATGGACTTCCTTGGGCTGCGAACTCTGACGCTCATCAGTGACGCGGAGAAAATGATTCGAAAAAAAGTCCCGGATTTCGATATATATAGGGAGCCGCTCGATGACAAGGGTACATATGATATGCTTTCGCGCGGGGAGACTTATGGGGTGTTCCAGTGCGAATCCGCAGGCATAACAAGGCTTATGATTAACATGAAGCCGAATAATCTCGAGGATATAATAGCGGTTATTGCGCTTTACCGCCCGGGTCCGATGGATTTCATTCCGAAGTACCTTGAAAACAGAAGCGAGCCTGAAACTATCGTTTACTCAACGCCTATGCTTGAGCCGATTTTGAATATTACCTTCGGCGTTATCGTTTATCAAGAGCAGGTTATGCAAATTTTCCGTGATCTTGCCGGTTATTCACTCGGACGTTCTGACATGGTCAGGCGCGCTATATCAAAGAAAAAAGCCGATGTGCTTGAGCAGGAGCGCAATAACTTCCTCTACGGTGCGAAAGAAGCCGACGGTACTCTTATTTGTGAAGGCTGTGTTAACAGAGGAGTCAGCGAGGAGGCCGCGATTCAGATTTTCAATGACATGTCCTCCTTCGCGGCGTACGCTTTTAACAAGTCCCACGCGGCGGCTTATGCGTATCTTTCATATCAGACCGCTTATCTGCGCTGTTATTACCCTCGTGAATTTTTCGCGGCGACAATGACAAGCGTTATTGATAACACGGATAAGGTTGTGCCCTTTATCGCAGAGTGCGAATCTATAGGCATCAAGGTGCTCCCTCCGAATGTCAATGAAAGTGCCGAATCCTTTACCGTTGAGGGTGAAAGCATACGCTTCGGGCTTCTCGCGATAAAAAATCTCGGCAGGGGCTTCATAACCGCAATTATTAATGAGCGCGAAAACGGTAAATATACCTCGTTTTATTCGTTTTGCAAGAGAGTCTACACCAAGGAATTCAACCGCAGAGCCATTGAAAGCCTGATAAAAGCCGGAGCGCTCGACAATCTCGGCACGAACAGGCGGCAGATGCTATTAATGCTCGAGGATGTCATTTCGAATCTTGAGGGGGATAAAAAGCGTAATATCGAGGGACAGATTGGCTTTTTTGAATTGTCGGAGGACTTAAAAGCTGATGATGAGCCGGTGCCGCCGAATGTTATTGAAATGCCCGGAACGGAGCTGCTCGCTCTTGAAAAAGAAACAACGGGGTTATATTTATCGGGGCATCCGCTCTCGGACTACCGCAGGGCTTCCAAAAAGCTTGAAGCGGTCAGGGTGAGCGACTTGCTTGAGTCGAAAATCGGCGAGGTGGGCGGATATAAGCAGAACGATAATGTGAATCTGCTTGTAATTATCTCTTCTGTCAGAAAAATAATCACAAAAAGCGAAAAAAATATGGCGGCACTTGTAATTGAGGATACCTATGGCACGATTGAGGCTCTTGTGTTTGAAAAGCAGCTTGCAAACTGCAATCATTTGTTAAAACAGGACGCGATAGTTTTTATCAGAGGACGCTTACAGCTACGCGAGGACGACCCGCCGAAAATATATGTCAGTTCTCTCGAGGAATGTACGCTGGCCAAGGATTCTGAATATACTGCTGTAAAGACCTCCGCACCTGCACCGGAATATACGAAGCTTTCATATCTGACTGATGCTGAAATCAGTGCACCGCTTGAAGAAGATGGTAAAAATAAAAAAGTAATTGAAAAATCTGTCGGATATGGTATAATTGAGGATGGTTTATCTGAGTCTGATGAAAAAAAACCAGCACCGATACTTGAAAAAGATGCGGCACCGATTGCGGAGGATGACACGCCGAAATGTATATACATTAAGGTTTCCTCGAAGGATGACCCGGCAATCAGAAAAGCTGTGATGATTCTCAAGGAAAATCCCGGACATAATAAGGTTTGTTTCTTCTATAATGACATAAAAAAATACGATAATTCATGCAAAATCTGCGTTTGCGAAAGTGAAAGCTTTATCTCTCAGCTCAAAGAGCTTTTCGGAGAAAAGGAAATAGTAATCAAAACCGCTGTTAAACAACAATGTTAAAGAAGAATTCCCCAAATGAAAGGATGAGGTTTATGCCAGCAAAAAAACAGAATGTTGAAGCCCCGAAAATTAAAAAATTAGGACTGCTTTGCTCCGGGGGTGACGCCCCGGGAATGAATCCCTGCATCAGAGCGGTCGTCAGAGCCGCCGATGCCATGGGTATTGAGGTAATCGGTTTCAGATACGGCTACAAGGGTCTGCTTGAGCCGAATATGTTCCGCATGGATTTGCGCACAGTCGGCAATATTATAATGGAACCCGGAACCATCCTTCACTCTTCCCGCTGCAACGGCTTTAAAAGCCCTGACCGCGTTAAACAAGCGGTTGAGCTGTGCCGTGAAAACGGGATTGAGGGACTTGTTGTTCTCGGCGGAGACGGCAGCTTCAAGGGTGCCCGCGACCTCTCGAACAGCGGCATCAACTGCATCGGCATCCCGAATACCATTGATAATGATATTTCTAGCACAGAATATACAATCGGTTATGACACCGCGCTCAACACTGTTATTCATCAGGTTGACTGCGTGAGAGCGACAAGCGATTCGCATTATCGCTGCTGCGTTATTGAGACTATGGGCAATACAGCCGGTTATCTTGCGCTTTACGGCGGCATAGCGGTGGGCGCGACTGCAATTCTTATTCCTGAAAAGGCGATTGACCTGCAAAGAGACCTTATTGAGCCGCTCAAAGCCGCGAGGGATTCAGGCAAGAAGAGCTTTATTGTTATGGTTGCCGAGGGGATTTTTACTCAACAGTTCAACAAGCTTCCGAAATATAAAAAATACGGCATCAAGAATGTTCAGGATATGGTGAAGTATATTTATACAGAGACTAAAGAGGAAATCGTGCTTGAGGACTTTGCCGATATGCCGGTTGATGCTGTTGTGAGCCAGATTATGAAAATTGAGAACAAGACCGAATACGGCTTCACTCTCAGGCAGTTCATAAGTGTTAATAAGAATAAAAAGACAGTAAATGTGCCGGAGCTTGTTGCCTACATAAAAGCTGAGCATACAAAGGTGAAGGAAATCGGCATTGATGTCACTGTTGAGACAAGAGACGGTAAAACCGTGTTGATTATCCCCGGCATTGATACAAGGCATACGGTTCTCGGTCATGTTCAGCGCGGCGGAATCCCGACAGAAAAAGACAGGCTTGCCGCGAGCCAGATGGGTGAGCACGCCGTCAAGCTGCTTGCGCAGGGGCTCGGTAACCGTGTTGTCGCGATTAAGAACAACCGTGTAGTCGACTATGAAATAAATAAAGCCCTGAAGATGAAAAAGAAAATCAACCTCAGGGATTTGGAAATGAATAAAAATTTGTCGAGATAATTAATCGGTTAATTAATTGGTAAAACTTCATTTACATATAAATGTTAAATCTTGTTAATATATTATAATCTTATATGTATAGAATAAGTTTTAATCGTAAGTTTTAATTACATAAAAATGTAAAAAATATGTTGACATATCATGGTTTTACATGTATAATGTAAATATAAACGGTGGTACTGCCGATAGACGGCTATGCCCCCATTGAGTTAACAGATTTAACCGCTCACTCTTCGAAGGTATGGGCGGTTATTTCTTTTTGCTGTTAAAAATACGTTCTACTATGATTAAGGCAATAATCAATAATATTATGTATTCCATCGCAACACCCCCTTTCGGGGGCTAGAGTTTAGCCGCCTACCGTTTTATGACAGTACCACCAATTTTTATTATATATTATTTGTCGAAAAAAGTCAATTAATATTTTATTATTGTTTAATCTATTTTTATCTTCAGCACAAGCGGCATATCGCTTCTGTAGTCGCCTATGTCGGCGTGCAGACCCTCGCCGTCTCTGGTAAATGGTACCTCGCCTACACCCAGCAGCTCGACATTTTTGATGATTGCATGGAATCTTGCTACTCTGGAAGTATCCGACTCACCAAGAGTTTTCACCGTTATTTTTCCGTCCTCGGGGCACTTGAGAACCGTCGCGTAAAGGTAAGAGCCCTTGAGCGTGAAGCGTATATCCTCGCTTGTAAATACGGTGTCGCTGCCGTCGGTAAACTGACCGTCGGGTGTTTCTGTGGGTCCTTCGCCGGCTCTGCGCCAGACCTGTGTGCCGTAAATTGCCTCACCGTTGACATTGAGCCAATCGCCCATTTTGAGAAGTATGCTCCTGTCCTCGTCTGAAATTAATCCGTCTGCCTTCGGGCCGACATTTAGGAGCAGCGCGCCGTTTTTGCTGACGATGTCTACAAGCTCGCAAATCAATGCTTCTGCGGGACGGAAATCATTGTTTTCGGTGTAGCACCAGCTGTTTCGGGCGATTGCGGTGTCAGTCTGCCAAAAGAAGGGTTGAATCGTCGAGAATTTACCTCTCTCCAGGTCAACAAGAGCTGTGCCGAACTGATAGGCGTCATGCTTATAGCAAATTGTGACCTCCTTGCCCCATTCCTCAGCGCGGTTGTAGTAATACGCCGCGAATTTTTTTATGTATGGCTTTGCAGCGGAGTGCTGAATCCACCAGTCAAAATAAAACATATTCGGGCGGTAGTTATCAACCAGCTCGCAGCTTCTCAGCAACCAGTCCTCCATGAATTCCTGCGAGGGTGCGGGCTCGCTGAATAAATCCATATGGTCGTTGTTGTATTCTGCAGGCCAGTATAGGTCGTCAGGCGTCAGATCGTCCGCTACATCACTCTCATAGTCAAATTCATGCGAGCGACCGAAGCCGAAAAAGAACCAGTGCTCAATTCTGTGAGAGGAACAGGCGGGGATAATGTCCCTTTTTTCGAGTGCAGCAAAAAGCTCGCCGACAACATCGCGCTTCGGTCCCATTTCAAAGGCGTTCCAATGCGAAATATCGCTTTTATACATCTGAAAACCGTCGTGATGCTCGGCAACAGGCACGCAGTATTTCGCGCCTGACTTTAAAAACAGCTCAGCCCAATCGTCTGCGTTAAACTTCTCAGCTTTGAACATCGGCACAAAGTCCTTGTAGCCGAATTCATTCTGAGCGCCGTATTTCTCGCGGTGATGCAGGAAAACATCGGTGACGGGGTTGTACATTGTGCGCGGGTACCACTCGTTGCTGAATGCCGGAACGCTGTAGACTCCCCAATGAATAAAAATGCCGAACTTCCTTTCCCTGAGCCAATCGGGCGCCTTGCGAGGAAAGAGTGAATCCCAGTTATCCTTGAATTTACCTGCTGCTATGACGGAATCAATTTTTTCGAGATAAGCCTTTTTGTCCATTTTTTCCAAACCTTTCAGTCGTTAATGAGCTTAAGTGTTTTGAATTTATTTTTTTAATGCTTATTTTTCGATTGTCACAATAAAACCATCAACATTATTCCCTGAAATATTATAAACTGAATTTTTCGGTACTTTAATATCGGTTTTATTGGTAAAAAATATCTCATAATTCTTCCCCTCGACATTCGCCGTCAGGTGCTCGCCTTCATAGGGAAATTGACGCAGATAATCGATATATTCCTCATAACAGAAGCCCTTTTCGCTGACTAAAGCAGAGTGGGGAAGCCCGATATACCTGAAATGCCAAGGTTCATTCGAAATGCCGGTAATATCCTTTTTTGCCTCGTCAAAACGCACGATAAAGCCGTATTTATGGCAGTTTTTCTTTATCCATTCAAAATCGCCAGAACCGTCATAAGAGGCGCCGGTTTTGCTTTTTGAGTTATATATACTGAAATCCATAGCCAAGCCGGTATGGTGCTCGCTCGCGCCCGGCTGAGCGACCCATGTCGCCGCCTCGGCAGCACCGACCTCCTTGGTCTTTTCATTGAGCAGATTTTCCTGATACTCAAAGGTTCTGTGGCAGCTGATGATGTTCAGAGTTTTGTTTTTATGCTCCTTGTAAAAATCGTCCAGCATCCTGTTCAGCGGTTCCATAACATAGTCCTGAACCTTGATGAGGGTGTCCTTGACTCCATATTTATCGGTCTTTTGCGAGTAAACGGTGACAAGATTTATCTCCTCGCTGAACTTGTACTTGTTTGTTGCGTTGACGAGTATCAGCGTGCCCTTGTTTACATCGTCAGTCTGCATGTGAACGGTAGTCACTGTGCTGTCAGTCGCCGCTGCGGCAGTGGTTGTTTCATTCTTTTCTGTTTGAGGAGAGCGCTCGCCCAGAATAATATAAGCGGTTATAAATATAGCAACAACCAAAAAAACAGCGATAATAATGCTTGATCTCTTTTTTTTCATTTGCAATAAGTTCCTTCTTTAATGTTTTTTTTATTATATTACATTCTTACAATATTATTATGAGCGACAAGCATTAAAAAAGTTAAAGTTTTATAAAGGGAGTTTAACAAAAACATAATAATTTGTTAACCGTAAATATTCAGAATTCTCACCGCACAATCATTAAATTTACACATGCAATGGTTATAATAAGCTCATCAAACAGAAGGAAGGCGTTACCAATGACTTATTAAAAATAAGGCTCATCTATTAATAAAAGCAATCGGAAGTGATTTTTATGAAGAAATTGATAATAACCTGCTCTTCGGTAAAACAAGACCACAGAAAAATGTTTGAAAAACACAATAAAGCCGACGATGCTACGAATAAGAAGCAGACCCTTTTATTGTAACAGTTTTACGGGACTCGAGGAAAAAGATAGCGACGCAAAAGCTCACAGGCATAACCAGACAACAGCATAATTATAAAAAGAAGGGGCGTTCTTTGAACGCTCCTTCTTGCAAAAAAATTTAATTAAATAACAGCCATAAGTGCGCTGTAGTTCATTTCTTTTGTCTTTTTTGAAACTGAGAACCAGTCAATAATAGTTAAAATTCCGCACACGCCAAGAGTAAGTAGCTTGAGTACGCCCATTGCGGTGTCGCCCATCATAAAACGGTCAACGCCCAAGGAGCCTAAAAAGATAGACACCAATAACATTGTTGTCGGGTCTTTCATTTCGACCGATGTAATCAAAGGAAATCTGGATTCATCAACAGAAAGTAATTTATCCCTGACATAACCTATCTTTTCCGGTGGTAAGTACTTTTGATTTGACATAATGAACATGTCAACTCTTTCTACAGTCATAAAACCCATCCTCGCTTATTTTTTTATTTTTGTATTCGCTAATAGACATAATAACATTTTATTTAAATAATTGCAATGCCTTTATTGAATATTTGTGCAAAAGTTATATTTAAATTATTTTTTATCGGTTTATATAAATTTTGTCAAATATGAAATAAATATTACAACGGAAGTCAGAATTATAAACGCCAATGCTGCTTTATTCCTTTTTATAAGTTTTGTGTCAAAATGAATACCCAAAAAAATAGAAACTACAAGGGGAATCAATAAAGGATACATCTTAATCGATTCTTTAAAACTGCCTTTCAACAGTAAAATTGCCGCTCTGGTTGCGCCGCAGGTGGGGCAGGGTATTTTTAATATGTACTTTACAGGACAGCCGATTTTGAAATAATGAAGAAATATCATATAAGATATTATTATAGCAAAAATAATAATATGCCTGAATACAAGTTTTCTTATTTCTATTTTTTTTGGCATTGTAAATTTACTCCGCAATCCATTATTTTTGAAATTATTGTACTGTTTTTATTCGCGTTTGTCAAATATGTTTAGTAGCAGAAAAGCAGATTTGGTTAGTTCGTTATTGGGCTGAATGCTTAATAAAAAACACAACTTAGGTTGTGGGCATGGCGAGCCATATCAACTTTTGTAAATACTTTATTTAGTTGATTTTATGTGAAAACCGAAGTATAATAGCAGCTATAAATAATATATATTGGGGGTTTGGTGACTTTGGGAATTGATAATAGGGAATATGAATACATGGAGCATCCGTTTAAGCCGGTCTTTGATGAAAGTTCGCGGATTTTAATTCTCGGCTCGTTTCCTTCGCCGAAATCACGCGAAAACGGTTTTTATTTCTCACATCCCAAAAATAAATTTTGGGCAGTGCTTGCAGAGATTTTCGGCGTCCCAGAACCGGAAAGAAACACACAATCAAGGACAGAATTTCTTTTATCGAATCATATCGCAGTTTGGGATGTGCTGCATTCATGTAAAATTGCCGGAGCCGCTGACAGCAGCATCAGGGAACCTCAGGCAAATAAATTCAATGAAATTCTACGACAAAGTGAAATTCATGCTGTATTCACGACCGGACGGACGGCCACTGAGCTATTTAATGAGCTGGCTTCCACTGAGGCGGGAATAAGAGCGATATACCTGCCTTCAACAAGCCCTGCTAATGTGAGCTGGCGAAGTCAGAACAGCTTTGATATATGGAAATCTGAAATTTTAAAAGCGTTATAAAAAATCAAACTACTTCTTTGTGAATTAGCAAAATAATAATTTTATAAAGCCGCAAGAAAAAAATTCTTACGGCTTTACACTGTACTGTAATCGGGTTTACTGTTTTTGTCTTGATGAGTTTTATGGATACACGATAACTTCCCTCGTTGTCGTTGCTTCTTCGGTGGTTTCGTCGGGGAGCATATCAAGTGGGTCATTGGCAAAAAGCCAACCGAATAAAAGTGTAATAACACCTGTGAGAACTGCAATAATTTTAAGCAAAACATCCATATTAAAAAATCCTTTCTGCTGATATTTTATTAATTAATTTAATATTATTGGTATTGCATTCGGAATAAGTGCCTTAATTAAACGCCGCAGACCTTCATGCATATGCCGCAAACCGCGCCTCTGCCGATGTCTTTGCCGTTTTGCTTCATGTATTCGCTGCATTTTTTTGCGTCAAACATTTCCTCGCGGCTGATGTTTTCTCCCCAAGCTAAGCCTTTTATCGCACCTGCCGGGCAGGCTTTAACGCATGCCATACACTCGCTGCAGCGGTTTTTGCATTCACTATGACGACGTTCCAACGGCAAATCGGTAAATAAGGTGCCAAGACGAACGCGGCAGCCGAAATCCCTGTGCAAAAATAAGCTGTTCACTCCGATGCTGCCCATTCCGGCAAGGCAGGCGGCTTTTTTGTGAGAGTATCGCCCTTGATAATTCCAGCCCTTGTCGTTTATAGTCTGAGAAGCTGCAATTGGTATATATTTATAACCCTCCGACTGCAAAAAAAGCCCCAGCTTTAAAAGTGTGCTGTCAATAAAAGAGTTTACTGTGCGGTAATGGTGAAAATATGTATGTGTCGGCTTGTCGCTAATCTCGTTAACTATATCATCCGAGAGTCTCACTGCAATCGAAACGGTGTAGTTTAAATTTTCCGCGATAGAATCCGCAATAAAAGCAAATCCGACATCACTGACACCCTCAGCCATCAGCAGCTCAATTATTTTTTCCTGCAGATTTTTCGTCATAAATCGAAAATATTGAGACCTGTTTTTTCGCAGACACGGCGGTTTATATCGCCCGTGCATTCGGTAACAACCATTTCGCAGGTTGCGCTGACAACCGCCTCGCTCAGGTGACCGCCCTTGACCTCACACTGAAGATTTGAAAACATCGCATGAGCATGGATGTAAACCTCGCCGTCCTTGCTCGTGATATTACCCATTAATGAAGCAATTTCCAACGGCCCCTCAATTTCGGTTTTATAGTATTGACGTTCGCTGACATTATAAAGCCCGGTTACGGCTCTGCTCACTGCACCAATCGCGGTGAAGTGCCCCAGGTGAATATTATTCTCGCGGCAAAAGGCGGTCAGAGTGATAATAATTTCTTCGCCGATTTCCATTCTAATAAAAAATGTACTGCCGGATTTATAAAAAATCATAACAAAAAACCTCCAAGCAGAGTCATAAATAAATATAGCTTATTCTAACGTGGGCTTGGCTTGCCAAGCCCACAACCCAAGGATTGTTTATTATTGAGCTTTCAGCCCACTAAGATACTAATCAGTATACCATAATTATACTTGTTTTTGCAAGCAAAATTTATTTAAAATTAGTTTTATAAACCTTTTCTGAGCGCTGAGATTTCGAGCTCACCCTCATAAAAATAATGATTGGCGAAGGACATTAATAAATCATAATCTAATTTAAGCTGGTCATGCTCACCTGCTCGGAAATTAATGAGATTGTTGTCAGTCGCACCATAAAGTGAATATACCGCGTCAGCCTCCTGCCACATTTTTACTGTGCTGTTAATTCCTGCCCAGAGTGAGCCGCCGCCATCGAGGGATTCAGTGCAAAGAATCGGACGTGGCGCAATCAATGCTCTGGCAAAATGCATATCCAGAGGAAGTGCAGCAGGAATTTTTTCATACTTTTTTAAATTTTCACTGACCCAAGTCGGTTCCTGTGTTGCTATATCGATACCCTGGGAGCCTTTGTCGTTAAACTTACGAAGACCGGAGGCGCCTGCCGCGCCGGAAGAATTCGGTACACAAAGAGCAAAACGCTCATCAAAAGCAGCGGCGCATAAAGCTGCTTTGCCTGTTCGCGAATGACCGGTAATAAGCACTTTTGAAGTGTCTGCAATACTCTGCGTTTCAAGAAAATCCATTGCAAGGCTCGCGCCGCATGCCCATGCCATAATTGCTTTTGTTTCAAGCATTGCACTCTCGTCCGGCTGACTTTCATCAGGGAACATGTCCATATAATCAATCGCAGCAATACAGTATTTTTCGCTCTCTACCGCTTCTTTTTCAATAGGGAAACGGAAATTGATAAGATTCTCGTATCTCATTATCACAGGGTATGAACCGCTTTTTGAAGGATATGTAAGTCTAAGGGTAAAGAATCTGCCTTTATAGCTTCCGCCCTCATAAAATATTTTCCAAATCTGAGTTATAGCATTTGAAGAAACGGAGGAGTCGGTAAACTCATTCTCTTTTTCAGCGTGGTCAAAATTATACTCAGGGCGCACGCCGTAAACATATTCCTGCAGTAAAGCCGCAACGGTATCTTTCTGATCCTCCCAAGCTTCAACTGTTTTAATCTTCTCACCTCTATCATTCTTTAATAAATCGGGAATAATTTGATTCGCGGGGCTTATCCATGCACTTACTATCATAACAAGAGTCATAAAAAAAGACACAATCGAACCAAAAAAACTTTTGATATTGTCAAACATAAAAACTCCTCCGTTTTGTAAAAAATTCAATATTTTTAATATACCATAAAAAAATGCGCTTTACAATAAATTTGTTATTCTTTTAAATTTTTTGGGAAAAATAGAGCTATGAGAAAATAGAATGAATCTAAATCCCCATAGCTCACATCAATTACTCATTTTATTTGAGTAAAAGAATTGTTGCTTATTTGAAAATATCGATACCACTTGCGACTCTGAGAATCATTCTCGCGTCAGTCGCGGTGATTATGCCGTCTGAATCGATGTCAGCCGCGTACATCTGAGCAAGACTCAAAGACATGAGGTTTGCGGAAGCGTCAAGCACCATTTTCGCATCGTCGGCGGTAATCAGCAAATCGCCGTCTATATCGCCCACGATGTTCTGCGCCGAGGCTGCAGTGCCGAAGGGCAGCAGCATGAAGCATAATGCGAAGATTATCGAAATGATTTTTGATGACTTTCTCATTTTATATTTCTCCTTTTAAGATATAATATTATATTTGCTTGAAATCAAAGTATTTCATAAACAAATATCAACCTGAACTGTTCATTAGTCAGGTGATTTTATTGTAACCAAAATCACTCGAATCACTATCGATTTTTTAAATGGTAATATGTTTGGTTTAGGTGATGAAAATGGGTATATAAGAAAAAATTAAACAAAAAAAATGCAGGTCAGAGAAACATACTGACCTGCGTCTGCTTTGTTAAATAGCTGCTTTTTAATTGAGAATGAAATCTATTTTTTTATTGAACGAGCCATCTTCAAAGGTAAGAGTTGACGGACCGGAGCCTGAAACTTCCACAGTATACGAATAAATTTCATAAAGGACATTGGTTGTTTTAACTTGATATTCTCTCGATACAGGACCCTTTGACGGTATAATATCATTTTTAATTTCGACATCGGTAATCAGCTTAGCGTCACCGTTTTTACTTATTTGTGCGCTGACATTGCCGTTTGACGAGTTTACGCTGAGGTTTGAGGCTGTACCTTTCTTGAGAATAACCTGTATTTCAAATGTCTCAGCAGAGTTTACATTAGCGGGTATTTTTGCTAGTATACCTTCCTCAACAGAGTCAACTCTCCAGACCTGACCGCCGCCGAAGGGGTTCGCGGTAGTACTGAAAAGACCGTATTCAGAAGGCACCAGTACACGTCCGCCGTAATTGTCGGCATAGCCGAAGCCATCGACAGTTACGGGTGAAAAGTCTCTGCCGTTTTCGCTGACATATAGGTCAAAGCCAGCGGGATTTGATTCGTCATTAATATAGTCCTTAAGCTCAATAATCTGAGGGATAATGACCGAAAGAGAGCGGAAGTAAGCCGGAACATTTGCAAGCACATTAAACACCAGCTGGAAAGCCGAGAGAATTACTTTTCCGAATTCGGCAATCTTTCCCGCGCCGGTTGCGGTTTTGAAAGAGTTAAGAGCGGCATTGAGCTGGTCATAGCTGCCCATAAGCTTTCTCGCGACACCTGCTCCGTCGTCGCCCATTTCATTGATGAAGGCGGAAAGCAGAAGGAAATCAAAATCGCCGCGCAGCACACCCATGTCCCAGGTTGTTACATAGAGTTTGCCGTCATATTCAGCCATCCACCATGTATACTGATTGAGAGAGATGTTTTTTTCGCCCTCTTCGCCGAGGAAAAAGCCGGCGCGCTGATTGCCAATAACTGGAAGCGGATTTCCCGCGGTATCGACTGCTTTATACTCACCGCTCTTGTCGCCGACAACAACCTCCCAGTTGTCGTCCTTGTCGAAACGGTATACCTGGCACGGCGCAGAGAGCTTTCGTACAGCTTCAAGCGGTCTGCCCATGTAGAGCTGCCCTAAAAACAGAGGACCGCTTGCGAAGGTTGTGACATAGATATAATCCTCCTCAAACGAGGTAATATAAAACGGGGACGCCATAACATTCCTGTCGATTCCCATGCCGCGCGGGTATTTCGCACCGTCAAGGCTGCCGACAATCTGCGTGACATCAAAGCTGCCGCCGTTGGGTGTGAATTTATAAACGGTGAAACCGGCATTTGTCGCAAAGGCGTAAATTGAGCCGTTAAAGCCGATTAAATCCCAGATATATGACGCGCCGCCGTAAGACGAGCCGACGGGGGACTCTTCATAATATTCGGATTCCTCAAAGTCAAAAACAAGCTGCCAGCCGGTGGATTTTGCACCGTTGTCCGGAGTCAGATTTGTCAGACTTGTGCCATCAGTAGCCCAGATTTTTGAGTCAGTCGTACCAATATAGAGCTTGCCCTCAAAAACGCAGGCGGAACGGTAATACTCGGGAACGGAGCCGCTTATATGCTCAACTCCGACATCGGGAACGTAATCGGGAACGGTTTCCCAAAGGACTGTATCGGGTGTGTCTCCAAGCTTAAAATCAGAGCTAAAGCGGAGAATGACCGAATAATCATAGTCCGGTTTGTTTGTGATTCCGGCACAGACATAGAGGTCACCTTTAAAAAGAATCATTCTGCGGTAACCGTTTATTGCCGGATTTTCATAAACAAGCTCCCACTCATTAACGCCGCCGTCCATCTTCAGACGGTAAATTTTACCCGACTGATCCTCAGACTTCGCGGGGAAGTCAGCCCATTCAAGGGCTTGAGAAGCAAAGGGGTTGCTGCTTGCGGAAAAGAGCGAGCCGCCGAAGTCCCTGTTCATTCCGACCCAGAGATAGTCCGCATCGTTCTGAGCGAAAAGCTCCGAGCACCAAGCGTAGCTGTTATGAAGCCCGACATCCTTGTCGGTATCAATACCATCAATTAGAGAAAAATCATTTGGATTTGATATTTTCTGAACGGCGGATGCAGGGGAAATCATACTGCAAACAAAAACCACAGCTAAAAAGATGCTGATTATAGACTTTGATTTTTTGCTCATTTAATATTTGCCCCTCTCAAATAATTATTATTCGCTAAATCTTACTTATTTGCTTGGAAAAAGGGTAGAAAAAGCATCCTGAAAGAAGTGTTTAATCTGTAAAAAGAATCTAAGCGCTTTGTAGAAGAAGTGATAAAGCTTTTGTTTTGAATTGTCAAATTTCGGAATTTCGACATCCTCTTCATAAAGACCTGCCATCAATGAGTTGAGGAATTCCTCAAGATTCGTATAGCCGTCACTGTCAGCGTCAAGTGCGCCGTCGGCAGGATTGTTTTTATCAAGACCGTTTGCGTCTTCCCACGCATCAGATATGCCATCCTTATCGGTGTCAAGATATGCCTCGCCAGCCGCGAGCTTAGGCCAGCCGCCGACATTTGACGGGTCATCAATAATTCTACCCGTACCGGTGAGTATTTCTTTTACAAGGCGTGTATCTACAGCATCTCTGCTGAGGGAGGCTCCCGCGTTTTCTAGCACCATGGCATATGCCTGCTCGGCGGTCTGAACCTTGGAAATCCTTGAGTCAAAAGGCTCAGAGAGCTTCCATTCCCTGTCTGAGGGCTTGACAAAATTCTCATAAATAATGAGTGAATATTGGTCTTCAGGCATTTTGCCGTTCATGTAGTTGCCTGAGAAGAACATGGATGAGCTTTTATTCATATCGAGCATGAAATTTGACGCTTCGGAGCTCGGTCCGGCTATAAAATAGTTATTGATAAAGTTCATTATGCATACGGAATCCTCATCGAGATTCTTCGCGGCATAGGTGCGTCCCCAATCATAAATAACATTGTTTGTGAAATTAAAATAGAAGCCGACAGAATCCTCGGCGGGGCTGAGGGAGTTTTGCGGGCGAGGGCTTCTAGCGTCGTGGTGGGCATAAAGATTGTGGTGAAGAGTAACGATTTGACCGTTGCTGCCGTTTATAAGCGAACCCTTGCTGTGCTCTGTGCCGCTGTGTATCGAGTCGTGCAGACCTTCTGTTACAAAAGACCATTGAATTGTGACATTGTCCGCTCTCTTGACGGAAAAAGTCTCATCAACGCCCCAGCTCACTGAGCAGTGGTCTATGATGACGTTTTTACAGTCGTTTATACTCATGCTGTCAGCCTCTTCAACAGCGCCGAGACGAACCCTAATATTGCGGACTATGACCTGGTCGCAATTGATAGAAAAAGTATAGTTTTTCAGTGTGATTCCGTCCCCGGGGGCTGTTTGACCGGCTATGGTGACGAATCCGTTTTTGAGCTTCAGCTGCTCTTTAAGCTCTATGGTTCCGGCGACCTTGAAGACAATTGTCCGCGGTCCGCTTGCTTCAACAGCGGCTCTCAGAGAACCGGGAATGCCTTTGCCGTCCTCAAGTGTTGTGACTTCAATAACCCTACCGCCTCTGCCGCCAATCGTATATTTTCCCGCGCCGTCAGCTTCAGGGAAGGCAAGTGTCGGAGCGTCAGCTGATGAAAAAACCGGAATAGAGAACATCAGCGCGGCAGTCATGAGGAGAGAAATGACGCTTAAAAGGTATTTTTTTGATTTCATAGAAATAAACCTCCATTATTTTTATTCGCAGATAATAAATAAGTAACTAAATAATATACTTAATAGTTAGAAAAGTCAACAAAAAAAACTTATTTTAAATGATTTTCTTTTATGTATTTAGAACAATATTAATTTTGTGGCATAAATCACACACAGAGTAACATCTGCTATAATCAATATCCAGGTTTTTTTCATTAGCTTTTTCTATTAACGCAGGTGCGCCGCCGCTGAGGACAGCATTCATCCATTCGTTTTCATATGGGTTGTATCTGCAAACAATGTCCTCAATATTCTCTTTATAAATATTGCCAATAACAAAACCGCAGATTTTTACGTCCCCGTTCGGGAGTATTGACAAGGCAGTAATTTCCGTAAGCGGGTGGGTGTATGGTGAAGTGCCGCAGGGCTGGGACATATCGATGCATGGGCTTTCATAAAAAGAGGAGAGGTACTTTATCGCATTGCCTGCCATGCTTACAATATTACCGCGCGAAACAGGTACCTCGAGCGCCTCAAAATGCGAGAGTATTCCCCGGGTTTTTGTGTTGTATTCGTTTTCGAAAGATATATCATGAATAAAAGCCGGATGCAATGCCAGCTTTTCAATACCGGTGTTTTTCATGTGTTTGACAAAGCTGTAAACTATGTCTTCGGGGATATTTTCCTGATGAAAAGAATCCACAGAAACAAGCACATTGTTGACACCTGCGTCATAAAGAGACTTTGCGGTTTTCTCAATAACCGCCTCGTCCTTTGAAAAATAACCGTTTGTGATAATCTGGCGAGTTTCTATTGAGCATTCGCGGGCTGTTTTATGTATTTCCGAAACCTCCCCGCTGTAAAGCAGCGGCTCGCCTCCGAAGGTCATGACAGAGGTGATATTAAACATCCCCGAAAGCTTTTTTATGGCTTCGCGTGCCTGAGGTATAAGAATTTTTTCGCAGTCGCCCGCGTTGTTCAGTTTACCCGAAACTGAGCAGTGTTTACATCTGCCTGTGCAGCGGTAGGTGACAATAAACTCGATTCGGCAGAGCTTTAAATATGGAGAGCAATTCATATACCCCATCCTTTTATTAATAACAAATTAGAAATTATAATAAGCATAAACTAATAAAAACTCATTATAATTTCTGCTAATACTAACGTGGGTTTGGCTTGCCAAGCCCACAACTAAAGTCTTGCTTTTTATTGCACGTTCAGCCCACTAAGGTACTAAACTCCGATTAAACAGTAGATAAAAGTAATTTCCCGAAAGCCTTATATATGAACGTTAACAAGCTCTAAGTTCAGATTAAAAACTAAAATTTGTCAACCTTTTAATCTGAACTTAGTATAAATCAAGAATATCATACAAAAAAGAGCTTTACAAGCGAAATAACTTGATTGCTGTAAATATATAACATATGCTATTAATTATCAATAAAGCTGCAGACTTTGTTCAATTCCAATAAACATCTGCATTTTTTACCAGTGTTTTAAAATTTAAGAAAACAATTGCATTTTTTTCAAGTTTTTGTTACAATATAGAAAAAGTCGCATTCGGTTTATACTAATCACTGATAAAAAACGTTGAAAAATTTGCGAGGATTTTTTGCGTTTTACAAGGATGCCGACGCAGACGGGCTGACGCCCGTTAAGGAGAAAGACGCAGTAAAACACAAAAAAGACCGTAAATATACAATGTTTTTTATCAGTGGTTAGTATTAGTATCTTATGGGCTGAAAGCTCAATAAAAAACAAGACTTGGGGTGTGGGCTTTGCAAGCCAAGCCCACGTTAGTTGCAAGGGGATTATTAATATGCAAGAGCTTATTAACCGCAAAGCATATATAGCGCAGCTTGATATGTGGCGGGACGAGGAAATGATAAAGGTTGTAACAGGCGTACGCAGATGCGGCAAATCAACTTTATTTGAGTTGTTTGCCGAAAATCTAAAAATGCACGGTGTTTGTGAGGGGCAGATTATTTTTATCAATTTGGAAGATGTGGATTTTAATGAACTGCTCGATTATAAGAAACTGCACGAGTATGTAAAAGAGCATGCTTTAAGTGATTGCAAAAATTATATTTTTATTGACGAAATTCAGAATTGTAAAGAGTATGAAAGAGCAATATCAAGCCTTTTCCTAATTAAAAATCTTGACATTTATATAACAGGTTCAAACGCCTATATGCTTTCAGGCGAACTTGCAACAAAATTGAGCGCCCGGTATATTGAGATAGACATGCTGCCTCTTTCTTTTACAGAATTCAGCGAAGCGGTCAAAATAACCGATAAGCGCGAACGATTTGAACAATATATGAATTTAGGAGCTTTTCCGTATGCAACAAGGTTTGTGGATAATTCACTTGCTCACAGTCAGTATCTTGAAGGAATTTACAACACTGTTCTGGTGAAGGATGTTATGACTCGCGAAAATCTAAAGGATGTCACTCTGGTGAAGTCTGTCGCGAACTTTCTTGCAAGCAATATCGGCAGCTCTGTGTCTGTGAAAAAAATTGCAGATACTATGACTTCAAACGGTCGAGCGACAAGCAGCGCAACGGTTGACATGTATTTGAACGCACTTTGCGATGCTTATCTTTTTTATAAGGTAAACCGTTACGACATCAAAGGAAAAAGCCACTTAAAAACAGATTGCAAATATTTTATCTGCGATACTGGACTTAGGAATATGATGCTTGGAACGATAAATAAGGACATCGGGCATCAGATTGAAAACATTGTTTATCTGGAGCTGTTGCGTCGGGGCTATACCATAAATATCGGTAAATCAGGGCGTGGAACTGAGGTGGATTTTGTCGCACTTAGGGATAAAAAGACGGAATATTATCAGGTTTCCGCTTCGGTTCTTGACGAAAATACTCTAGCTCGTGAGCTTGCTCCGCTCAGGCAAATTAATGATAATCACCCAAAATTTCTTTTAACACTGGATGATTTTACGTGCGACCACGAAGGAATTGCCCAGCTAAATCTGATTGATTGGCTGTGTTTATAAATAGTTAAATTTAAATGCATATTCATGAATAGCTATTCGAAATGCCGTATGTTTTTGCGGCAAAAATATTGAAGGAGTGTGTTTTTAATGGAAGCTGTATACGCGTTTGATTTAAAGGTTTTTGAGTGGATTTCTGCGCATTTGTGGAATGCGTTTCTTGACACCGTTATGGCTGTTATCAGCCTGACAGGCGAGGGAGGAATCATCTGGATTGCCTTCGCTCTGATTCTGCTTTGCTTTAAAAAGACAAGAAAAATAGGGCTTTGCATGGGTGCGGCACTCTTGTTTATGCTTGTTGTGAACAATATCATTCTGAAGAATGTCTTTGCGCGCCCGCGTCCATATGATTACACCGGTTACAAGGATTTTATCTATCCCGCGATTGGTTACAAAAAGCCGCACAGCCTATCTTTCCCTTCAGGGCACACCTCGTCCTCCTTTGCGGCGGCGACCGTGCTTATGATTATGAACAAAAAGATGGGTATCCCTGCGGCTGTTTATGCTTTTCTGATGGGCTTTTCAAGAATATATCTCTATGACCACTATTGTACTGACGTGCTCGCGGGTATCGCACTTGGCATAATTTATGGCATAATCGGTTATCTGATAGTGATTTACGCGGAAAAACTGATTATTAAACGTAAAAATGTGAAATCAATACATTAAATTTTTATAATACCTTTTTCTATTCTTTGCCAGATATAGTCGAATTCTTTGATTATTAGCTCGTCAGGTTTAGGCGCGTCATAGGGGAAGGGCAGAACGGTGTTTGCGCAGAGCCCTCTTTTGTGCAGCATATGCTTGAGGAAATATCTGTAATTCATGTTGAAAAGCTGCAGATAAGGCAGCAGACAGGTGTAATAGACATCAATCGCGCCGTCGATGTCACCGTCGAGGTACTTAAAAATAACCTCGCTGTGAATTTCGGCGGCTTCTGTGCCTGTCATAAAAGCCGTGATACCCTGACGCAGAAGCTGAATCATATGAAAGCCCGCCGCGCCGCCGATAATCTGCATTCTGTCGCCGGCTATCGTAATCAGGTCGCGGGTTTTTTCGAGGAAACCGTCTCCCTCAGCCTTCGCGTAAAGGCATGTCGGAATTTCTTCATGCAGCTTCATGATAAATTCAGCGTCATACTGTCCTCCGGACGCGCCAGTGTCTTGAATTATTATCGGCAAATCGCAGACATCTGCGACTGCTTTATAATAGTCAAGCAGGGCATTTTTTCGCATAGCTCCGAAAATCGGAGAGCAGACCATCAGTAAATCCGCGCCGAGCTTTTTTGCGATTTTCGCGTTCTCAAGGCTGTCAACATAAGATAAATCGGTTGTTCCGATAAAAACGGGCACTCTGCCGTTTACACGCTCGACCACTGTCGAAATAATCTGCTCGCGCTGCTTTGCGCCGACCTTGTGATATTCGGAAGCACCGCCTAGGTGACCTATAGCAGAGGCTTTGTTATCGAGGCAGTAATCCACCAGCTTTTTCTGGCTCTCAAGCTCAAGCTCGCCGTTTTCAAAAAACGTTGTCGGCAGAATCGGCATCTGACCTGTAAAGTTATACGGTAATTTCATTTTAATTTCCCCTTTATATTTTAATTATTTTATTAATATAAACTCAGCTTTATTTCCGAATGTCCATTTTCCGTTTACTCCTGCAGCCTTAGCGCCAATCTCAAAATGCAGCTTCGCAATACCGAGGTCAACAGCCTTGCTTGAATCTTCAATATTGTCAACCTCCGCGGTGACTTTTCCCTTTTGAAAACGGAACTTTACCCCCTGACGGTTGACAGCTGAGGGAGCCTTGACAACAGCGTCCATACCGCGCAGAAACCAGTCGGGCGCCTTTATATCACTCTCATACATTTGAGAAGCGGTTTTTGATTTCCGGTGAGTCACGCCATATATAAATTTTTCCCTGATATTTTTATTCTTTTCGCAGTATCCCACGCTGATTACACAGTTTATTTTTTCATTGTCGCTAAGGGTGACAGGACATAGATTTTTATCGTAGCTCCCGCCGACCCAACAGGTACCGAGGTTTTCGGCCGTCGCGTGCAGCACCAGCAGCTCACCGTAATACCCGAGCTTTTCGTTGCAGTTTTCAATTGTCTTATTGCTTATCATGCAAAAATAATTTGTGACGCCTACAAGTAGTCCATAGGTCTTTTTAAAGCCGTTGAAAGCCTCAGGCTCGTCAACAATAAGCTTTATATTAAGCCCGGATTCACTGTTATATCCCTCAATCAGCATTTTAAGCTTTTTTAGAGCAGCAGGCTCGATTTTTTTATCGAGATATTTACGCCTTGAGCACCTGATTTCTATTGCCTCATTTAGATTCATCCGCTTCACCTCGTTTAACAAAGTTTGTTTTTTGATTTTATTATATAGGCAAATTCTGACTTTTGCAATATGAATTTTGTATAAAATGAGCTTTATTGTTAATAGTACATTACAAATATATTTAAAGGAGCAATAGCGTGAAAACAATTGTTTCAAAAGATTTATGCATCAGCTGCGGACTGTGCGCGGACATTGCGCCGGGAGTTTATATGATGGACGATGACGACAAGGCGGTTGTTGTCAAGAAAAGTGAGCTTAATGACAGGGAGGAAGCCGCCGCGAGGGAAGCCGCGAGCAGTTGCCCGAGCGATGCTATCAGTAATTCTTAGAGGTAATAATATGGGAAAAAATAAAAAAAAGGATGAGAAAACAACCAATAAATCAGGCGAGACACAGAAGCTTGACGAGAGAAAAAAGATGCATAAAGGCTTAAAAGGCAGCGGGCAAAATCCAAAATAACTTTATCGGTGCCCGAAATCATTATTTTTATAATGATTTCGGGCGTTTTTTCGATATTTATATAAATTATTTTACAAAAAGAGTGAAAACTCTTCCATATTCGGATTTTATCTGATATAATAATTTTTTGGTTGGAACAAAAATATTTGAATGGTGGATACTATGAAAAAAATGGGAGTAAATGTTAAAAAACTGATTTCGTTTCTTCTTGCGGGATTGATTCTTGTTTCGGTTCTTTCGTCCTGCGGAAAAACGCCGGAACAGGTAGGCAAGGCAGGCATCATTATTTATGAGGTATATACCGGCGGAGGTTATTCCAGCGGTGAAAATTATGCCCCATACGCAAAATCCTACGCGGTTCTTTACAATCCGACTGATAAAGATGTTTCGCTTGAGGGCTGGTCATTGCTTTATGCCGAGGCGAATACAGGTAAGTATGTTAAAGACACGGCTGTCGCACTCAAGGGGACAATCGGGGCTGACAAGTTTTATGTTGTTGAGGGTGGACTGTGCGCCGACGCTCATGAGTTCATCGTGGGGGAGCCGCTGCCCTTTGACGTGGACGCTTCAGGCGACAAGTTCAGACCGAATCTCAAAGAGGGCATTATCGCTCTTTATAATAGCTCTGTTAAAAAGCTGACGGCGGTTAAACCTTCTGACGCTGCAGCCGAGGATTTTCTCGCCTACTCAGACGAAGGAAAGGCAACCCTTTTCAGCGGTAGCGGAAGCGTTAACGGGAACGGAATTTCGGTTAAGAAAATTCTTCGCCGCAGCTCTCTTGTGTCTTCAGGCGACAACGCGGTTGACTTCGCAACAAAAAATATCTTTGAAAAACCTGCTCAGATTATATTCTATAAAAAGGACTTGACCGGCGCTGTTGTCGCTGCGAGACCTGAATTTACAGAAACCTCAGTCACTTTTTCCCAGGGCTCGGGCTATTACAAGAATGAATTCAATCTCACTCTCTCGACTAATCTCGAGAACGCGAAAATATATTATACCGTTGACGGCAGCAACCCTGTCTCCCAGCTTGGGACACTTTCACCGACTGCAATTGAATATACAAAGCCTGTGAGGGTATATGACCGTACTTCTGAGCGCGGTGAGCTTATTGATATTAAAACAGTCATTCCCGCTTCGCATGAAGGCGGCACTCTAAATTGGCCGGATCCTCAGAAAGATGGCGAGTCTCAGGCGGATTTTGAAAAAAGGATTGACGACCTCTATCGCTCTATTTATAAATTTACGGTTATTAAGGCGGCTGCAGTTGACGCGAATAAGGTTGCGACGCCTGTTATAGCAAACTCATATATTGTTTCTCAAAAGGATATAGCAGCACGCTATAATATGCCTCTTATTTCGATAGTCACTGATAAAAGCACTTTTGACGATGAGAAAACAGGTCTTTTCCTGTATGAAAACCTTCAGGACCGCGGCGAGGTCTCAGAGCGTTCCTGCTTCGTTCAATATTTCAATACGAAAAATGAACTCATATTCGCGCAGAACGCGGGGTTGCGTATTCACGGCAATTATACACGTATCTGGCCGCAGAAGGGATTTCGTATAAATCTCTCTGACAAGGACTTTTCCTATGACCTGTTTGACGGCAGAGCAAAGGATGACAGCGGCAAGGTTATCACATATTTTGATAAATTTGTCCTTCGAAACGGCGGAAACGACTGGCTTCAGGGCGGAATTCGTGACGTGTTCTGGCAGAGCTTCTGCAGTTCCCTTGGAACAGTAGACTTTCAGGCGTACAAATCCTGTGTGGTTTTTCTTAACGGTGAATATTTCGGAATTTATCAGATGAATGAAAATCAGGACGATTATTATCTTGAGTCGCATCATAATATCCCGAGGGAATACGCCTGTATAGTAGATGAGTTTAAGTCGGTCAAGGAAGGCACAGATGCTGATTTAAAAGCTCTTGTTGAGCTTCAAAAATATATTATCGAAAAAGATTTGAGAGTTGCTGCTAATTATGACCATGTAAAAAATGAACTGGATATCGATAAATATATCGACTATATCATATGCGAAGTGTATGGCGGAAATCTTGACTGGCCGCTCAACAATATCCGGTTCTACAGAAATAATGACCCAAATGCAGCCGATAAGAGATGGAAGCCTCTGCTTTGCGACTGTGACCAGGTTTTTACACCCGGAACAGAAAACGGAACGACTATGAAACGAATTCTCCTAATGGAAGAGTTGAGTGCTAAGATGTTCCAGGGTCTTATGAAAAATCCGACCTTCAAGAAGAAATTTATTGAGCGTTTTAGGTATCTGCTTGACAATTTCTTTGTGAATGATGATATATTGAAGCATCTAGAGTCTTTTTATAAGGAACGCGAGGTTGCCCAGCCTGAATATCTTGCACGGTGGTCAAGATATTTAAATGACTATAAAGCGACGCTTTCAACAGTCCAAAAGTTCCTTGTCGGTCGTAATGATAATTTCAAAACAGAGCTTGACGAGCTGGAAAATCAGTAATAAACATTTCTAAATAAAAAGGATTAAATAAAACGACACCGAATACATCAAAAGTATTCGGTGTCGTGGTTTTTTGTTTTATTTAAATGTGGCGCTGTATAATTCGCAGGGTAGAGTTATTGGCAATTATTTTACAACATTGACAGTAAATATAGACTGGAAAAAGTCTCTGATTGAGAGTATAAAGCCTGAGATGATTTCTTTGATCAGTTCGATTATTTCGGCAAATGAATATTGTTTTTTAATCTTTTCAAACGGAATATCATTGTAATATGCGTAGCCCGCGGCGACCTCTGAGTATTTTTCGGTATAACCCTGCAGCTTAACATCTGGATATTTTACATATTCATTCTGCTCCTTGATGTATTTGTAACCAAAACAGTGATCTTCCATTCTGGTAACCGAATATGGAACTAAGAGAACTTTAAGAGAAGAACAATTAAGGAAAGCTCCATATTGTATATGCATGATACCTGCGGGAATATCCACCTCTGAAAGTGATGTGCAATCTCTGAATGTCTCCGGATAAATATCATCCATTTCAGGAGAAAGGCTTACCTTTTTTAGCGAAGTACACCCGTAAAAAACATCCGAGGCTAAAAATGATACAGTTTTGGGTATATTCATTTCAATGAGAGCGGAACAATCGGAAAAAGCTCCGGATGCGATAGTTTTAAGCTTTCCTTTAGCCGCGAATTGAATGGCAGTGAGCTTTTTGCATCTATAAAAAGCATAATTGCCGATAGTAACAAGCGAAGAAGGAACAATTATTTTTGAAAGCTCCGCTTTATCAAATGCGTTTTCTTCAATTCTCTTCGTCCCCTCGGGAATTGTGTATTCAGAATTGGTTAAGCCGTAAGGGTATTGAACAAGAACAGTAAAAGCGTTTTCTTCTTTACCAAACAAAGCATTGTTTTTTACAGTAAAATTACTATTATTCGCGTCAACTATAAATGTTTTTAATGATGTACACCCATCTATAAATCCCGCATTTATTGTACTGATACTGCTCGGTATAGTTATACTTTCAATTTCGGTTTTATCTTTGAAAAGATAGTGAAACAGGGAAGTAACTGTCTTTCCGTCAATTTCGCCGGGTATCACTACATCAGTCTCATTACCGAGATATGCAGACAAAACAACAGTGTCATCCTCAAGAACAGTATACTCGTACTCTGAATTATTTTGTAGTGCGTTTCCTGACAGAGATGAAAAAGTAAAAAGCGAAGTACATAGCAGGATAGTTAATAACATTGAAAGTATTTTTTGCGTTTTTTTGTTCATTTACACCAACTCCAAGCATTTTGTTTTATTGTATCATATTAAAAAAAGCATGTCAATAATTTTTCATATAAAACTTATCTTTATCTAAATAATAGCAATATGCTTGACGGACATCATATTTTATTTTATTGTTCGTTTTATATATATAGTTTATTTTATTTCACTAATATTTTGTTGACATTCGAGATTTATAATGCTACAATATGGCTGAACGAAAATGATATGGAGGAAATTACTTTTATGAAAAAGAAAATCATTTCAATAGCGCTGTGTTTTCTTTTATTGTTGGGAGTTTTGCCTGTGAGCGTTTTTGCAGCTGAGGACAATTTTTCGTGGCCGCTTGGTCAGGCGCTGCCGAGCTTCGGGGAGCCTGCAGCTGTGCTTGACACTATTGAGCTCGCGGGGCGTCCGTTTGAGGACAGGCTCGCCGCCGCTTGTCTTGAAGGGCTTGTGAACCGCACTCAGCCGCGGCTTTATGTCAAAAATGACGAGGGCAACGGCTCGACCTTCTGGGCGGACGATACATGTCTTAAATATACAAGTGTCGGTACATGGTATAACGCCCTTGTGAAATACTCTGACGAAATAGACGGAATTATAATTTGGAACCCTGAGGTTAAGGAGACAGCGAATGTCGCGACAACCGCCGCCGGAATCCTAGGGGGAATTGCCGTGCACCCGAATCAGCTTGCAACGGTCAATGCTCTGGGCTTGAATTTGCCGGTGCTGCTTGATTTAAGAGATGAGCCGATTAGCAATAAAAATGACGCCTATATGTACATATACAATAACTTCTGGGAGGATTGCACAAGGCGCACTATTAGCGGTCTCGCGCCTGACGGCCATGTTCAGCTGCGTGACTTTGCAGTTGCGGTCAAATCCGCCTGCATGTGGCTTGACGCGGCAGACGCAGATGACAAGGCTCTGCTGAAGCTTTTCTTTGACGATACTACCCCGATTGACACCTATTACACCGGCTGGTGGCCAAATGAGGGTGAGGGCATCGGTTTTGCCTCGAGCTACGGAGTCGTCACGATTCCGTCCGATTTCTATGAAAATTATACTGTTTTCTCAGGTATGTCGAGAGAGATAACCGTCCCGACAGTTCCGGCGAAGCCCGAGCTCGAAAATGATAAAATTTATGTTTCACTCAATATGAGTGACGGCGACAATATCCAGTATGACCAGCATGCCATGAGAAGCGGAAGGCTTTGGGGCAGTGCAGACAGGGGCAAGGTGCCGATAGGCTTTACCGCCAGCCCTGCTCTGCTTGATGCGGGTCCTCAGCTGCTTAATTATTATTACCGCACCGCGACAGAAAATGACCTGCTTATCTGCGGTCCTTCGGGGCTTGGGTATTCCTCGGCAGAAAACTGGAAGGACGAGGCTTTTATCCGCAAATACGCGAATATTACCAACTCATATTTTGAGCGCAGCGGCTTTAATGTAATTACTGTGTGGAATAATATTTCGAATCAGAGGGCAAACTGGTTCGCAGAGGAATGCCCCTCGCTTCTTGGAATGACCGCCCAGCACAGAACTTTTTCGAAAATCCGCCACACAGCGCAGGACACACCGATAATCTGGTTCGGCACAAACCTCCTTACATTCCAATGGGCAATGAGCTACGACAGCGGTATTGACGGCTTCAGGGAAAGGCTTTCGGGCGCTGCTGAATGGGATTTTAAAGCGCCGCAGTTCTTCGCGTGTCAGGCTTCAGCCTGGGCGACAAGCGTCACCGATTTTGTCAATCTTGTCAATGAAATGAATGAAAAATATCCCGATAAATTTGTTTTCGTCAGAACCGACCACCTGTTGATGCTCATCAATGAGTTTTACGGTAAACCGATTAACGCGTCTTTGCAAAAGACCGCGACATCTTCAAGCGAGGCTGCGGGATTTGAGGCTCAAAAGGCTTTTGACGGCTCCTTTTCATATGGCTGGCAGGCTGCCGCGAGCGGCGAAAACTCTCTAAGTGTGGATCTCACAGAGGATTATAAAATCAGCCGTTATGTACTGAAAAACACCGAAGCCAATTACGGCGACGCGGAAAATAACACTGACTCTTGGGTTTTGCAAGTCAGCAAGGACAATAAAAACTGGAAAGACGCAGACGAGGTCACGGGAAACACTGACGCTATTGTTTACCGCACTCTTAACAAAGCGGTCAGCGGACAGTACGCGAGACTTGTTGTAAAAAATCCCGGCGGCGACGGCATAGCGAGGGTTCAGGAGCTTGAGCTTTACGGAGTAAAAAGCAGTTTTTACACCGATATTGCCGGCTTTTTCCTCAGAGCTTATGAGTTTATCCGCATTCTTGTAACCGATGTTGTGAATGTTTTTAACAATATTTTCAATTAGTACCTTATTGGGTTGAATGCTCGACAAAAAACAAAAGTTGAGTTGGGGCTGTAGCAAAATTTTTCGTTTTGCTACAGCCCCTTTTAATCTAAACTCCTAGCTCATTGGAACAGATGGGAGACTTGAAAGGTTGTTGCCTTCATTCGCGTCAGGTAAGGATTTCAGATATTCGCTGCCATTTCTTGAGGAAATACCGACACCTGAGATTCCGCCGCTTTTTGCGAGGCTTACCCCTTCCTCCTTCGAGAGCATGGTGCCGTCCGAAAGCTTGTAGCCTGAGACCCTGCCGCCGCTCTTGACGAGAGCGATAATCTGTTTCGCGTCCGCGTTCGGAGTTGGGATTTCCTTAATGGCATTCATGGGTAAATTTGTGTTATTGTTCATAATTTTTATAAGGTCGAAGCAATATTCGTGAACTTTGTTTTTGTCTGGTTAACCTTCTGCTCCGGTGCGCTGGCTGGCGCATACCAGCCGCGTTTTTCCATTTCAGCAAAAACGCTTGACTGGATATTATGCTCTTCCCTCAAAATATTGAGGAAATCGTCACGCAGAGGCTGATGTGTGCATTCGTTAGAAAATGAGTTATATACTCCTGTTATTGATTTCTGTGAGGATAAAATGTCCTCCATTATTTCCTGGTCGCTTAAGCTCTGCATTGAATTATTCATATACTTCCTCCTCCTTAGCAGCATAAATGTCCCATCAGGGTGTCATAATGAGTCTTGTGTTTTGCCGCAAGCTGTTCGCAGGTTGTTTTTATCTGAGGGTCGGCGGTCATGTTGGCGTAGCTCTTGTATTTTTTTACAAGCAGCTGTTCGCAATTTAGCTGATCCTCAAGGGCGGTCAGTTCTTTTTCCGTTAATTGTGCCATAAAAAAATCATCCTTTCTTTTGTTGTTAAACATAGCATTAACAAAAAGAAAGGATTTATTCATTTTTTTTATCTAATAAAAATATTTTTTATAGTCATTGTGGGAAATTAAATAATATTGCTCTAGTAAGATAAACAATTGTCTAACGTCTAATTTTTAAGTAACCACTGATTAATTAAAATTTACTCACTTTTGTATATTCATTGATTTTACAAAGCTTGATATATCAAGCTTTGATAACGAAAAATTTTGGCTCTGTCTGTGAACGATGATTAAATCATCGTTCACCTTAAGTCTAATTTTTGTATTCCTGCCTGCCTTGGCAGAAGCGCAACCCAGTCGCTTGGCGGCGCATCGTAGAGCACGCCGTTTTTTATTGTTTTAAAAATTTTATCGATTTTTTTCGAGCCGCGAACAGGCTTCATTGCTTTTGAAATGCGGTTAGTAAAAGCATCAATCGCTCTGTAAACGGTAGTGTTCGGGTTGTACGGCTCGTCGCCATAATAGAGGTTGCTGATTATTTCTATGACCAAATCTTTGATTTTGACCTTTTTTATTGTTTTGTCAACCTTGTGAGGGCAAAGCAGCAGCATACCCATTGCGCCCAATGTCAAATGCTGCATGATAATCCCGCCGATTTTAATCGGTACGCGTAGCTTGTAAATCGTTTCCTTTTCCACGCTGAAGCCGCTTGCTAGATTTGCGAGGTTATCAATATCGTATGCCATTGAGTCAAAAATACTTCTCAGAAGGAAGGAAAAGCGGTCTTTTGTATATTCATTAACAGTTTTTCCCTCCATATCCCACTCAAAGCTCTTTATCTGGAGGGTGGTTATATCCATTGCAGAGTCATTCAGCTCAACCTTCCGTATAGCCGAAGGGTAGCCGACGAGGGAGCCGGTGTTTATATCATAAAACTTGCGTCCTGATCTCATTTCCTTCAGAGCAATATTCTGCATGTGGGTGTGACCTGTAAAAATAAATTCAAGCCCCATATCCGAAAGAGCTCCGGCTGTTTCCTTGTAATTTCCGAGCATATCCCTCTTGCTCATCATCGGGTAAACCGGTGTCGGCGGGAGAACCGGGTGGTGGGTCATGGCAAAAATATAGTCGCCCATTGCGTTCGCGGCTTTAACCTGTTCACTAATCCACTCAAGCGTTGGAGGAAAATAGCCGCAGAAGGTTCTGCCGTTGCCGTCGTCATTAAGGCATAAAAGACGGTAGCCGGGCGCGAGTTTAACGCAGTAGCTTCGGCTGAGCGGGTCAACCGAAACCGCTTCATCCATTCCGAACTCTCGATACAATTCAAAAAGCTCCTCGCGCCTTGTCGGCGAGCCCCGTTTTTCTGAGTTTTTATAGCAGGGATAAGGCTCGTCACAATAATCATGCGTTGCGGTAATGAGATAGATGCGTTTGCCGCATTCCTTGAGTTGCCTGAGCTTTTCGATAAATTCGAGGTGGCTTTCCATCTCCCCGTTGTTTGTGACATCGCCAGCGATAAGAAGAATTTCGCAGTCGCTATCATCGGATATTAGTCTAAATGCGGAATCGATTATAGCTCCAGTTTCTGCAAGACATTTCTGATCCCTATGAATTTTTGACAAATCGTCCTCGAAGCAGCTTGCGTAATGATGTGTATCGGTAATCAAATGAAATCTCAGAGAATTATTTTGATTCACTGCCGGTGTAATCTCCATACATATACCCCTCTCCCTAACGTGGGCTTGGCTTGCCAAGCCCACAACCCAAGTCCTGTTTTTATTGTGCTTTCAGCCCACTTAGATACTAAAATACGTGAATTAATAAAAATCGGCATCTGCCGTCTTCTGGCGGTAGATGCCGATATAGCTTTGATATTTAGTTAAACAGAGCGGAAGCTAAAAGTATTCCGTCACCCTGAGCGCTGTCAGCAGCTACAATAATACCGGTTGCGGGAAGAGTCGTCGGCTCTACAGTAGTTATCGGCCCTACAGTGGTTATGGGCTCTACTGTGGTTATTGGGTCTACAGTGGTTACAGGCTCTGCGGTAGTTGCAGGGTCAGCCGTGGTTGCGGGCTTCCCTGTAGTCGTCGGAGCCTTTGTGGTAGGTTGCTTGGTTGTCGGAGTTTTTGTGGTAGGCTGTTTTGTTGTAGGTGTTTTTGTGGTGCTTGCTGAGGTAGACGCCTCCTGTGTGGAGGGCGGAACCGGAACGGAATCAAGGGACGCAGAAACGCGCAGAATGATTCGCGCGTCAACAGCAGTGACCTGCTTGTCAAAATTGACATCAGCACGCTCTTTTTGATCGGCGGTCAATTCATCAAGCTCAGCGGAAAAACGAAGTGTTATACGCGCGTCAACAGCAGTTATTTCACCGTCGCCATTGACATCGCAATAATTAACCGCTTTAGCTGAAGGGGTAATTATGTAAATAAATGAAATAAGAATCGCGGTGATAAGCAAGAATCTTTTTAAATTTTTCATAAGCATTGCTATCCTTTCGGTTATAAAATGACCAGTAAAGTCCTTCGTACATTATAACAAAACAAAAAAAATATTACAAGTCTATTTTTATTATTATTTTACACAAAAGTTTTCCATGTATTTTGGTATATTCAATGAATAGAAATAATTATTACTTCAATGTAACAATGGTTACCCCGGTTTCACCCTCGCCGAAAACACCCAGTCTGAAGGATTTTACATGCTTGTGCTTTCTGAGGAAGATTTGCACAGCATTGCGCAAAACGCCTGTCCCCTTGCCGTGGATTACTGTAAACTCGTCGATTCCCGACATCAGCGTTTCATCGATAAATTTCTCAAGCTCCATTATGCCCTCATCGGCATTCATTCCCCTGAGGTCGCATCTGGTGCTGATTTCTTTTGTCGCGCGGCTCTCGGCAGTTGTGCGTACAGGATTAACCTTTTTTTCGGGCTTCGTTTTTTCCTTCTCAATCAGCCTTAAGTTATCCAGCTTCACCCGAATTTTAAACGAACCAGTGTTCACCTCGAGATTGTTGTTTCTGTCCGGCAGCGACAAGACCTCAGCCTCCTTCGCTATGTCGGCAATCAAAACGCGGTCACCGATTTTGAGAGGGCGGGGAAGAACATAGTTTTCGTCGAAAATCATGGTTTTTATAACAGGACTTGCCGCATCGTCAAGCTGCTTGAGCCGTGTCTTCAATTCCTCACGGGCGCGCTTCGCAAGCTCGGCGGGGTCATTTGATTTATTTTTTTCGCGTCTGAGGTTTTCAATCTCCGCCATTAAAGCGTCTGCTTCTCGTCGCGCTTTATCAAGAATACGTTTCGCTTCTCCCTCGGCGTTTTCGTATTCCCTGCGGCTCTGCGCTTCCGCCTTAGAGAAAGCTTCGGCGGCTTTTTGCTTATAACTGTCCGCTTCCTGCCTGAGTTTCTCTGCTTGTATTTTTTCCTTTTCCATATCTGTGCGGCTTTGCTCGAGTGAATCTACGACATCCTCAAATCTGATGCTTTCACCGGAGATGAATTCCTTTGCGCGTTCAACAAGCAAGCTGTCCATTCCGAGCCTTTCGGTAATGGCGAAGGCATTTGAGCGCCCGGGAATGCCTATGAGCAGCCTGTAGGTTGGGGAGAGTGTAGCCACATCAAACTCACAGCAGCCGTTTTCAACCCTGTTTGACTGAAGAGCATAGGCCTTAAGCTCCGAATAATGCGTTGTCGCGGCGACCTTGCAGCCGTCGATTTTCAGCCGCTCGAGTATTGCCATAGCAAGAGCGGCACCCTCGACAGGGTCGGTTCCAGCGCCCAGCTCATCAATAAGCACAAGGGTTCTCGGGTTCGAATGCTTCAGAATATCTATTATATTCACCATATGAGACGAAAAGGTTGAGAGAGATTGCTCTATGCTCTGCTCATCACCGATGTCGGCGAAAACCTGTTCAAATACGCATATGCGGCTCTCATCCGCCGCAGGTATCATCAGCCCGCACATTGCCATTAGAGTCAGCAGTCCTATAGTCTTTATCGAAACGGTTTTTCCGCCGGTATTGGGACCTGTTATCACAAGCGAGTCAAAATCTCTGCCGAGGGATATATCAGTCGGCACGACCTTGTCCTGATTCAGAAGTGGATGCCGCGCGCGGCGCAGCTCTATAATGCCTTCGCTGTTCAAAAGAGGCAGCGAGGCTTTCATTTTATACGCGAGATGACCTTTTGCGAAAATGAGGTTTAACTCAACGGCGCATTCATAACCGGACTTGATGTTTTCGCAGTCAATGCCGCACTCATTCGAAAGGCTCGCAAGAATGCGCTCAATTTCGTCCCTTTCATGTGACTGTAAAACACGTATTTCGTTGTTCGCCTCGACAACCCCTATGGGCTCGATAAAAACTGTCGCGCCGCTTGCGGAGGTATCGTGCACAAGTCCCGGAATCTCACTGCGGTATTCCGACTTGACCGGTACGACAAAGCGTCCGTTTCTCTGGGTGATAATCGCATCCTGAAGGTATTTCTGATATGTCGCGGAACGCGTCAGCTTATCAAGCTGAGCACGGACATTCGAGGATTGCTGCCGGATTTTTCTTCTTATATCATATAAAGTCGGCGATGCCGTATCCGCGAGCTCCTCTTCATTAAGAACTGAGGAGGTAATGAGCTCTTCAAGATACTTATTCGGCATTAACGCGCCAAAAAAAACATCCAGCGGTCCGCTTTCAGTGGATTGGTTTGCCCGCCATTCGCTCAGGGAGCGGATAACGCGCAAATCCTCGGCTATGTCGAGAAGCTCACGCATGCTCAGTACGCTGCCCGCGCCTGCCCGCGCCAGAGCATTGTCAACATTTTTTAAGCTGCCGAAGGAGGGGCTGCCGTATCTCGCGAGTAGAAGATAAGCGTTTTCGGTTTGATTTATTAGCGCCTGCGCTTCAAAAAGTTTCGTTTGCGGCATTATATTTACAGCAGCCTCGCGCGCGTCGGCGCAAGTGGCATAGCTGCTGAGCATCTCAAGTATTTTATGTAGCTCGAGAGCCTTGTAATGTCTGTTTTCAACTGCAGTCATTATGTATTAATTTCCTTTTTTCAATTTAAGGCGTTGCAGAGCAATGTCCGGAACATCTGTGATGATTCCGTCAATTTCCA
Organism: Oscillospiraceae bacterium; assembly: GCA_031551635.1. Lineage (GTDB taxonomy): Bacteria > Bacillota > Clostridia > Oscillospirales > Acutalibacteraceae > JAVBNH01. The sequence goes on along the minus strand of JAVBNH010000005.1, from coordinate 135,980 downwards.
TGTCGATAAGCATATCAATGGTATCCTCGATGTTTACCGTCCAAGCGTTGACCTGTATGCCGTTTGCGTGCGCGTTCTTTATCAGCTCCTCGTCAATCATCAGAAAAACAGGATGGATTGCTGCAGCGTGAAGCTTTTTCGCATAGGCAATAGGATCCTTCTCGACCTCGTCAATAAAGCGTGTGCTCTTGGGGTCATAAAGGAAGCCGGTTTTGCAGACCGGGTCATAGCTGTGAGCCTCTAGCAGTACATTTTCGTCAAAGCTAGATATGATAAGCTCATCGAAAACTCCGTATTTTTTTGCCATATCTATTACCGCGCCGGCAATTTTATAGTTTTTATCAAGAGGTGTTTTTATTTCGACATTTATGACCTCGAGACCTTTAGACACTTCAAAAAATTCCTCAAGCGTCGGGATTTTTGTGCCGGCGAATTTGTCTGAAAAATAAGAGCCAAAATCGTATTTACGAAGCTCCTCCAGCGTCATTTCCAAAATGAGACCCTCGCCGTTTGAGGTTTTTTCAATCGAATAATTGTGGTGAACCACTATGTAGCCGTCCGCTGTAAAGTGGACGTCGTTTTCAAAGCCGTGCGCTCCCATTTCTCGTGCGATTTTGAAAGCGGGGATTGTGTTCTGTGGGGCGACCTTCTGCGCACCGCGATGGGCAATTATTTTTGTCATATCAACAATCATTCCTTTTTTATATTATCAATGAATTTTTCATATAATTCAACTATTTTAAAACGAATTTCGAATTTTGGCGAGGATTCGACCAATTTGGTTTCAGAGCTGCTGAAAACCATGTTTATGTCGGCTTCAGCAGTTTCTGCTTTTTCCTCAGCGGCGGGCAGGCACAGCGGCGGGAACATCACGCACCACCAGTTTTTACCCTCACCGCTGCCAATTATTACTTTTACGGCATTATATTTACCTGCTGGAAGTGTAAAATTTTCATAGACACGGGTATCGAAATACTCTTCGGTTACGTTTAGTTTAATGTCGTAATCATAACCGTTTTCCCTTGCGACCTCTGTTGCAGCAGCTTCGAGACGCTCTTTTTCGGGAAGGATTTTATCGCGGGCTTCGTCAGCAGTAACACTGCCGTTAAAAATGTCCGCACCCTCGGTGAGAAGGCGATCCCTAATCTGCAGCTTGAGATTCTGGTCTGCTTCGGTATCAGAGTTGGCGATTACATGCAGCCGCAGAACCTCGGTTCGGATATTGCCGCATTTGGCGGCAAAGCTGAATATACTCAAGAGAGCAAAGGTGAAAACACCGACTATCGCGGCGATTTCCTGAGCGCGGAATTTTTGGAGAAATGCAATTATGTTTTCTTTTTTAGTCATTTTTCTTGACCGGCCTTTCTTGTTTCAGATTTGTTAACAAGATAATTGGCGGTCTTTGGAAAAATTATTCAATAAAAATTAAAGAAGTCAATCTGATATACCGTTTTGTATGGGAACAGTTAAAAAAACCTCATCGTAAGCTTGCGAGAGAAGCGACTCACAGGCGAGGGCTTTCCCCTCATCGGTAAAAATTCCGCAGATAACCGAGCCGCTGCCGGTCATGAAGGTGTAAATCGCATCAAAGGAGCGCATGATTGCTTTGATTTCAACCCTTTCGGGGATTTCAATCACCTGCTCGAAAACATTGGAAGAATATCTGCATAAAGCTGATAAATTGCGCTCGACAGCAGCCTTGAGAGCATAATCCCTGTTCGGGTGGCGAATCCAATCCTTTTTGTCAAAGGCTTGATACGCTTCAAGAGTCGAGACATTTGTGTGAGGCTTGACAAGAAGAATATTGCAATCGGGAAGCGGCGGCAGTGAGGTCAGCACATCGCCGATATTTTGGGAGAGCGTTGTTCCGCCGGTGAGACAAAAGGGTACATCGGCACCTATTTTTACGCCGATTCGGCATAGCTCTTCGGCGCTCAGACCTGTTTCAAATAGCTCGTTCATCGCCGCGAGAACCCCTGCCGCGTCCGCGCTTCCGCCCGCGAGACCGCCTTGAGCCGGTATTTTTTTATCGATATGTATACTGATCCCTGAATTATTTATACCGCAATGCTCGAAAAACATTCCAGCTGCTTTATGCGCGGTGTTTTTCTCGTCGCAGGGTATAGCAGGATTAGAGCAGGATAAAACAATTTTTGAATTATTACAGTGCTCAACACTGACAGTATCATACAGGCTGACGGACTGCATAATAGAGTAAATCGCATGATAACCGTTGTCAAGAACCGAGGTTATATCGAGCAGAATATTAATTTTAGCGGCTGCTTTTTTTGTTATAAGCATAATTCCGTTTCCCTTTTTATTTTGTATTCAACATTATACCATACATAAACAAAAAGTAAAAGCAATTTTTTTTTTAAACAAGTGTTTAATGCCGAAAAATCATTCACTGATTACGATTCCAGAATTTTCTGTCAAGGCTTCTGTATTGAATCGCCTCAGTAACGTGCTTTGTGTCAATAATATCGCTGCCCTCAAGGTCGGCAATTGTCAGCGACAGCTTGAGAATTTTATCATATGCTCTTGCCGACATATCGAGCTTCTCGAAGGACATTTTCAGAATTTTCACGGCGTTATCGCTCAGAGAGCAGAATTTTTTAGTTGTCGTCGAGTCCATCTTGGCATTGAAATGGAAGGGTAGACCGCGAAAACGCTCATTCTGGCGTGCCCTCGCTGCATTAACGCGTTTTTTTATCTCGGCGGAGCTTTCGCCCTTGGTTTTGTCGTTTAGCTGTTCAAAATCCACCTGAGGAACCTCTATATGTATGTCAAGCCTGTCGAGCAGCGGACCGGAAATTTTCGAGAGGTATTTTTGCACTGTAAGCGGCGAGCAGGTGCATTTTTTTGACTGATGAGAAAAATAACCGCAGGGACAGGGATTCATCGCCGCCACGAGCATCATGGAGCAGGGGTAGGATACAGAGCCGGAGGCGCGGGAAATTGTGATTTTACCGTCCTCTATAGGCTGGCGCATAACCTCCATTGAGGTGCGGGCAAACTCGGGCAGCTCATCTAGGAAGAGCACGCCGTTGTTCGCCAGAGTTATTTCCCCCGGGTGCGGTATCGCACCGCCGCCGGAAAGCCCGGCGGGTGAAACTGTGTGATGAGGGGCGCGGAAGGGGCGGGTGCGTATGAGCGAAACGCCTGAGGGCAATGCGCCGGCAATGGAATAAACTTTTGTGGTGTCTATGGATTCCTCAAAGGTCATGTCGGGCAGAATGGACGGAATTCTTTTCGCGAGCATGCTTTTGCCGGAGCCGGGAGGACCTATCATCAGGCAGTTGTGCCCTCCGGCGGCGGCTACCTCAAGCGCGCGTTTCGCTTGATATTGCCCCTTTACATCGGAAAAATCCGGCTGGAAAACAAAAGCGTCGTCATCTTTGAATTCAGCTTTTCCGAGCGGCTCGATTAACTCCTTTTGCTCGAGATGAGAGAGAAGCTGCAGCACGCTGTCTACAGGAAAAATGCTTATACCCTCGACAACCGAAGCCTCCGCCGAATTCTCGCGGGGAATATATATCTTTTTTATACCCTGTTGCTTTGCTTCTATAACCATTGGCAATACGCCATTACCGCCGCGGGTTTTCCCTTCAAGTGACAGCTCGCCGATAAAAGCCGAATCGCTTACCTCGCTTTTGAGCTGACCGGAGGAGAGAAGGAGGGAGATAAAGACAGGCAGGTCGTAAATTGCGCCTTCTTTTCTTATGTCAGCAGGCGCCATATTGACAGTAATATGCGAAAAAGGAAAGTCATAACCGCTGGTTCTGACAGCGGCAAAGACCCTGTCCTTCGCTTCCTTCACAGCCGTGTCGGGCAGACCGACGATATTAAAAATAAATTTTCCGCCGGTTATATATGTTTCAATTTCTATCATATAAGAGTTCATGCCGAAAAGACCGACGCTGTAAACCTTTGAAAACACTAATTATCATACCCTTACTTGAACATTTGTTTAAGCTATTTTACTTTAAAAAGCAAATATTGTCAAGAAATATCAAAAATAATCTAATTTTTTATAAAAGAAACTTTAGCATAGCTGCTATCACTAATTGTAGACTTTTACTTATAATTGTGTTATTATTAAATAGCTCAATAGGTTTCATATAATTTTTCGGCGGATCATATATAATATAATTTTATTTAAGGGGAATTGATTTTGACACGCAGAGAAATAATGATGAATACATTAAAAGAAAAGGTTGTCCCTAATCTATTGAATAAAGGTTTTAAAGGAACATTCCCTCACTATAAAAAAATATATGACGACAAAATTGAACTTTTAGCTTTTCAGACGAATAAGTATGGTAATTCTTTTACTGTTGAAATTTCGACAATATTTCCCAATGAGCAGAATATGGAGTTGAAAAACTTTTATACGGGAGATTTTAAGGCTTTTGATGAAATCAGTGTTTTCGACACTAGTAATAGATTTAGGTTAAAAGGTTTATTCGACGGATGGTTTTATTATTCTGATGTTTATCATTCAAAAATCAAAGCAGGTATATTCAGAAAAATAGATTTTTATGAAGCTGTGAGCGAAAAGCGTGCGGTATCGTATACTCCAAAAGATGGAGAGGTTTTAGTTCAAAAATTCAGTGATGAATTATTTTTAGTAATTGCTGATGAAGTGAATCGTCAGATGCAGGCTGCGTATGCATGGTGGGAAAAACACAATACTCCGCGAAAAATGAAATACTTAAAATAAACATTTTTAACCTATGACAGAATTAAATGGCTTCTTTTGAATAATTGTTATAAACACAGAAAGGCAGTGATGCAGATGAATATATTACCCTTTATATTTAATGACGAAATGGTTAATTTAATTGCGGAAATAACAGAAAAAGTTATTAAATTAGAGGAAAATGAAAAAATAGAAAACAACCTGCATCTAAGAAAACAAAATCGTATTAAAACAATAAAATCAACAACAGCTATCGAAAATAATACTTTGTCTTTAAAGCAGGTTACCGATGTTATTAACGGTAAAATTGTAATAGGTAAAGCAGACGAAATAAAGGAAGTAAAAAATACATTTAACGCATATGAAAAAATTTCTGATTATGAACCATACAATATAAAATCGTTTTTAAAGGCACATTATTATATTACCGAATCTATCTTAAAATCAGCCGGAAGATTTAGAGATGGTGATGTTGGGGTTCTTGAGGACGGCAGAGTTATCCATTTGGGTGCAAGACCGCAATTTGTTTACGCGTTAATAGATGAATTGTTTAAATGGGCAAAATCATCACAAACACACCCTTTAATTTTAAGCGCAATTGTTCATTTCGAAATTGAAACAATTCACCCGTTTGAAGACGGCAACGGACGTATAGGCAGATTATGGCAAACAACAATTTTAAGCAAATGGAAAAGTATATTTGAATTTATCCCGATTGAAACAATTGTATATAAGTATCAACAGGATTATTATAATGCTCTTGAAGAATCACGAAGGGATAGTTCGCCAAACAAGTTTATTCAGTTTATGCTTAATGCGATAAACGAAACTCTTGATGCAATGGAAGATATTGAGCTTACCGATATACTTACCGATATAATTACCGAAAAACTATCATCAACGGAAAAGGACGTTTTGAAGCCAATTATAAAGTATTTGCTTAAATATGAAATTATTGATAACAGCAGAGCGCAGGAAATAACAAGTAAAGGAGCGGAAAGCACAAAAAAATATTTAAATAAATTCGTAAAATTAAACATATTAACTCCTGTCGGCGAAAACAAGGGCAGGAAGTATAAATTAGATGAGAGAATTTTAAAAAATGATAATTAAAATAATTTAAACTTTTTCTTGCAAAATGCTTTAAACATGAGTATAATGAGTGGAGATTAATCTTGCAGAAACTAAAACCGCCGGAGCTTGAAAATTACCGGCCTGTGCGGTTTTACATACCGAAGGAGAATTATGAACAGGAAAATGGTGAAAATTCTGGCTTTCGTGCTTGCCGGACTTATGGCGCTCAGCGTCATTCTAATTGCGATTCAGGTTCTTTTCTTGGATCATATCCATTAAAATCACTAAATTTGCCCCATTACTGCAAAATATTTAAAGAAAATTAACTTTTTTTAAATTTTTTCTTGACAAATGAAATCATATGTTATATCATACTCCTGTGTAAGCAACTGGGGGAACTGTGATGAGCCGGCACCAATATGCGAATTTCGGCAAATTATCGGATGAACAGCTTTTGGCTTCGCTTAACAAAAGTATTAATGAGGACGCCGAAAAGGCAGTTTCGGTTCTTTTGTCAAGATTTTCCCCGCTGGTGCGTGCCATTGCTCTGCGATACCGTGCCGAAGGCGTCGAATTTGACGACCTTGTGCAGGAGGGTATGCTCGGTCTCCTGAGTGCCGTCCACACCTACAAGAGCGCCGCGGAGGCTTCATTTAAAACATATGCCGCGGTATGCATCTCAAACAGGATTATTTCTTTTGTCAGGTTTTCTCTGAGCCCCAGGCAAATGCCGCTCAACAATTCAGGCGAGCTTGACGATAATATAATTGACAATCTTCATGACCCGGTGGACATCGTCATCGAAATGGACGAGCTTGATTCACTAAAGGTCTCTCTAATCGGTAAACTTTCCGTTATGGAAAAACGTGTAATCTATCTTTACCTTGCCGGTTGCAGTTACGAAGAGATTGCAAAGAAACTTGATTCCACAGCAAAATCTGTTGATAACGCTTTACAAAGAGTGCGACGTAAGCTGAGGAAGATTTAAGTCAGCGGATTCCTTCCGTGTTTAACAGGATAGTGTTTTGCCGCGTTTTAAAGCGGCAGCGCTTGCCTATTAAATATATCAGCCCGTGTAGCTCAAAGAAGAGCGTTGTAATCAAAGATGGCGGTGCAATTCCGTCCCGAGGCAAATCAAAAATTCAAGCGAGGTAAAAATCATGTACGAAGACAAAACATTAATCTGCAAAGAGTGCGGACAGGAATTCACTTTCACCGCCGGCGAGCAAGAGTTCTATGCTGAAAAGGGCTTTGAGAACCTTCCTCAGCGTTGCAAAAACTGCCGTGATTCGCGCAAAAATGCTCAGAGAGGCGAGCGTGAGCTGTTTGTTACCACATGTTCTTCATGTGGCGGCGAAGCAAAAGTTCCGTTTAAGCCCCGCGATGACCGTGAAGTCCTTTGCAGCGAATGCTTTGCTAAGAAAAAGGAATTAGAAGCATAATTTAGATTGTCTAATTTATAACTGAATCCTGAAAATCAGGCGTTACGACTTTTCGTAACGCCTTTTTTTTAAGCTTTCACTTTCTCAAAACATTATCTCGCCGCTGAAATTAATGCGTCCGCGACTGCCTCATGCGCCCAGCTGAGGGTATTTCTGTCAAACAGACCGTATAAATCCTTTGTTTCTTCTCCTGTCACCGCGCCGTTGTCCCACCAGCAGCAGGTGATGCTGTATTTCGCGGCGGTCTCGACAAAGCACTTTGCAAATGCAGCCCTGTCGCTGTCATTCTGCTTGAATATTGCGCCGAATTCGTCCATTATCACCGGAGTTCCTTTTGACACTATTAAGTGGTAAATTGACGCGAATAATTCCTCCACGTCATTTATGTCGCTGTCATTGCCGAAGTTGGTTTTCTTCATATTGCGGTCGGTTGCGAAATCCCGCGGAAAATAAGAATGAATCGCAACAATAATACGCTCGTCATTGGGAATTTCGATGCCCTTGAGCGCGACATAATCCTTTGATGCGGCATAGGTCGGGATAATCAGAAAACGCTCGGAGTTATTGCCTCCCATGGCGCGGATTGTCTCAACAAAAGCCTTATTGAGCCTGTTGACGACTTCTCTGTCATTTCTCGTGCCGCCCGCCCACTCAAAAAGACTTCCGACAACTCGCGGTTCATTGATTGATTCAAAAAGCAGCTTTTCGCCGTAGTTCATAAACTCAACACCGATTTGTTTCCAGAGCTTTGTAAAAATATCAGTGACATTTTTCTCGTTGTCAAGGTTCGGGATAAGCCAGCTATAATCGTCGTGATGCATGTTAATGATTACATAAAGACCGCTGTTGTAGGCGTAGTCAACCACCTCGCGAACGCGCGTGAGCCATTCGCCGTCAATAGTATATTCGGGAGCGCCGCCGAAATGATTATTCCATGTGATAGGGATTCGTACAGTTTTGAAGCCCTTCGCCTTGACAGCGTCAATCATAGCTTGAGTTGTAAGGGGATTCCCCCACGCGGTCTGGGTTTCGAGCGTCTTTATTTGCTCGCCCTCGCGCGAAAGTGTACCTGCTTCGAGCGAATTCCCGAGATTCCAGCCGATTTTCATATCTCTGACAATACTGAAAGTATCATTATACTCAAACTCAATATCCTTCGGTATGCGCATACTAATTATAGGCGGTGATGTCACAATAAGTACAATAACCGCCAGCAGCGAAGTAATCGCATAAAAAATTCTTTTCTTCATCTACCTGATTATCCTTTCTATTCTGCTTTTCTTATAGTTATATTTTAAATTTTTACAGCTGTTTTGTCAAGTTCTATCTTTTTTGAAATAATATAAGAAATATAAAAAATATGTTAAAACTTATTACATATTCGTAATATCTGTTGACGAATCAAATGGAAAATGATAGAATGATGGATAATCATGGATTGAATAAAATAAATCATAAAATATATTGACGAAACAGAGGGGAAATGCATTGATGTATAAGCTCAGAGCCGAGGCTGTGGCGATTACCAAAGCCGGCGAAAAAAAATATCTTAACGGTGAAAACTTTAACCTTAACGGCAGAATTTTAACACCTGCCGATGCCGATAAGGGCTATAAGGGGTTCGGGAATCTGAATAATACCTTTGTGCTGGGAGTTTGCTCAGGACGAACAGAGTCGCGTTCGGCGACTACGGCTATGAAGGCCCTCTCAGCGGCTATCGATGACATTAAAATGTCCGGGGACGATTACGCCAATGCGATTAACCGCTATTTTGACAGCGCGAGGAAGGATGTCTCAATTCTCGCGAATGATTATGATGATATTATTGTCAACCTTCTTTATGCATATGATAACAATGTTGTTATTTCAGGTCTTGGCAGCGGCAAGTGCTTCAGATATTCCGAAAACTCCATTGAAACAATAACCGCGCCGCTTGACTCGCATACGATTGATTATGCCACGCCTTATTTTTACAGTGTAAATAATATTACCGCTCCAAACACTTTCTTGCTTTGCTCCGCCGGTATTTATGACTATCTTTCCGACAGCCAGATTATGGACATATTGGGCGAAAACTCCAATGTCAAGCAATCCTCACAGCAGATTGTCCGTGCGGCTATTGCCGCGGGCAGCGAAACCGATATTACTGTTATTCTTGTTGATGTCATACCCGAGCTGGCTGCCGCTGTACCTCCTGTTAGTGTCAGCAGACTTGAGGAGCCTGCCGGAAGTCCCGAAATAGGTACATATATGGAGGATGAGGACACTGCTCCTGCCACGGGAGAAAAAAAGAGTATAATGCCCATAGTGATTGGTGTTCTTGTGCTGATTTTGGCGGCTGCGCTCGTGTTATTGTTTTTCCAGCTAAAAGGTCCGGGTTCTCAGGAAAACAATTCAACATCCGAAAGCACCGCAGCGGCAACGACAACCGTGGCAAGCACAACCGTGCCGAGAACAACAGTGCCGGACTCTACAACCAAACCCGGGACGACCGTTCCTGAAACAACAACCAGAGCAAATTCCTCGACAACGCGCGGCGCTACCACTACAAGAAACTCAACTACAAGAAGCACAACAACAAGGGATTCAACCACAACCAGAGCTTCAACCACTACCCGGGCGTCAACCACGACAAATGCCCCGACTACCGCCAGACCTACGGAGCCGACAACCTCCGAATTCGGATGATTATTAAATAAGAGTTAAGCCGGACACAATTTCTGTGTTCGGCTTTATATTAAACCAAAGTGGTAATAATAAGTCATAATTATCAGGATTGCTTAATTATTAAGGAGTGGATATAATGACACTTGTTGAAATTTTTGATAAATCGGTCATAAAAAATTTTTACTCGACTGTTGTGCTGAAGCCGGAGCGTCTTATTTATATTTATGACAGCGAAGCCTTTGGCGATAAATTTAACAAGGTCGAAATTGAACGTTTCTTAAAAAAATACTGTCCCGAAACGAAGCTTGCCGGTTTTTTTGAAGTCAGCGCGGACAGTATCACTTCCGTAATAAAAGTTTGCGAAGGCTTGCGGGAAAAATATAATGACCTGAGTTTTGACCTCAGCGGCGGACGCGAGCTGATGCTTTTCGGGGCTTTGTCATTTTGCAATGATAATAATATACCGTGTTATTATATTGATTTGAGAAAAATGATTTTTATCGGTCTTGTAAATTGCGACAATTTTCCGGACTTCAATTTTTGCTCGATTGGTATTGATAAGCTGCTCCATATGTCGGGCGTCGCAATAAGACGAAGTATGAGAAAACCGGTGAAATTTTCCGATTTTGAAACGATCGACGACTTGAATAAAATTATCAGTATCGCGAAAAGCGCACTGGGACGTTGGCCTGCATTCGCTGGATATATGCAGACTGTCTCGAAAAACAGGGACTTTTTTGACAATGACGCTCAGCTGCGATATACCTCCGCGTTAAATCTGAGGAACAGCGGCTTTTCGTCGAGCCTCGATATGGGGATTTTTAACCGAATGGTTAATGAAGGGTTGATTATCAGGCATGGCGGAAGCGATGAAAGCGAAATTGATTTTGAATTTAAAAATGACCTCGTAAAACGCATATGCAAGGATAAGGGCGCATGGCTTGAGTATTACACTCTTTTGTGCGCTTATAAAACAAAGCTTTTTGACGAGCTGATGATAAGCGCGGTTATAGACTGGATTGAGGAAAAGGGGGAGGAAAGTGACCCTGTTAATGAGATTGATGTTATTCTCATGAAGGGTATAACGCCGATTTTTATTTCCTGCAAGACAGGTGTTCTTGAGCCGTCTCACCTTTTTGAGATAAAATATCTTTCTGAGCGTTTCGGGGGAAATAACGCAAAGGCGGTGATTGTTACATCGACCGCCGTGAATAATCCCAGCCTCATAAAACGAATGAGTGAGATGGATATAGCTTGCATTGATAAGGGCAGCATTGAGCAGAAGGATTTTTGTGAAAGATTGAAAGGTCTGGTTAAATAACTAGCTTCAGCGGCTTTTTGAAATGCGCGTCGTGGGGAAAAAACTTCTGGAAATAAACCAGTTTCTTCTTTTCTTTAAAGCCGAGGGATTCGAACAGCTCAAGCGCGAAATTCCCTTCGTTTACAGACAGTGTGACGCTATCATTTCCGCGGGAGATGATTTCATTTATTAAAAGACTTGTGAATTTTCTGCCGTAACCGAGGGATTGCTTGTCGTTTCTGATTACAACCTGATTCAGCTCGTTACCCTTTATATAGCCCACGCCGATAATTTCACCGTTTTCAAGCATTACATATCGGTCATTTTTGGTTTCTAGAAATTCCTGTTTTTCCCTCTCATTTGACATATAGAAATACGGCGGGAAAACGCCCGCGCGCTCTCTCATTTTATAGTAAGCCATTTCCGACAGATCGTCCCAAGCCTCATAATCGCTGTCGCGGTACTGCCGGACTTCGATATCGCCTGTTTCGAGAATTTCGTTTCCACGCTCCATCTCAATTATTGTTGTATATTTTGAGTAGCCGTTTTTAAGCAGGAAGCCGCCCGGCTCCCCGGTGCCTTCCTTCCAGCCGAAATATGAGCGGTTGATATTCAGGTCTTTTTCATTAAATAAATCTGAAAGCTGCAATAATGAGGTGCCGATTCTTTTGTTTCTGTATTCTTCCTTTATAAAAATAACTGTCTCGACAGCCCTACCGCTGCCAAGGACATTCATCAGCAATACACCGGCTATTTTCCCCGCGAAAACGGCAAGGAAAATTGTACCTCTTCTGTCCTCATCATTATAATTTTCAATCATTTCAAGAAATATATTAAGATACATTTCTTCCTTTTTCAGCAGCGCGATAACAATGGGTTTATCGACAGCGCTTCTGTATTCCTCAATCCTTAATTTTTCCATTAATTATCCTTCCTCTATGCATTATTTCTCAAGTTTTTTACATAATATCACACGCCAATCATTAAATTATCACACGAAGTTGATAAGCTTTATTTGTTATAAAGATAGTGAGGTTTTATTTATGAACAGAATTTTGGTTGTTGACGATGAGGATGCCATTCGCACCGGTCTGAAAGAATACGCGGAGTTTATGGGGTATGAGGTCGTTGAGGCGAAGGACGGCATGGAAGCCGTCAGTATCTGCCGCGAGCAGGATTTTGATGTTATTATTATGGATGTCATGATGCCGAGGCTTGATGGCTTCACCGCATGCAAGGAAATAAAAAAAATAAAAAATATTCCCGTTCTGATGCTTTCCGCCAGGAGTGAGGAGTATGACAAGCTCTTCGGCTTTGAGCTGGGAATTGATGACTATGTGACCAAACCCTTTTCCTCAAAGGAGGTCATGGCACGAATTGCTGTGATTATCTCGAGGAATGAAAACCGTTCAACAGCCGCCGCGACGCAGCAGAATGAGGTATATAAATTCGGCGGCCTTGAGGTGGATATAACGGCGAGAACGGTTCTTGTTGACGGAAAAAAAGCCGAGCTGACCCCGAAGGAATACGATTTACTGTTCTATTTTGTTAAAAACAGAAACATAGCCCTCAGCCGTGAAAAGCTGCTGACCTCAATATGGGGCTACGATTTTTACGGTGATGACAGAACGGTTGACACTCATATTAAAACACTGAGAATGAACCTCGGGGATTATAAGGACTATATTGTTACCTTAAGAGGAGTTGGGTATCGCTTTGAAGCATAAAACCGAAAAAACATTTGCCCAAAATAAAAAAAGACGCTTTTTCAATATTGACAAAAGAGGTCTGAAATATAAAAACTGGAAATTTCTGATGAGCTTTTCCCTTATAATCCTTGTCGTCATGTGGTTTTTGCAGTTTATTTTTCTCAACACCTTCTATACAAAGATGAAGGTGAATGAAATTGAAAGTATTGGGAAAATTGTCGCCTCGAAATATCAGTCAGCTGATTTCAGGCTGGCTTTGAGTGAATACGCGAGAAATTACAATTTGCGTATTATATATTTCGATGAAAAGGGGAAGATGATAGGCTCAAACGGCTTCGGGGAGATTTTTTCGCAGGGTGTTGTTGAATATTTTCAGAATATCGCAGCATTTATAGAAAGCGGGGAGCATTCGGCGCATTTTGTCGTTGAGGAAGGACGCAGTAATATGTCCCAAATAGGCTATATACAGCGTATTACAAGTCCGGCGGGCGCGACAAATTACCTGTATATCGTTGCCTCAATTCCGCCGATTGACTCGACAGTCTCTGTGCTGAGAACCCAGTTCTGGCTCATTACTTTGATTATTTTCCTGCTTTCACTCTTTATGGCTCAGATTTTGTCAAAACGTATGTCCAAGCCGATTATAGATTTGACGAAATCCGCCGAAAAGCTAGCAGCGGGCGACCTTGAAACGCGTTTTAATATTGAGGATTTTACAGAAATCGAAAAGCTTTCTTCCACCCTGAATTACGCTACAGGCGAGCTCTCAAAGCTGGACTCTTACCGGAAGGAATTCATCGCCAACGTCTCACATGACCTGAAAACGCCGCTGACCATCATTAAATTCTATGCGGAAATGATTCACGATGTCTCAGGTGAAAACCCTGAAAAACGAACCGCTCACAGCGAAATGATAATAAAGGAGGCTGACTGGCTCTCAAATTTGGTAAACGAAATTCTTGAGCTGTCAAAGCTGCAGTCAAATAATGTTGAGCCTGTCAAGACTGAGCTGAATGTCTCTCAGACACTTAAGGATACGATGATGAGCTTTCAGGCAATAGCTGAGAAGGAAGGCTATATTTTCGAAACGGATATAGATGACGATGTTTATATAAGCGGCAGCGAGCAGTATATTCGCCGAGTGTTTTTTAACCTTATTACGAACGCGGTTAATTATACGGGCGAGGATAAAAGGGTAGTCATAAGGCTCAAGCAAAACGCGGGAAAGATTGCTTTTACCGTCACCGATACGGGTGAGGGTATACCGGACGAGCTGAAAAATACCATCTGGGAGCGGTATTATAAGTCGAAGGAAACACATAAGCGCGCGGTCATGGGAACAGGTCTCGGGCTTTCGATAGTCAAGCAGTGCCTTGATATGCACGGCGCACGGTATGGCATTGAGAGCATGCTCGGCCGTGGCAGCACCTTTTGGTTTGAGATGAATGTACTAGATGCTGGACACTAGATGCTGGACACTAGATGCTGGACACTAGATGAAGGTCGCGATTCAGCTATTATACTTATTGGGTTATTATGCTCGCGGTGATTATAATAAATGCTGCAGTCAGCGAAATAAAAATTGCCGCATAACCCGACTTGATAATTTACATGCTTTAATTTGGTTTAAATGATACATTTTTACAATCATTCGCGAGCAGTATTTAAAAAGTTTACTGCATTTTAACTCGCAACCAAAGATGCTGGACACTAGATGAAGGTCGCGATTCAGCTATTATACTTATTGGGTCATAATGCTCGCGGTGATTATAATAAATGCTGCAGTCAGCAAAATAAAAATTGCCGCATAACCCGACTTGATAATTTACATGCTTTAATTTGGTTTAAATGATACATTTTTACAATCATTCGCGAGCAGTATTTAAAAAGTTTACTGCTTTTAACTCGCAACCAAAGATACTGGATACTAGATGAAGGTCGCGATTCAGCTATTATACTTATTGGGTCATTATGCTCGCGGTGATTATAATAAATGCAGCTGTCAGCAAAATAAAAATTGCCGCATAACCCGACTTGATAATTTACATGCTTTAAATTGGTTCAAATGATACATTTTTACAATCATTCGCGAGCAGTATTTAAAAAGTTTACTGCATTTTAACTCGCGACCAACATCCAGCGTCTAGCATCTAGCATCTAGCGTCTAAAAATTCATAAAAGTTTCACTCAATCATCATATGAATAACCATTTATCTTCATTTTTAACGATTATAATGAAGCCATGAAGTACAGAAGCAATCATCTTATTTTTTGAAATCTTTTTTCATATTTCCTCTTTTTCTTTTTCATAAATTTCCCACAAAGGAAAAACTCCGGACAGTCAGACCGGAGTTTTTCCTTTTTTTTCGTTCTAAGAGCGGACAAGGACTCATAGAAATTAGTAACAGAAGTACAAAAGAACGGAAAGTGATACATATGGCGAACGAAACGAAAAGATTTATAGACGCGCTGGAGCCTGTTTCACCGAGATTAAAAGAGGTTCTCAGCTCGGTTCCGGAAAAAATAATGAATGAAACGCAGGAAATACGTCTCAGGCTCGGGAAAGCGCTTGTTTTGTCCGGGCTTTACGGCGCATGCTTTGTTCTTGGGAAGGGCAGGGTGTCTTATCTCAGCGCCGAAAAAGCAATAATAGCCGATGAAAGCGACATAAGCGGAACTCTCAACCGCCTTTGCAATTTTTCACTATATGCCTTTCAGGACTGCATCGCAAAGGGCTTTGTCACCTTCGGGAACGGTTACAGAGCTGGGCTTTGCGGCACTGCTGTATATGAAAACGACAATGTAAAGAGCATGAAAAATATTAGCTCAATTAATATAAGAATCGCCCGTGAGCATATCGGCGCGGCTGACACGCTGATGAGAGAGGTCTTTGCCGGCGGTCTTAAAAACTTAATACTCGCCGGTCCTCCCGCCTCCGGGAAAACTACTATGCTGCGTGACCTTTCAAGACAGCTCGCGGGCAGCGGCAGCTATTATAAGCTAGTGCTTGTTGACGAAAGGCAGGAGCTTGCCGGTGCGGGCAGCGGTGGCAATGACGTGGGTATCAGCTGTGATGTTCTCTCGGGTTTTCCGAAGTCGCAGGCTGTTATTCAGGCGGTAAGGACTATGTCGCCTCAGTATATTATCTGTGATGAAATAGGCTCGCTTGAGGAGGTCGCGGCTGTTGAGCAGGGAATAAATTCCGGCGTGAAGTTCGCGCTGTCCGTCCACGGCGGGAGTATGCGTGAGGTGCTGTCAAGACCTCAGATTAAGAGACTGCTGAGAAGCGGTACTTTTGAGTATCTTGTGATGCTGAAAACAAGCGAAAAGCCTTGCGAGATTGACGAAATAAAGAAGCTGGAGGATGTTTATGTTGAAGATGGCGGCGGCGGCAATAATTTTGATTTCATCAACGCTTATAGGCCTGCTTTTGTCAAAAAGAGCGTCCTCAAGAGCAGCGGAGCTTGAAAAAATAAGGCTGTTCCTGATTTATCTGAAAAACAGAATTAAGTTCGCCGCTGATAATTTCAGCGATATATCGGCACATTTCGCAAAAGAAAAAAGTGATACTCTTCCGTTTTTCCTGAATAAAAAGGCTGATGGAAAAGATGAGCTGTCGCAGTCGGTAATAATTTCGAATATAGAAAATACTGGAGTATTTTCATCACTCAAGGATACGGATTTGTCATGTATTTCGGCGTTTTTCAGGGAAATAGGTTCAGGCGACACAGAGCATTCGATTTCGCTGTGCAGTCTTTACGAAGCAATGATAAGCGAAAGGCTCGCTGAGGCAAGGGATTTCGCCGCGAGATACTCGGGAATATATAAAATGATGGGCTTTCTGTGCGGGCTCGCGATAACTATTATTATTTATTAAAGGAATAATTATAATTATGGACATTGATTTTTTGTTTAAAATTGCAGCTGTCGGATTGATTGCCGCAGTCGTGAACACGGTGTTGCAGCACCTTAAAAAGGAAGAATACACAATTTTTGTGACTATAGCGGGGCTGCTGGTTGGTTTCATGATGCTTCTGCCGAATATTAAGGATTTTTTTACATACCTGAAATCATTATTTAGCTTTTAGCAATGCGTGTTTAATGTATTAAATAGAGAATGGTATAAGGAAGAAAAAATATGCTGGAAGTTTGCGCTTTTGCCATTGCCGCGTCGGTGGTTTATTTAATTGTAAAAGAGCATAAAAGCGAATATGTTATCATTGTTGAGATAGCGGCAGCTTTGATAATTTTTATTTTTCTGCTGCCCGAACTAAAATCTGTACTGGATTTTTCGCAGGAAATATTTGACCTGAGCGGTCTCGACAAGGATTTTTTTATCCTGCTCCTGAAAGCCCTCGGGATAGCGATAATCTCTCAGTTTTCATCGGATATGCTGAAGGATTCAGGGCAGAACGCTATCGCGGCAAAAGTTGAGCTGGCCGCGAGAGCGGTGATACTCGTTATGTGCCTGCCAATGCTCCGCGCGGTTTTACAGATGACAATAGGATTGATAAAATAATGAAATGTTTAAAATTGTTTTTGGTTCTGGGTGTTGTCATTATAAGCTTCTGCGCTTTTTTTGTCCCCTCCGCTGCGGCTATGGAGGAGGATGGCGTTAATAAAATATATGATGATTTTTTTAAGTCCTCGGGAGCTCTTGAGCTGTTCGGCTCGCTTGACGATGAAACAAAAGAGCTGCTCTCAAAGCTCGGAGTGGACAGCCTTACTCTCGACAGTCTTTTGAATTTGTCTCCAAAAAGGGTCGTTGCGCTGATTATCGAGCTTCTGACAGGCAAGGCAGGTGAAATCCTCAGATTTGTTTTTGTGCTGTTCGCCGTTTTGATTTTTATTTCGCTTATTGACTGCTTTATTGACAGTGACAGCAAGCTCTCAGGTCAGTTTGGCACCTTTTATCTGATTTTTTTCGCAGTAATTTTAATGCCTCAGATAATCACCTGTGTCTCGAATGCAGTCAGCGCGATAAGAATGCTTGCGGGCTTCTCAAAGCTTCTTATCCCTGTCATGGCAGGCATAATTACCGTCTCGGGCAATCCTTTGCTGGCACTCGGATTCAACTCATTGACCTTTTCAGCCGCGGAGATAATCTCAGCTTTTTCATCGAGCTTTCTGACTCCTCTCGCGGGTGTAAACCTTTCTCTGTCGGTCGCCGGCGCTTTCAATCCGCTATTGAAAACAAAGCAAATAGGCGCTGTTTTGAAAAAATTCGTCACCGTCGCACTCAGTCTGATAATCACCCTGTTTGTCGGACTTCTGACAATAAAAGGCTTTCTCGCCGACGCGGCGGATACCCTCGCCATGAAGGGTACAAAATTCGCACTCTCAACCTTTATTCCGGTAATCGGCGGCTCGGTGGGTGAGGCGCTGTCATCGCTGACTGGCAGCCTGACACTTTTGTCGAGTGTGGTCGGCGTTGTGGGTATAATCGTTTTGGTGTTGATTGTTTTGCCCTCACTAATTGAAATCGTACTGTGGCGTTTTGTGCTTTTCTGTGCGTCTTTTTTCTGCTCACTGCTCGGGAGCGAAAAAATCGCAGATATGCTTGAAAGTTTTTCGGCTGCTATTGTAATCCTTGCTGTGATTCTGATTTTTTCGGCGTTTATTTTTATAATTTCGACAGGACTTATTTTAAGCTTGAGCAAATAGCAGAAAGATAAAAAAAATTATAAAACAATAGATTTAGAATTAAAAATTTGGTTGTGAAATAAGGAGATATGGAATGGATAGTATCCGCTCATGGGCGCTTGGCATTTGTGTCTGCTCATTTTCCACAGCACTCATTTGTTTTTTAATGCCTAAGGGGCAGCTCGAAAAGCCGATGCGTACTGTAGTCTCGATTTTCCTTCTTTCTGTGGTAATAAGCCCCTTGATTAACCTGCGCAGCGTGCAGCTTGAGGATTTTGGTATCTCTATTGAAGAATCTGAAGGCGAAATTGGAGATAGGTCGCAGGACATCAAGGATACCGCGCTGGAGAATTATAAGACCTTCCTAGAGGAAACGCTTACAACGCTTCTTAAAGAACAGGGGCAGAGTGGTTTAGATATAAATGTCGAAGCGGAATTTATCACTGACGGCAGCTTGAATTTGAAATCGATAAAAATCAAACCTGAGCGGCAAAGCGCTATCGACAGAGAAAAAATTATTGAAATAATACAAAAAGAGACCGGTATCACGCCGATATTTTTATAGGAGAAAATAAAAATGGACGGTTTAATGTTGAAAATTAAAAATAAACTTAATTCCAAGGATAAAAAAATAATCCTTCTAGTAATTGCAAGCTGTGCTGCAATGCTTGTTATTCTGCTCTCGGAGTTCATGGATTTTGGTAATAAGCCTGCTGAAAACGGCGGAAATTCGGGAGGTGAAGAAGCAG
The DNA here is from genome assembly GCA_031551635.1 of Oscillospiraceae bacterium. GTDB lineage: Bacteria > Bacillota > Clostridia > Oscillospirales > Acutalibacteraceae > JAVBNH01. The sequence goes on along the minus strand of JAVBNH010000005.1, from coordinate 116,694 downwards.
TTAATTATAACACGGAATTTAAGGATTATCAGAGTGAGCTTGAAAAAAAAATTGTTGATCTCATTTCAAGCGTCAACGGCGCGGGAAATGTCAAGGTGCTTCTGACTATCGAATGCTTCGAGGAATATGTTTATGCAAAGGACAGTGAAAAAAGCGAAAATATTTCTCCCGAAAGCCGAATTATTGAAGAAAACGACACATATATTGTTATTGATAATGACAAGCTGAGCGCTAAAGGAGGTATGCTTTTAAAAATTGTCACTCCCCGCGTCAGGGGTGTCGGGATTGTCTGTGACGGCGGCGATTCACCGCTGCTGAGAAAAGAAATCACCGATATTTTATGCGCAGCTCTGAGCATAGGCGCGTCTCAGGTGCATATCACTAAATAGAATTAAGACAAAGAAATTGTAGAAATGGAAGGTTTCGAATATGAGCAGAATTATTGGAAAAAGACAATTGATACTCGCGTTCCTTGTTGTCGCGCTTGGCGCGGCGGTTTTCATCAACTGGTATTACACAAAGCCCGATGCGATTGACGGCGCAGAATCTGAGGAAGATGTGACTGTCGCCGCAGAAGCTACCTCCGGCAGGCTCGGAGACGCGCAGTTTGTTGACTCGCAGGGCAGTAAGTCGATAAAGGAGTATTTCGCCACTGTTAAGCTGAACAGGGACGCTGCCCATGACGAGGCTATAGCTACAATAAAGAATATGGTCACCTCGGTTGAATCTGTCGAGATGGTTTCAGCGGCGAATAAGTCACTCGAGAGCTTTTCAAAGAGCATTAAGCAGGAGGCGGACATTGAAGCATTAGTGACGGCTAAAACCGGAAGCGAATGCGTCGCGGTTATTAACGAGGACAAAATCGATGTTGTGGTAGATAACAAAGTTCTTAGCGATAATGTCATACTGCAAATAAAAGACATTGTACTGGGCAATTCGGGCATAAAGTCAGATAATATTACGATAATCGGCGCAAAATAAAACTGTTTTTCTGATTTATTGTTTGTGTTTTTCAGAATATATGCTATAATATAGTCAGTATGAATTTGAAAAGGACGGACAAATAAATCATGACCAGAAGAGAATCCAGGGAGCAGGCTTTTATTTTAGTTTTTGAAAAAATATTTCATCCGGATTTGAGCTTTGAGGAGATAGTCGCTAACGCGAATGTCTCCGGGTCTCATTTGCCGGATGATTTTGCTGTGAAGCTTGCAGATACGGCATATGAAAATATCGCTGAAATCGATGAAGTTATTTCGGGAAACACAAAAAATTGGAGAATCGAAAGAATTTCGAAGGTCGCGCTTGCCATACTGCGTCTGGCGCTGTGCGAAATCAAGTTTTTTGACGATATTCCCTGCAGCGTTTCGATAAACGAGGCTGTCGAGCTTGCGAAAAAATACACCTCACAGGAGGATGCTTCGTTTATAAACGGACTTCTGGGTACTTTTTTACGCTCATAAAAAGTGATTAATGCTTAAAAGAAAGGCGGAGCGACATTTGAAAAAGCTCAAGGGATATATGGCGGGAGCGAATCTCGGTCACTGGATTTCACAATACGGCTCTCAGGGCAAAGAGCATTTTGACACTTATATAACCGAGCCGGACATCTCGCGGATGGCTTCATGGGGAATGGACCATGTGAGGGTGCCGGTGGATTATTTTATCTTTGAAAAGGATGAAAATCCCGGTGTTTTTCTGGAAGAGGGGCTTAGCTATATCGACAACTGTCTTTTATGGTGCAAAAAAAACGGGTTGAATATGATTCTTGATTTGCATCACGCTCCAGGATTTTTCTTTGGTTTGAGTGACGGCGAAAAAACACTTTTTACACGGGCTGAGGTTCAGGAGAGATATCTGAATATTTGGAGATATTTCGCGAAAAGATATATAAATGAAGGCAGCGGCTTGATTTTTGAGCTGCTCAACGAGCTTGTCTGGAAGGATTCCGACGCGTGGAACTCGCTTTGGAAAAGAGCGGTGAAGGCGATTCATGAAATAAATCCCTGTCGCAAAATTATCATCGGGAGTAATTGGTATAATTCTGTGAATGAGCTGAAAAATCTGCAGTTCGAGCAGGGTGAAAACCTCGTTTATACCTTTCATATGTATGAGCCCTTCCTCTTTACTCACCAAAAAGCGCCGTGGGTGGCGGAAAACAAGGATTACCTTGCGGAGGTTTTGTATCCGCTTGAGGCAAAAAAGCACCTCGAATACTATAAAAACGGCATTCCGGAGCTCTTGCAAAAGCATGAAATTGCGAGTATCGAATATATTAAGGATTTTCTGTCTCCTGCTGCAGAATTCCTGAAGGCTCATGACAGTGTGCTCTATTGCGGCGAATATGGCGTGTTTCTGAAGGCTGACATAGAGAGCAATATTCGCTGGCACGAGGATGTTGCCGAGGTTTTGCTATCTCTCGGAATCGGCAGGGCAGTGTGGAGTTATCGTGGGTTTAATAAAATTACGGATGAGAATAATGACGCAGGTGATATGCGGTTGATTCGTGCAGTCAGCAGACGATGAGTTTGATGTGGGATGGGAAGAGGTTGAATGGAGATGTTTTTGGGGATCGACACAAGCAATTATACAACCTCAGTGGCGGCTTTTATTCCTTCAGAAAACAGAATTATCAACCTTCGCGAGCTTTTGAGAGTCAAGCCGGGAGAGCTTGGTCTGCGACAGAATGAAGCTCTTTTTCAGCATACAGCGGCTTTGCCGGGTCTTCTCGAAAAGCTATTTTCCGAAACACTAGAGCTTGAGCTGACGGCAGTCTCATATTCCGACAAACCTCGTGATGAGGTGGGCTCATATATGCCCTGTTTTTTAGCCGGTGAGTGCGCTGCGCGAGCCATTGCCGCCGCGAAAGGCTGCAGCCTTTACCGCAATTCGCATCAAGCCGGACATATTGCAGCGGCGCTGTTTTCCGCAGGCAATTTATCATTAATCGATGAACCCTTTATTGCCTTTCATGTCTCTGGCGGAACTACGGAGGCTCTATTTGTGAGTCCTGACAGCGAAAGAATAATCTCCACGGAAATTGCAGCGTGCACACTTGACCTGAATGCCGGACAGGCGATAGACCGCGTTGGTGTCGCTCTCGGGCTTGATTTTCCCTGCGGAAAAAAGCTTGATGAGATGGCATGCTCTAGCGGTAAAAGTTTTGCGCCGAAAATTAAACTGAAGGACGGCAGCTGCTGTCTTTCAGGGCTTGAGAATCTCGCGAAAAAGATGATTCTTGAAGGAAGTATGCCGCAGGAAATCGCGCGCTTCTGCATCGATTACATCAGCGAAACCCTCAGACAAATGGTTTATGCGGTTCTGGAAAAACACGGAAGCTTGCCGCTGGTTTTCAGCGGAGGTGTCATGTCTAATTCGATTATAAGCAAAAGCTTTACCGATGAATTCGGCGCGGTTTTTGCCCGCAGCGAATTTTCATGCGACAATGCTGCCGGGACGGCAATTCTTGGATATATTAAGCATATGAGAAGCCTGAATAAGGATAAATAATATGAATAATTTTGAAAAAGCTATACTGAGTGTGTCACAATTAAATTTCTATATCAAAAATATACTTGACGCTGATATGCGTCTGAATCACATAATTGTCAGAGGTGAAATTTCTAATTTCACGAATCACTACAAGACCGGACATCTTTATTTTTCTCTAAAAGATAATTCTTCGATAATTAAAGCTGTTATGTTTAAAACAAGCGCTGCAAGGCTCAGGTTTTCGCCCGAAAATGGGATGAGTGTGATTGTATTTGGCAGGGTAGGCGTTTATGAACGCGACGGGGTGTATCAGATATATGCCGAAGAGTTGCAACCGGACGGCGCGGGTGCGCTCGCGATAGCCTTTGAGCAGCTTAAGGAAAAGCTGCTTAAGGAAGGGATTTTTGACGAAAGAAAAAAGAAACCTATCCCGCTTTATCCTTCCGCAGTCGGTGTTATCACCTCCCCAACCGGCGCGGCGGTCAAGGATATTTTCAGTATAATTGGCAGGCGGAATCCTTCTGTGAAAATTATTTTTTCGCCCGTAACGGTTCAAGGTGACGGTGCGCCGGAGCAGCTAACGGCTTCGCTCAAAAAAATGAACGCGCTGCGCTGCTGCGATGTGATTATCATTGGCAGGGGCGGCGGCTCGGCTGAGGATTTATGGGCATTCAATGACGAAAATTTAGCGCGGGAAATTGCCGCGTCGAAAATCCCGGTAATATCGGCTGTAGGGCATGAAACTGACTTCACTATTTGTGATTTTGCAGCTGATTTACGCGCACCGACCCCCTCCGCAGCCGCCGAGCTATGTGTTCAGGACAGCGGGGAATTGCTGCAAACGCTCTCACGTCTCAGGCATACACTTGAGAGGGGAATGAGTTTCCGGCTCTCTGAGGAAAAATCGCGGCTGAAGCTTATTTCAAGCAGTAAATACCTCAAAAGCCCCGGATTTTTTATTGATTCTCAAAAGCAGACTATTGATTTTTTAAGTAAAGCTATGCTAGAATATTTTATTACACTCTTGAAATCCGATTACAACCGTGTTAAGCTTGCTTCCTCAAAGCTGGAGGTTCTCAATCCGCTGGGCGTATTGCTGCGCGGCTATTCCTTCACTATGCTTGAGGGTAGGACTGTTTCAAGCATTAAAGACTTGAAAATCGGCGAAACGACTGAAACAAGGCTTGCGGACGGCTCTTTTGTGAGCGAAATAAAATCGATTAGTACTTTAGTGGGCTGAAAGCTCAACAAAAAACAAGACTTGGGTTGTGGGCTTGGCAAGCCAAGCCCACGTTAGCTTAATGAAAGGCTGACAAATATTATGAAAAAAATGACATATGAAGCCGCGATAATCAGGCTTGAGGAGATTGTGCATCTTCTCGAGAGTGGCGAGGCATCACTGGAGGATTCGTTGAAGCTTTATGAGGAGGGCACGAAGCTGACTTCTTTTTGTTACGAAAGCCTGAATAAGGCTGAGCAGAAAGTTATTGAGCTGAGTGAATTGGAAAAATCAGAAAAGGAATAATAAAACCATGACAAATGCTGAGCATGAACTTTATTTGAATGATTATATTGCCGCTATAGAAAAAGCGCTTATCGATTATTTGCCGATAACAGACAGGAAGTTCAGCTATATCTGTGAGGCTATGCGGTATTCTCTGGAAGCTGGCGGGAAGCGCGTGAGACCCGTTCTGACGCTGGAGTTTTGCAAGCTTTGCGGCGCAGAACCTATGCTTGCGCTGGGCTTTGCCTGCGCGGTTGAATATATTCACACTTACTCGCTTATTCATGACGATTTACCCTGCATGGATGACGATGATATGCGCCGCGGCAAGCCCTCCTCTCATATAAAATTCGGCGAGGCAAACGCGCTTCTGAGCGGCGACGCTCTGCTGACACATGCGTTTTCGATTCTTTCGTGTGAAAAAAACGGTGTTTCCGCGGAAGCCGCGGTTAAGGCATGCAGAAAGCTTGCTGAGTATTCAGGTGTTTGCGGAATGATTGGCGGTCAGTATCTTGACTTATACAGCGAGGGAAGGCAAATTACCGCAGAGGAAATATGTGAGCTGGATTTGCTCAAGACCTGCGCACTCATTAGGGCGGCATGTGAGCTTGGCTGTATAGCCGCGGACGCTTCGGGCGAGGAAATTGCTGCAGCCGGAGAATTTGCCGATAACCTCGGGCTGGCCTTTCAGCTTGTTGATGATATTCTTGACGTGACCTCGACCCCTGAGAAGCTCGGAAAGCCGACAGGCAGTGATGAGGAAAAAAATAAATCCACCTATCTTTCAATGTTCGGAATGGAAAAAGCCGTAAAACAAGTGGAAATGTATACAGATAAAGCCCTCAGCGCACTCTATACCTTCCGCGGCGACACTGAATTTTTACGCTATCTGACTGTAAAGCTATTGAATAGGGAAAATTGATGCTTAAAATCATTCGCGAGCAAATTACTAAAAACAGCTGTCTTTTAATTCGAGACCACTATCTACTATCTAATATCTACCATCTACTATCTAATAATGGGGTGCATATTTTGTCTGACCTTAATACCGAAAAATATAAGCACTTAAGTAATATAAAAAGCCCCGCTGATATAAAAAAATTAAGCGATGAAGACCTTGAGCTGCTCGCCGGTGAAATCCGCGCGATGCTCATTGATACAGTTTCGCAGACAGGCGGGCATCTCGCACCGAATCTCGGGGTTGTGGAGCTGACAATTGCTTTGCATAAATGCTTTAATTCGCCTCACGATAAAATTATTTTTGATGTGGGGCACCAGGCATATGTTCACAAATTGCTCACCGGCAGATTCGAGTCATTTCAGACTCTTCGCAGCGAGAAGGGCATTTCCGGATTTCCGCGTCCCAGCGAGAGCGAGCATGATATTTTCGCCGGAGGGCATTCGAGCACCGCGCTCTCCTCAGCGCTCGGAATAGCCGCCGCAAATCATATACGCGGCGACAAGCATTACGCCATTGCCGTCATCGGCGACGGCGCTTTTACCGGCGGCATGATTTATGAAGCGATGAACAATGTCAAGGATTCCAACACTAGACTCATTGTGATTCTCAACAATAATGAGATGTCCATTTCGCCGAATGTCGGCAGGCTCGCGGAGTATTTCGCGGTCATAAAATCCCGCCCGGCTTATTTCAGATTTAAGCAAAGAACCGAAAAAACTATCAATAGAATCCCCCTCATCGGCAGGAGAATTTCTAAAGGCATCTACCGTTTAAAAACAAATGTAAAGAATCTTGTTTATAAAAGCACCTTTTTTGAGGAATTCGGCTTCAGATATATGGGACCTATTGACGGTCATAATATTGAAAAGCTTTGCGACGCGCTACAAGGTGCAAAAGAAGCGAATTATCCGATACTATTGAACATAAAAACCGTCAAGGGCAAGGGCTATGAGTATGCCGAAAACAATCCGACTGTTTTTCACGGTGTCTCAAAATTTGACATTGACACGGGCGAGCCGAAAAGCTCGGGAACTAACTTTTCGAATGAATTCGGCGTATATCTTTGCGAGGTCGCGGCGAAGGACAGGCGTGTCTGCGCAATAAGTGCGGCTATGACTGTTGGCACAGGGCTCTCCGATTTCGCCAAACGGTATCCCGAAAGATTTTTTGACGTAGGAATAGCTGAGCAGCACGCAGTCACTTTTGCCCTCGGTCTTTCGAAGGGCGGAATGGTGCCGGTTTTCGCGGTTTATTCCGCGTTTTTGCAAAGGGCATACGATCAGCTAGTTCATGACGGAGCGCTGCAGGGGCAAAAAATCATAATAGGCATCGACCGCGCAGGCTTTGTCGGCGACGACGGAGAAATGCATCATGGGCTTCTCGACGTGCCTTTTATGAATACTATTCCCGAAATAACTGTATATTCACCCTCAACCTATGCGGAAATGCGCAATTCGTTTTATAAGGCTTTTTATAAGGACAGCGGTGTTGTCGCGGTCAGGTATTACCGCGGCAGGGAATTGCCCTTGCCGGGGGATTATATGCCTAATTTCGGGTCATTTCAGCTTTACGGCTCGGCGAAGGCTAGGCAGGTTATTGTTTGCTACGGCAGACTGTTTTCATTCGCCTGCGAAGCGGCTGCGCATCTCAAAAAGCAGATGAAAGAAGTCCTTGTGCTTAAATTGAACAGGATAAAACCACTAGATATTGCCGCAGTTAGAAGTGTTTTACATATGAGGGAGATTTTCTTTTTTGAGGAAGGCGAAAAAAGCGGCGGCATCGGCGAGACCTTCCTGGAAATGCTTTGTGAGAATAATTATAAAGGCTCATTTTACCTCAAAGCTGTTGAGGACTGCTTTGTTCATCATGCCTCCATTGAAGCTTTACTGCATGAATACTGCCTTGATACGGAAGGGATGATTGAATATATCTCCCGCGTTGATTCATGCAAAAATGATTCTGCTGAAGCACTTGAGTGTTAATTCCGGGATAAGCTTAATTTGTCAGGCATGTTACGGACTTCTGAATAACGAGGTTGATTATTTTGTATAAAGAGAAAAAACGGCTCGATGTTTTTCTTTTTGAGCAGGGTGTTTTTGATTCACGTGAAAAGGCCCGCAAAGCAGTTATAGAGGGTAATGTTAAAGTTGATTCATTGGTGGAAACAAAGCCAGGACGCGGTATGACAGGTGCTGAAGAAATTGAAATTCTTTCGAAAATGGAATTTGTCAGCCGCGGCGGATATAAGCTGAAAAAGGCTCTGAAGGTTTTTGATATAAATCTTGGGAATCTTGTTTGTATCGACATCGGCGCCTCAACAGGCGGCTTTACGGATTGTATGCTGCAAAACGGCGCGAATAAGGTTTATGCGGTTGATGTGGGGCATTCTCAGCTCGCCGGGAGCTTGCAAAGCGATAACAGAGTCATATCGATTGAGGGCGTAAATTTTCGGTATTTTGAAAAAGAGAGCTTGGGGGATGAAATCGATTTCGCGGCAGTCGATGTTTCTTTCATTTCACTTGAAAAAATTCTCGGTATAGTATATAATGTTTTGAAAGCTGAAAGCGCTTGTGTATGCCTGATTAAGCCGCAGTTTGAGGCAGGCAGGGAAAATATCGGAAAAAACGGCATTGTAAGAGATAAAAAAGTGCATATAGATATTCTGAAAAGAATTATAAGACATTCAAATGATGTGGGTTTCCGTGTTCGCGCACTGGATTTTTCCCCGATTCCCGGTGGTGACGGCAACATTGAATATTTAATTTACCTCTTGAAAAGCGATAAGGTTTTACCGGAAAATTATATTGTTGACGCGGTAAAAACCGTTGAGGAAGCCCATGTTTAAAGGACAGTGATTAAGGCTGAGAATTGCGATTATTCCAAATTTAAATAAACCTGACTCCTTTGAGACAGCTGTCGCAATTTATAGAAGATTGGAGGAGCTGTCGGCTGTCAGCCTTTTTTCGCTCTATCTGCGGGAAAAATTCGCGTTTTGCGAAAAGGCTGTTTTTCTCGAAGAAGACGAGCTTTTTTCCTCCTGCGACTATTGTCTTGCAATCGGTGGCGACGGCTCGGTACTGCATGCCTCGAAAAAGGCAGCCCGATATAATAAACCGATACTCGGTATTAATACCGGCTATCTCGCTTTTATGGCGGGTGCAGAAAAAAACGAGCTCGAACTGCTGGAAAGGCTCTGCAGCAGGGATTTTTCCATTGAAAAAAGAATGCTGCTGCGAGCGGAATTGTTTGAAAAAGACAAGAAGGTCTATGAAACCTTTTGCCTTAATGACGCTGTGCTATCAAGAGCGCCTGAAGCCGCGATGGCGAAGCTGCGGGTGCAATGCAACGGTAATTTGGTCAACGAATACCGCGCGGATGGCTTGGTTTTCTCGACTCCGACAGGCTCGACTGCATACTCGCTCTCTGCGGGCGGCACTGTTGTTGACCCGACACTTGACTGTATTCTGCTCACTCCTGTCTCGAGTCATTCCTTAATGTCGCGTCCCTTGATTTTTAATGCCGAAAGTAAATTATCGGTGAGTCTGAGCGAGGACTTAAATAACAGGGTTCTTCTGTCCTGCGACGGCGAAAAATGTATTAAAATCAAAAAAAATTCACGACTTGAAATAACAAAGGCGCAAAGAACCGTTGATTTTATTAAGCTGAAAAACGACACCTTCTGGGAGGTTCTCTACTCGAAGCTTTTCAGAAATTAATAGCGAATAATTAATGTATGGCACCCTAACAGCATAAAAACCAAAACTGAAGGGAGCACTGACGGTGAGAAAAACCCGACAAAACCTTATTCTTAAACTGATTGATCGATTTACTATAACAACCCAGGAAGAGCTGCTGGAAAAATTGCAAGAAAGCGGTGTTTCTGTCACGCAGGCGACTGTTTCGCGGGACATCAAGGAATTGGGATTGCTTAAGCGACCGGCCGCGAACGGAACATATAAATACTCCCTGAGCCAAGCTGTACCTGAGGAAAAAAATGAAAAGTACCATGCGATTTTTACACAGTCAGCGATTTTTGCGGACTGGGCAGGGAATATCTGCCTGATTAAATGCCATGAGGGCACGGCTCAGGCGGCTTGCGCGGCAATAGACTCGATGAACTGGGCTGATATTGTCGGGACTCTCGCGGGTGACGACACTGTTTTTGTTTTGTGCCGGACTGAAAACGCGGCAGTCGCGACAAAGGACGCAATTGAAAAAATCCTTGAGAAATCGTGATTTTTGTATCAAATAAAAAATTCTGTAAGCCGCTCTGCGGCAAGGTTTTTTAGTTTTTCCGCAAGTCTTGATTCAATAAATCTTTGGGAAATTAAACACGACAAGTAAGGGTAGTAGATTTTAAATGCTGAGTAATTTAAAAATCGAAAACATAGCCGTTATTGAAGCGGCTTCAATAGATTTTACCGATAATTTTAACTGCTTAAGCGGTGAAACCGGAGCGGGAAAGTCGATAATTATCGATTCAATTAACGCGGTTCTCGGCGAAAAAACCTCGAGGGAGCTTATTAGAAGCGGCGCGGACAGTGCGAAGGTTACCGCGCTTTTTTGCGATATTTCCGATGAAATTGTATCCTGTCTGGAAGCGCTTGATATTAGAAACGAAGAGGACAGGCAGCTGCTTATCAGCCGTTCTTTATTTCGCGACGGAAAAAATGTTTGCAAGATAAACGGCGAACCCTGTACTGTTTCGATGCTGAAAAGCCTTGGTACTCATCTTATCAGCATTCACGGGCAGAGTGATTCTCAGGATTTGATGGCGAGCGAGAATCATTATAAATATATCGACAAAATTGCCGGAAATGAAAATTTGTTGGCAGACTATATTTTGTTATACGAAAAAATGAATGAAATCCGAGCCGAAATTGAACGGCTTTCGATGGATGATAAGACAAAGGCGCAGAGGATTGACCTGCTTAATTATCAAATAACTGAAATTGAAAAGGCCGATATTAACCCGGGTGAAATCGAGGAGCTGACAAACTCGAAAAATATCGCTGAAAACGCCCAGAATATATTAAACGCGCTTAATAATGCCTATTTGGCAATTCAGGGTGACGATGATTTTACCGGTGCGAGGGATTTGGCATTGCAGTCCGCCGAAGCTATATCCGACGCGGGAAATTACCTCGAGGGTACTGACTCTCTTTATGAAATGGCGAACGATGCATTTATAAACCTAGGCGAATGTGCGAATGAAATTGCCTCATTTTTATCGAAATTTGACACTGAGGGTATTGACCTTGATTATATTGAGGAGCGTCTGGATTTATATTACCGGCTCACAAAGAAATACGGCGGTAATGAGCAGGAAATACTCGATTATCTCGAAAACGCGAAAAAAGAGCTTGAGGAAATCGATTTTTCGGGTGAAAAAGCCGAGCGGCTCAAAAAGAAATATGGCGAAATAAAAGAGAAAGCTTTTGCTGCCGCGAAAAAATTATCACAAAGCAGAGCCGCGACCGCGTCAGTCTTTTGCAAAAAAATAATTGAAGAGCTGCGATTTCTCGAGATACCGAATATTGTTTTCAGCATTAAACAAGCAGAAACCGGCATGAACCCGACAGGGATTGACAGTATTGAATTTTTAATCTCGCCGAACCTTGGGGAAACACCTAAGCCCTTGGTAAAGATAGCCTCAGGCGGTGAGCTTTCGCGAATAATGCTCGCTATTAAGACCGTAATCAGCGATAAGGACAGCATAGGTACGCTGATTTTTGACGAGATAGACGCTGGTGTGAGCGGCAGAGCGGCAGGGAAAATCGCACTGAAAATCAGAGAAGTCGCAAGGCATCGACAGGTGATTTGTGTCACTCACCTCGCGCAGATAGCATCTCATGCCCTGAGCCATATCTTGATTGAAAAAGAAACACGGGACGGCAGAACCTATACAAAAGTGAAAAAGCTTGATTTCGGTGGGCGTGTCGCGGAGCTCGCGAGGATTATCGGCGGCATCGAGGTGACAGATCTGCAGCTGAGGAATGCGGAAGAAATGCTTATACAGGCTGGCAGGTTAACAGATTAATGAGGAATCATGTTGTCAGGGTAATAATATGTATTACATATAATAAACTTAAAGGAGAAATTTGAAATGAAACTTGGCGCTTGCTGCGGTATCACTGCATTCGAAAAACAGGATATTTTACAGGATAACGGCTTTGACTATTTTGAGGCAAATTTTGGCGATGTCGTTTCCCTGGAAGATGCTGAGGTTGACGAGGTCATAGCACATATCACCAAAAGAGGCTTCAGCTGCGAGGCCTGCAACTGTTTTTTCCCGAAGTCCATCCCCCTCACAGGCAATGATGTCGACTACGATATGGTCACAGAATATCTCGAAAAAGGCATGGAAAGAGCTCAGAGAATCGGAATAAAATCAGTAGTTTTCGGCTCAAGCGGAGCAAGAAACTTCCCCGAGGGCTTCACTTTTACCGAAGCTTACAAGCAGCTCATTGTTTTCCTTCGCGATTATGCGGGTCCGATAGCCGCGAAATACGGAGTGAATATCGCCATAGAGCCGCTGACAGTCGGCGAAACAAACATTATTTTCACAGTGCGTGACGGTGTTGCGCTCGCGGTTGCCAGCGGCGCGCCGAATGTCAAAGGGCTTGGCGACAATTACCACATGTGCAACAACGGCGACAGCGAGGAGGACATTAGAAATATGCCCGGAATGGTCATTCATTCCCATGTTTCAAACGGCAAAACGAGAAAATACCCCCGCCGCGACGACGGCTTTGACTATAAGCCCTTCTTTGACGCGCTTAAGTTTGCTTCCTGCGAGAGATGCTCGATTGAGGGCAGGGCAGACGATTTCCCGAACGATGTTCCCGAAGCTTATGCTGTTCTTTCACAGTATAAATAAGATAAATCATTATGATTATTATTCCGAAATGCTTTTGCGGCGTTTCGGAATAATTTATACTAGCTACTGATAATAAAAATTGAATTAAATTAATTTGCTCAACTATATTATTCATGCAGGTTGCGGGTGTGGAGAATGACCAGTTGAGGACTTGTATTTTTTGTCCCTGAGGGCAGACCGGCATCAAACTCTGATTGAAGTCTTTGCAAGGGCTTGTCCTTAACTATAAGCAGTACGATAACAGCAGCGGCGGCTGCTTCACCGCACAGCAAAATCCCTCCTCCGCCCTGCCAAAGCTCAAGAACCTTTGTTATATCATCATTCGCTACGCCGTGCCCTGCCATGTTCATTACCGTGACGGCAAAAGATATTAGCATGGATAAGGCGGTTATGCCTTTAAATATAACGCTCATATACCACAGTGAAAAGCTGTTGCCGCGAAAGATAAGACAGAGCAGAAACGGCAGCAGCAAGCCCGCCAGCCCTGTTATTATAAGCGAAATATTATTCATTCCTGAAGCGTCACAGAGCACACTCGGCAAGGGAAACAGATTAAACTCAAGGCATTTGCCGCCAAGCATTATTACGGCGATTGAATGCCCCGATTCATGAATGACCGGGTAAAGAACTACCGCGGTAAAAAGTGAAACAATAAACATCCGGATAAATTTTATAAGCTGCAATTTTAGCCATTCCTTTCGTTGAATGGTAAATTTTGTTTCCGGAGCTTATTTTACCCTTATTAACCCTATAAATGCGGCAGATTATTTTGTTGCTTTTTGTGGTTTTTTATGATATGCTTTTAATAATTACCTAAGTGAAGAATGCGAAATTTGAATATAGAAGATTGATTTGCGAAAGTGGAGGATTTTTGATGGCTGACAACCGAAAGGAACAGGAACGCACCGAGCTGCACCGCGTTATTTGGAATATTGCCAATGACCTGCGCGGCAGCGTTGACGGCTGGGATTTCAAGCAGTATGTGCTTGGTATGTTGTTTTATAGATATATTTCTGAGAATATTAGCGCCTATATCAACGCCGGTGAGCGGGAGGCAGGCGATGCCGCCTTTGACTACGTGAATCTGACGGATGCTCAAGCTGAGGAGTTACGCGGCGAGCTTGTGGAAACAAAAGGCTTTTTTGTGCTGCCCAGTGAGCTCTTTGAAAATGTTCGCAGTGGAGCCGCCGCCGATGAGAACCTTAACGAGACGCTGGAACGCGTTTTCCGTAATATTGAAGCGTCCGCGCAGGGAACCGACAGCGAGGTTGATTTTAAGGGCTTGTTTGATGATATTGATGTGAACAGCAACAAGCTCGGCGGCTCTGTCGCCCGGCGCAATGAGCGGCTGGTCAAGCTTCTCAACGGTGTCGCGGATATGAAGCTCGGTAATTATAAAAACAATACAATCGATGCCTTCGGCGACGCGTATGAGTTTTTGATGGGTATGTATGCCGGAAACGCGGGCAAGAGCGGCGGGGAATATTTTACCCCGCAGGAGGTATCTGAGCTGTTGACCCGGCTTGCACTTGTCGGTAAAAGCGAGGTTAATAAGGTTTATGACCCTGCCTGCGGCTCGGGCTCTCTGCTTTTAAAATCCGCGAAAATTCTCGGAAAAGATAATGTGCGTCAGGGGTTTTTCGGTCAGGAAATCAATATCACCACCTATAACCTCTGCCGCATCAATATGTTTTTGCATGATATTGATTTCGATAAATTTGACATTGCCCACGGCGATACATTGCTTGAGCCGCAGCACTGGGACGATGAGCCCTTTGAGGCAATAGTCTCGAATCCGCCCTACTCGATAAAGTGGGACGGCGATGAAAATCCCCTGCTTATCAATGACCCGCGTTTTTCACCGGCGGGCGTTCTCGCGCCGAAAAGCAAGGCTGACCTCGCCTTTATCATGCATTCGCTTTCGTGGCTCGCAAGCAACGGCACGGCGGCTATTGTCTGCTTCCCCGGCATATTCTACCGCGGCGGCGCGGAGCAGAAAATCCGCAAATACCTCATTGACAACAACTATGTGGACTGCGTTATTCAACTGCCGGACAACCTTTTTTACGGCACCTCTATCGCGACATGTATTATGGTGATGAAAAAGTCAAAAAGCGATAACCGCACGCTTTTTATTGACGCTTCGCGCGAGTTTGTGAAGGTGACAAACAGCAACAAGCTGACAGACGAGAATATAGCTAATATTCTCGAGGCGTATATAAAGCGTGAAAGCAAGGATTATTTCGCCCGCCTTGTGCCGAATGACGAGGTTGCCGGGCAGGATTATAATCTTTCAGTCTCGAGCTATATGGCGCAGGAGGAAAAGCGAGAGGCGGTGGACATTGCCGCGCTCAATGCTGAAATCGCACGGATAGTCGCCCGCGAGGACGTGCTGCGGCGGGAGATTGATGCGATTATCTCTGAGATTGAGGGGGAGCGAAATGCTTTTTAATTTTACGGGTGAGCAGACAGGCTTGTTGCCTGGCATACAGAGAAAAATGCGTGAAAATGAAATGCGACACACACAGGAGGACACAGACTATGAGTGAGCTTGAGCGTTTGATAGCGGAGCTGTGCCCGGAGGGGGTGGAGTATAAGCGGGTAAAAGATGTTTTCAAAAGACTTAAAGGAACTCCAATAACTGCAAACAAAATGAAAGAAATACAAACTCCTGAAGGTGAAATTAGAGTTTTTGCAGGAGGAAAAACAGTAATAAATGCAAAAGAAAAAAATATTCCAAATGCAAATATAACACGAACGCCGGCAGTGTTGGTTCAATCAAGAGGTGTCATTGATTTTGTGTATTATGATCAGCCATTTACATTTAAAAATGAAATGTGGGCATATACAACTGAGAACAAAATCACTGTTAAATATTTATTTTATATTTTAAAAAGCAATACTCTATATTTTAGAGATGCTGCGTCTAGCATGGGATCATTACCACAAATATCTCTGCCAGTAACAGAGGAATTTCAAATCCCCCTCCCACCTCTGCCGGTGCAGCGGGAAATTGTCCGGATACTGGACAATTTCACGGAGCTTACAGCGGAGCTTACAGCAGAGCTTACAGCAGAGCTTACAGCGAGAAAAAAGCAATATGAGCATTACCGAAATGAGCTGCTGAGCTTTGGTGGTGATGTTGAATATAGGCTTTTAGGTGAATTAAGTGATGTAACTAAATTAGCTGGTTTTGAATTTACAGAACATATTAAATACTCTGATAACGGAAATATTATTGCACTTCGAGGTCTTAATGTAAAAAATGGGTATCTGGATATATCAAATGTGAAATATATTGATGGAAGTAATTTTAATAAATTATCAAGAAGTAAGCTTTATATAAATGATATGCTATTCACTTATGTCGGAACAATTGGAGAAGTTGCGCTTGTTGATAAAAATGATAAATATTATTTAGCGCCAAATGTCGCTCGTATAAGGTTCAATGAAACATTTGTTAATCCAATTTTTATGCGTTATTATTTTCAAACCTATAGTTTTATTGATAAACAAATAAACAAATATTTATCTACTTCTTCAATGAAAAATCTTACTATGGAGAATATACGAAAATTTTCCATCCCCCTCCCGCCACTAAATGAACAAGCCCGCATTGTCGAAATCCTCGACAAATTTGATGCGCTGACCACCGATATATCAACCGGTTTGCCTGCGGAAATTGAAGCGCGCAGGAAGCAATATGAGTATTACCGCGATAGACTATTGACTTTTAAGGAGAGAACTGCGTGAGTGAAACCACAAAATTCTAGGAGTGTGAGCAATGAGCAGCTACAATATCGTCAGCACAGATAACGAATCCACCGTTGTCGCCGAATATATTCCTGAGCCTCGCCGTGACGACGCTTATCAGAGCGAGGCGGCGCTGGAGCAGGATTTTCTCAGGCGGCTCAGTGAGCTCGGGTATGAGTATATCGGTGTCAATAATGAATCGGCTCTGATAGCTAATCTGCGGCAGCGGCTTGAGGCTCTAAACTGCTTTGCCTTCTCTGATTCAGAGTGGGAGCGGTTTTTCAGGGAGTGTATCGCTGGGGCGAACGACGGTATTGTCGAAAAAACCCGCCGCATTCAGGAGGACCATGTTCAGATTCTCAGACGTGACGACGGCTCGGTGAAAAACATTTATCTGCTTGACAAAAAGAATATACATAATAACTTCCTGCAGGTGATTAACCAATATACCGAAACGGCAGGTGTACATGAAAACCGCTATGATGTGACGGTTCTCGTCAACGGCTTTCCGCTCATTCATATCGAGCTGAAGCGGCGCGGCGTCGCCATTCGCGAGGCCTTCAACCAGATTAAACGCTATCAGCGCGAGAGCTTCTGGGCGGCGTGCGGGCTGTTTGAATATGTGCAGATTTTTGTTATATCCAACGGCACGCATACCAAATACTACAGCAATACGACACGCAATCAGCATGTCAGGGAAATGAGCGGCGGCGAGAGGAAAAGCTCGAGAAAAACAAGCAACAGCTTTGAGTTCACAAGCTACTGGGCGGACGGCAAAAATAGGGTTATAGACGACCTGAACGATTTTACAAAGACCTTTTTCGCGAAGCATACGATTCTCAGTATCCTCACGCGGTACTGTGTTTTTACCTCAGAGGAGCTGCTTCTAGTCATGCGTCCGTATCAGATTGCCGCTACTGAGCGGATTCTTTCGCGCATTGAAGTCTCGTCAAATTATAAAAAATACGGCAGCGCGGAGGGCGGCGGGTATATCTGGCACACAACAGGCAGCGGCAAAACCCTGACCAGCTTCAAAACGGCTCAGCTCGCGAGTGCTCTGCCGTACATTGACAAGGTTCTGTTTGTCGTTGACCGCAAGGACCTCGACTACCAGACCATGAAGGAATACGACCGCTTTGAAAAGGGCGCGGCGAACTCCAACACCTCAACCGCCGTGCTGAAAAAACAGCTCGAGGACGAGGGCGCGAGAATTATAATTACCACCATTCAAAAGCTCGGGATGTTTATCTCAAAAAACAGCCGGCATGCGGTTTTTGAGCGGCGAATAGTTCTTATATTCGACGAATGCCACCGTTCGCAGTTCGGTGAGATGCATCAGTCTATTACAAAAGCGTTCAAAAAGTATCATATTTTTGGCTTTACAGGTACGCCGATTTTCGCGCTTAATTCCGGAAGCGGCGGCAGTCCTTTTCTGCGCACAACCCCGCAGGCCTTCGGCGACAAGCTGCATACATATACTATTGTGGACGCTATTAATGACGGCAATGTGCTGCCCTTCCGCATTGACTATGTGAACACTGTGAAAATGGCCCCGAATATCACAGACGCCCAGGTTCACGCCATTGACATTGAAAAAGCCATGTCCGCACCGGAACGGGTTGAGGAGATTGTAAAATATACCCTCGAAAATTTTGACCGCAAGACCCAACGCGGCAGCTTCTATTCGCTCAAGGGGCGGCGGGTCTCCGGTTTCAACTCGATTTTTGCGGCTGCGTCTATCCCCATGGCTATGAAGTATTATGAGGAGTTCAGGCGTCAGCTGTCACTGAGCGGCTCAGGGCTGCGGGTAGCGACTATTTTCAGCTTCTCGCAAAATGAGGACGATCCCGAGGACGCGCTACCGGACGAAGGTTTTGAAAACGATAAGCTGGACAAGACCTCGCGCGAATTTCTGGAAAGTGCAATTGCTCATTACAACGAGATGTTCAATGTGAATTTCGACACCTCGGCGGACAAATTTCAGAATTATTACAAGGATCTTTCACTCAGGGTGAAAAACCGCGAGATTGATATACTCATAGTTGTCAATATGTTCCTGACGGGCTTTGATGCGACAACGCTCAATACGCTGTGGGTGGATAAAAATCTCAAGCAGCACGGGCTGATTCAGGCTTTTTCGCGCACAAACCGCATTCTGAACAGTGTCAAGACCTTCGGTAATATTATTTGCTTCCGCGACCTGAAAAAAGCCACCGACGACGCGATAGCCCTGTTCGGCGACCGTGAGGCAGGCGGCATTGTGCTTCTAAAAACATATGACGATTATTACAACGGCTACGAGGAAAAGGATAAGCATAAACCGGGTTACACAGAGCTGATTGAAACGCTGCTCTGTGAATATCCTGCCGGTGTACCTATCACCGGAGAATTTTTGCAAAAGGAATTTATTCGTCTTTACGGTGCGATTTTGCGGCTTAAGAATATCCTCAGCGCTTTCGATCAATTCGCGGGCAACGAAATCCTCAGCGAACGCGAATTCCAGGATTATCAGAGCATGTATCTTGATATTTATCAGCTCTTCACAAAGACAAAAGACACAGACAGGGAGAATATCAATGAGGATATTGTATTCGAGATTGAGCTGATCAAGCAGGTTGAGGTGAATATCGACTATATTCTCATGCTTGTCATAAAATTTCATGAATCGAACTGCACGGATAAAAGCATTCTCACAGCTATTGGCAAGGCTATCGGCTCCAGTATTGAGCTTCGCAGCAAGAAGGAGCTGATTGAGAGCTTTCTCGCGAGGGTAAACACCTCAACAAGGGTGGACGACGACTGGACGGCATTTGTCCGCGAGCAAAAGGAAGCGGATTTAAGCCTGCTGATTGCAGAGGAAAATCTCAAGCCGGAGGAGACGCGGAGGTTTATCGATATTGCTCTGCGTGACGGCA
This sequence comes from Oscillospiraceae bacterium, assembly GCA_031551635.1. Classification (GTDB taxonomy): domain Bacteria; phylum Bacillota; class Clostridia; order Oscillospirales; family Acutalibacteraceae; genus JAVBNH01. The sequence goes on along the minus strand of JAVBNH010000005.1, from coordinate 97,189 downwards.
TTTTGAAAACCACCGGCACCGATATTGATAAAATCCTGCCGCCTGTTTCCCGCTTCGGTGGCGGCAGAGCAATAAAAAAGCAGGTTATTATCGAAAAATTGAGCGCTTTCTTTGAGAAGTATCTGGGGCTGGTTTGATATTCATTTTATCGTGAGGCGGGTGGATTTTATGGGAAAAGATTATAGAGGTAATACAATAAATATCGCAATTTTTTCGTCTCATAACGGTACAGATTTACAAGCTATAATAGACGCGTGTAAAGATGGTAAACTGTCTGCCTGTGTCGCGGCGGTCATAAGCAACAATGAAAACTCAACAGCACTGGAAAGAGCAAAACGAGAAGGTATAAGCAATTATCACATAAGCGTAAAAAAATACGGTAATGAGGATGCGGTTAATGAAAAAATAATGGAAATCCTTAATTTTCATAAAATTGGAATTATTTTCTTAGCCGGTTATTTGAAAAAAATCAGCTCTGATGTTCTGAAAAAATACGAAAACAGAATATTTAATATTCACCTGGCACTCTTGCCGAAATACGGCGGCAAAGGTATGTATGGAATAAATATTCATCAGGCGGAAATTAATGCCGGTGAGGCAGAGACAGGAATTACCGTACATAAAGTGAGCAATGAATATGATGAGGGCGAAATTGTTGCTAGGACGAAAATTCCAGTAAATAAGACCGATACAGCGGAATCATTAGCCGCAAGAATTCTCGAGCGTGAGCATGTTTTCATTGTTGAAGCGCTGAAGAATATTATATTAAACGAAACAACATAAAAGTAGAATGTAATTAAAAACCGATGAAACTCAGAAGTTCATTGCAGGCGCTTTCCGTGACGGAGCAATAAAAACAATAGGCACCGATTTTGATAAAATACTCCCACCTGTTTCAAGATTTTCCAGCGGCGGACGAACTGCAAAGAAACAAGGAGTTATTGATAAGCTGATAGCGTTTTTTAATAAGTATTCAGGTTTGGTGTGATAACATAATTAATCATTAGGTAAAATAGTATTAGTATGCTATTTTATTGTATTTATTTAGAAAGGTAGTGAAAAAGTTTGACGACTCTAGCAGGAATGATGTCTGATGTAGACATTCGTGAAGCCATACGCAAGCGGGAAATGTGTATAACACCCTTTGATCCAAGCAATAAGAAAGATAAAAGATTGACCCCATCTGGTTTTAATTTTTCATTTTCTTCATTTATTGTATCGCTAAATCATAAGATATTCTATAAGATAATTGAAAAAAATGATGTACGCTATTTTTTTCTTGAACCTGGAGATACCGCAATTGCATTAACTAACGAAAGTCTTTGGGTGAATCGAGATATTGCTGGAACATTTCATTCAAAAGTAACTTATGTTTCACAAGGAATGGGACATATTTCTACTACTCTTGATCCTTGTTGGCAAGGCCAATTATTAATATCTATGAATAATCCGAATAGAAAAAGGATTCGTGTGGAAATAGCACGATTTATGGATGGAGAATGGATATATGCTACTTTTCTTACAGCATGCTTTTTTCGTCTAAATACAGCTACAGGCACTACACACGACAACCATCCAGCTCGTTTAGATACTTTGTACAATATAATTAAGTCGGCAAAAAAGAGTAAAAAACAACGTTCACTAACAGAAACTGTGAGAGAAATGCTTAAGTTTTCTAAGGAAAAGTCTGCATTAAGACTTAGCGAACTGCCAAGCGTCGGCGAGTCAGAAATTCAAAAATTTATTGATGATCACAAAGAGACATTGGCAAATTGGGAAGAGCGATATAAAAAAATCGAACATCTAAATGATAGAATAGTTATGGTAAGAAAATTTTGGAAAGCATTCGGAATATTTGTTGGAACAATTGTAGTTATAATTTCAACTATCCTAATTGTGATTAAGGCAAATAATGCAGCAACAACCTCTGGAGATTTTGCTCAATTATGGGCCGCTCTCATACCGATGCCCCTTACTATCGCATCTATTATCATTGCAACATTACCATTTTGGAGGAAAGAAAAATGACCATACTTAAAATAAAACGAATTGACAATAATGCCTTGTTACCAACATATGCCCATACAGGTGATGCCGGTTTGGATATATATGCCGTAAATGAAACTGTAATATTACCGGGGAGAACCGCACTAATTAAAACAGGGTTAGAGTTAGAACTACCGCCTCAAACAGAAGCGCAAGTTCGTCCTCGAAGCGGGTTGGCATTGAAACATAGTATTACTGTTTTAAACACTCCTGGAACCATTGATGAGGGATACAGAGGCGAAATAGGTGTTATTCTTATTAATCATGGCCAAGATTGTTTTCATGTCACACCAGGCATGAGAATTGCTCAACTTGTAATTAAACCAATACTAACTGTTCATGTAGTTGAGGTTGATGTGTTGAATGACAGTGACCGTGGTAGCGGTGGATATGGTTCGAGCGGAACATAATTTGTAAAGAGAGGTGAAAATTCTTGAATGTGATGACTTATAAGGATTCTGAAATTGTTATAGGTTTAGTCGGTGCAACTGGTACCAATTTAAATGAAGTTATTAATATGTTGGAACGGCAGTTGCGTTGTTTTGGGTATGGCACTGAAACAATTGATTTAGCAGAGGATGTGTTATCTTCATTTGAAAAAGGTGTCCCTGAAGAATGTCATGATTATGAGTTTGATGATTTTTCTGCGCTTCCCCAAAGCATAAATTTAGAAAAGCACAAATATTATAAGAATACACATCGAATGATGGATATTGGAAATCATTTAAGAACGATATTTGGTTCAGGTGCGATTGCATTATCTGCAATAAATGAAATAAATAAACGACGACCAGCCTCTAAAGATATTTCTGAAGATGCACCATATATCAAAGTGAAAACTGCTTATATTATTAAATCGCTTAAACATAAAAATGAAGTGTCCCTTTTACGCGCTACATATGGTAATGGGTTTTACCTTTTCGGTGTATATGCTGATGAAACAACAAGAAGAAAAAACTTGATTAATAAACGTATGGATGAAAAAAGTGCAATAGACTTAATGAAACGCGATGAAAGTGAAGTAGATGAATTTGGACAACATACCAGTGATGTCTATCAATTGTCTGATTTTTTTGTTCGTTCCGAAGATAGTATTGAAGCCAAGACAAACAATATTCAACGTATTGTAAATTTGATATTCGGGGATCCTCATACTACGCCAACATTCGGAGAACATGCAATGTTTATGGCTTTTTGTGCTTCTTTAAGATCCGCAGATATGTCGCGTCAAATTGGAGCGGTAATATGTCGTAATAATGATATTCTGTCTATGGGTGCTAATGAATGTCCAAAGTCAGGTGGCGGTCAATATTGGCTTGAATTTCATAAAGATATTCGTAAATATCAAGACGAACCATTAGGACGTGATTACATGCGAGGAGAAGATTCTAATAAAAAGCAATTTCGCATCATTGCAAAAGATGTTTATGAAGCGATTACTGGAGAGCCTGATTGCCCAGATGAAATTTATAAATCATTAAAAAAGACTTCACTTGGGGACTTAACTGAATACGGTCGTGTAGTTCATGCGGAAATGGAAGCATTATCTGCATGCGGTAGAAACGGAATATCTACAAGAGATGCTCAACTTTACTGTACAACTTTTCCTTGTCACGTTTGTGCAAAGCATATTATTGCTGCAGGCATTAATACAGTTGTCTATATTGAACCATATCCCAAAAGTAAAACATTTGAGTTTTTTAGTGATTCGGTATCTAAGGACGAACGTGATGAAGGGGGAAAAGTTGTGTTTGTACCTTTTTTTGGAGTTGGACCTCGTAGGTATATTGAAATGTTTAGTATGGATAATGGCATTGTTCCTGGAAAACAAAGACAAAACAAAAGCACAGGTAAAAAGATCGACTGGCATCCAGATTATGATAATGGTTATATTAGAAACCAAATGCTTCCAACAAGCTACATTCAGCACGAAGTTGAATATTCAATAATTTATAATCAATTAATATCGAAAAACTTTATGGAATTATTTCCACAAAATCAAGGAGCTGAACATGGAAGAGTTGATATGCGGTTGGATGATCTCCAAGAAATAAAAGATAAGTGGCCTAAAGACCAGCAAAACATTATACCATTGAATAAATCTATTGTATATTCATAGGCAAAAGGTTTAAAGGTAAATCTATTACTTTCTTTAAATTAAAATAGGTTTCCGGTAACAATTAACCGGAAACCTAAAAATTAGTGCTTATAAATGGTTTATTTACTTGCTTCTTCAACCGCCACGGCACATGCCACCGTCGCTTGACGACTTCGGCTTACGCCTTGCAGCAAAGCTAATACTAAGCTCAATTTAAAAGGAGGAATCCAAACGAGCCGGTATGCGAAATAGCATACCGGACAAGCTCGTGAAGGATGCCGACTATTTAAATAGTGTTTTGTATGAACTGCGCGTTCTTCGAACGCTTGTTTCGTCAGGAGCTAGGTTATCTCGCCGCTTCTTCAACCGCCACGGCACATGCCACCGTCGCTTGACGACTTCGGCTTACGCCTCGCAGCAAAGCTGAACTGCGCGTTCTTCGAACGCTTGTTTCGTCAGGAGCTAGGTTATCTCGCCGCTTCCTCAACCGCCACGGCACAGGCCACCGTCGCTTGACGACTTCGGCTTACGCCTCGCAGCAATGCTGAACGGCGCGTTCTTCGAACGCTTGTTTCGTCAGGAGCTAGGTTATCTTGCCGCTTCTTCAACCGCCACGGCACATGCCACCGTCGCTCCTACCATCGGGTTGTTGCCCATGCCGATGAGACCCATCATTTCGACGTGGGCGGGGACGGAGGAGGAGCCGGCGAACTGGGCGTCGGAGTGCATTCTGCCCATGGTGTCGGTCATGCCGTAGGAGGCGGGTCCTGCCGCGACATTGTCGGGGTGAAGGGTTCTGCCGGTGCCGCCGCCGGAGGCTACGGAGAAGTATTTGACATTATTTTCGGTTGCCCATTTCTTATATGTGCCGGCTACCGGGTGCTGGAAGCGGGTCGGGTTTGTCGAATTTCCTGTGATAGAAACGTCGACACCCTCGTGGCGCATAACTGCGACACCTTCGCTTACATCATCCGCACCGTAGCAGCGAACCTTCGAGCGCTCACCGTCGGAATAAGCCGTTTCACCGACAATTTTGAGCTCGCCTGTGAAATAATCGTACTGTGTTTTTACATATGTGAAGCCGTTGATTCTGGAAATTATCATAGCGGCGTCTTTCCCTAAACCGTTAAGAATGACTTGCAAAGGCTCTTTGCGAACCCTGTTTGCGCTTCTAGCGATTCCTATAGCGCCCTCAGCAGCGGCAAAGGATTCGTGACCGGCGAGGAAGGCAAAGCACTTTGTGTTGTCGTCAAGCAGCATCGCTCCGAGGTTGCCGTGACCGAGACCTACCTGGCGCTGGTCGGCGACAGAGCCGGGAATGCAGAATGCCTGCAAACCGATTCCTATAGCAGCGGCAGCTTCGCTTGCTTTATTCGCACCGCTTTTTAAAGCAACAGCAACACCTAAGGTGTATGCCCACGCGGCATTTTCAAAGGCTATCGGCTGAACGCTTTTTACTTCCTTTTCAACATCAATACCCTTGGCGAGACAAATTTCACGGGCTTCCTCGAGGTCTTTTATGCCATATTCGGCACAGCATTTTTCTATTCCGGCAAGTCTTCTTTCCCTGCCTTCAAATTTAACATCGTTTCCCATTATATGACCATATCCTTTCATTGAAGGTTTTTTACTGTCGTATTAAAATATCGCAATGCGATACCGACAGACCTGTTTCCTGAAATCTGTTTCCTGTTATTGTTCTCTGGGACAAATATATTTTGCGGCTTCGGCAAATCTGCCGTATGTGCCGGAGTTCTTTTTCAGAGCCTCGTCGGCGTTCATGCCCTTGCGTATATCCTCAAGGAATTTTCCGAGAGAAATAAACTCGTATCCGATTACCTCATCGTTTTTATCAAGAGCCATTCGTGTAACATAACCTTCTGACATTTCGAGATAGCGCACGCCCTTGTCCTTTGTGGAATACATTGTTCCCACCTGCGAACGCAGACCCTTGCCGAGATCCTCAAGTCCCGCGCCTATCGGAAGACCGTCCTCGGAAAAAGCGGACTGAGTTCTGCCGTAGACAAACTGAAGGAAGATTTCTCTCATTGCGACATTGATAGCGTCACATACGAGGTCTGTGTTCATGCACTCAAGAAGAGTTTTGCCGGGGAGAGCCTCCGCCGCCATTGCCGCGGAATGAGTCATGCCCGAGCAGCCGATTGTTTCAACAAGAGCTTCCTCGACTACACCATCCTTGATGTTTAAGGTGAGCTTGCAGGTGCCCTGCTGGGGAGCGCACCAGCCCACACCGTGGGACAGTCCGGAAATGTCTTTAATCTCATATGCTTTTACCCATTTGCCTTCCTCAGGTATCGGTGCCGGACCGTGATTGGGACCCTTTGCGACACAGCACATCTGCTGTACTTCATGTGAATAGGTCATTGTTTTTTCTCCTTTCAAACCGTTGCGAAAAAAATTTTTTTGACTGAATACATTATAACTAAAAGCTTTTCCGGAATCAATTGTAATAAACCATAAAAATGATGTTTACAAATTGACAAAAGTGTGTTATTCTAATAATTGTATCTTTATTGCTGCTCTTAACAATAAATAAGATTAGTAATATCGACCCTACGAAAGGATGAAAAAATTCTTATGAAGAAAAAATGTTTTGTTCTTATCACTGTTTTGCTGATTCTTTCTCTTATTGCCCCGCAGTCAGCATTTTTTATAAATGCTTCTGCCGAGGAATGGTATGAGTACGGCGACGCGAATATGGACGGTGTTGTCAATATTGACGATGCTATACTTGTCGCGAAGGTTGCCGGCTATATCGCACCTCCCCTGTCGGGAAATGCATTTAAATATGCCGATGTGGAAAAACTCGACAGTACCGGCAAGCCCTTGGGAACAGACGGCAGAATTACCGCCGCTGATGTCAGGGCAATCCTGCGTCATATTTCAGGTGTTCAGCCTATAAATTCGGGCTCAGACCCGAATCTTACGGCACGCACTAAGCCTATGGTTGCTCAGGCGCTTAATACTGCCGCAAACGCCGTTAAAACATCATCAAAAGAACCGATGATTGAAATAGGTTTTGAGGCTAATCTTTCAAGTCAGGTTACAGCGGTTTCATATGATGTCAAGGTTAAAAATCCTTTTAATTTACTGGCTCAGGGAATTGCGGTTGACATCCGTAATATGATGAAGGAAGTCCGCACCGAAATGCTCGCTGACGGAAACACTCAGGAAAGCTTCAATGTTCTCATTCCGAATCTTTTATCTTCAGTAAAGAAAAAGTTCCCGGTTGAAAATGAGAATGTGTCAATGAATTTACTCCCTGAAATGATAAATACTTTTAATTATTCATATGACAAAACCGCGAAAACACAGACTTATAATGTCACGCTTGTGAATGAAGTAATTAATCTTAATAATCCGGCATTAACCGACCCCTTTACCCAGACTAATCACGGTAAAGTTTTCCTTGTTCCCGGAATTGACGACCTCGGTGATATTTCTTCACTTGCGAATACTGACGGTATGGTGCTCAACAGATTCGATGTAACTTATAAAGACTGCAAGGTTACATATGTTGTTGACTCCGCTAACGCCGCACACCCGCTGTCCGCTTATTATGAGGACAACTATACCCTGACTGTTCAGCTTGATATGATGGACGCTATTGTTATAACCTTTGCGGTTTCTTCAAAAAATATTTCCAGCTATACATTTGAATATTGATTGACAGCACCGAATTAGCGATATAAAAATATACCCGATACTTAAAAAGTGAAATCTTTTAAGTGTCGGGTGCTTTTGAATTTAAATACATTAAATACCAGTTTCATATTATAAACAATATGCTATTGTGTAAATATGTAGTTTTTTTCTTGACTACAGCCGATTTTAATGTTAAAATATAAGTCAATAATTTTTTACTACAGACGTTTCGGAAAGGTATGAAAATAATATGTCAGGGCATTCAAAGTGGAACAATATTAAGAAGAAGAAAGAAAAAACCGATTCCCAGAAAGCGAAGATTTTTACAAAAATCGGACGTGAGATGGCTGTTATCGTGCGCGAGGGCGGTCCTGATCCGGCGGGGAACTCGAAGCTTAAGGATATTATTGCCAAGGCTAAGGCGAACAATGTTCCTAACGAGAACATTGACCGTATAATCAAAAAAGCCTCAGGCGACGGCGACGGTGCGAAATACGAGGAAATCATATATGAGGGCTACGGTCCCTCCGGTGTCGCAGTAGTTGTTGTCACTCTGACTGACAACCGCAACCGCACAGCAGGCGAAATGCGCCATTATTTTGACAAGTACGGCGGAAATATGGGGCAGTCGGGCAGCGTTATGTTTATGTTCAGCCGTCAGGGGGTTATCCTCGTTGACAGCGAAGACATTGACGAGGATAAGCTGATGGAGACAGCGCTCGAGGCAGGCGCGGACGATGTTCTTATTGAGGACGGCGTTTTTGACATTCGAACAAGCCCAAATGATGTCGGCGCTGTGGGCGAAAAACTCTCCGCTGCCGGTTATAATTTCCTTTCGGCCGAACCGGAATATATTCCCTCGACCTATGTGAACCTCTCGAGTCAGGATGACATGAAAAATATGAGCAAGATGCTCGAAATGTTTGAAGATAACGACGATGTTCAGGCTGTTTTCCATAACTGGGAAAATGAATCCGATTACGAATAATACAAATAACACGGAGACAATATGAGCTATAAAATATTTGCTAATCATGCCCATGTTTTTCCCGAAGCTGTGCGTCCTCAGGGGACTGTTGAGAAGCTCTTGACATTCATGAGCGAGTGCGAAATCGAAAAAGCTGTCTGCTTTGCGCCGCTGCGAGACCAGTATGAAAAATCCGGTCTCGGTGGCAATCATAACGATTGGCTCGCACGGGAAATCGAAAACAAGGATATGCTTGTCGGCTTCGGAACCGTTGATTTTGACGCTTCGGATATCGAGTCTCAGGTCAGGCATATGGCTGACATTGGCTTGAAGGGGATAAAAATCCACCCTCAGGCGCAGGAAATTCACCTGATGAGTGAAAAATCATGTGAGATGTACGCGGCAGCCATGGAGCTGGGTCTTTTTCTCTCATTTCATTCGGGGCTTCACTGGCACAGGCTTGCCGATAACCGGGTTGTGCTTTTTGATGAGGTTGCATGGAATTATCCGCATCTGCGCTTCAGTATGGAGCATATCGGCGGTTACAGCTTTTTCAACGAGGCTCTCGCGGTTATGTGCAATAACAAGCGCAATTCGTTTATGAACACGGTTTTTGCCGGCTGGACGACTATCGCTTATGATAAAAACGGGCTTGCTAATAACTGGACAGTTTCTGATTTGCAGTTGCAAACCCTCATTAATCAGACCGGAAACGAAAGAAGTATTTTCGGGCTTGATTTTCCTTATAATGATGCTGAATATACGAAAAGCGCAATAAAAAGGATAATCGAGCTGGACATTCCGGAGGAGGCTAAGAGGGGCATACTTGGGGAAAATCTGGAAAAAATTTTTAATGTCAATAATGATGTCAATAATGATTGACAAATACATAATAGTATGCTATCATGTCGGAGATATTAGAAAGACTGTGAAGGAAACAAGACATTAAACTCGTTTTTTAGTCTTTGTCAGCCGGGTTTCGGCTTGATACTGACTTTTCAGAGAGCTGCTGTTCGGTGCGAGGCGGTAAACAGATTAATGTGTATAACTCATTCCGGAGTTGCGTGGGCGAAAATTACTTTTTTTAAAGTATCATAACCCGCGACGTTTGACAGCGTTATTTGTCTATCCTTAAGCGGCTATTGCTGCCGAGGAGATGAGGGCAATTTTTTTGCTGAAAACAGGGTGGTACCACGGTTGTATAATCGTCCCTTACTTGGATTTTTTCCATGTAAGGGGCTTTTTTTTCTTTTATATCAAATTATTTTGAAAGCGTGATAAGTAAATGAACGAGAACTACAAAAAATACAGACCCTTTGAGGGTTTTGAAATCGGGGAGCGGAAATGGGTTTCGAACCGCATTGAAAAGGCTCCTGTCTGGTGCAGCGTTGACCTGAGAGACGGTAATCAGGCGCTGGTGAATCCCATGAGCCTTGAGGAAAAGCTCGAGCTGTTTGAACTGATTGTAAAAATCGGAATCAAAGAAATCGAAATAGGCTTCCCCTCAGCTTCTCAAACGGAATATGACATTTTGCGTTATCTCATCGAGAATAAACTCATTCCCGATGATGTGACCGTTCAGGTTTTGGTACAGGCGCGTGAGCACTTGATATATAAGACATTTGAGGCAATTGAAGGTGCGAAAAACGTAATTGTACATTTCTATAACAGTACTAACGAACTGCAGCGGCGGGTTGTATTCGGCAAGGATATGGACGGTATTATCGAAATTGCGGTTAATGCAGCCAAGCTTGTTAAAAAACTTGGAGACAAAGCAAGGCAAAGTGGAATGAATGTAAGATATGAATATTCACCGGAGAGTTTTTCCCAAACCGAAATTGAAAACGCCGTTAAAATTTGCGAAGCGGTTATGGGTGAATTAAAAGCGGATTCCGGGGATAAAATTATATTGAACTTACCCGTGACCGTCGAGACAAATACCCCCAATGTGTTTGCTGACCAGATTGAGCTATTCTGCCGAATGCTCAAAAACAGGGACGCCGCGATTATAAGCATTCACCCGCATAATGACAGAGGTACTGCTGTGGCGGCGGCGGAGATGGGACTGCTTGCGGGAGCGCAAAGAGTTGAGGGAACAATATTCGGCAACGGCGAGAGAACCGGAAACCTTGATATTATTAACCTGGCGCTTAATATGTTCACAAAAGGCGTTGACCCGAAAATGGACATAAGTAATATCAACGCACTGCGCGAGGTGTATGAACGCACTACAAAAATGCATGTTGAGCCGCGTCACCCCTATGTCGGCGACCTTGTCTTTACAGCGTTTTCGGGCTCCCATCAGGACGCTATTCATAAGGGTGAGGAATATCTAAAAACTCATGAATACAGCTTCTGGGAGGTTCCGTACCTGGTAATCGACCCAGCTGACATCGGGCGTGAATATGAGCCGATTATAAGGATAAATTCCCAGTCCGGCAAGGGCGGCGCCGCGTTTATCATGAGCAATGTTTTCGGCTACAGAATACCTAAGGCTATGCACCCCTCCTTCGGACGCGCGGTTAAGGCGGAATGTGACCGGCTTGGAACTGAAATAACACCCAACGACATTTTCGCATTATTTTATAAGGAATACATCGAAATAAAAGGACCTTATGCGTTAACAAAGCACAAGTTTTTTGAGGACGATTCCGGCACAGGACTGACTGTGCGCTTTGACGGTGAAATCAAATATATGGATAACGAAGGTGTGGCTATTCACGGCGAAGGAAACGGTCCGATTGACGCGTTTTTCAACGCTATTTCACAAGTGGGAATAACCGGCTTCTCCTTCAAGGATTATTCTGAGCACGCAATATCAGTCGGCTCTGACGCTAAGGCTGTTTCGTATATTCAGCTTGTGACACCTGAGGGTAAAAATGAATTTGGCGTTGGCATCTCGCATAATATTAACTATGCTTCGATTCGCGGAATCCTCAGCGCTATTAACAGAGCCTTGTCGAACGCTAATGCTGAAATGGGGAATAATTCATGAAGGAAAAAAAGAATGAATATAAAATTGCTGTTATAAAAGGTGACGGTATAGGTCCTGAAATTATTGACGAGGCTTTGAAAGTGCTGACATGCGCTGCTGAATGCCGCGGGTTTTCGCTTTCCTTTAATTTTTGCTCTTTGGGCGGCTGCGCATATGACGAGTGCGGCTCACCTTTGCCGGAGGATACTGTTCTGCGCTGCAAGGACAGTGACGCTGTGCTACTGGGTGCTGTCGGCGGTTATAAATGGGATAGCTTGCCGTCAAATCTGCGTCCCGAGGCAGGTCTGCTCGGGATTCGAAAAGCTCTCGGTCTGTATGCGAATCTCAGGCATGTCAAGCTTTTCGACGCGCTCAGCGGCGCTTCTACTCTGAAGGCTGAGGTTATTCAAGGGCTTGATATTATGGTCGTCAGGGAGCTTACCGGCGGAATATATTTCGCTCAGCATGGCAGGGACGCTGAGGGTGCGTTTGACACCGAATATTATCACAAATACGAAATTGAGCGTATTGCAAAAACCGCCTTTGAGCTCGCTATGAAGCGCAATAAAAAGCTTTGCTCGGTTGACAAGGCTAATGTGCTCGAGAGCTCGCGGCTCTGGAGGGAGATTGTGAACACGGTCGCGGCGGATTATCCGGAGGTTGAGCTGACACATATGTATGTTGATAACTGCGCCATGCAGCTTATTCGCCGCCCACTGCAGTTTGACGTTATCGTCACCTCGAACATGTTTGGCGATATACTTTCGGATGAGGCTTCGGTGCTCGGCGGCTCAATCGGAATGCTCGCCTCAGCCAGCCTTGCGCAGGGTGATTTCGGGCTTTTCGAGCCGATTCACGGTTCCGCGCCAGATATAGCCGGGCAAAATACCGCCAATCCTTTGGCGGCGATTTTATCCTGTGCCATGCTGCTGCGGTACTCCTTTGGCGAGGGAAGCGCGGCGGATTTAATCGAAGCGGCAGTTGAGAAGACGCTTGAGAGCTATCGCACGGCAGATATATATGAGGAAGGCTATAAAAAAGTATCTTGCAGCGAGATGGGCGACTTGGTCGCGGAAAAAATAAAATCCTCATAATATTAATGTATAATATATTAATCGCTTCCAATAATTCATTGTATAATGAAATACCGGAGGCGATTATTTTTGTTTTATCGAATCAAATTGCGAGCAAAATTAATAATCGGAAATAAAAAAATTTCCATTTTTGCGTTTATGATGATGTCGTTGCTCGTCAGAGCGTTTTTTGCTCTGAGTTTTTTCAGCGCGATAGCTGTAACGGTGCTGATGATAATTCTCAGAAGCACTAATCCGATTCGTGAGGATTTTCTGTTTAATATTTTTGTTTTTGCTTCTCTGGGGGCGATATCTTTAATTTCTGTTTATCTCTTTGCTTTTTTTAAGGCGGAGAAGGATAAATATTTCAATAAAACAGTCGCGAGCAACAGCGATAAAAGCTGGAGCTTTACCTCAGAAGTAAAGACCTGCCTGAAGCTGCTCTTAGAAATCGTTTTGCTTACTGTTTTCAGGCTTTTGTGGTTTATTCTTTTTCTTTCGCCGTCGATTATTCTGGCAGTTTATCTTATATACAGGTTAAATAATCAGACATTGGCGCTCAATGTCTTTTATTCGCTCTCTGGCGCGGCGGCGGTAGCGGCTGTGTTCGGCATTTTGTTTGCTTTTTGCACTGTTCAGCGATATTCGCTAGTTTATAGGACACTTATAAATCAAGGCAGGGGAGTTTTTGAGGCGGTAAAAGAAAGCGTCAGTAAAACTAACGGCAGCTCCTCGTCAATCGCGCTTTTTAAGCTGAGCTTTTTACCGTGGTACGCGCTGTGCCTGTTTGTCTTTCCGCTTTTTTATGTTATTCCTTACTACAATGTCTCATATGAGCTGCTTTGCAAAAAGAATATGAGTAAGGTGCCGGGTGAACCTTTTAAGGAAAAAGCAAGCGTTCCCGAAATAACAAAAAGAATCCCGAGATTGGAATAGTTTAAATAGTACCTTAGTGGGCTAAAAGCTCAACAAAAAACAAGACTTGGGTTGTAGGCTTGGCAAGCTAAGCTCATGTTTGTTAATTATTTTCCTCTTCTTCTATTTCTTTTGAAAAAGGTAATTCGCCAAAAACCTCAGCTTTTTTGCTTCTCTGCCAGAGTGAGGGCATAATATTCAGAGTGAAACCGCGTCCCGGCTGCATTTGCCACTCGTGCATCGGCGCTTCGGGCAGTCCGAATACTGAGAGGATTGACATTAATACTCCTGCGTGGGTGACAATTGCAGCTTTGTCAACACCGGTGCTTATCATCGCGTCAACGATTTTCACAAAGCTTTCGCAGACCCTTTTTGTAAAAGCACCGCTGCTCTCACCGAAGGGCGGCGCGGTATCCCTGTCCCCCTGAAGCCAGAGAGCAAATTGCTCGTCGTTCTCAAGCTCCTTTGCCGTTTTCGCCTCAAATTCGCCGAAATTGCATTCAATAAGGTCGCGCATCACTACCGGATTATTTTCAGGATAGAATATTCCGGCTGATTCAAGACTCCTCTTGAGCGGGCTGGTGAAAACAGCATCAGCCGGAGGATAGTCGTTTTCCCGCTTCATTTTTTTCGCGGCGAGTATTGCCTGAGCGCAAAGCTCCTCATCAGTATGACCGATATAACGCCCTTCAATATTTCCGTTTGTGTAAAAACATCTGATTAAATAAATTTTATATGTTTTCATAAAAAAACCTTTACATTTTGTCAGTAAATAATGTATACTTAGATTAAAAGAAATAACTAAAGAATATTTCATAATACGAATAAAGGGATAGAGGAATTAGGTGTAATTAATTTGAATACAGAATTCAGTTTAAGGCTTTCAGCTCTCAGAAAAGAGAAAAAAATCAGCCAGAAGACGGCGGCAGACGCTCTGGGGGTTTCTCAGGCTCTGCTCTCGCACTATGAAAAGGGTATTCGCGAGTGCGGTCTCGATTTTATAAAGCGCGCTTGTGAGTTTTATAATGTTTCATCCGATTATTTAATCGGAATATCGAACAAAACGCGCGCTTCCGTGAGTTTTTTAAGCTCAGAGTTGATTTCTTCGGACGGCGATGAGGTTTCGGAAATTCTTGTTCGCGCGTTAATGAAACTCTGCGAAAAAAACGGTATGGCAAGCGAAGAATTTTTATATTCGATTAACAGAATGAGCATTCTAAACGCCTATAACACTGCCCTCAAGCTCAGCGACGCACACGAGGGTGAACGCGTTTGGCTGCGCAACGCGCTCGAGACCGAAAGCCTGCTGCAGACCTGTTTGCTGCACCACCGCCTAAAGGCAAGCGGTTCGGACGGCACGGAAATTAATGTTTTACGTGACAGCAACGAACCTCTTTCAAATCTGATTGGGAGCTGCGAGGCTTATATAAAAACAAATCTGGGTACTGCAAAAAAGACTCTGAGGAAAAACAACGGCGTTTCCAAGGTTGAAGTGATATAAATAAATACAGGCGAACTGCAAAAATACGGTTCGCCTTTTGAATTTCATAAAATACTGGAGCTTAATAATTCTCAGCTTTTATTTCAAAATAAGACTGAGGATGCGAGCAGGTCGGGCAGAGAGCGGGCGCGGCTTTGCCGACATGAATATGTCCGCAGTTTCGGCACAGCCATACAACTTCGTTAGTTTTTTCAAAAACAATGCCCTCTTCAATATTTGAAAGAAGCTTTTTATACCTCTCCTCATGCGATTTTTCGACGGCGCCGACTTTATCAAAGAGGTCTGCGATACGCTCGAAGCCTTCCTCACGTGCGATTTTCGCGAATTCGCTGTACATCTGAGTCCATTCATAATTTTCGCCGGCTGCGGCGTCCTTTAAATTATCAATTGTCGAGGGTACTTTGCCCCCGTGAATCTCTTTAAACCAGAGTTTTGCGTGCTCCTTCTCATTATCAGCGGTCTCTGTGAAAATTCCGCTTATCTGTTCATAGCCCTCTTTTTTTGCCTGAGAAGCATAATAAGTGTACTTGTTTCTAGCCTGAGATTCTCCGGCAAATGCCGCCATCAGGTTTGATAGCGTTCTGCTACTCTCAAAATCCATTTTGTGTCAGTCCTTTCAGCTTAAAATTATGATTTTTTCGGTATAGATGACAAACAGACAAAATCATATTACATTATATTATACCAAAGATAGAACTAATTACAAGGTTATTATTAAAAAAATCGGAGATATACGAATGAAAAATATCGGGATTATTATTGCTGACGATAACGAATTTGTCCCTTTTCTTGCGTTCGGCGAAAAAAACGGAGGTCATAAATTCCTGAGACATCAACGTCCGGGGATTGAATTCATATATAAGGGCTGCAAAATTATTATTTTTTACTGCGGAATCGGTAAAGTCAACGCTGCCTGTGCCGCCGCACACATGATTTCGGAAAATGATTTTTCGCTTGTTTTGAACGCCGGGCTTTCGGGGTGCGTCGGCGAGCTTTGCCGGGGTGATATTGTCGCGGGGGAGAGCTATATAGAAGCCGATTTCGACATTACAGCGGCGGGTAAGAAACACGGCGAAAAGACCAATCAGGACTATATTTATTTTGCGGATAGTTCAATTTTGGAAATTGCTTTAGGTTTTGAAAATGTAAAAAAGGGTAAGCTTGGAAGCGGTGATTTGTTTCTCAGCGATGGGAATCTCAAGGAATTTTATCGCGGTGAATTAGGAATTGACGCATTTGACATGGAGAGCGCGGCAATTGCATCCGTCTGCCATTTCAGCAATATTAAATTTTTGAGTCTGAGGAAGCTTGCTGACGGCGCGGATTCCGGCTCGATCATGGAATACCGCGAAATGGACGAAAAACAGGAAGCGGATCTTTGTGTGCTGCTATTTCGGATTATAGATAAATATATTAATTTATAAATTCATTTAGTAGCTTAATCAGCCCGTCAAAATCTAAATAGTCCTCTATAAATTGCTTTTTAAGAAGCGCGGGCGGAATAAATTCGTTATATTTGCCGAGTATTTGGATATTATCCGGCAGTGGCAGGTCGTATAAGTCTAAATCGGAATCAAGTATGCTGCGGATTATTCCTTCAAGCTCGTCCTTTGTGCCGTCAAAGAAAACTTCCAGATAAATACTTGTTATCCAAGGCAGTTTATTTTTTATTCTTCTATGGGATAACGCGTAATGCAAAGTCATGAGCTGACGAGTGCCCACCCAGGGGAAAACCGCGTATTTAATGTCAGAGAGCGGTGTGACGAGATTGTCGAGTATGCCGCTGTTTCGCGCGATATATTGAATTTCCGTGAGTCGTTCGCGGCAGCGCTCGCTTAGGTAGGGGTAAATCTCATCACTCTTCAGTACAGTTTTTATTTTTCGAACAAGAACTGTATGCAGCTCAGCCTCGAAATCCACATTCCAGTCGACAACAGATATTCCGGGCACTTTTTTTACGAAAATCACCTTTGATTTTTCGTTGATATCTATGGTTTCCCAGGTCATCCCTGCAAGAGCAAAGCGAATACCGACAGGATAAAATTTATCGACAGTACCGATAGTGCGGTTTTCGTCCTTAACAAGAATGTATTCCGGAGCTATAAAAACAGTCAGAAAATGGTGGCTGTTAACGATTTTTTCGCCCTCTCTGCCGATAATCAGTCCGCCGTTTTCACTTTTTTCAAGCTGGTCAATCTCAAGCAGGTGGGAGAGAAGGTATTTATAATCCTGCTGGGTTATCATCGAGAAACAATCGAGCCTGAGAACTGCGCTGGCAAGCGCGGCAGCAGTCATCTCGCCGTTGCTCTTGAGCACACTCATGGTCTGGTGATAGAGCAGATTGTATGCGTGATTATGCGGGTAAATCGGTTCAATCCAGCGTTCCTTTGTATACAGTTCAATAATGGCAATAATGCGAAGGAATTCCCAATTGATAGGTCCCAGAGTGTCTGCAGAATTTATCCTGATATCCTCGACAAAGGTGAACAGCAGCTGCGGAATCTGCCCGCGCCTGCCGCAGCGCCCGAGTCTTTGTGCAAAGCTGGACACAGATAGCGGCGCACCGACCTGAACAGCCTGGTCAAGTGAACCGATGTCTATGCCGAGCTCAAGAGTGACCGTCGCGCCGGTGACGATTTTCTCGTCAGCCGATTTCATTTCATCCTCAGTATTTTCGCGCAAGAGGGCAGAAACATTGCCGTGGTGCACCCGATAAACGTCGGGCGCTTTATTTTTTATAGCGATTTCACGGAGGTTAGCTATGACAAACTCCGTTTCTTCGCGGCTGTTTGTGAAAATTATCGTTTTCTTGTCAAGGGTCATCTTAAAAAGGTATTCATAATGCTCCCTGTTTCCTATGTCGCCTCCCGAACCGATTGAAATGTCGCTGCCATCACTGTTTTCAAGATCCCTTTTGTCATGAAGATTGGCGAATCGCTCGACATGCAGCATAATTTTTCTTTTACCCTCGTCGCTTAACGGCGCGGCGCAAGCTCTGTTTGTCCCCATATTCAGCCATGTCTGAGCGAGAGAAACGTCACCCAAGGTTGCCGAAAGCCCGACTCGGCGCGGCGTTATTCCGGTGAGCTTCTGTAGCCTCTCAAGCAGGCACAGAAGCTGGATACCCCTGACATCTCGCATAAACTGGTGAACCTCGTCAATCACAACAAAACGAAGGTCGCTGAACATCTGAAGGCAAGCTCCGCGCTTGTTTTGAATCAGGCTTTCGAGGGATTCCGGGGTGATTTGCAAAAGCCCCTGAGGATTTTTTATAAGCTCATTTTTTTTCGTCATTGAGGCGTCGCCGTGCCATTTGCAAACGGGTATATTTGAACCGGCAAGAAGCAGCTCAAGGCGTTTGAACTGGTCATTAATAAGCGCCTTCAGGGGAGAGAGGTACATCACTCCAACCGATTTTGAAGGTTTTTCATACAGCTCGGTCAATATTGGCAGAAAAGCCGCTTCGGTCTTACCTGAGGCTGTTCCGGAGGACAGCAGCAGGTTGTCGTCACTTTCAAAAATAACCTCGCAGGCGGCGACTTGAATACCTCTGAGCTCCTCCCAATGATTTTCATATATAAAATCCTGAATAAAGGGCGCCAGTGAATTGAAAACATCCATTATATATCATATCCTTAAAATTATACATCAAATTCTTGAAATTCGGTGTGGATTTCCTCATCTGTTATGCCGCCTTTCGCCATCTCGAAGCTGTTGCTGCCGAGTATTTCCGCAACGGTTTTCTGCGGATTCTGATGAAGAATATTCACAAGCTCAATAAAATCGCGGATAATTTCTCGTGGGGTAATATGAGTCTGCGCTCCGACACGGTTATATTCCACAGTAAGAAAATAAATCAGTTCATCGTGCTCTAAAAAAGGTGTATAATCGTAAATCAGGGCGTGAATATCCCTTAGTTTTTCAACGAGAACATACATCTCCTCCTGATTGAGCATCTGGAGGCGGATTATCGGCGCGGATAAGTCTTTTATTTCATCTGTGGCAAAATGTCCCTCAGCAAGTCTTGATTTCAGCGCCTCATAGCTGAACACACCGCGGTACTTATCTTCAATGCACTGCGGCGTACCGCCCATGAGGAAACCAATATGCTTTGCCTTGCCTTGCAAAACATCATTGTACATTGTCAGGATTTTTTCATAATTATTCTGTCTGGTGATTGAATTCGGGATTTTATAGATATTTACCAGCTCATCGACGACAACCAAAAGCCCCTTGTAACCCGCACCGACAAGAAAAGCCGCGATAATTTTTAAAAAGTCATACCAATTTTCGTCTGTGACGATAAAATTAATATCTAGGTCGGCTTTTGCTTCCTTTCTGGTGATATATTCACCGCGAAACCACTTGAGAACATTGGATTTTGCCGCGACATCATCATTTAAATAAGCCTTCCAGTAAACCGCGATTGCCTTGGCGAATTCGAAACCGTTAACCATGCCTTCAAGTGAGGAAGCGACAGCAAAAATCTGTTTTTCGACAAGCGTGTTAAATGCCTCACCTATAGCGTCAGATTCTGCTTTTACAGCAGCCTGAATTCCCGAGATCCATTTTTCGAGTATGAGCGGAAGCGCGCCGCCGTCAGGCTTTGATTTTGTTGATAAATTCTGAATAAGCTCCTTATATGTCGCCAACCCCTGCCCCTTTGTTCCCGCAAAACGGCGTTCGGGGGAGAGGTCTGCATCGACAACGGCGAAACCCTTTGCTGTGGCGTAATTTCTTATGGTTTGCAAAAGGAAGCTCTTGCCGCTGCCGTATTTGCCGACGATGAAACGGAATGAGGCACTGCCCTGCGAAATCATCTCAATATCGTGTAGTATCGCGGAAATTTCCATGTGCCGCCCGACAGTGATATATTCAAGACCGACACGCGGCACTACGCCGCCCTTGAGAGCGTTAAGCAAAATATTAGCGATTCTTAAGGGTATTTGAACTTCCATTATAGAATTTATCTCTCTTTCTAAAGGGTTAATGTTCCGAATTAGTAAAATAAAAAAGATTATCCGATAATTTCCGAGACTTTTTTTAAGTATTCTTCGTAAATCACAATTTCAGAATCAGATTCAAGGAGATGGTCGCCGATAATGTCAACTGCTTTTTCATTGATGCTGTCTGTGAGTACCTCGGGCATAATTCCGTTTTTCAGAGCAAATTCATTTATTTCGCCGTTGTTGAGAATAATTTTTAGTGCAGCTTTTTCCGTTATGCTCAAGGCTGCTTTGAGCTTTTCCCAATTGTTTGTTTGAGGTTTTGAGTTTTCGTTTTCATTAGGATAATGAGAATCTGTCTCATCTTTTTTTGCGGCTGTTTTTTCATCAATAACAGAAATAATGTCCGAGTTTGTTTTTATTTCATCAGGTTCATTTTCGGGAACAACAAGTTTTTCCTGTGTTCCGAGGGCTTCCTTTCGGATTTTTTTCAAGGCATTTTCATCGACATTGACAACCGTTTTTGTCGCTTCCGCATAATATTCATATACGGCATTATCAATAATTTTTTGAAGAGTTAAGCCGTGAGCTGCAAGCTTCTTAATTATATCCTGATTTATTTTCCCTGTATCATTTTTTGGCATCTGCTTGTGTCCGGTGAGTTCCCGCAGAGCCGCCTCGGTCTGCTTTAAAATAAAAGTGACAAGGTTCTTTCCGCTGTCAACTGACATCGCGGTGGTGAAGGTCCATTTATTGTTTTGGCAATGATAAATTTCCTTTTCAGAAAAAATCAATCTTCTGTTTCTTTGTTTTTGATGCGGATAAAACAAGGCTCCCTTAAACGGCTGCCAATTTAACGCTTTTTTTATTTGATGAAAAAGCAGATTTTCATAATTCATGCCGACACCCGAAAAAGCTTGCTGCAGCTTGCCTTTAACAAAAAAAACACAGTTAATAAATAATTCTATTTTATCATTATTATAAAAAGCCGAATGAGAAAAATTGTATGCTGAAGCGTTTCGCATCAATTCGAAATTGTCAGCAGGGACACTGTCATGCAGAAGCACTTTCGGATAATACTGTTCTAAATTATTCTCTTTTATAAATTCAGCAAAGGGCAGTTCAGTTTCATAATAAATATGAAAATCCTTGAGCCATTTAATTATATATGACTCTATGCCATTGTCCAGCCGACCGTAGTTATTTAAGAAATTCATCAGCTTTTCGAGAACCTCCTGCGGATTCTCATCAGCAGCATTGTTGAGCAGCTCATAAATATAAACAAATGCATAGGATAAGGAAACGGGCGTAAACTCGCCGTGCCGGAGCTTTGTACGCCAGGTAAAATAAGTTCTTAGCTGCTCATAGCTCATTAGCTGATAATTCGGAAAATATGAGGTGAATTCAGCGTAGCCCTCATAAGCATCTTCAAAATCCTTCATAAGCTTTGCCTGTTTATAAAAAATTCGCGAGTTTTCCTGTTGAACTTGAATATTATAAAATTTCGCACTGACTAGACCGGGAAAAGTGCTCTCCCTCGCGATTTGACGCATGGTATTGAAAACCTTCCGTTTTTCGTCCGTAACTTTCCTGACAGGCTGAGAAGAAGGTATAGAGGTTTCACTGGAAATTGTACCGAAAAGTTCGATTTCGGCAAAATTCTCTCTCTCAAACGAGACTGTCTCCTCTTTTTTCTGTTCGGATTTTTCGGTAGGCATATTTTTTTCTCTTGTTGGAATTTTAAAGGCTTCGATTCTTATTTTTTCTTCCATAATAACATTATCCAGTCATTTTCAAGAACATATGTTTTATTATACCAGAACATATGTGTTTTTGTCAATGCAAAAAATATAAAAGTTTCTCGATGCTGGTCATTGAATTTGAGAAAAAAATAGTGTATAATTACATATTGTGCGGAAAATCCGAGTTATAGCTTTTAAGGCTTATTAAAAATTTCTTTTCGTATAAAATTTTTGTCAGGTGATTAATCGATGAAGGCTGAACGCAAGGGTCCTGTTTTTATAATCGCGGCTTCAATCTGCTGGAGCTTCGGCGGACTTTGTATAAAATTCATTCCCTGGGGCGCGATGAGCATAATTGGCATGCGGGCGCTGCTTGCGGCTCTCGTTTTTGCCGTCTACCGCAGAAGCTTCAAGGTAAAAATGACAAAAGGGAATATTGTTTCGGCGCTTTGCCTTGCGTCGACAACAATGCTTTTTGTTTTCGCGAATAAGCTCACTACCGCCGCCTCAGCGATTTTACTGCAGTTCAGCGCGCCGATTTTTATTATTTTGATTGAATTTATTCTTTATAAAAAGAAGCCGAGACCTGCCGAGGGTATTGCCGTGACTGCTACTATACTGGGAATGCTCCTTTTTTTCACGGGGCAGCTAGAGAGCGGCGGAATGCTCGGAAATGTTTTGGCAATAGCCTCAGGCTTGAGCTTTGCGGGGGTTTTTGTCTGTAATAAGAGAGAGGATGTTGTCCCAGAGGAGTCGCTGCTGCTGGGCTTTTATATAAACGCCCTGATCGGTACACCCTTCGTGTTTTTTCAGGCGACAGCTGAAAGCTCTGCATGGATTTCCATTCTTTTTCTCGGGATTGTTCAAGTCGGGCTTGCTTATGTGTTTTTCTCTAAGGGCATCAAAGTTACTTCTGCGCTGCTCGCTTGCCTAATAACCGCATTGGAACCTGTTTTAAACCCTCTTTGGGTCGCGCTCGCAACCAGTGAAATACCTGATGCTTTTGCAGTAGCCGGCGGCTGCGTTATAGTCGCAAGCGTTGTGACATATACAATATGGGCTGACAGACACCCGCTTATGCTTAATGCAGAAGCAAATATGTCGGCAGGAATGAAATAAAACTTGACAAACCATTCAAAATTCGTTAAAATAAAACACAGTGTATTCAGTATTTTCCAAAATTATACTTTGTGGAGGTAAAAAAATGCGCGGTAAAATTTTTAAGATTCTTTCTTTAGCATTAACTCTGGCAATGGTTATAACAGCCTTTACAGCTTGTTCAAACAAGCCGGAGAACGGTGAAACAACCGATCCTGCAGCAGCGTCGACAAAGGATATACTTATCGGTGTCCTGTGCCCGACTTCAGGCTCGGAAACCCAATATGGCACGGATATGTATAATTCCTATAAACTTGCGGTTAAAGAAATTAACGACGCGGGCGGAGTTCTCGGACGCAAGCTTGCTCTCTATCAGGCTGACGACGCCAATGATGCTAATATCGCGAGTCAGGCAGCGGCGAAAATTATAGCTCAGAATCCTGATTTTGTTGTCGGCGGTTACGGCTCGAGCGCGACTATTCCCGCACTTCAGCAGTTTTATGACGAGAACCTTGTTATGCTTATTTCAGCCGCGAATTCAACAAAAATTACCGAGCTGAATCTCAATCAGTCCTTTATGGTTAACAGCCCCGGAACGCACGCTGTCACAAAACTGACTGAGCTTTGCAAGTCACTTGATGTTAAAAAGGTCGCTCTTATTCATCAGGGTGACGCTTATACAAAGAATCTTTCAGACCTTTGCACCGCGTCTCTTCCGAATGACGGATTTGCTATCGCGACTACTCAGGTTATGGAAAAGGGTCAGCAGGATGTTTCCGCAATTGTTACAGCTGTTCGTAACTCAGGCGCTGACTTCGTTTACTGGTGCGGCTATCACGCGGACGGATCAAATGTTATCAAGCAGCTTCGCTCAGGCGGCTACACTGGTAATATAGCAGTCGGCGACGGCTCCGCTTCAGTCGGGCTTATCGAGGCTTGCGGCACAGCTGGTGAAGGCGTATATGTTACCTCTCCTCCCTTTGTTGAATTTGCTGAAGGCGGCTCAAAGTTTATTGCCGATTACAAAGCAATGTTTAATATCGAACCGGGCAACTACGCGACACTTTGCTATGACACTATTTATCTTCTGAAGAAAGCTATCGAGCAGGTGGGGAGCACTGATTTTGCAAAGGTTCGCGATGCTGTTCAGAATATTGAGTATAAGGGTCTTTCCGGCACAATTAAGTTCACGGCAAACCGCGAGCTGAAGGATTCCAACTTTATTATTCTGGAGATTAAAAACGGTAAATTTGAATTGGTTAAGATTGAAAAATAAGAAATAATTTTCTTAGTACCTTAATGGGCTGAAAGCTCAATAAAAAACAAATTCTGGATTGTGGGCTTGGCAAGCCAAGCCCACGTTAGGCGGTGCTTTTTGCGTGTTATCAACTTGGGAGGTAATCCTTCAGCAGCTCATTAACGGCTTAATTCTCGGCTCCTTCTATGCGCTGGTTGCTTTAGGATACTCAATGGTTTACGGCATAATAAAGCTTTTAAATTTTGCTCACGGAGATATATACATGACAGGCGCATTCGTGTGCCTGTCTGTATTCGGTTTAATCTCAGGCACGATACCGGGCATACCGGGTATAATAATTTCTATCGTAGCTGCAATGATTTTTGCGGCTGTGCTTGGTTTTGCCGTCCAGCGTTTTGCCTACAGACCGCTTCTTGGCGCGCCCAGGCTCTCACTGCTGATAACCGCTATAGGTGTTTCACTAGTTATCTATAATTCAGTTATGGTTCTCACAAACAGCCAGCCTCGCTTTTTTACAAGCGGTATCAGCAACTCAGCCGGTATTAAACTCGGAGGTATAACAATAACCTATATTCAGATTGTTATGATTATTGTCTCGGCGCTGCTGATGCTTGCCCTTACGCTTTTTATCAGCAAAACTATGATAGGCAAAGCAATGCGCGCCATTGCCCTTGACCATGATACCTGCCGGCTGATGGGTATCAATGTTAATAAGGTTATCGGCATTACTTTTATTATAGGTTCGGCTCTCGCGGCTATCGCGGGAGGTATGGCCTGCGTTTATTACAGCAATATTCAGTATAATATGGGTTACGCAATCGGCATCAAGGCGTTTACCGCGGCGGTTATCGGCGGTATCGGCTCGATTCCGGGAGCCATGCTCGGAGGGCTTTTGCTCGGTCTGCTCGAAGCCATAGGAACACAGATTTTCGGCTCGAGCTGGAAGGATGTTTTTGCCTTCGGTCTGTTGATTTTAATATTGATTTTACGACCAAACGGGCTTCTCGGAAAGTCCGAGGTTGAAAGAATGTAGTACTAATATCCATTTAAAAGGAGAAATTCGAGAGAGCCCGTTAAGCGAAATAGCTTAACGGAATAAGCTCGCGAAGGATATCGACTATTTAAATGGTTGTTAGTACATGTAATCTGTTTAAGAAAGGCGTAATAATGGGGTTTTTGAAAAAAGCTTACAGCTTTACGGACAATAAAATATTTAAAATCAGCATCTCAATCCTCATTGCCGCTATTATGGCGGTTTTGCCGTTGTTCCTTGATAATTATGCTCTTAACGTGCTTTGGAACGCACTTTTTTATATGCTGCTGGCTCTGGGGCTCAATGTTATAGTCGGCTACTGCGGGCTTTGCGACCTTGGATACGCGGCAAAATTCGCGATAGGCGCGTATACCACGGCGATTCTGATGCAGTCCTTCGGCTGGAGCTTTTGGCTGACGCTGCCTGTTTCTATTGTCGTTTCGATTTTTGCGGCGGCTCTCACCGGTGGTCCGACACTGAAGCTCAGGAGTGACTATCTAGCCATTGTTACGCTTGGTTTCGCGGAAATTGTCAGGCTGACCGCGCGCAATCTTTCTATAACAGGCTCGGCGGCGGGCATTAACGGTATCACGAGACCGCATCTTTTTAGTCTTCATCTGACTAAAATTAATCACTGGTATTATGTTTTTCTGGTGCTTGTCATTATTTTTATATTTTTATCATATAGAATTCGCAATTCACGTTTCGGGCGTGCCCTGTCATTTATCCGCGAGGACGAGGACGCGGCGCAGGCGATGGGGGTTAATACCACTAAATATAAGCTGTATGCTTATATAATCGGTGCGATACTCGGCGGAATTACCGGCAGTTTTTATGCCGCGAAAATGACTTCTATCAGTCCTAATTCTTTTGATTTTAACCAGTCGGCTAATATTCTGCTCGCTGTTATTCTCGGCGGCATGGGTAAAATTCCCGGAGTTATCGCAGGCGCGGCGTTTTTCGCTATTTTCCCGGAGCTGTTCAGAGATGTGCCTATTGTTGGGAATATGAGGATGCTGTTTTTTGGCATTTTGCTTGTCGTGGTTATGATTACACGGCCGCAGGGGCTCTGGCCGAATAGGAAAAAGGTTTGAATAAATTCAAACTTTTTCCTTTCAGGAATCAGGGGACAGGTTAACAGGTGACAGGGATCGGAATCGCATTGCGATTAAATAATGGAAGGGCTTGAAAATTTTTATGGTGCTCATGCAGGTGCGAAATTTAACAATGAGGTTCAGTGGGATTACCGCTATTGAAAACCTGAGTTTTGACATTGAGGAAGGCTCTATAACCTCCTTAATAGGTCCGAACGGTGCGGGTAAAACCTCTGCGTTCAATTGCATGACCGGCTTTTATAAAGCGACGAGCGGCGATATTTTATTCGAAAACAAATCGCTTATCGGTCTCAAGCCATATAAAATTACGAACATGGGAATCAGCCGTACATTCCAGAATGTGCGACTGTTTAAGAATATGACTGTGCTCGAAAATGTTATGAGCGGTACTCACAGCATTACAAAACAGTCTGTTTTCGGTGCGCTGGTAAGGCATCCGGCGGAACGCAGGGAAGAGAAGGAAATAGTAAAAAACGCGGAATATTACCTTGATTATGTAGGAATCTCCGACAAAAAAAACCATATAGCGAAAAACCTTTCATACGGTGACCAGAGAAGAACCGAATGGGCAAGAGCTCTGGCGTCTAAACCAAAGCTGTTGCTGCTTGACGAACCCGCTGCAGGGCTTAACAGAGAAGAAAAGGAGCGTTTGCTCGAGCTTATTCGATGTTTCCGCAAGGAATTCGGCATCACAGTATTTCTTATTGAGCATGATATTGACCTTGTTATGAAGGTTTCGGAAAAGGTTGTTGTTGTTAATTTCGGAAGTAAAATTGCCGAGGGAACTCCGGAGGAGGTTCAGAATGACCCGCTTGTAATCGAGGCATATATAGGAAGAGATGAGGATGATTAAAACGATGGAAAAGACCGAAACTCTTCTTAAGGTTGAAAATCTTGAGACATTTTACGGTAAGGTAGCCGCTCTGAAGGGTATCAGCTTTGAGGTTCGCATGGGGCAGGTTGTGACACTGCTCGGCAGCAACGGCGCGGGCAAAAGCACCACGCTCAAGACTATATCCGGCTTGATAAAATCCTCCGCCGGAAAGGTGACTTTTTGCGGCGAGGATATAACAAATAAGTCCCCGCATGAAATTGTGCAGCGAGGACTGATTCAGATTCCAGAAGGTAGGCGGATTTTTAAGGATTTAACCGTGCTTGAAAATCTGGAGCTGGGCGCGTACACTCTCAGGGATAAAAACACCCGCGCGAAAAGAGCCGAGAAGGTTTTTGAACGTTTTCCGATACTCGCGCAGCGCAGAAAACAGCTGGGGGGAACCCTCTCGGGCGGTGAGCAGCAGATGCTCGCAATAGGCAGGGGACTCATGAGCGAGCCGAAGCTGTTGCTGATGGATGAGCCGTCAATGGGTATTGCGCCGCTTATCGTGAGGGATATAACCAATATTATAAAGGCTTTGCATGAGGACGGCACAACGATTCTTCTTGTTGAGCAGAATGCGAAAATGGCTCTGGGGCTTGCCGATTACGGTTATGTCCTCGACATCGGCAATATAGTTCTCGATGGAGTAGGCGCTGATTTGCGCAAGGATGAAAATGTAGTGAAGGCGTATTTAGGAAATTAAGGCTCATTCAAAAGTGGATGAGCCGCTTTTTTTATCAGCTTCCAAGCGCTACATCAAGAATCATCATCAGAGCGAAGCCCAGCGCTGCACCAACTGTACCGGCGTTTGAGTGTTCCCCTGACTGTGATTCGGGAATTAACTCCTCTACTACGACATAAATCATTGCTCCGGCTGCGAAGGATAATATATAGGGCAAAACTGGTGTTATCAGGGATGTCAAAAGTATTGTCAATACAGCGCTGACAGGCTCTACTGCGCCTGAAATAAAGCCGTATACAAATGCTTTTCTTTTTGTTACGCCGCTTCCGGTTAAAGGCATTGATATTATCGCACCTTCAGGAAAGTTTTGAATGGCGATTCCAATAGACAATGCGAGCGCGCTAGCGGCTGTTATTGCGGTTTTTCCGCTCATGATACCGGCAAAAACCACACCCACCGCCATCCCTTCGGGAATATTATGTAGTGTTACCGCTAAAATCAGCATAGTTGACTTTTTTAACTTGGAGCTTTTTCCCTCCGGCTCGTCAGTGTTCAGATGCAAGTGCGGTATCAGCGTGTCGAGCATCAATAAAAAAGCGACACCCGCTAAAAATCCCACAACCGCCGGAAGCCATGAAATACCATACGCAGCTCCGCTTTCCTCACTCATGTTTATAGCTGGTATCAGAAGCGACCAGACCGAAGCGGCAATCATAACGCCGGATGCGAAGCCCAGAAGGGCTTTCTGAATGAAGGGCTTTATTTCTCCTTTTAAAAAAAATACCATGGCGGCTCCGAGAGTTGTTCCAAGCAATGGAAGAGCCAAACCTATAATGATTTGTGTTGTTTCTGACATAGTTATTTCCAATCTAATGTTGGCTTGGCTTGCCATAGGTGAACGATGATTTAATCAACATTCACAGACAGAGCCAAAAATTTTCGTAAACAAAGCTTGATATATCAAGCTTTGTAAAATCAATGAATAAACAAAAGTGAGTAATTTTCAATTAATCAGTGGTTACTCAGAATCTATTTTTTTATTGAGCTTTAAGACTACTAAGGTAATAATATTTGGTTAAAAATACGGTTTCCCCGAAATAAATCAGGGAAACCTTTTTATTAGTGATTATTCTTCTGTCGAATACAGCTTCTGGAGCTTTGTCAGGAGGCTGAATTTATCCTTGGCATATTCCTCTGATTTAGCGAAGAGGTCGTCAGCCCTGTCGGGGAAGGCGAGGGCGAGTGAATTATAACGCCCCTCGTTCATGATGAAGTCGCGGTAGCTGGCTGAGGGAGCCTTACTGTCAAGCGTGAAGGGATTCTTTCCTTCAGCAGTGAGGGCGGGATTAAAGCGGAAATTATGCCAGTAGCCAGCAGCAACAGCCTTCTTCTCTTCCTCAATGCTGCCTGTCAGACCGCCCTTGATATAATGGTTTATACAGGGTGCGTAGGCGATGATGATGGAAGGTCCGTTATAGGCTTCGGCTTCTTGAATAGCCTTGATGCACTGGTTGTAGTCGGCGCCCATAGCTATCTGAGCAACATAAACATAGCCGTAGCTCATTGCGATTTGAGCGAGGTCTTTTTTCTTAACAGTCTTTCCGGCTGCGGCGAATTTCGCAATAGCGCCTGTCGGGGTTGACTTTGAAGCCTGACCGCCTGTGTTTGAATAAACCTCGGTGTCGAATACGAAAATATTGACATCCTCATTCTGAGCTATAACATGGTCGAGACCGCCGAAGCCGATATCGTATGCCCAACCGTCGCCGCCGAATGCCCAGATGCTCTTCTTAACAAGATAATCCTTGTCGACTAATATCTCTCTTGCAAGCGAGCAGGCGTCACATGTGCAGACCTTACCGTTTGCGAGCCAGTCGGCTTCCCACTGAGTACCGGTCAAATCAACATCTATACCGTCCTCAAGGGCTGCGATATATGCCTTTGCCGCCGCGGGATTCTTCTCGCTGCTGTCAATAGTGTCAAGCCAGAGCTGTCCAGCGCTCTTGAGTTCGTCAGTTGCATATTCAACCGCTACAAGCTTTGCGGTGAGTTCTGCAAGACGGCTTCTTATTGTTTTATTGGCGAGCATGAAGCCGTAAGCGTATTCGGCGTTGTCCTCAAACAGCGAGTTTGCCCATGCCGGCCCCTTGCCCTCGGCGTTAACCGTATAGGGGGTACTCGGCGCACTTCCACCCCAGATTGAGGAGCAGCCGGTGGCGTTAGCTATATACATTCTCTCACCAAAGAGCTGGGTTACGAGCTTCGCGTAGGGTGTTTCGCCGCAGCCCGCACATGCGCCGGAATACTCAAGAAGAGGCTGCTTGAACTGGCTGCCCTTAACAGTAGTGGGCTTGAATTTTTCAGCGACATCAGCCTTGGAAGGTAATGTTTTTTCATAATCAGAATATGCCTGCTCACCCTGCATCTCGTGAGCCGGTTTCATAACAAGGGCTTTTTCGCCCTTCTTGCCCGGGCAGACCGCTGCGCATGAGCCGCAGCCAGTGCAGTCGAGAGCCGAGACGGTCATAGCAAATTTATATTGCGGAAGCATAGTCATATCAAGAGCCTTCATGCCCTCAGGAGCGTTCTTAAATTCTTCCTCGCTCATTACTGCCGGACGGATAACTGCGTGGGGGCAGACATAAGAGCAGAAATTACACTGGATGCAGTTTTCGCTTACCCAGCACGGGACATCGATAGCGATACCGCGCTTTTCAAAAGCAGCGGAACCCTGCGGGAATGTGCCGTCAGCAGCGTCCTTGAATGCTGAAACGGTGAGTTTGTCGCCGCGCATGGCGTTAATCGGATTTAACTTGTTAACGACAAAGTCCTTAAGCTCAGCGCGGTTTGAGTTGACAGCTTTTTCAACCGTGATATCCTCAGCAGTTGCCCACGCAGCCGGAATATCAATTTTTGTCATACCGTTTACGCCTTTTTCGATAGCGGCGTAGTTCATGTTGACGATTTTCTCGCCCTTCTTGCCAAAGGAGCGCAGTGCCGCGTCCTTCATGAGCTGGACGGCCTTGTCAATCGGAATGATTCCGGTGAGGGCGAAGAAAGCGGACTGCAGGATAGTGCTTGTTTTGTTCCCCAGACCGATTTCCTTGGCTATGGCAGTGGCGTTGATTGTATAGAAATTAACGTTATTTTTGGAAAGATACCTCTTCATCGCGCCGGGCAACGCCGCGTCAAGCTCGTCAGCAGTCCATTCGCAGTTGAGAAGGAAGGTGCCGCCGGGTTTAATATCCTCAACTATGTCATAACGGGTCACATACGACTGCTGATGGCAGCCGACAAAGCCGGCTTTGTTGACATAGTAGGTTGACTTGATTGGCTTGTCGCCGAAACGCAGGTGGGAGATTGTTATGCCGCCGGATTTTTTGGAGTCGTACTGATAGTAGCCCTGAGCGTACATATCGGTGTTGTCGCCGATAATTTTAATTGCGTTCTGGTTCGCGCCGACTGTTCCGTCTGAGCCGAGTCCCCAGAATTTACAGCAGTGTGTGCCTTCGGGGGTAGTGTCCGGATTTTCTTTTATCGCCAGAGAGAGATTTGTAAGGTCGTCCTCAATTCCGACTGTGAAGCGCTTTTTGGTGTCGGCAGCGCCCATGTTACGGTAAACAGAAACGATGCAGGGCGGGTTTGTGTCCTTTGAGCCAAGTCCGTAGCGTCCGCCGTAAACAGGAATGTTTTCAAATGCGGTGTCGCGAAGTGCGGCAATGACATCAAGATAGAGCGGCTCACCCAGAGACCCTGGTTCCTTTGTTCTGTCAAGAACGGAGATATATTTGACAGTCTTAGGCATAACATCGATAAAATGCTTGACGGAGAAGGGTCTGTAGAGGCGAACCTTGATAAGTCCGACCTTTTCGCCGCCGGCGTTGAGATAATCAATAGTCTCCTCGATTGTGTCGCAGACACTGCCCATTGCGATTATTATCTTTTCTGCGTCCGGAGCACCGTAATAGTTGAAAAGCTTGTAATCCGAACCGATTCTGCCGTTGACCTCGTTCATATAGTTCTCAGTAACGGTGACAACATCGTCATAATAGGGGTTCGAGGCCTCGCGAGCCTGGAAGAAAATATCAGGGTTCTGGGCGGTACCTCTGAGAACCGGATGCTCGGGATTGAGTGAGCGGCGGCGGAACTCGTTTATGGCGTCCATGTCAACCATTTCCTTGAGCTCGTTGTAGTCCCAGATCTTGATTTTCTGAACCTCATGAGAGGTGCGGAAGCCGTCAAAGAAATGAAGGAAGGGTACGCGGCTCTTTATAGTCGAAAGATGAGCTACAGCGCCCAAGTCCATGATTTCCTGAATATTGCCCGAGCAGAGCATGGCATAACCTGTCTGGCGGCAGGCGTAAATATCGGAATGGTCGCCGAAGATGCTAAGAGCGTGAGAGGCGACAGCGCGGGCTGAGACATCAATAACGCCCGGCAGCAGCTCACCTGCTATTTTATACATATTCGGAATCATAAGCAAGAGACCCTGAGAAGCGGTGTAGGTCGTTGTCAGCGCACCCGCGGCAAGAGAGCCGTGAACCGCACCCGCGGCACCGGCTTCAGACTGCATTTCAGCGACACGGACAGTTTGTCCGAAGATGTTTTTCGCGCCGGCGGCAGCCATGGAGTCAGTTTCTTCCGCCATGTCGGAAGAGGGAGTAATCGGATAGATTGCGGCAACCTCGGTAAACGCGTATGAGACATAAGCGGCTGCGGAGTTGCCCTTTAAAGTCTTAGTTTTTCTGGCCATTTTATTCCTCCAAAAAATAATTGATAAGCGGCATGAGAAGAAAAATACCGCAAACTTTACCAATGA
Source organism: Oscillospiraceae bacterium (assembly GCA_031551635.1). Classification (GTDB taxonomy): domain Bacteria; phylum Bacillota; class Clostridia; order Oscillospirales; family Acutalibacteraceae; genus JAVBNH01. The sequence goes on along the minus strand of JAVBNH010000005.1, from coordinate 64,379 downwards.
ATATTTTAACATTAATATGATTAAATGTAAACCATTAATTTGTAAAATAATGTGCAAACATAACCGACACAAAACACAGAATTTGTATAAAAGCGTTAACAGAAGGTGAACGATGATAAAATCATCGTTCACAGGAATTAGGAGATAGGAATTAGGAAATAGGAATTAGGAGATAGGGCTGACAGTTATAATACTAATCTTCATTTTTCAGCTTTGTCATACATATAAACTGCTCTTTTCACAAGACCGATACCCCATTCGTATGCGCGCAATGACCATCTGTTTGAGAAAATCCAGAAAATCACCGCTGATATGACAAGGAAAATGGGCAGACCGATATAGGGCGGCATGGGTGAAAACACGTCGGGCATGGATTTGAGACCGACAATAAGCACCGAGTGGAAAAGGAATACTACAATAGTATTTTCACCGTAACCGGTAAGAATATTCTTCTTTTTCGGAATAAGCCGGATAAAGAAGAAGCTCATCGCCGTACCGAGAAGATAATAAATGACCCTCTCTTTGAGTCCCTCAAACAGAGTGTAGCCTGTCGCGGCATAACCAGCATGGACGGGATAGGGCTTTTCGTAGTAGAAAACAGCGAAGGCGCAAAGAGCCGCGAAGGCAATAAACGCAACGGCAAAGGGGTATTTTTGCAGCTTGTTTTTCGCTTCAAACGAGATGTAATAGCCCATCAGAAAGAAGGGGAAAAAGATGAAGGTGCGCGAGAGCGACAAAAACTCATTGACCTGCGGCAATGAGCCGACATAGAGCGACAAAACAAGGAAAACCGGCAGGGCAAAACGAATCTTGACCGCGTCCTTTATGAAGAGCCGCCAGAAAAACAGGCTGAGTAAATACCAGCTTGTAAAGGAAGCCGCGAAAAGGTTAAGAGGAAAGCGGCGCATACCGATAGAGAACGCCAGTTCCCAGAAAAGATAGGGTATGAGCACCTCTGAGAATGCCTTTTCTCTCGCTTTCACGAAGTTTTTCGCGAGATAACCGGAAATTAGCGAAAACATCGGCAGATGGAAGGAATATATTATTTTATACACGTCGAGATAGACAGGGTTTGCGTTCTGCCATGCCTCGACTATATGTCCCAGTACAACAAGAAAAATCAACAAGCTTTTCGCATTGTCAATCTGGTAATCACGGTTGCTCAGGGCGGATGGCTGCTGCTTTGGCATATGATTTATCCTTTCGGCTTTTTTTGTTTATTATAGCCTGTCAATGATTACCTTGTCAACTGAATTGCGAGCTGTGACATTTTTGTGATATTAGACTTTAGATATTTGTACCTTAATGGGCTGAAAGCTCAATAAAAAACACTACTTGGGTTGTGGGCTTGGCAAGCCAAGCCCACGTTAGATTGTAGACAGTAGACAATGGTCGCGATTTTAGATTGAATATTTTTTGTGACACTGCTCTTGCGGTGATTCGAAATTATTAGCATTAGTCTAAAGTCTAAAGTCTAATAACTTGCTGTATGCTTCAACGGCATATAGCAGTGCGTCCTCATCAAAATCAAAGCAGTTTGCGTGCAGGGGAGCATAATTTTTCCCTCCTCCGATTCCGAGGAAGAAAAATAGCCCTCGAGTTTTTTCCTGATAGCAGGAAAAATCCTCTGCTGTCAATGCAGGCTCAACAAGAACAATATCCTCCGGCTCGAGATAGCGGTAGAAATCAACGACCATATCGCGCGGGTTATTTACGCAGGGGTAATGCATAAGCTCTTTTATGTCAAAGCTTGCGCCCATTGCAACCTCAAGACCGTCAACCATTGAATGAATCCGCTGCATGAGCCGGTCATAGACCTCCTGCTCAAAGACTCTGAGTGTTGCGTTCATGACGACATTGTCGGCAATTATATTGCGAGCGAAGCCGCCGCTGATTTTGCCTATTGTCAATAAAGCGTCCTTGTGCGGGTCAATATCGCGGGAAATCGCCGTTTGCAAGAGCATAACAAGGGTTGAGGCGGCAACTATAGCGTCAACGCCATTTTGCGGTGTCGCGCCGTGAGCGCTTAAGCCCTGTACCTCAATATCAAACTCGCAGGCGCGTGCCATAAGCGGACCCCAGCGCATCCCGAATTTCCCCTTAGGCAAATCAGGCCAGAGGTGCAGTCCGTATATCCTGTCAACAACAGGGTTTTCCATCGCGCCTTCGCTTATCATGCGGTTCGCGCCGCCCTTGCCCTCCTCAGCAGGCTGAAACAAGAGCACCACGTTATATTTCAAGTGGTTTCGGTTTTTGTGAAGCAGCTTCGCGAGAAGTATGAGCACACAGATGTGACCGTCATGACCGCAGGCATGCATCTTTCCCCTGTGGACAGACTTGTAGCGGATGTCGTTTTGTTCCTCAATGTCAAGAGCGTCAATGTCGGCGCGAAAAGCAACAGTTTCGCTCGCACCGGCACTGTAATAAACAGCTTTTAGCCCTGTACCCGCAAGGGTTTCAAGGCTGTCAGGCTCAGTCGCCTTCAGCTCCGACTTAATAAATGAGGAGGTTTTAAACTCCTCAAAGCCGGTTTCGGGCATCATATGCAGCGACTGCCGGATATTAACGCAATCCGCCAGCAATGAATAAACCTCAGAGCTGATCTCCATTTAATCAGTCCTTTTTAAAATTAAAATCCAGCATCTAGCATCTAGAATCTAGAATCTAGCCTACCATCTCTGAATCATTTCCGGGTTTCTGAAAACATCATCGACCGCCTTGATAAAGGGCGCAATATCGCCGAAATCATAGGCTCTGTGGTCAAAGGTCATGCAGAAGGGCATGATTTTACGAATTCCGATTTCCTTTTCGCCGCTACTGTTCAGAAAAATCCACGGCTTTTCCTGAACAGAGCCTATAGCGCCCGCGAAAACCTGAGGGTAGCCGATGTCCATCATCGTAATCTGACCGGTCATACCCCTCGCCGCCAGCCCGACATTCGAAAAAAGAATTGTGCCGTAATGCAGGTCCTTATAATTCAACCGCTCCTCAAATTTCAGCCCTGAAAAAGCTTTTGAGGAGACCTTTTCTTTTGGCGGGGGAGGGGCTTTTTTAGCCTTTGCCGCGCCCTTCATTCGGTTAAAATATTCCCGGTACTGCCTGTTTTTCAAGAGCTCCTTTGTGTCGCGCATCGAGACCTCCATGAGCGCCTTGCCGATGTTCGTGCGCTCAATGCGTTCCCTGAGATTTTCGATGTATTCGGTCATTTCTAGTAGATTTTTGTTACCGAAATCGGGCAGTTTGACAACTATTAGCTTGCCGTCGCCGCTCAGCCAGGGCATATTTATATCAATCTGCTCAAACTGTGTAACCTTGCCGAGCTTGAGCTTGTGGTTGTAGTCTATATGCGCGTTGACAAGGGGGCAGGTGAAAATCCCTTCAACCATAACCCTGAGCAAAAGAGTGTTCAGAGCGATTTTTTTCGGGTATTTCCCCGAGGTGTTCAGCTTCTCAAGCTCCTGAAGAAACTCTGTGACATCGCTCTCAAGGGTATAGGAGGCATGGGGTACATTCTGCCAGACCTCAGTCGTCTTATGAGCGATGAGCTTGCGCCTGATTCCGAAGGGTGTTACGCTCGTCGCGGGCATATGCTTTGTTACATATGTTTCACTGTTTTCAGCTGCAGAAATATTTATTTTTTCATCATTCATAAGCTTTATCCTTTACTTTTTAAATAAAGTCGGTAAATCCTTAATCATCAAACCAATATCCTTAAAACAGTATTTAATTGCCTTCCAAAGAAATTCAAAAAAAGGCTCTTTTTCAAGCTCTTTTAAGCCTTCGAGCTTTTGAGGCGTTCCGGTAAAGGTGTAGGACATGGTAACATGGCAGTATTTATGGTCGGAAGCAGTTTTGCCTTTTTCGTTTAAGTATTCTGCCTTCTCTTCAAAAATCGCTTTAAACTCAATGCCTCCGCCGTCGCGGTACATAACACGGTCAATGCCGTCAACTCTTCTTGGAATGCCTTCATAAACGCCGCCGTTATGCACCTCAGCCCATGCATCTTTAAGTCCGGCGGGCTCAACGAGCAATTCGTATAGCCTGTCTCTCGGGTCCCCCAGACAGGTGTTAAAGTCACCGAGTATGAGCACTGCCCTGTCTTTTGAACGTTCATTAACAAGGTCTGCGAGCTGTTTGAGGTCGCTGTAACGGGCTTCGACATCACTGGGAGTGCTGCCTGCCTCAAGGTGATGATTGTAAACATCAACATAAACACCCGGTTCGATTTCCCATAAAGCATATTGAATTCCCTTTGGCGTGAGCTCGTCCGTTGCTCCGTCAAAAACACCGTAGCACATATTCCATTTTATTCTTTCGGCATTATAAAGCGGCATTTTTGAAAAATAATTGAGACCGTCTCCATATGGAATCGCACCGGAGTGGTAGGTCTGCCATGGATAAGCGTCCATATGCTTTGTCATCTGCGAGTGAGCGTTAAAATCCTCCTGAACCGCTACAAGGTCATAATCAGCCTCGCCGACAAGCTTCGAGATGACTTCAGTGTCTTTCCAAAAACTTCTCCCCGCAATCCTGCCTTTTCGTCTGAACATAGCAGGTATCGGAAGCCCTGCAATATTATAAGACAATAACTCAAGCTCGCCTGTTATTACCTCTTCTTCCGCCTTAGCCGGAACAACAAAAATACCTGCAGTAAGGATAACAGCCAATAACATACTAATGATTTTTTTCATTTCTATCCCCTAATTTCTTAAAATATTTACCTTATTGTTAGCAAACAGTAATCCGGTCAACTGATAAAAAACAGCCGTATTCATTCCTGTTTAAAGCAGGAAGAATACGGCTTTTTTTATTAAAACAGGCTCGGTAAATCCTTGATTATCAAGCTGAGCGCCTTAAAGATACCTTTTATCATTCTTTCTAAAAAGCTCAGTGGGTTTTCAGCAGTCAGCTTTTTGAGCCCAACCATCTGTTTTGGTGCGCCTGTGAACTCATATTCCAGAGTGACATGGCAATAAGGGTGATCGGAGAGTGTTTTACCTTCGGAATTCAGGTATTCGCCTTTTTCCTCAAAAACAGCCTTGAGCGACACATCCCCGCCGTTACGGTATAGGACACGGTCAATGCCGTCAACCTTGTTCGGTATGCCGGTGTAAGCACCGCCGTTATGAACCTCAGCCCATGCGTCCTTCAGCCCTGCCGGTTCAATAAGCAGCTCATAAAGCCTGTCATCCTCATCGCCGAGATTAGAGTTGAAGTCACCCAAGAGGATTGCCGCACGTGCAACAGAACGCTCATTGACAAGCTCAGCGAGTTGCGTGAGGTTGTCCCAGCGTGCGTCAAGCGAGCCCTCAGAGCTGCCCGCTTCGCAGTGAAGGGTATAAACATCAACGTAAATTCCAGGAGCTATTTCCCACAGACAATATAAAATGCCTTTTGGTGTCAGCTCATCGGAGGCATTGTCGAGTATGCCGTATGCCTTGTTCCATTTTGTACGCTCGGCATTGAAAAGCGGTTGTTTAGAGAAAAAATTCAAGCCGTCGCCGTAGGGTACGCCGCCGCTCGTAAAGGTCTGCCATTCGTAAGCGTCCATATGTTTGACCATCTGGGCGTGCGCGTTAAAATCCTCCTGTACACCGACTAGGTCAAAGTCGGTGGCTCCGACAATTTTTGAAATCTCCTCGGTATCTTTTTTATAATTTCGCCCTGCTATCTCGCCCTTTGTGCGTAAAAATGAAGGAATCGGAAGCCCTGCTATGTTATAGCTCAATATTTCGAGCTTGCCCGCGATAACCTCCTCCTGAGCGTTGCTTGAAAAAGCAAAAATACCGATACACAAGCAAATTGTCAGCATAAAACTAAGTAGCTTTTTCATTTTAATTTCACTGTCCCATTATTTATTCAAAGTGCTGTTAACACTTCAATAACAAATATAACATTTTTACACAACAATGTCAATTAAAAAAGCACAAATGATTAAACCATTATTCGTGTCCGTGGTAATATATGGCAACGCAGTTCTCAATCGCATCTTTTAGTTTTTCAATTCCTTCGCCGTTTTCTGCTGAAGTCTCGATGATTTCCCTTTCGCCAATTAATGCCAGTTCCTCACTCAGGCTTTGCCGCTGCTTCTCGCGTTCGGTTTTTTTCAGTTTGTCGCATTTAGTGAGCGCGACAATAAATGGGTAGCCAGTTTCTATTAGAAAATTCAGCATTATCATATCGTCCTCACTCGGCGAATGGCGCATATCAATGAGCTGAACGACAAGCTTTATCGGGCGGCCGGACTGAAAATACATATCAATCAGGTCAGCCCAGCGGCGTTTCTCGCCCGCCGAACGCTTCGCGTAGCCGTAGCCGGGGAGGTCAACAAGCCTAACGTCTTCAACACGGTAAAAGTTTATAGTTGTGGTTTTTCCCGGCTCGCTGCTGACTCGAGCCAGAGCTTTGCGGTTGAAAAGCTTATTAAGAAGCGAGGATTTACCGACATTGGAACGCCCTGCGAAAACAATTTCAGGTATGTCGGATTCACGCAGCTGCGAGGTTGTACCGAAAGCGGTTTCAAATTCAACCTTATTAAAATTCATTTAAATCAACCTTTTTGTGTATTATTCAAAAAATCCCGCAAGCTCTGAAGGGCTTTTGAAATATTGTTCGTTTCCCTCAAAATAGGCGAGGTCGCCTTTGAGAGAGATAACAAGGGTGGTAAAAGCTTCGGCACTGAGTGCCGTTAACGCCTTATTTCCCTTTAAGCTCAAGCCGTAACGCCCGAAGGAGCAGGATTTTTCTTCGTTTTGCGGTACTGCTTTAATAATACTTTTTCCGTAGGTATATAAGTCAAATTTACACTCTTTTTTGCAGTATGAGCAATTTATTTCGCTGACCTTGAACGGCAGAGCAGGGGATTTTGAAAACGCTCTTTTATCCTGCAGTGCGCCGGTCGGGCAGGCGTTTGAACACAAGCCGCAGGTCATGCAATCGCTCTCAAGCAGAGGAATATTATAAGCGCATTCAACAGTAGTAGTAAAACCTCTGTCCCGGAAGCCCCATATATGTTTACCGGCGATTTCCGAGCAAACGCGTACGCAAAGTCCGCATAAAATACACTTGTTCTGGTCGCGCCAGATAAAGGGATGAGAATGATCCTCCCTGTAATTCAGTGAACCGGTATCAAGGGGTATTTTGCCGAAGCCGTTTTGCAGCAGCGGCAATAGACGGCAGTCGTAAAGCGCGCTGCAGCCGCATTCAAGGCATCTTTCTGCCTCTTTTTTTGCTTCCTCCTCACTGAAGGTTATGCCGATTTCAGAAAAATTTTTAACTCTTTCACCGGGAGGTAGCAGACTATCTTTTATTCTGTTTATTTTTTCGACATCGCCTATATCCTTCGAGATTTCAGGCGTTTTTGTGACATAAAAGGGATTCTGAGAGGTGTATTTTTCGCCCTTTAAGTATGCGTCAATCGAATGCGCAGCGTGTTTGCCGTGAGCTATCGCAGTTATAGCGATGTCGGGTCCGTCATTTATCATGTCGCCGCCCGCAAAAACGCCTGCAATGCTCGTCATGAAGGTGTTTTTATCGCAAAGGACTGTTCCCCAGCGCGTTTGCTCAAGTCCTTCAAGACCTTCCGGCAAAACCTTTTGACCGATTGCCGCAATTATGGTGCCAAAAGCGATTTCTTCCTCAGCGCCCGCGACAGGAACTGGACGGCGCCTGCCCGAAGCGTCAGGCTCGCCGAGCTCCATTTTTTGGAGCCTCAAGCCCGCTGCTCTGCCGTCTTTTTCAAGCACGCAGACAGGCGAGACCAGAAAAGCAAATTTTACGCCTTCCTCCTCGGCTTCTTCGATTTCCCAGAGAGACGCGGGCATTTCTTCTCTTGTTCGGCGATAGATGAGCGTGACCTCAGCCGCGCCGAGCCTTCTCGCGGTTCTTGCGGCATCCATCGCGGTATTCCCTCCGCCGACAACAGCGACTTTTTGACCTATCTCTAGCGGCTCACCGACAGCGACCTTGTATAAAAAGTCGATTCCGCCGAGAACGCCCGGCATCTTGTCGTTTTCGCAGCCGAGAGCCGCGCTTTTCCATGCGCCTACAGCGAGAAAAACCGCGTCATATTCGCTTTTTAGTGACTTTACAGAAATATCTCTGCCAAGCTTTTTGTTATAATGAATTTTTACTCCGAGATTTTCTATTGCGGAAATATCACGGTCAAGAATCTCATCGCTCAGCCTGTAAGCCGGAATGCCGTAACGCAGCATGCCGCCGCTGCGGTTTTCAGACTCAAAAACATCGGTGCTGTAGCCTTCTATACTCAGATAATACGCCGTCGTAAGACCGGCGGGACCCGCTCCGACAATGGCGATTTTTTTACCGTTCTGAGCTTTTTGTATAGGTTTATATTCTCCATTATCAATATCAGCGGCAAAGCGTTTCAGCGAGCAAATCGAAATCGCTTCCTCAGCGTATTTTCGCCTGCAAGCCTCCTCGCAGGGGTGTGGGCAGACTCTGCCGATTGATGAGGGAAAGGGGTTGTCGGCTTTTATCAGTCTTATTGCTTCCTCGTATTTGCCGTCCGCAATCAGGGCGATATAGCCCTGAGCGTCCTGATTTGTCGGGCAGGCGCGGCGGCATGGCGCGATACAGTCACCGCGGTGATCCGCGTGAATCATTGCGAGGGTCATTTTTCTACTCTCAATAATTTCGGGAGTGTCGGTAAAAATTTCCATTCCCGGCGTCGCTTTCGCGGAGCAGGCACGAATTGGTTTCGGGTATCCCTTCAGCGAAACAAGACATAAACCGCAGCCGCCAAAGGCGTCAAGACGTTTGTCATAACAGAGGTTCGGTACGAAAACGCCGTTTTCGAGAAGATTATCCAAAAGGCTTTTTTCGCTGTCGGCTGTGATTTCTCTGTCGTTAACTTTTATATTAAAACGGCTCATTCCGTCACCTTCCTTCCGCTGCTTATTTTTATCGCATTGCTTCTGCAAACTGCCGCGCAGGAACCGCAGGCAATGCACTTTTCACTGTCAATTACATGTGTTTTTTTGAGCTCGCCCGTAATAGCGGCGGTGGGGCAGACTTTTTTGCAAAGTGTACAGCCGATGCATTTGTCAGCTTCTATTGTGAATTTCAACAGCGCCGTGCATTTCAACGCCCTGCAGCAGCCGTTTTCTATATGCTCTTTATATTCCTCAAAGAAGTATTTCATTGTAGTCAAAACAGGATTCGGCGCGGAATTCCCAAGACCGCACAACGCAGAATTTTTAATGCTCTCTCCGAGAGCTTTCAATAGCTCCAAGTCCTCAGGCGTGCCCTTGCCGGAGGCGATATTGTCAAGCATTTCCTTCATCGCGGTTGTTCCGACGCGGCAGGGGACGCATTTGCCACAGCTTTCCTTGCTTGTGAAATCCATAAAAAACCGTGCCATATCAACCATGCAGGAATCCGTGTCCATTACGACAAGCCCGCCTGAGCCCATAATCGCGCCTGTTTCACCGATGGATTTATAGTCAATAGGTGTGTCAAGAAGGCGTTCCGGAAGGCAACCGCCGGAGGGTCCGCCAATCTGCACGGCTTTAATCGGTTTGTTGTCTATTATACCCCCGCAAATTCCAAAAACAATGTCCCTTAGGCTGACTCCCATGGGCACCTCCACAAGACCGCCGCGCCTGACCCTTCCTGCAAGGGCGAAAACCTTCGTGCCCTTGCTGTCGGGCGTTCCGAGCCTCGCATATTCCGCCGCGCCGTTAGAGAGTATCCACGGCACATTCGCGAGAGTTTCGACATTATTTATAACAGTCGGTTTCTTTTTATAGCCGCTCTGAGCGGGAAAAGGCGGTTTCGGAACGGGCATTCCCCTTCCGCCTGCGAGTGATGCCAGTAAAGCAGTCTCCTCGCCGCAAACAAAAGCTCCCGCGCCCTTCATAAGTCTGAAATCGAATGAAAAGGAGGTTCCAAAAATATTTTCACCGGTTATAGAATTTTCTTTTAATGAATCTATTGCCTTTTGCAACCGTTTAATTGCCAATGGGTATTCTGCTCTGACATAAATAAGCCCGTGATTCGCACCAACAGCGAGAGCCGCAAGCAACATTCCCTCAAGCACGCTGTGGGGGTCACCCTCCAGCAGCGAGCGATCCATGAAGGCGCCTGGGTCACCCTCGTCTGCGTTGCATACAATGTATTTGTCTTCTGATTGTACCGCTGCGGCGGTCTCCCACTTTTTCGCAGTGGGGAAGCCTGCGCCGCCCCTGCCGCGCAGTCCCGATGCCGCAAGCTCCGGAATTATTTCGCATGGGGTGGTGATATATTTCTTGAAAGAGGAATAGCCGCCTTTTTCTTCATATTCAGCAAGGTTTTCAGGGTCAATAACTCCGCAATTGCGCAGGGCGATTCTCGTTTGCTTAGTCAGAAAAGCTAGCTCTTCACCCTCCAGCTTGTTTAGCGAAGGAATTTCGTTTCGCAAAAAACTTTCGGCAATTTTTGCGGCGGAAATTTTATCGATTCTGCCAAAGTAAAAGCTTTCGCCGCTGTCGTTTATCACTTGCAGCAGCGGTTCAGCAAAGCAAAGTCCGTTGCAGCCTACTTTTGTAACACATAATCCGCTGTCGATTAATTGCTCCTCAAAAACTTTGAGAACATCCTCCGCTCCCGCCGCGATGCCGCAGCTGCCATAGCCTAAAAGCAGTTTCATATGCTCTCACCTCCGCCGTTATTCTTTTTTATATCCGTGAGAATTTTTTTCACCTTTTCCTTGTCAAGCTTGCCGTAAGCCACACCGTTAATCATCATCACCGGCGACAGGCTGCAGCACCCGAGACAGGCGACCTCCTCCCATGAAAAAAGACCGTCGTCGCTTGTCTTACCTTCCTCAATACCGAGAAATTCTCTTACAGCATCCGCAACGCGTTCGCCTTTGTTGACATGGCAGGCTGTACCCATGCAGACCATAATCTGATATTTGCCCGGCTTTTGTGTTCTGAACTGGGCATAAAAAGAAACAACACCGCAAAGGTTGCTCTCGGGTATTCCTGTTTGTGAAGAGATAAGCCTGAGCGCTTCCTCGCCTATATAACCGAACTCCTCTTGAACATCCTGCAGTAATGCGATAAGCGAATCCGCAGGAAACGGATATTTTTCTACAATTAACTTGATTTTATCTTCAATAAGCAGCATAAGTCTCTCCTAACGTGGGCTTGGTTTGCCAAGCGCACAACCCTAAACTTGTTTTTTATTGAGTTTTCAGTCCATTAAGGCACAACACATTTTAATGCTATGATTTTACTATACTGACGCACAAATGTAAAGCGTTAAAACTTACACTTTAAATATTTTTATGATTATAGACAAAAAAGGTAAAATTTTTGTTTACTTTATTTATTTTATCGTGTATAATGTGATTTACTAGTTGAATATTCAAGGAGGATTAATATTTATGAGAAAGAGCATTGCATTCAGATTACTTGCTGTTTGTCTTTCACTTGTTATGATTGCCGGAGTTTTCGGCATCGGCGCATCTGCTGAAACAGGTACTAAGGATTATCTGATTACCAACCCCTACGCGGAGGTTGACTGGGACACTTGGGAAGCTTATAAAACCCAGCTCCACGTTCATTCCTGTGCTTCTGACGGCGCTGTTCAGCAGGATGTTGTTGTCGAGGAGCATTACAAATTAGGCTATGATTTCCTTTGCCTCACCGACCATGCTCTCCCGGGAAAGGGTTGGAATGTTGTTCCTCAGACCGCTCCCGCTTACAGACTCGCGAAATATGACCGCACAAAAATGGCTCCAGTAACCCCTGTTACCGAGGAAAGATATCAGGAGATTCTCACAGGTGTCGGCAGGGACGGCAGAGGTATGGTTGATGTTAAATTGGGCGTAGAGCTTAATGGCGCATCCCCCTCAAACACACATGTAAACGGCTTTTTCGCTGATTACGGTCAGGGACTTATGGGTGTTGACGGCGATTACGAGACCACGGTCGCAAACAACGGCAAGCTCGGCGGCATAACCTTCCTTAACCACTTAGGTTATTACACAAAGGCGCATAAAGAAAAGGATCCCACGCTTTCCTCAAAGCCGGAGTATGTTAATAAATTCGCCCGTCTTTTCCTTGATTATTGGACATGCGTGGGTATGGATATCAACAGCTCAGAGGATTCACAGACAGAATATGACCGCATTTTATACGATAATGTCATTCAAAAGACAATTCCTTACGGCGTTCTTCCGTGGGCATTCACCTTCTCAGACGCGCATGAAATGGGTCAGTTTGACAGGGCTTTTTCGATGTTTGTGCTTCCTGAAAAAACCGTAGAGGCTCTGCGCACAGGCATGGAGACAGGTACATTCTTCTCAATAGCCCGCTATGCCGTTCAGGAATTCGGCGATAATAAAGAGAGAACCGGCGAAATACCGATGGTTAACAGGATTACTGTTGACGCAGCGGCAAACTCTATCACTCTCGCGGCTGAAAACTATGACAAGGTCGTCTGGGTTTCGAACGGCAATATCATAGCCGAGGGTGAAACGATTGACATTAATGACCACGAGGCTGAAGTGACCTCCTATGTCAGAGCTTATCTTCTTGGCGAGGGCGGCATTTGCTATGCTCAGCCGTTCACCGTTATTGAGGAAGGCACAACTCTTGAAAAGGAAGAAATCCCCGCGACAAACGACCTTTCAACCTTCCTTCGCAAGCTTGTCAATTTCCTTGATACTTATCTTTTCAGAAATAACCCTATTGTCAGGCTTTTCAAAAAGTTTGCTCTCGGCATGACTGACGAGCAGATTAATGATTATTATGAGGTAAACTACGATATGCCTTATCCTGAAAAACCCTAAGTTTTAGCGACTATACCCTTTGAGAGAGTTTTCTCTCAAAGGGTTTTTAAATGAACTTAATGAATTAAAGGAGAAATTTACATGAAAAAGGTAACAAAAAAACTTGTTTCGGTTTTTCTGAGCCTTCTGCTGCTAAGCAGTGTATTTATTCTTACAATACCGTCGGCAGAAGCGCAGACAGGCACAAAGAGCTATGACATTACAAATCCTTATGAAGACGTTGATTTTAATTCGTGGGGAGCATATAAAGCACAGCTCCATGTTCAGTCAATCGCCAGCGACGGTAATGTTCAGCTTAAGGATGTTGTTGAGAAGCATTACAGTCTCGGCTATGACATCCTTTGCATAACCGACCATTCATGCGTCGGAAAGGGCTGGACAGTCGCGCCTCAGACTGTTCCGCTTTTCAGGTTTATTAAGCGCGAGAGAACGGGCATGTCCGAGGTTATTCCGCTCAGCGAGGAGAGAGCCGCTGAAATCAAGAGCGGTGTCGGCAGAGGCGGCAGAGGTATGCTCGAGGTAAAACAGGGCGTTGAAATGAACTCGGCTACTCCTTCAAACTGCCATCTTAACGGCTTTTTTGCCGACTACGGTCAGGCATCGTTCGGAATGGAAGCCGATTATGAAACCCCGATTAGAATGAATGCGAAATTCGGGGGAATTACCTTCCTTGACCATCTTGGCTGCTACACAAAGGCAAATGACGGCAAGGGCGCTTCAGTCAGCTCTGACCCGGCGATAGTCAACAAATTCGCAAAGATTTTCATCGATAACCCGACCTGCGTCGGCACCGATATCAGCAGCGGATCAGATGATGATACGAAGTATGACCGTATTCTTTATGATAATATTTTGCAAAAAACTATCCCCTACGGCGTCACTCCTTGGGCTTTTACCTTCAGCGACGGGCATCAGATAAATGAGTTTGACAGAGCCTTTACTGTGCATATGATGCCGGAGCTGACTGTTGACGCTCTACGCACCAGTATGGAGAACGGTACATTTTTCTCGCTTCAGCGCCATGCCAGAGTAGAGCTTGGTGAAACTTTTGAAGGAGACGAGAATATTAGTCCCCCCTTGCCTTCAAATGTCATTGTCAACGCGGCAGAAAATACAATTACTATTACTCCTGACGCTAACACAACTTCCATCAAATGGATTTCGAACGGTGAGATTATAGCGGCTGGTATAAATACTGTTGACATTAATGATTTCGAGGATAAAATTACCTCTTATCTGCGCGTTAACTTGGAGGGCCCCGGCGGTATTTGTTATACCCAGCCCTTTACGGTTATAGAGAGCGGAACTGAGCTAGTGAAGGAAGAGATTCCGGAGACTAAGGATATTTCAAGCTGGCTGCGCCCGCTCATAGACTTTATCGACTGGAATCTTTTCAGAAACAATCCTCTGATGAATCTTTTCAAAAAATATGCAATGGGTCTGACAGAGGAGCAAATTGACAGGCACTATGCAACACATTTCGAGAAATAAGAACTATAAATTGAATTAAACAGGAGGAAAGGCGAATAGATTATTTACAATCAATTCGCCTTTTTTTATTATGGTAAAAAGATATTTGATAACGAATCCTTATGAGAGCGTCGACTGGGAAAAATGGGACGCTTATAAAGCGCAGCTGCATGTGCATACACTCGCAAGCGACGGGCATACGCATATAGCAGACCTTGTTGAGGAGCATTACAAGCTTGATTATGACATATTGGCAATAACTGACCATGCCGTTTTAGGTGTGGAGTGGACTCGCGTGCCGCAGACAGTGCCGATTTTGCGTTTCGCTACCTTTCGCTCGAAGGCGAAGGAACCGATTAAGGTTTTGAGCACAGAGCGAGCGGAGGAGATAAAAAATGGTGTCGGCAGAGCCAGCAGACGACCGATGCTGCAGGTCACGAGCGGCATTGAGCTCAACGGCGCAGTGCTTCTCAACACACATGTCAACGGCTTTTTTGCCGAATATGGTCAGTCTCTTATCGGGGTTAACGGCGATTATGAGACACCTGTTCGTGAAAACGGAAAATGCGGGGGAATTACCTTTATTGACCATCCCGGTTATTATACCAGAGCGGCAAAATTTAAGGACGCTTCCCTCGCCTCAAAAGAGGAATATGTCAATAAATTTTCGCGGATTTTTCTTGATTATCCTTCCTGTGTCGGAATCGACATCAACAGCGGTAGGAATACAATGACAAAATATGACCGGATTCTATATGATAATATTCTTAAAAAGACTATTCCTCACGGTGTTTTGCCGTGGTGCTTCTCCTTCAGTGATTCTCACAATATCGACCAATGCGACAAGGCTTTCACAGTGCATTTAATGCCGGAGCTGTCTGTCAAGGAGCTACGCCGAAGCATGGAAAGCGGTACATTTTTTGCTGCCGCGCGACATGCGAGGTGTGAGCTGGGTGATGAGTTTGAAGGGCTGGGTGAAATGCCGCGCATTAAAAAAATCAGCATCGACGCTCAGGCGAACACCATCAGCATCGACGCAGAAAATTATAATAAAATTGTTTGGGTTTCCTGCGAAAAAGAGATTGCAGAGGGCGCAAGTATTTGTGTAAACGAATTTGAGAATGAAATAAAAGCTTATGTCAGGGCATATATCGCCGGCGACGGAGGAGTCTTATATGTGCAGCCGTTCACCGTAATTGAGCAAGGTGTAACGCTCCAAAAAGAAGAAATTCCGAAAACGAACGACAAGCCGACAAGACTGCGCAGAAGAGTCGATATAGTTGACCAGATTTTATGCAGATACAATCCGCTGATAATTCTGTTTAAGAGATATGCCTTGGGGCTGACGAAAAAACAAAGAAAATATTACTATGATATACACAAAAACAAATAGGTAAAAATATTAAATGAAATGCACAAACATGATTAAATCATTAAGTTTGTGCATTTCATTGCATAAACATGTTGACTTGTTGTCTGTTTTGTGGTATCATCTTTTTTGAAAGAGGTGATGATTTGAAAGGTTTATTGGCACGTCCGCAGTATCTTGAGCAGTTAATAAGTTTTAAGGACAAGGACTTAATCAAGGTTGTAACCGGAATTCGCCGGTGCGGGAAGTCAACGTTGTTTGAGTTATATGAGGAATATTTAAAAACGCAGGGTGTTGAGGAGCGGCAAATTATCCGATTGAATCTTGAAATGCCGGAATACCATGAGCTTGAGACATATATGCAGCTTTATAATTATATAAAGGAACAACTTTGCGAGGACGCTATGAACTATATCTTTATCGATGAGGTTCAGACTATTCCTGAATTTCAAAGAGCGGTTGACGGTTTATATATCCGCAAAAACTGTGATGTTTACATCACCGGTTCCAATGCGTATATTTTATCGGGCGATCTGGCTACTCTGCTCTCGGGGCGGTATGTCGAGATAAAAATGCAGCCGCTCTCTTTTAAGGAATATGTTTTGGCGCATGGCGACTTGCGTGAGCTAGCCGTAAAATACCGGAACTATTTAGAAAACAGCTCGTTTCCTTATTCTCTGGAGCTGAGTAAAAAGAAGGATATCCGCACCTATCTCGGCAGCATTTTTGATTCGGTTATTTTAAAGGATATAGTAGCACGAAAAAAAATCAACGATGTCGCCGGGCTCTATAATGTGACGCGTTTCATTTTTGACAATATCGGCAACCTCACCTCATTAAATAAAATTGCAAACACTATGACTGCGGGAGGGAAAAAAATTTCCGTTCATACCGTGGAGCAATATCTTGGTGCGCTTAGTGATAGTTTTATTTTGTATAAAGCTGAGAGGTATGACATCAAGGGCAGGCAGCTTTTAGTGACCGGTGCGAAATATTATATTGCCGATATCGGCTTGCGTTATTATCTATTAGGAAATAAAAAGGCTGATTCGGGGCATATTCTTGAAAATATAGTTTATCTCGAGCTTTTACGCAGAGGGTATGAGGTGTATGTCGGAAAAGTGGGTAATTCTGAAGTTGATTTTATTGCTGTCGGAGAAAATGGAGAGGAATATTATCAGGTAGCATACACTTTAGAAGGCAGTCAGGGTATCGACGGAAAAACAGTTTTAGACAGGGAGCTGGCTCCGCTAAACGCTATTCGTGACCATAATCCAAAGTATCTGTTAAGCATGGATTTTGTGCCGAACTGCTCGCATAACGGTATTAAACAACTAAATGCATTGGATTGGTTGTTGGAATAGCTGCAATTATTAACCCACCTTCCCGTCATTTATGAAATATATTTCATACCATATGATAAAGGAATATAGCGACCAGATTCGCTTCATGTTAGCCGCCGCACCGCTTTTCTGTTCGTTCAGGAGTTTCATAATATAGTCGGTGTCGAAAAATTTTCGGGCGGTATCGGACAGGAATTTTTCTTTTACCGTATTAAAATATTTGTCCTGCTTGAGCCAGTCATTTAGAGGGACAGGAAAGCCTTTTTTTCTCATTCCCGATACTCTTTCGGGCAGCTGCTTTGCCGCCGCGCCGCGCAGAGCAAGCTTTGTTTCGCTTTTTGAAACACGGTATTTCGAGGGAATCGAGAGCGCGACATTCAGCATCTCCCTGTCAAGAAAGGGTACACGCAGCTCAAGGGAATTTGCCATGCTCATGCGGTCTGCTTTTACAAGAATATCATCAAGCAGCCAGGTTTTCATGTCGACATACTGCATTTTTGTGATGTCGTCCTCATTTTTTACTTTTTCAAAATAAGGTTTTGTAAAAGCTGAGGGATTTACTGCTTTTATATTCGGTGAAAGAACTTTATCGCGCTCAGTATAGTTAAAAACGTAGTTATTCCTGATGTAACGCTCCTCCATTTTTTTCGCACCGTTTATGAGGAAACGCTTGCCGTGGAAGCCTTGAGGAAGCGTACGGGCAAAAACCGCAGCGGTTTTGCGGAGGAATGAAGGGATTTTTTGGTAAGACGCGAAATCAAGCGGCTCGATATAATAATGATACCCGCCGAAAAGCTCGTCCGCGCCTTCGCCTGAAAGCACAACCTTAACCTGCTCCGAAGCCTTTTTCGTCAGAAAATAGAGAGCAATCGCGGAGGGATTCGGCAGCGGCTCGTCCATATAATACTGAACCGTCGGGACAATATTAAAGTATTCGTCCGACGATATTTTTTTTGTAAAAATCCTCACGCCGATTTCATTTGCGAATTGCTCGGCAAGAGACAGTTCACTGTATTTTTCCTCCTCAAAGCCGACAGAAAAGGTCTTGACATCATTATTTTTAGCCATTTCCTTCACGACATAGCTGGAATCAACGCCGCTTGAGAGGAAGCAGCCGACCTCAACATCGCTGATTCCGTGGGCTTTAGTTGAGCCTTCAAAGGTTTCGGCGATGATATTTTCCCAGTCAGTCATGCTTTTTTGATTGTCTATATCGTATTTAAGCTCGAAGTACGGCTCGACGGTCATCTTTTTGTTGCTGTAATGGAAATACGAGCCTGCCGGAAGCTTGAAAACATTTTTAAAAAGAGTCTCATTAGAGGGAATATATTCAAAACAGAGGTATTCCGGAAGTCTGTCGCTATTAAATTCCTTTTTAAAATGAGGGTTTGCAAGAAAGCTTTTAATTTCAGAACCGAAAATAAAAGAATTTTCATCATTATAATAAAAAAACGGCTTTATTCCGAAAATATCTCTTGCGCCGAAAAGCTCCTTTTTAACGCTGTCCCAGATAACAAATGCGTACATGCCCCTGAGTTTTTTGAGAAAATCCGCGCCATACTGCTCATATCCGTGGAGAACAACCTCGGAATCAGTGTTTGTTTTAAATATGTGACCCTTTTCTAGTAAATCCTCACGCAGCTCTTGAAAATTATACACCTCACCGTTGTAAACAAGGGCTTTTGTGCTGTCCTCATTGAGAATTGGCTGACCGCCTCCGGCAAGGTCTATGATGCTCAGACGCCTGAAACCGAGTGAAATGCTATCGTCAATAAAAAAATTCTCGTCGTCGGGGCCCCTGTGCTCGATTTTTTTCGCCATCGAGCGCACTATATTTTCATTGACCTCTGAATCACCGTCACTGTTAAAAAAACCGACAAAACCACACATACTCTTACCTGTTATCTTTCCAAATATGAATTATATTAAAATTCCCTGACATTTTTTCCACAGCTCTCGATGCTGACTTTTGAGAGAACCTCCATGGAATCGATAATCGCCCGGGAGTGAAGCGCCGACGGATTCAACATTTTTAAATCACTGTGTATTACCGACAATTCGGTGCAGCCGAGGATTACCGCGTCACAACCGCCTGAAAGAAGGTCGTCCGTTATCCTGAAAAATTCGTCGTAATTAACCGGCTTACCCGCCTTTACCTGGTCATAAATAATATTCATCAGCGATTGCTCATCGAATATTGAGGGTACGGCATATTCTATTGAATACAGCTCGCAGAATTTCTGATAGGACTTTGCCGCTATTGTGCCTTTTGTCGCGAGAAGTCCCAGTTTTTTTATGCCCGAAATATGATTTTTTGAATATTTTACTGTTTCTTCTATTATATTTATAATCGGAATCCCGACATTTTTTTGAATCTGTTCATAGAAATAATGGGCTGTGTTGCAGGGGATTACTATCATTGAAGCGCCGGATTTTTCAAGCAGCGCCGCATCATTCTGCATAACCGGAAGGGGATTCGGCTTTGTATTATCCAGAATAAAATCGGTTCTGTCGGGAATGGAGGCGTGATTAAATACAAGACTCGAAATATGCCCCTGATCGCGCTGAGTGTCAGTCATCTTGACAAGAAGCTCCATAAAATAAACGGTTGCCAGTGGCCCGACACCACCGAGGACACCCAGAATTTTTTCTTTTTCCATAAATATATCTCCTGATTATGCTATTCGCTTATCCATTTTTGTAATATTTTCTATATTGATTATAGAACGAAGCGTAGACGTAAAATCGGCGTAAGGGCGACAAATCGCCCTTATACGCTAAGGGGTAGCTGACTTTTTTCTCCTTGAAAAGTCTGGTGACTCTCTCCCTCAGCTCTGGGGTTGCGGCAAATTTTTTGATAATACCCTTCGGCACGACAGTATAGAGGTTTTCTTTGTCCGCTAGCGTGTATTTCAGTTCTTTGTGATAAATAAGGTCGTCGACTATCCATTTAGCAGTGTTGAAACCGCTGCCGGTCACATAAAAATTGCTTCTGCCGAGTCTGACATTGATTTCAAAAAACTTATATGTGCCGTCGCGGCTGTCAAACTTTATGTCGAAATTCGCAAATCCCGTGTAGCCGACATGCTCGAGGAATTTCGTCGCATCAGCAATGATTTTTTCGTTAACCTCGTTGATTATCGCGACGGGATTACCTATTGCGCTCGGGGAATGGTCCTCAAGCAGTACATGCCCGAGCGAGGCAAACTGAACCTTTGAATTTTTATCACAGTAGCAGGTCAGCACCCTCATAAATGTGTCGTCACCGGGAATGCAGTCCTGAATTAGAAATTTATAATCATAGCTTGAGCCTTCAAGATTGTAAAGCATTGTACGCAGAGAGGATTCATCCTTAAAGCGGAAAACCTTGCGCTTGCCCTCGAATTTAGCATAGTGATAAAGAGCGGAATTTGCCGGTTTGGCAATAACAGGATAATTAAAATCAAATTTTAGGTCGTTTTCCCCGCGGCAGTTATAGACATAGGTTTTCGGGTAGGGAATGCTGAGCTCTTCGCATATTGAGTAGAACTTGTCCTTTAAAACAATTTTATCAAGCAGCTCCTCATCGATATACGGAATGATATAATATTCGCTGAGCACATTCTTATTTTCTATTAAGGCTCTTACATACCAGTCGCCGCAGCCAAGGACTATCAATTGTTTTTTACCCTTATATTCTTTGCCGACCTCGAGGAGTGTCTTAACAAGAATCTCCTCATTTTCGAGATTGTCATACAGCCTGTTTTCAATTATTTTGCTTTTTGAGATTATTTTTGCTTCCTTCATGCTCAGCACTAGGGATTTTACTTGATACTCCTCGTGAAATGTCCTCGCGAGGCTGTATGCAGTGATGTCTGCGCCTAAAATAACAGGCAGAAATTCTCTTTCGACCAAGGTCATAGTTTTACGTCCCTTCATACCGGATGATTGTGTCTGCGTTAATCCAATATATTATTATATGACAACAAAAAAACGATGTCAACGCTTTAGGCGAAAAATAATGGCAATCGCGGTTATTATTGTCTTTTTTACTTACCAATAAACAATTAAGCATTGTAAATCAGTGCATCTTGTGCTATTATTTTTTTGAAAATATAATGGGAGGGATTTATATCAAGGATTTAATCAAGCACTCACGGCAACTGAGAAATGCCTTGCTCAGCGACCCCACTAGACCCG
Source organism: Oscillospiraceae bacterium (assembly GCA_031551635.1). Classification (GTDB taxonomy): domain Bacteria; phylum Bacillota; class Clostridia; order Oscillospirales; family Acutalibacteraceae; genus JAVBNH01. The sequence continues at coordinate 43,219 of JAVBNH010000005.1, read as the reverse complement.
GATATCATTTCGCGATTCCCGAGGACAACGGCATGCCCGGTGACCCGAATGCCGCTTTTTTTGCAAACGGACGCTATCATCTGATGTATTTATACAATTGCAATGAGGACCGTTTTCGATACGGTCATCTCTCGAGCATTGACCTCTTTCATTGGCGGGCTCACCCTGATGCAGTTATGCCTGACGAGCTTGACGGCGGAATTTTTTCAGGCGGGGCTTTTCTTGACGACGACGGCGTTTGCTATATGACTTACTGGGCACTGCCGAAAAACGAGGGGGAGAGCGGCGGCATAAGAATTGCAAAGAGCAGTGACTATTTTTATGAGAAATGGGAAAAATTCACCGAATTTGCCCTGGCTGCAAATGCTGACGGACGCATTGACATAAGAAATGACAAGGGAGAGCTTACCGATATTATCGGCTGTGCAGACCCGAGCAATATTTGGAAAAAAGACGGTAAATACTATATGCAGACCGGTAACCTGACGATTATTAACTGCTTCAGAGGCGATGAGCGCGAGGAGGTCAAGAGGTACAAGGGCGACTGGGTTGACCTTTTTGAGTCTGAAAACCTGAAGGACTGGAAATTTGTGCACCGTTTTTATGAGCGGGCTGCCGATAACAGCGAGACAGACGAGAGCGAGGACGATATGTGCCCTTCTTTTCTGCCGCTGCCGAAGTGCAAAAACGGAGGACAACACAGCGGGAAATACCTCCAGCTTTTTATCGCACATAATAAGGGCTGCCAGTATTATATCGGCGATTATGACAGGGAAAATGATTTGTTTATCCGAAATTCTCACGGCCGAATGTCATGGGTAGATAACACCTTTTTTGCCCCCGAGGCTCTCATAGACGAGCGCGGACGGCAAATAATGTGGGCATGGCTGCTCGACAACAGGGCTGAAGATGAAAAAAATCTCTGGTCAGGTGTTTATGGCTTGCCGCGGCTTCTTTGGTACAATGAGGACGGCGCGCTGGGGCTTGCTGTCGCGGACGAGATAAAAAATCTTCGCTTCAATAAAAAAGCCTTCCGCAGCGCAAGGCTTGAGAAGGGCGGACGCTTTGCGCTCGAGCTGCCTAACCCCCTGTCATGTGAAATTGATTTTAAGCTCGACTTCAATGAGGGGAAAGCCGGTATAATCGTACGCAGCGATAAAAATGAGGAGGTTTTTGCAAGCATTTATTATGATAAAACGGAAAATATGCTAGTGATGGACACCACTAAGGCGACAACTGACGGCAGACCGGCGGTGGAAAAGGCTCCGCTAGCACTGCAGGAAAACGAAAGCCTGCGTTTCTCGGTTTTTATTGATAAGAGTGTTCTTGAGGTTTTTGTGAATGACAGGCAGGCAATAACCAGGCGGGTTTACCCATGCGCAGACTGTACCGAAATCCGGCTGTTCAGCGAGAGCGAACGCGCCCAATTCAGCGATATAAGCACATATGAAATAATGGAAGCGAATTTTTATTGACTAACATGGGCTTGGCTTGCCAAGCTCACAACCCAAGTTTTGTTTTTTATTGCTCTTTCAGCCCCTAAGGTACTAATAAATGAGCCTGCATCAAATGACGCAGGCTCTGATTTTAGTGTTGTTTATTCTATTTCAGCAAATAGGGTTATTGTTCCGGCTTTTGAATAATCCCAGGGGGTGAATCCGATTTCAGTTATTGCGGGTGAGTTTTCCGCAAGGGTGAAATCACCTTTTAGCGGATTTTTGAACAGGGGATTTTCGAAAACGCCGTTGTTGAGAAGTCCCATCGCGCTCAATTGAACTCTGCCCTTACGCTCGATCAGCTTTTCACTGAAGGCGAAAACAATATCCTTGTTTTTCAGGTCATAGTAGAGATTTTTATCGTCAATTATCTGACCTTTTTCAAGCTTGGAGTAGATCGGGTTATTATTTGAAAGAATAATGTTTCCGGTGAGAATGATGCTTGTGTGTTCCTCTTTTCTTGAAACCCTGACCTCAGCCTCACCTGAGAGGGCAAAAATATTATTTCTTACTGTATTCTCTTTGCCGTAGTGCTGGTGGAAGGCGTTTGATAGGCAGTTATAAACGAGATTATTCTCAATAGTGAAGCCTGAGGAACCCTCATCTGGATAAATTCCCCAGCCGCCGTAGCCGCCCTCATTCGGGTCGGCGGCGACGTCGTGAATAACATTGCCGCTTGTTACTGAATCCGGTTGCATTCCGAGTGTATAAATACCGCCCATATCCGACAGCCATCCCTGACCAATATCATAAATCAGGTTGTCGAGGATTTTGATGTTATTCGTGACGGTGTAGCCGTAGCCCCAGACCCAACCGCTGGAAATAGCAGTGTAATATCCGTCATGAATTTCATTGTTGGAAATTTCGCAGGAATTTGCATGAACAAGAAGAACGCCGATGGCGTTGAAAAACCGCCTGCCGTAACCGTTTATATGGTTGTCAGCTATTTTTATGTTTTTCGTAACACGCGCGTCATCAACAGGGATATTTTCGCCGTGAATATAGACCGCGTTGCCGCCGATATTGCGGAAAAGATTTGCTTCAGCCGTGGAATTCTGAACATTCTGCCCGAAACGCAGCGCTGAATTACCGATGTTGTAAAATTTACAGTCAACCACACTAATATTTTCCGCATTATTGATTTCAACGGCGCAGTCGACATCATACGCCGCCTGAGGATGATCTATATTTGAGTTTTCCCAGACATAACCGGCCTTCGGCGAAGGAATATTCCAGTCGGTATCACGGAAGCTGAGCCCCTGGAAGGTAATATTATTAACCCCATCAAGCTTCAGCAGGGTATCATTCACGCCCGCATACAAGGTCGTGTCGTTCATGATTTGCCCATCCAGAGGCTTGTAATAGAGCTTTGCGTTTGTTTTGTCAAGGTACCACTCACCCGGCTCATTAAACGCCTCAAGCACATTTTCGAGGAAATAACGGTCGTTCTCACGAATGAGCATGCTGGAAGGACGGCTCAGCATCAGCTTGTTTTGTGCTGCGTCATATGAGGAGGCATACATTATTTCATCCTTCCAGTAGTGAAGGATACGCACAGTTATATCCTGCAGATTGCTGAAATTCTTAAGGTCGCCTTTATTCGCGAGCACTGAGCGTTCGCCCCTTGTCAGCTCCCAGAAGGTGGTTTTTTCGGTAAAGAGCGCATCCGCCGGATCAGTTCCCTTTGCGAGCAGATAACCTGTTTCGGGGTATCTCGGGCGCTGAAGAATAGTGTTGCCGTTATACAACGACTTAAAATACCAGTTGCTTTGTGATTTGTCAAGCTGCACCGACCAGCAGTTTTCACCGTTTAATGTATCCGCGGCAAAACCTGTTATAACTTTCGCGCCGCTGAGCTCAACTGCTTCGCCCGGCATACTGCGGTAAATGACATTACTGCGGTCGTTTTCATCGAAAACTAAAGGCTCGCTGAGGAAATAAGTACCGCCTTTTATCCAAACTGTGACAGTTTCGCTGCCCGCAGTATTCCTGAGTGCCTGCTTTGCCTGCGCAATGCTTGCATAGTCGCCGGAGCCGTCCTGCGCAACAATAATATCATTTTGTGACAAGCTGAATTCCCCCTCGTTAAATTCTTCTTTTTCAACAGGCGTCGGCTCGTCCGGAAAAATGGGTTTTGTCTCCTGAATATACCAGAGCCCCAAAAAAGAAGCAGCGAGGTTGACTAAAGAAAGAATTACCGCAAAAAAAGACTTAAATGCCGCTTGCATAATCATCCCTCCAAAATTTAAATTTTGCTAAACCTATATGTTGAAAACTGATACTTGTAAACTGTAAAAGGGCTGACGATGATGGTCAGCCCTTTGCGGTTGCAAGGTTAGTTTGAATTCGGGGTGAAGTCGAAGGGGGTTACGCCGTGGTCAAGCCTGTATTTATTCAAGTCAAGCGGTACAAGCTTTGAATCGTCAACGCCCTCAAGCCATGCGCTCGGGTCGCCCCACTCAATCGGACGCCATTTGAGATAGCCGTCATAATACGGTGTATAAATAACGTCGCCCTCTTTGTATCTGTTGATGCCGAGGAGGATATTGTCATAAAAGAGCTTTTCGTTTTCCTTGACGCGGTCCGGGCTGAAAACAGAGAACTCATCCATCATCATATTCGCCTTGTAATTACGCAGAGAAAGCCTTGAACGCTGAACGTTTTTAAGCTGAACTTCGTCTGTGGCTTTTTCTTCCGCATTGTCCCACATCTTATCAAGCTTTTGCCTGTCTATGGTATTGAAATAGGTGTTTTGCTCAGGACGGTTGAAGATGTGAAGGTGATATTTGTCAATGGTGAGCTGGCTGATATAGTCAAGATATTCCTTGACATAGGGAGCCGATGCCTCGCCGTAGAAGCCATTCATAAATTCATTGATGAGGTGCTCAACGTTTTCATAAGGATTCCAGAGCATTTTCGCGAGTATAAAGGCACGAAGTTCGCAGAATTCGCCGTTTTTGCCGCCGTCGCCGTTGCCCTGCTCAAAAATTCCGTAAACGCTGTTGTTGATATAGAACTGAATATTGTTAGAAAGAACATGAATGTTCGGGAAGGGCATTGTGAAGGACTTGAAGTTTGTTGTGTAGTCCCAGATATAGAGCTTTGAGCCGTTGACCTTGCAGAGCTTATCCCATGCTACGATTTCCTCGGCAAAGGTCGAGGGCTTGTTTTTCATTCTCTCAAAAATACCCTCACTCCTGCCGTGACCGCAATCCTGAACCGGATGGCAGAAGCAGGAACCGATTGAGCAAAGACGCACTATAACATTGTCGTCCGGAGTGATGTTTTTCGGCGCGTGAGTTGTGTAGCCGTAAGCAAAGGTGTCGATGAATATGGTTCTGTTCGGGTATGCTTCCTTGACGGCTCTCGCGATTTTATTCGCGAATTCAATATTTGTGCCGGAAGGCGCTTCATATTTCGCATCTGACGCGAGACAATTGTCGCACTCACAGGGGTTGTCGTTGTCGTTTTGGGTAACGGACATGATTTGATAGTCAAGCGGCGCGCTGTCAATAGCTTTTTTGACATTAGCCAGCGTAATCTCGAAAACATCGGGATTCGTCAGGCAGCGCTGGTCAAGTGAATAGGATTTTGTGTCTCTGCGGTAGGCGAAATATTCCTTGTGCTCGGCGTAATATGACTCGGGGACAAGCCTGCCCATGGTGTGGCAGAAATCCATGTAATTAATGCCGTAGCCGTATTTCTCGTTCATATACGAGCCCATACCGGAGTTGATTTTGTGGAAGGCCTTCCATTCGGCGTTGTAATTGACGACCTGCCAGTAAACGTCACGGTATTCAAGCGAGGTATTTTGAATGTCATTGAGGTTTTTGTCTATGGCGAGGTTTTTATCCTCGGGAATGACCTTTGTCTCAGGGGTGTACCAGTGGCAGTCCATCTGCTCCTCAATAAAGCTTGAACAGCCGTACATAGTGCCCCTGCCGATGCCGTAAATATAGACATTGTCGCCGATGACCTTTTTAATAAAGCCCTCATTTTTCAACTCAAGGATGTCCGCGTCAAGCGCGCCGTTATCAAGACCTGTGTCACCCACAGCGATGTAGTTCGGGAAGCCGTCGCTAATTCGAGCGCTCTGGGAAGCTTTGTAAATTCTCATCTTGAAGCCGGTCATGCCCTCAATATACTCCTGAAGCCATGCCGCGCCAGTCTCATCGGATTTCGGACAGGTGTCAGGGAGGACTATAGCGTAATCGGTTTCGCCCTCTTCAAAAAGAGGCAAATATTCGTCTATGACCGCCTCAACATAAGGATCCCCGCCGTAATCAAGCGGTTTTGCGTGCTCACTCTTCATGAGAGGGAGGAAAAAAATCGACTGGATTGCCAAAATAATGCCAAGTGCGAAGCTTTGCAATGCTGCCATTGTAATAACACTCTCCTTTTTTTTAGTACACCTAAATCTTAACAAAAATTTCAAATAAAAGCAATAGTTTTAGAAAATTTGTAGCAATATTGTTTTCCTTTAGATTTAGAAATCCCATTTACAAAGAGCTGCGGCGGTGATATACTGTTTATTAACAAAGGAAAAGGAAAATTTATGAAAAAGAGAAATATTGTTAACATTATAAATTTTGTGCGAGGCTGCGAGCCGCGGGAGCATATTGACCTTGTGAGACCTGTCGCCGAGCAACTCAAGCTTTCACGGGAATATTCCATGCCCGCGACATTTCTGCTACAGTATGATGCGCTTGAAAACAAGGAAATTTGCGAAATGCTCAGCAGCGAAGCGAAAGACCTGAGGATTGAGCTGGGTGTATGGCTTGAAATTGTCGAACCTATGTGCGATGTCTGCGGCATTGAATGGACCGGTCGGTTTCCCTGGGATTGGCATGTCCACTGCGGATTTTCTGTAGGATACACTCCCTCGCAGCGTGAAAAGCTTGTTGATGCTCTTTTTGCAAAGTTCAAGGATATTTACGGCTTTTATCCTGCTGTATGCGGCTCATGGATTATTGACGCGCACACACTAAAATATATGCATGATAAATACCACATCAAAGCCTCATGCAACTGCAAGGACCAATGGGGGACAGATGGGTATACAATCTGGGGCGGATATTATAACGGAGCTTATTATCCCTCACGCTTCAATGCGCTTTGCCCTGCTCAGACAAAGGAAAACCAGATTGACCTGCCAGTTTTCAGAATGCTGGGAAGCGACCCTGTCAGGCAGTATGATATCGGCTTGAGTCTTGAAGAGGGTGCAGTCGAATGGCAGCAGGTCGCGACACTTGAGCCTGTATATACCGGTGATTACGGAGGCGGAAATAAAAAATGGGTCGACTGGTATATTAAAAATAATTTTAACGGAAAATGCCTGAGTTATTCATATGCTCAGGTCGGTCAGGAAAATTCATTTGGCTGGGAGCGAATGAGCAAGGGGCTGGGATACCAATATTCTTTGCTTCGGCATCTGCGTTCTTACGGAATGGTTGAGGTTGAAACGCTGGGTGAAAGCGGCGAATGGTTTTCCTCGAGTTTTAATCTCACACCCTCCAGTTCAATTTGCGCCATGAGTGACCTTGAAACGGAAAAAGAAGAGGAAAAAGGGAAAAAGAGCTTTTGGTATAATTGTAAAAACTACAGGGTAAATGTTTATTGTGAAAACGGAAAGTTTTGGATTCGGGATTTATTCATCTTTGACGAAAACTACCATGAAAAATATCTTGCAGAACGGGAGCAGAGGGATGTTCTTGAGTATGACAACCTGCCGGTTATGGACGGAAACCGGTACAGCGGTCATAGTGTCCGAGCGGGTATTTATCCGTTTGCGGAAGAAAGTCTGGTTTTTGACACGCTCAGTGTGAGCGAAAATGAGGATGAGCTGGAGCTGCATTTTATGGGGACTTCCTGTGGCAGGCTGCGTTTTCGTTTCGCACCCGATAAAATAGTAATTGTTCCGGAAATAAATAAAGATAAATTTCGAATGAGCTTTATTTATGACATAAAAAATACGGCTCTGCCCGAAATTTCGGTTGAGAGCAGTGTTTTGCGTTTTAAGCATAACGGTAAAAAATATAATTTACGCTCAGACAGCGGCGGATTTGAGAGGGATAATGAAGTTATCAATATTACGGGAAACGGCGGTAAAATAGTTTTAAATATAATATTCGGAGGTTGATTCAATTGAAAAAGAACCAGAAAACCAATATCATTATGTTTGTGCTTGCTCTTCTCAATTTTGTTTCATTTTACGCTTTTCGCTTCGGCTGGCATTTTGAACAGTGGGGAATCCGGCTTAACCTTAGCTATGCGATGATTTTATTAGTACCGTGCTTGATTTTTTCGTTTTACATCCTATATCGCGGCAGCGTCTCAAAGAAGAGAATTCTTCTCTATATCGGAAATGCCTTAGGGCTTCTTCTGAATCTTGGTTATTTCGCACTGCGCTTAGGTGACTGGCATGCCTACGCGAGGAATTTTTTTGAGTCTCTCCTAGTGGTTCTGCCTTCGCTTATAGCGGGTCTCTTGCTTTTTATGCCTTTGAAAAACGATAGGAAAGCTAGGATAAATAAATGTATAATCCTTTGTCTTGTGGTGCTTTCCGGTTTTATTTATGTTTATGACTTTTTTCCGATTTCTTTCGAGAGCGAACCGGTTGTTTTTGACGCTGGAGACAAATACGCGGTGGTTTTCACTACCAATGTAAATGGCTTGGGTTATCTCGAGCTTGAGAAGGACGGTGTGAAAAAGACATATTATCATACCGAGGACGGCAAAAGAATCGCAATGACTGAAAATCACAGGGTTTATGTCGACAAAAGCGAGCTTGAAGGCGCGACCTACCGCGCGTATGTGAAAAGGCTCTTTATGAATTCGCCTAACAAGGCTGTTTTCGGGCGAACTATAAAAAGCGAATCAATAAAATTCCGTGAAATCAATAACTCAGACAGCCTGAAATTTATTTCACTGTCGGATTATCACAGTCTGACCGCGTCACCTGTAAAAATAAGCAAGAGTATCAGAGCTTCTCATGACATTGATTTTCTTTATTTGCTGGGCGATAATATTTCGTTTACTATGGATTCCCGCGAGGTAATAGCTTCCGTACTATCTCCGGCGGCAAAAATTACAAGAGGTGAAATCCCGGTATATTTCACACGCGGTAACCATGAGCTTTTCGCAGGCGGCAGTTCATTTATTGACGACTTTATCGTTATGCCGCAGAATAAATTTTATTATACCTTTTCCTATGGTAAATTTTACGGTATAACGCTCGATTTGGGGCTTGACAAGACTGATGACCATTACACTTATGGCGGACTGGCTGACTGTTCCGCCTACAGAAACGAGCAGACTGAATGGCTCAAAAAGGTTATAGAATCTAAGGAATATGAAAATTATGAGTATTTCGGCGTCTTTTCGCATGTTCCGTTGAATTCTCTTTCAACAGCATACAAAGACACCGCGCTTCTGTGGTCAGGGATGCTCAGCCCGCTTTCCCCGGATTTTGCGATTTCAGGACATACACATAAATTTAAAATGACACCTCCGGATGATAAACGCAGCTTCCCGGTTATCGAGGATGGCGGCAAAAAGTCAGACTACACTCTGAAAACTGTAGGTTCATTGGTAATTATAGACAACGGAAAAATAAGTGTCGAGGCGTATGAGGATAGCAGCACTCAGCCGGTGTCAACAATATCGGTTATACAATGACGGATATGAATATTTATTCACCAATTTTTAAAAGTCAATAAAACTTCTGCATATAGAAAAAACTTTATCAAAATTAGAGATAAATTCATTACAGAGAAATAATAAAGAATCGCAAGTTTTTAACCGTTTCGGTAAAAACTTGCGATTTTTTTTTATTGAATTAAGTTTCGTGCGCGAGTGCGTCTATAGGCTTCATTTTGGCGGCTTTGTTCGCGGGATAAAGCCCGAATATCAGTCCGACTGCCGTTGAGAATATAAGAGATGCGCCGACTATCATCGGTGACATTTTGACTGTCAAATATTCTCCGGCAACCGCCGAGACCCCCCGTAGCATCAGCCATGAAATTATGATTCCGAAAAATCCTCCGATCAGGCTTATGACCAGCGCCTCAATGAGGAATTGAATCATAATACTCATCCTCCCCGCGCCGATTGCCTTTCTTATACCAATCTCTCTTGTTCGCTCGCTGACGGAAACAAGCATAATATTCATAATTCCGATACCGCCGACAAGCAAGGAAATAGCTGCGATGCCGCCGAAGAGGTAGGATAGGGTGTTTGTGACCTTGTTCATTATGTCCATGACCTGAGACTGGTTGAAAACCGAAAACGCCTCTCTGTCATTCTTGAAACGCTTCATCAATATTTCGCGGATATTGTCCTCTGCGAAGTCGAGAGTTTCCTCGCTTGTAGCACTTAAGACGAAATTTGTTACCCCGCCTCGGTCTGAGCCCGATAGCCTCATGCTGACCGTGTATGGGACATAAATTGAAAAATCGTCGCCTATAATGGCTGAAATCATGCTGGCGCTGGAGCTAGTGTTTTCCTTGAGTATTCCGATAACCTTGAAAACCCGCCCGGCGATGATTAATGACTCGCCGATGCCAGCATCAACAGCGCCAAAGAGCTTTTTTGCGGATTCCGAATTAAGTATAGCAACATAGGAGCTGTTTTCAATGTCGGTTCTCTTTATATTACGCCCGTATGCGACTGTCTGGAGCTGAATGTTGAAGTAGCTGCCTGCGATGCCGTAAACCTGAGCGTTTATGTCTGCGTTTTCGCTGTGACAAGGGTTCATTGTCGTAATCATCGGACTGATTAGCTCAATCTCTTCGCCCTCAGCCCACTCGTCAAGGTCGTTTATGTTAATCGGGTTACCCTTGTCGTCACGGATCCTGACGCTTATCAGGTTTGTTCCGAAATCCTGCAGGGCTTCGGTGATTATACCTGTGGCACTGGTGACGAGAGAGACGAGCACAACCAAGGCGGTGACGCCGATTATTATACCCAGCATGGTCAGGAAGGAACGCATTTTGCTTGAGGTTATTGAGTTCATCGCCATTTTAAAGGTCTGCTTCAAACCCATAATTCACACGCTCCTCTCGCGCCGATACCATTAATGACACAGTAATACACGGCTGTTTTTTTAAGCATCAGTCCACCTCCGTTACTACGCCGTCAAGGATGTGGACACGGCGCTTTGCCTGCTTTGAAACAGCATCATCATGTGTTATGAGAATAATCGTGTTTCCCGCTTCGTGCAGCTCGTGGAAAATTTCCATAATCTCGCCGCCGGTTCTCTGGTCAAGGTTACCTGTAGGCTCGTCAGCGAGGAGCAACGACGGTCTTGTCGCAATGGCTCTGGCTATCGCGACTCTTTGCTGCTGACCGCCTGAAAGCTCTGTGGGTTTATGCTTGCGCCTGACATAAAGCTCAACTCTTTCGAGGGCTTTTTTTACGCGCACCTGTCTTTCATGCTGCTTCAGACCTTGATAAATAAGCGGCAGCTCGACATTTTCCTCAGTTGTCAGCTTCGGAAGCAGATTAAATTTCTGAAAAATAAAACCGATTTTTTTATTTCTGATTTTTGCGAGCTGCTCCTCACTGTAGGAGTCTATTTTTTGCCCGTCAAGCTCATAAACGCCCGAATCGGCGGTATCGAGACAGCCGATGATGTTCATCAGCGTCGATTTTCCGCTGCCTGAGGGACCTATGATGCTGACAAATTCGCCGTTATCGACAAAAAGATTCGCCTTATTAAGAGCCTTAACCTCTTCGCCGCCGACATGATATATTTTTGATACCTCGTTGAGATGAATCATATATTACGCTCAATCCTTCCTTTTAATTTAATGCCGGGTAACATTAATCAAAAGGATTCCTTTCGCTCTGTGTCGGTTTCTCGTAGTAGATAGTCTGACCTTCCTCAAGACCGTCTACGATTTCAACCATAGCGCCGTCTGACGCGCCTGTGTCAATGTCTATCTCTTTGTCAAGCTCGCGTTTCTTTTTATTAAGCTCCGAATAGACATAAATTCTGGTGCCGTATTCATTGAGAGCCTCAACGGGAATGAGGAGGATTGATTGTCTGTCCTCAACAACGATTTCAGCTGACGCAGACATGCCCGCGCGCATTCCGCTGTCTTTTTCAACGCTTATCGTGACGGTAAAAAGCGATGCACCGTCGCTGTCCTGTGCTTCATCTGCAATTTCGGTGATAAAGCCCGGCAAAGCCTTGTAGTTGAGGGCGTCGACTTTTATTGTAACTGCGTCGCCTGTTTCAAGCTGAAGTATATCAAGCTCATCAACCGAAATATTCAGATTCATTCTCTCGTTGCTGTCAAGGGTGAACGCTGCCATCACCTCATCACCCTCGGTGAGAGCGGTATCATCGGTATAGGTTTCGGCTTCAGTCTCTGTTTCAATAAAAGCTGCCGAAGGTTTTACGGCGGAAGCGTTCAGGAATGACGCCTGAGGTTTTGCGAAATCCGCTGACATAAAATCGGAGATTAAACCCTGATAATCGTCTATATTAAAGCCGTCAAGCGGGTTTTGCTGGTTTTCGTTCTGCACATCAGCCTGCGAAGTCGGAGAACCTTTTTTTATGTTCACGCTTCGAATAATTCCCGAAGCAGTCGCTTTGATAACACCTGTTTCGTACATTTTTGTAAACTGAGTGAATTCCTTGAGGAGCTCGTTGTATTCGTCGAGAAGCAGGAGGTACTCCGCGCTCTCCTCAACCTTTGTCAATGAAAGCAGACTTATACTCTTCTTGATGAGCGTGCCTTCTTTCATATTGACTTCTTTTATTGTGCCGCCGGAGGCTATCAGCTTATATTCGCGGTGAATATAGAGGGTTCCGTCGCCGATTTTGTCGCCGGAGGTATTTTGTACCGTGACATGCTCGTCAACACCTACCTCGCTGTCTGAAAGTGTTACGGTGATTTTGTCAAGGTCGATATACTCGATGCTTCCCCTTCTCTTGACAGAATTCTCACAAACAACAGTGACCCTGTCGCCGACAGAGTAGGAGTCTGCGGAATCGGTGTAAAAGTCAACAGCCATAAGCCCGTCAAGGGAAATGAGAGCGAGCGAGCCGTTTTCACGTACTATTTTATCGGTGCTCTCGCCAACCTTGGCAAAAAGCTTTTTCACTCTTCCGTCAACCGCTGCTGTGACCTCGTTATTTTCGCCGATTAAACTGAGATTACCCGCGAATTTTGTCACCTGACCCAGGGTGAAAACAGGGTCTGAGGCTTTGATATCGGTATTTTCCGCCGCGTTCATCGCAGTTACGGTGCCGTTGGAGGCAATTATTTGCGCAGGAGCGTTTATATAAAGGTTGCCCGTACCGAGCTCCTCGCCGTTCTGGTCTATAATTTCCGCGCGCTGTCCGAAATTTGCCTCATAATCGGAGACGAGAACGGTAGCCTTGCCGTCATCGCTGATTTTTTTAACCATTCCTCTTTTTTCAACGCCGTTCTGAAGCCTGACTGTAACTATCTGACCGACATAAACAGATTCCTCGGCTGCCGTTTCATTCGCGAGAAAAGCGACGGAAGGTTTTTCTATTACAGAAGCCTGACCTACCGGAGGTTCACCGACAGTGGTTTGCTCAGCAGTAGTTATTGCGCCAGTTGTCGTCACGGGGCTTGTCTGTGATTCCGTCGGCGGGAGTGTTGTGGGTGTCTGAGCAAATGTGGTGTCAGTCTCCTGAGTAAAGCCGCCGGAGGGTAAAGTCGTCTCTGAAGCTCCGTTAAAGCCTTTAATCTTAAAGTCGACAGCCATATATCCATCGGTTGAAATGAGCCCGAGAGCGCCGTACTCAGCCATAACCTTCTCAACATCACTGCCGATACTGGCATAAAGCTTTTTTATGCGTCCGTTAATCGGTGAGCCCAATGAATAAAGCTCCTCAGAACTGGTTATAGCGTTAATCTGAGCGGATTTCGCGTCAAGCTCGGTTTTTTTGTTATTAACAAGCACGCCGAAGGTTACAGGGTCAAGCTTCGCGAGAGTGTCTCCCTTTTTGACTTGGTCGCCGCTTTTGACAAAAACATCAATAACATTGATACCGACAGGTACAAGCAGCTTTTCGCTCTCGGCTTTCTTAAGCTTGCCAGTTCCGTTGACGGTGGTTTTGATATTACCCTTTTCAACCGTTTGTGTAACATATTTTGAGCGTAGCTGAGCCTGTTGGATTTTTATTCTCTGAACAGTGGAAAGCGTTCCGAAAATTAAAAACACAAGCACTCCGGCGCAAAAAGAGTACAGTATCTTACGCTGCTTCGCATTCATCCCCTTATAAATTTCCCGCAGCGAACGTTTTGGCTTTACCTCATCGGAAATATCGGTGTTGCCGTAATCCGAAGCGTAGGAGTTGTTGTTTTGGTCTTTATTGTCATTTTCCATTTTGCTGAACCATACCTCTCTTATTGATGTACATAATAAATATAATTATATAACATATGTCAAGCAAAAATCGTTCATAGTTTAGAAATAATATTATCAAACATTCGGAGGATTTAGATACTATAATGCAATTATTAAAATATAAAAGGTGATAATATGAATATTGGTTTTTCACGTGAAATTGATGTACGATATGAGGTTGATGTCTGTGTTGTCGGAGGGGGTCCCTCGGGTATGGCGGCGGCGATAACGGCGGCGCGTCAGGGAAAATCAGTTTATCTTGCTGAGACGCTCGGTTTTTTCGGCGGGGCGGCTACTGCGGCGCTGGTGCCTGCTTTTATGCCCTTTGACAACGGTGTGGATTTCCTTGCGGGAGGTATTGGCAGGGAAGTATATGACGCCTGTCTTGAGGAAGGCTTTGTTCTTTCGGGACACACTCTCGGGATTCATCCGGAGAAATATAAACGCATTTGTGACAGAATGATTACCGCTGAAAAAATCGAATTTTCTTTTTTTACGACTCTTATCGGTATGGAATGCGAGGCTGACGAAAATGGTAATACCACTGCGAATTATGCTGTTTTTTCTGCAAAGAGCGGAATTTTCGCTTGCCGCGCGAAGTTTTTTATTGACGCGACAGGCGACGGTGACCTGTCGGTTATGTGCGGAGCGCAGTTTGATTTCGGCGATGAAAACGGCAGAGTGATGCCCTCTACACTCTGCTCGCTCTGGAATGATGTTGACTATGAAAAGGAAGGTATTGACCAGAAGTCAAAGCTTGAAAAAGCCTTTGAGGACAAGGTGTTTACTCAAGAGGACAGGCATCTGCCGGGGATGTGGAAAATCGGCGATAGGCTTGGCGGCGGTAATATCGGGCATGTTTTCGGCACGGATTCAACAGACGAGAGGTCACTGAGTGAGGCTATGCTGCTCTGTCGTAAAATAATTCCCGAATACGAAAAATATTATAGGGAATACCTTGGCGGAAGGTATGAGAGCAGCTCTGTCGCTATAACCGGCGGAAATCTCGGAGTGAGGGAATCAAGGCGGATTATCGGCGAATATATTCTTGACATGAATGATTACTTGAGCCGCGCGAGCTTCCCTGACGAAATCGGAAGGTTTTCATATCCCATTGATATACATATCGCTCAGCCGAACAAAGAGGCATATGAGGCATTTCTCAAGGAGCATGAGGGCTTCAGATATAAAAAAGGTGAATCCTACGGTATACCATTCAGAATCTTGCTGCCAAAGGGGCTTGTCAATGTGCTTGTTGCCGGCAGATGCGTCTCAACCGACAAGCAGATGCAGTCCTCGATTAGAGTGATGCCCGCCTGCTTTATTATGGGGCAGGCGGCGGGTATTGGCGCGGCTGTCGCACAGGACTGTAAGTGTGAGTTAAGAAAAATCGATATATCGCTTCTTCAGAAAAAATTGAGAGAAATCGGCGCGTTTTTACCCTAATCTATCGATATTAATATGCCGGATTTTTTATGAGTTTTTATATAAAAAAAAGATAAGAGGAAACTGTATGAAAAAAATAGTTATAACCTACATCGGAGGCGGCTCGAAGGATTGGGCGCATAAGTATTTTTCGGATTTACTCACTCAGAGTGACCTTTGCGGTGAGCTGAGACTGTATGATATTGACTTTGAAGCTGCCGAACGCAACCGGAAATATTTTGACAAGCTGAAAAAGGATAACGCAACACTTCTTGGCAGCGAGTGGAACTGCTCGGTAACTGAAAAAATCGACGAAGCTCTGCCGGGAAGCGACTTTGTGGTTATTTCGATACTTCCGTATTCACTCAAAAATATGCATGTGGATGTGCATTATCCCGAAAAATACGGCATCATTCAGTCAGTTGGTGACACTGTAGGTCCCGGCGGCTATTCGAGAGCTCTCAGGACTATACCTGCATTCCAGTTTTTCGGGCAGAAAATAAAGGAGCATTGCCCTGACGCATGGGTAATTAATTATACGAATCCGCTTGCGATGTGCATCAATACACTTTACCGGGCTTTTCCCGAAATTAAAGCTTTCGGCTGCTGCCATGAGGTTTTCGGCGCGCAGAAAATTCTCGCCGAGGTCAAGAGCATGTATGACGCGCTCAGCGAAAACGGTAAAAAAGCCTTTATGGAGATGAAACTGACAGAGGTTCAGGCGGAGCTTGAAAGAATGGGTAAAGATTTTTCTGTCAGGTCTTTTTACACAATAAGGCGGCAGGATATAAAAATTAATGTTCAGGGCATAAACCATTTCACATGGATTAACAAAGCCGAGCATAACGGCGAGGACTTGCTGCCTTACTATAACGCGTTTATCAAGATGTTCCGTTATCAGAACGACCCCTGGCAGAGCGAGTTCCGTCCGTCTTTTCTCGGACTTCGGCACAATGTCGAGAGCGTTAAGTTTGAGCTTTTCGAGCGCTACGGCGTGGTTGCAGCAGCGGGTGACAGGCATCTCGCGGAATTTATTCCCCTGCAGTTTCTCACAAGCCGCAAAGTTATGTATAACGGTTTTATACTCACACCGGTTTTCGGCAGGGTTATCAACGACAAGGCACGTAAGCTGCTCACAAAATACTACGGTTCGCCCATTTCAAAAGCGAAATTCAAGACCTCGGGCGAGGAGGGCGTGAAGCAGATTGCGGCGATTTGCGGCTTTGGGGACATGTTTACCAATATCAATATGCCTAACCGCTCTCAGGCGCCGAGCATTGTCAGCGATACAGCGGTGGAAACAAATGCGACACTCAGCGAAAATTCTGTTATTCCTGCTGATTCCGGAGAGATGGCAGAGGAGGTCGCGGAGATGGTCAATGTACACGCGCGTAATCAAAAGGATTTCGTTGACGCTTATTTTGCAAAGGACAAGGCGAAATTATGCGAGGTTTTCTGCCGTGACCCTGCTGTTGAGCGAATCGGGAAAGAAAAAGGTGAAAAGCTGTTTGAGGAAATGATTCACGAAAACAGGGAATGCCTGGAAGGGTTTTTGCTTGAATAAAACAGCACCAAAGTGTTAATGAAGAATGAAAAATGAATAATTTAGAATTTAATATTATAAGGTAGAATTTATATGATAATTCAGAAGGCAAAAGAAACTATGAGCTCAAGGCAGAGGGTGCTTAACACCTTTGCATATGAAAAAACCGACAGGGTTACTATCGGTTTTGATACAAATCCGCTTATAAAACAAAAATTCTTTGCGGCGCTTGGCGTCAGCAACGAGGACAACGACGCGTTTTTGCACGCAATAGGCGTTGATTATCACGGAATCGGCGCGTCATATACCGGGCCGCTGCTTTACCCTGAAAAACCGGGGCTGCAGGTTGGGCTTCTTGACGGCAGCTATTCGCGCTATGTTAAGCATGACACCGGTGGATACTGGGAAAACTGTGAATTCCCACTGATGGGCGCAAGTGACGAGATGCTTGACAGCTTTCCGGTTCCCGACCCGGATGACTTCAATTATGACGAAGCTCTTGACAACGCGAAATCACTGGAGGGTGAGTTTGCGCTCTTTGCCGGCGGCGCGGGCACTCCGGGCAGTATCAATTCAAACGGCAGAATCATGGGCATGGAGGATATTTTCTGCCATCTTTATACCGAAAATGAAGCCGCCCTCCGTTTTATCAAAAGGCGGGCGGATTTTAAACTCGGGCACCTAGAAAGGCTGCTGGACAAATGCCGGGGATACATTGATTTTGTGTGGCTGGGCGAGGATTTGGGCTCACAGCACGCGCCGATGATAAGCCTTGAGATGTACAGGAAGCTGATAAAGCCTATTCACAAGGATTTTATCGACCTCGCGAAAAGCTACGGGCTATATACGCTGTTTCACACCTGCGGCTGCTCGAGCTTTGTGTATGAAGATTTTATTGAGATGGGTGTAACAGGAGTTGACGCGCTGCAGCCTGAGGCGGCGAATATGTCACCCGCATATCTCAGCGAGCATTTCGGCGGGCGGCTTAATTTCCGCGGCTGTATCTCGACAGCGGGCGCTCTCTCCTTCGGCACTCCGGATGATGTCAGAAAAGTCTGCATGGAAACGCTTGAAATTATGAAAAAACACAGGGGTTATCATTTTGCCCCAAGCCATATGATTCAGGACAATACGCCGGTTGAGAACGTGATAGCGATGTACAGAGCGGCGCATGAATTTGGATGCTACTAGATGCTAGATGCTAGATGCTAGACGCTAGATTCTGGATTCTGGATTCTGGATTCTAGGTAATCGATGAAACAGTATATGTGTTTCTTTAGGATATGACAGTATGAGGATTAACTCTGAGAAAATTTTTGCGAAAATAAAAGTGTTTTGTGATATGAGGGATGTGAAAGTCGATTTCATTGTTTAAGAGACTATGCTCATAACACAGAAAGTATTATGAGCATAAACAGGGATGATATTTATGTGTTTTAAACGACTAACGTGGGCTTGGCTTGCCAAGCCCACAACCCAAGTCTTGTTTTTTATTGCACTTTCAGCCCACTAAGGTACTAAAAAAGAATCAGCAGGAAGTAATTTATACAATTCATGTGGAAATAAGTGAGCCAATAGATTCTGCGAATTTCCCTTGTTATATGATAACAAACATGCCGGAAAAGAAATATCATTCTTTTCCTATGCCGGATTTTTCCGCAGAATTAATTACTTTTATTTTATCAGACTTTACGGTTATAAAGGAATATGAAGACGATCCTGATGGTTCCTTGTATTGCGGTTACTTAAAATACAAGGAAGCTGATGCCAATAATAAAAATTATGACATTAGCATAGATTATTCAAACAGGTTTTCTTGTATATCCTTTGGTTATGACAGCAAGCGTATTAAGGAAACGGATATTTTCAGAAAAATAAAAGAGTTTTGCGATATGAGGGATGTGGAAGTTATTTTTCATTAAAGCATAAAGCCGACAAAATCAACCTCATCCTCGTCCTTTGGTAACTGCAGGCTGCTTTGCTCGGTGAAGTCTACCTTGCCTTCATTGAAGCGGCAGATGAGCTTTTCGCGGTGGGGTGTTTCGAGGTAGACCCAGTATATCTCAAGGGTATCCGGCGCCGTCCACTCAAAATACGAGGAAACCTTTATCGGCAGGCTTTCAAGCGAAAACAGGGGGATGAGAGAACGCTGAGAGAAGGGGAGGGTGTAAATTCCGTTTTTATATATTCCGCGTCCGCTCTCAATTGAGCGGATTTTTTCGCCGTCTCTCATCTCGAGCGTCAGTGAATCCTCACGGAAAATAAATCGGCAGGTATCTGCGTCTTCAATATCACCCTTGAGACTGTATGTCAAGTTTTGAATTTTATTTTCCCATTCGCTGTAACAGTTTGCGCAGCCGGGCTGAAGAATCTCCCAAACCCTGTTAAGTATTACCTGCATGTCGGCGGTTTCGCTCATGAGCGTCAGAACTGCGTTCTGCTCAGGCATAACAAGGCAATACTGCCCGAATGCGCCGTCGCCCCTGTAGCTGTTGTGGCTGCAAATCCAGAACTGGAAACCGTAACCGCTGCTCCAGTCAATGCTCTCGTTGTCCCTGCCGGCTCTGCCGTTGTCAGATTGAACGGAGGTCGCCATGGTCACATATTCCTCGCTGATTATGCGCTTACCGTTGTAAACGCCCTTATTTAGATAAAGAATTCCTAATTTATTAATATCCTCGAGAGTCACCATCAAGCCCCAGCCGCCGGTGAATACATTACCCTCTTTGATGTCACCGGTATAGTCACCGAAGCCTAGCGGCTCAAAAAGCCGCGGTTTGAGGTATTCAAGCACGTTTACACCTGTAACTCTGGTGATTATTGAGGAGAGAATATAAGTCGCGCCGGTGTTATAAACAAAATATGTACCCGGCTCATGCTCCGCGCCAAAGGTGAAAAATGTCTTTTCCCAGTCGCTTTCGGGCGAAAAAAGCACCTTGACTGTGGTGTCATCATTATGCCCCGTGTCCATTGCCAGCAGGTCGCGCACACGGATTTTTTTTGTGTTTTCATCCACCTGCGAGAGGTCAAGCTCCGGGAAAAACGAGATAGCTTGGGCGTTCAGGTCAATCAAACCCTC
This sequence comes from Oscillospiraceae bacterium, assembly GCA_031551635.1. Classification (GTDB taxonomy): domain Bacteria; phylum Bacillota; class Clostridia; order Oscillospirales; family Acutalibacteraceae; genus JAVBNH01. Next base: position 23,286 of record JAVBNH010000005.1, on the reverse strand, counting down.
GTCATACGCAATACCGACAGCGCTAGAGGTGAAGCTTTTGCTAAGCGAGTAAACAAGGTTTTTGTTTTCGGCGCTGTAGGGCGTCCAGTATTGCTCTGCGATGACCTTGCCGTTGCGGCTGAGCATAAAGCCTCTGATTTTAGCGTCAGCAAGGCGGTCGAGCGACTTTGAAAAAGCTTCAATAGCAACTGTTGAAACCTTTTCCTGCAGCGGTGTGGAGCGCGGAAGCTCAGTTCCTGAATAAGACATAATTCTACCTCCTGAATATATTTTTATTTATTATTCGCGGCAAAAACACGGAATTGCGGAAGGGCTTTTGAAAAGAATTTTTTATAGGCCTTGCAATAGTCGGCGTGCTCCCTGTTTCTCTTGCAGCCTCCCGCACGGCAGAGCGGGTAATATAAGCAGTTTTTACAATTCTCAGGTATGGAATGACTTTCCGCTAGAAATGCTTTTGATTTTTTTGATTTCGCAAAAGCTTCGAAATTGGAATCATTAATATTTCCTAAAAGCCATTTATCTAAGCAGTAAAAGTCGCAGGGGTAGACATTTCCGTTTCCCTCAACGACGTATTGATAGGAGCAGTAGCCGTTCATTCCGCACTGCTCGGCATGCCCGGCGAAATACAGATGCACATAGTTGTCAAACTGTCTTATACTTATGTAGTCTCCCGCCGCATAATCGCGGCTGTATAGGCCGAAGGCAGTCGTCAGATAGCGCGAATACTGGGCAGAGGTCATATATAGCGGGCTTTCGCAGTCGCTTCCGAAGGGGCGAAGGCAGGGAATAAACTGCAGATATCGGAAATTATTTTTCTTGAAATAACTGTAAATATTTTCTATGTTATCAGCACATTCGCCTGTGAGCACGCAAAGGATATTAAACTCGACGCTGTGCTTTTCAAGCAGCTTTGCGCCTTCGAGGATTTTTTTGTGCGAGTTATTCCCGTCAGACAGTTTCCGGTGGGCATTTGCATTCGCATCACCGTCAAGGCTGAGCCCAATGAGGACGTTTTCCTTATAAAAAAACCGCGCCCATTCGTCGTCCAGCAAAGTGCCGTTTGTCTGTAGACTGAACTGGATTTTGCTTTTTTTATCGTTTAAGAGCTTTGCATTTTTTGTGAAAAACTTAAAGAAATCAAGACCCGCGATAAGCGGCTCTCCGCCCTGAAAGGCAAAGGAAATACTCTCGCCGCCGGCATAAGCGAGGGCTTTTTTTATTATATTCAGAGCCGTTTCCTGCTCCATTATTCCAAAAGAAGCTTCCTCGCGGCGCTCGGTGACATCGTGATAAAAGCAATAGTCGCAGCGCATATTGCAAAGGCTCGAGGCAGGCTTCATCATTATCGAAATCGGGGGCATTTGTTCACCTTCAAAAATCTGCTTATTATGTATATTTTTTAGCAAGCCGCGAATTTTTTTATTCCCTTAACAAAAACATTAAAGCTATATGAAGAATTATTCTCAATATTCATATAAGGGGCAATTATTTTTGCTCCGTTAATTTGCTGATGCTGCGGAAGAAGCTTATACAGTTCTTCTTTTGGGTTTGCTATGCTGTCCGGTGTACGGTATTTTCGTTTGTTTTTAAGCTTTATTAAATCCGTCCCATACGCTTGCGATAATGCGGGCAGGTCACCGAAATACCATGACTCAAGCTCTTTACAAGCGATTCTAATTAGGCATTTATTCTTAGCGCCTGAGCATAACTCGGATAATTCGTTTTTCAAGCTAATGCAGTCATTGGCGTCTTGGTCATATACTATCACAAAGCGATCATCTGGATTTTTCCAAGCCCTAAGCTTAATCGGAATCGATTTTTTTAAGTCACTTTTTCCATTATGAGGAATAATCAGCGGTTTATCCATTCCGGCTTCACTAAGGATTTTAGGAAGAATAATTTCCAACAACTCCTTCATTGAGCGCTCCTCAACCATGAATACAAGCCTCATTGCCCGGCAACCTCCTCGAGCAATAATTCTTGATTCCATAAATAACCGAGCAGGTCACCTGCGTTATATAAGGATGAGACAAAAGGGGAGTCCGCCGCTCGATAAATCTCTGTGTATCCGTCTTTTTTTATAAGACAGTATAGCTCCGTCAGTTTAACCGCGTTAAGAAAATCAGGCGAATGAGTTGAGATAAAAACCTGACCGCCCTTATTGGCATATTCTCTGAATTCTTCGGCGAGAATCGGCAGTAATTTCGGATACAACTGATTTTCAGGCTCCTCAACACATAATAGGGAGTGTGGCTCAGGGTCGCTGAGCATAATTAAGTATGCAAACATTTTTATTGTTCCATCTGAGACAAAACGTGAAGAAAAAGGGTTTTTAAAATTACCATCGCTAAATCGCAGAACAATGTAGCCGTCCTGAGTTACCTCAGCCTTAACGTTTGTGACACTGGGGATGCGTTCTTTCATTTTTTGAAGAATAATTTCAAATGTTTCCTTATTATTATCAAAGATGAATTTTGCTACGTTCGCAAGATTGTCTCCTGTTTTCGAAAGGCTTTCATTGTAAGATGTGTCATTGCGCTGCCGGGCGTTGTCTATTTGAAAATCCGATACATACCAATCTTCAATAAGCTTGCGAAGAGATGAGATGGCTATAAATTCTTTGAATTGTCCCAAGCCCTTTATCGCGAGAATATCGGGAGAGTCCAGTTTTTGTCTGCTTCTTTTATCAATGTTTTTTACATCGTCATATGATTTTATTTCGCCGCTAACAGCCGAGCCTTCGCCGCGGGAGAAGTTTAAAATGACCCAGGGCGCGCCGCTTTGCCCGCGTCTGAAACGCATAATTTCCTTTTCGACTACTGGTTGATTTTTTTCGTCAAGCCCGATTGATAATTCATATGTTATTCTAGGGTCATCGGCAGTCGGGCGAAATTGAATAATGAACTCGATATTACCTGTTTGTTCGCGTGATATGACTTCGCTATACCCGCCGCGTGCGGTGAGAGCGGCTTTTACGTTTTTTGAAAGACAGTCGTTTAAAAAACCGAAAATATCGAAAAATGTTGTTTTACCGGCTCCGTTCATGCCAAGAAAAACCGCCATATTCGGAATGTTTGATATTTCAACATCTTTAAAAACCTTAAAATTTTTAATTTTTAATGTTTCAATTCGCATAACCGACCTCCAAAATTTTTAACAAAGATTCGATTTCACTCTGTGAAAATATTATCAAAGACGGTTTCACCGCTTTGTATATTAATGATAACCGATTTCTCTCCAAAAATCAACTGCCGGGTAGCAGGGGTTTTTGCGCTCAGGGTCAGTTTAGTGAGCTTACCTTGAGCAATTTCCACCTCGGCGAAAATATTTCCGATACAAAGCAGAGAAAACGATAGGTTTTTCCATGTTTCGGGTATGGCGGGGCAGATTTCAATTTTTTCACTGTCGCTGTAAAGAAGCATTTCCTGAAGCGCGTCTGCGGCACAAAAATTCCCTTCGAGCGTAAACGGGCGGTAGGTGAAGTTTGAAAAGCCCTGCTTTGTGTAGTCGCCGTTGCAGTGGAAGCCGTTCGGCAGACAAAAATATCTGAAGAATTTATCTAGGGTTTCATATGCCTTATTGCCGTTTTTCTGCACGGCATAAAGCTCCGCAAGCCAGGCGAAGGAGTAGCCGCAGAAATATTCTGTCCCAAGCTCTTCAAGATTTTTTATACTCGCATCAATTATGCGTTTTTCATCAATTTTTTCGTAATTAATCAACCGCAACGGATGAATCGCCATCACATGAGCGAGGTGTCTGTGTGATTCATTAAGTCTTTCGTCCCTTGAGAGCATAAAAACACCGTCGCTGTCAACCGCAAAATCGTCCAGTGAAGCAAGAATATCAGAAAAATAACTCGTGTTATCTTTCTTTTCAAGCAGTTCGGAGAATCTAACTATTGAGGAAAAAAGCGATTTCATTAGAGCGAGGTCATAATGTGAATTCGGCGTTAACCATGCATTCAAGCTGTTATCATGAATTTCGGGAGAAGCGGACAGCGGCAGAACAAGCTTGCCGTCTTTATCCTTTTCGAGCAGCCCTGCAAGCAGCTTTCCACTTTCGAGGAGGAAGGGATAGGCTGTATTTCTTAGGAAATCCATATCCTGAGTATAGTCAAAATGCTGCTCGAAGGCGCGGCAGAGCCAGGCTTGATTTGTCGGCGAGAGGGAATACATCGCCCAGCCGCCGAGGGCATTGCCCTCTAAGTCCATAACAGACGGCAGGCAGAGCCCGTCACGCGCGAAAAAGTCCCTTGCAAAAGCTTTGCCCTTGTCAAAGAGAGAGAAAAGATAATCGGTGAAGCTCTCGCCCTCCTCAAGGTGGTTCGCTTTTAGGTAGCTGTAGTAGCTCAGCTCTGTGTTCAAATCGTGATGATAGTCACCCTTCCACGGCGGCAGTTCGCCGTTGTCGGCTGTCCAAACACCCTGCAGGGGCATCGGATAGCCGCCCTTTCGAGAGCAGGAAGCAAGGAGATAATTACAAAGATACCAGTTTTTTTCAAAATATTTATCTTCAAGAGAAATATGGCTTTTGGAATAGAAGCCATTCCACCATTTACGGTGCTCATTGAAAGCCGCTTCATAGCCTTCCGCAAGGGCATCATTAAGCAGATTTATCGAGCTTTTTATAATTTCATCGGCATTTTTACCGGAGGAGACGGTGTAAACGGCGAAAATGCTTTTGTTTTCTCTTTTTACAGCCAAAAATATTCCATAGCTGAGTTTTTCGTTGACCTTTTGAAGAAAATATTTGTATTCAATGCCATTTTCTGAAAAATCCGACTTGTCAGGTCTTTCATACTGAAGATTTTTCAGCGATTGAGTTATTGAGCGTTTTGAGAGCACTTTTTTTCTTTCGCTTTTTAAACCGTATTCGGGGTTATCGATTTTAAAAACGCAATCACCGCTGCTTATCTTAATATATCCGACATTTTTGTGCGCACTAAGGAAGGTATTAAGTCGTGTCTTTTTGGTCTCGACTAAAGCCTCGGCAACCGAGATGTCAAGGCTTGAGACAAGATTGCTCTTTTCTTTGAGGTCGATGATTATTTTTCCGGCGGGGAGCTTTGTCGGTGTGGGTTTAAAATACGGCTCATCAAAGGTTTCGACTATTTTTTTCTGGTCTGCCGCTTTTACAAATTTTTTCATTCCCTCATAGGAAAAATCGCCGGAGCATTCCAGCGCGCCGGTGCAGTCCCAGAGGTCGGACTTGTCAAGGCTCAGCCTCAGCGCACCGCTCTCGCCCCAGACAAGAGCACCCAGAAAGCCGTTTCCAAGCGGCAGAGCCTCGTCCCAGGATTTTATGGTTTTTTCAAAATGGAGATTGCAATAGTCTGATGGTAACATAAATATTTCCTCAATTCTATTATATCATGATTTCATCCTGCGCTAGCAGGATGTGCGGCACCGCCGCGAGGGCGTAGCCCAAATCAATCATTCAATGTTCTCCGAAGTTCTAGCGAACTCTATTCGCGTAGAAATTCGTGAGGTTATTATATCTTAAACATCCGTATAACCACTTATATCAGTCGGAACATTGAAGCTTATTGTGTTGAAGCTTTTAAAAACTTGTGTCAGGCTACATTTCGCAGAAATATTAACGCCCTGATAAGAGAGCTTGGCGTTAAATTTCATGACCGCCTTAACCGGCAAATCGTTTTCGTCAAGGTCGACAGTGATGACTATGCCGCTGTATTGCATGCCGCTCGCGCCCTGCCCCTCAATTGCGCCGATTTTTTCGGCGAAAACTGAGCCTGTTTTTGTCATTATGGAGTTGCTGAGGTTAAACTCGAGCTGAGTGCCGGATTTTCCGTCCTCAAGAGTTATGACCTTGACAGCTGAGGAGGTGATGTCTTCCGCGGTGAGATCTGTTGTTGCACCGATCAATGAGTTTTCAAAGGTTTCGAAGCTCTGAGCATTCCTCTGCTTATATTCCGGAACCTTTTCAGTGGCGATTTTATTGTGTGTGTACGCATATCCGTCAGTATAAAACCTGCTTTGCGAGGTGGTAATCAGACCTCCTGTGTTTGATTCATCGCAGATTGCGATTTTTTTGCTGCGGTCAATACTGAAATTTTGAGTGACAGTCTGCTTCTGCGGAAAATTACCCCAGTACATGTCCAGTAGCATGGTCTGCTCACCTGAATATGTTTTCAGTGACTTGAACGCGGAGATAGAGGATTGGTATTTTGAGAGTGCCTCAACTGCCGGAGCAGTGGTCACAGCCGCGGCTGTCGTTATGGATGCTGTTGTTTCGGCTGCTGTTGTATCGGCGGCTGTTGTTGCACTCATGGTTGTTTCGGCTGTTGTCGCGGGCACTGCGGTTGTTGAGATGCCGGTGGTTGTCGAAGTGGTAACCTCGCTGCCGCTGCCGGAGCATGAATTAAGAGTTATCAGCGAAAAAATGAGAGCGGACGCAAGTAAAAGCGAGAGAAGTGACTTTGTTGTTTTTGTTTTGTTTTTCATTAAATAAGCCTTCTTTAATTTATTATGCAATCAGTATAAGCCTGTTTCGTGTATCTGTCAAGATTAACAAAGTTTAATATAAAAGTTTGTAATATTTCTACATAATACCGCTTGTAATCCAATAGTTAAGTTGTATAATATATTAAGCTGCTTAATTAAATTTAAGGAAAATTAGAAAAGGAAGGGATCATATGACCGCAAAGGATAAAAGCGATGTGTGGCATTCGATTAATTCGATTAGAAAGCACATCTTTTCGCTTTTATTTAACGAGGAGATTAATGTTGGCGAATGGACCATTCTTGAGAGCATTTCAGCAAAAAATTCATGCTCAGAGAAAAATGCCTGTGTTTCGGATTTGCATTCGGAAATGATGATTTCGAAGCCCGCTGTTTCACAAATTTTAAACTCACTGGAGAAAAAAGGGCTTGTGACAAGAGAGCTTCACTCGCAGGACAGGCGGAAAATCCAGCTTGCGCTGACCCCGTACGCTGAGGAGGTCATCAGGAAGAGCAAGGAAAAAAGCAATAAAATTTTTGACGAAATTGCCGAGAGGTTCGGCCAAAATCAGGTTGAGCAGCTTGTTTTGACTCTGAATAAGCTTGCTTCGGTGCTGGCGGAAATGGACAATAACAGTGCACAGGAGACAGGTAACAGGTGACAGGGTGGTTGCCGGGATAATGTGTTCAGGGCACAGTATCGCCGAAATCGCGGTTGCGAATACTTACTAATGTATTGGAGAAAACAGAATGAAATTGATTTTTAAATACGCGAGAAAATTTGCGGGCGGTCTTATTTTAGCCGTGCTGCTTTTATTTGTGCAGGCTATCTGCGACCTCAATTTACCGAACTATATGTCCGAAATAGTAAATGTCGGCATTCAGCAGTCCGGAATCGACCATGCCGCTCCGGACGCCTTGAGCGTCAAGGGCTATGAAGCTATTTCGACCATTCTCACCACCTCGGAAAAGCAGCTTTTGAAAGACAGCTATAAGCTGGTTTCCGGGAGTGATAAAAATTCTGCCGGTAAGAAGCTGAATGAGATTTATCCAAGTGCGGGAGAACAGCTTTATGTTAAGAATACATTAACAGAAGAGCAGTCAGCTCAGCTTGACCGCACCATGGGCGTTGCAACATGGACCTTTGTTAATATTGTGCGTATGCTTCAGTCAACCCCTCAAAATGTGCCGGACGACTTTTTCCCCGAGGGAGCCTTCCCGGAGGAGGCAGTAACTCAAGCAGAGCAGCCTACGACTGCCGCTGGCGGACTTGTCTCGTCTGAGGAATTATCCTCTCAGCTTGAAAATTTTGATGCGAGCAAAATATACGAGTTTCTCCCAAGGCTTTCGATGCTTCCCGCGGAAATGATTGTTAAAGCGCATGACGACGCAGCGGCGAATGATGACATGCTGCTAAAACAGAGCGGCATTCAGCTTGCCCGTGCTTTTTATAACGAGCTGGGTCATGACGCGTCAAAAATGCAAACATCGTATATTCTTAAAGTCGGCTTGAATATGCTGCTCATCGCTTTGACAGGCGGCGTCGCGACGGTTCTTGTCAGCTTTATTTCCTCAAAAGTTGCTGCAGGCTTTTCGCGCAATGTCAGAAGCGAGCTGTTTGAAAAAATCGAATCCTTCTCAAACCGGGAATTTGATAAATTCTCGACTTCCTCACTCATAACGCGCTGTACGAACGATGTCACACAAATTCAGATGCTGCTGATGTTCGGTATACGAATGGTGTTTTACGCTCCGATTATGGGTATCGGTGGCACATTCATGGCGCTTAGAAAATCGACCTCGATGAGCTGGATTATCGCGGTTGTCGTGCTGCTGCTGCTGTGTTTGATTGCGATAATTGTCAGGATTGTTATGCCTAAATTCAAGTCCATTCAAAAGCTTATTGACAAGCTTAATCTGGTTTCAAGGGAGTCGCTTTCGGGGCTTCTGATTATACGAGCGTTCGGCACTCAGGATTTTGAGAAAAACCGTTTTGACAAGGCGAATCAGGACTTGACGAAGGTAAACCGTTTTGTTAACAGGGTCATGGTTCTGATGTTCCCGATGATGATGCTTTTTATGAACGGTATGTCACTGATTGTCGTTTGGGTCGGCTCGCATCAGGTTGTTGATTCGATGCTCCAGATAGGCGACATGATGGCGTTTATACAATATGCCGTTCAGATAATAATGTCATTCGTAATGATTTCGATGATGTTTGTTTTTGTCCCCCGGGCTATGGTTTCAGTCGAGCGTATTGATGAGGTTCTCACGACAGAGGCGTCAATCGTTGACCCTGTTAATCCAAAGCCGTATAATAAAGGCAAAAAGGGGCATGTGAAATTTGAAAACGTTTCCTTCTGTTATGACGGAGCTAAGGAGGACGCTCTGAGCGATATAAGCTTTGAGGCTCTGCCCGGGCAGACGACAGCGATAATCGGCTCGACAGGCGCGGGAAAAACAACGGTGGCGAACCTTATAATGCGTTTTTATGATGCGACCAAGGGCAGAATACTTGTTTCGGACGTTGACGTCAAAGAGCTTTCCGCCAGGGAGCTGCGTTCGAGGATAGGTTATGTCCCGCAGAAGGGCGTGCTTATCAGCGGCACTATCGCCTCAAATATAAAATACGGAAACAACGCGGCAAGCGAAGCCGAGATTGACAGAATAATTGAGGTTGCTCAGGCGAAAAACTTTATCGCCGAGAAAGAAAACGGTATTGACAGTGAAATTTCCCAGGGTGGCACAAATGTCTCCGGCGGTCAGCGGCAAAGGCTGTCTATTGCCCGCGCACTTGCGGTGCATCCGGATATTTTGATTTTTGACGACAGCTTTTCGGCACTTGACTTCAAGACCGATGCGGCGCTCAGGCGTGAGCTGAAGGATTATTCAAGCGACGCGACTGTTATTGTTGTTGCTCAGCGCGTTAGCACTATAATGAAGGCTGAGCAGATAATAGTTCTAAATGAGGGTAAAATAGTCGGCAGGGGCACGCACAGCGAGCTTCTGAAGAACTGTCCTGAATACTATGAAATTGCCTCAACTCAGCTCACACAGGAGGAACTGTCATGAGTAAAAAGAATAATAACACATCTTCAAATAAAGAGAATAAGCAGAAATACGGCGCGGCTCAATCTCAAAGACAAAGGGGACCTATGGGCGGCGGTCCGATGGGAATGGCACGCGGTGGCGAAAAAGCAAAGAATTTCAAAGGCGCTATAAAAAGCCTTTTGAATTATATCGGCAGCTATAAGTGGACTGTACTTTTTGTCTGGCTTGTGGCGGCGGTCTCAACTGTTTTTATGATTTTTGGTCCCAAGGTTCTCGGTAAGGCAACTGATGAGATTTTTAACGGCATAATGGCGAAGATTATGGGTACGGGAACCGTTGATTTTACAAGGGTCGCCCAGATTTTGATTTCCCTTGCGCTATTATATCTCACCAGTGCGGCATTCTCATATGTTCAAGGTTATATTATGACCGGTGTGACAATGAAGGTCGTTTATAAGCTCAGAAATGATATTGACGCGAAAATTCACAAACTGCCGATTAGCTTTTATGACAAGGTCACACACGGTGAGGTGCTCTCACGCATCACAAACGATGTAGACACCATCGCCCAGACCATGACCCAAAGCCTTTCGCAGATAATTACCTCAGTCACCTCACTTTTCGGTACGGTCATTATGATGCTGACGATAAGCTGGAAAATGACCTTGGCGGCGCTTTGTATTCTACCTGTTACAATGCTGAGTGTTTTGGTTATTATAAAGCGCTCTCAGAAGTATTTCATCACCCAGCAGCAGTATTTAGGTAATGTCAACGGACACATCGAGGAGATGTTCGGAAGCCATACCATAGTGAAGTCCTTTAACGGTGAGGAGGATTCTGTCAGGCAGTTCAATGAGTATAACGGAAAGCTATATAATTCGGCATGGAAGTCAAATTTCCTTTCGGGGCTTATTATGCCCATAGCGAATTTCATCAGTAATGTCGGCTATGTCGCGATTTGTGTGCTCGGCGGCTATCTCGCGGCTAAAGGCTCAATGACACTCGGCGGAATACAGTCTTTTATTCAGTATGTGCGTTCATTTACTCAGCCTATAACACAAGTAGCGAATATTTCGAATGTTCTGCAGCAGACCGCGGCAGCCGCAGAAAGAGTATTTGAATTTCTTGGTGAAACCGAGGAGAGTGAGGATGCTCCTGACGCGAAAACCGCAGGCGACGGCAAAACCGCGAACAGTGTTATGGTTGACGGCAGTGTCGATTTCCGCCATGTTAAATTCGGCTACACCGACGAGCCGGTCATTCATGACTTCAACGCAGTGATTACCCACGGACAAAAAATTGCGATTGTCGGTCCGACAGGTGCGGGTAAGACGACAATTGTCAAGCTGCTGATGCGTTTTTATGATTTGAACGAGGGCGGAATTTTCCTCAGCGGTGTTAATATTCACGATTTTAAACGAAGTGAGCTGCGTTCACAGTTCGGAATGGTTCTGCAGGATACCTGGCTGTATCACGGCACTATCAAAGAAAATATCCGATACGGCAGGCTTTCAGCCGGTGACGAGGAGGTTTTCAGCGCCGCTGTCGCTGCGCAGGCGGACCACTTTATCAGAACCCTTCCGGGCGGCTACGATATGATTCTCAATGAGGAAGCCGATAATATTTCACAGGGGCAAAAACAGCTTCTAACCATTGCCAGAGCCATACTCGCCGACCCGAAAATACTGATTCTCGATGAGGCAACAAGCAATGTTGACACAAGAACCGAGCTGCTCATTCAAAAGGCGATGGATGCACTCATGGAGGGCAGAACGAGTTTTGTTATAGCTCACAGGCTCTCGACAATCCGCAACGCCGATTTAATTCTTGTTATGAACAACGGCGACATTATCGAGCAAGGCAGGCACGAGGAGCTGCTGAGCGGGGGAGGCTTCTATGCTAACCTCTACAACAGCCAGTTTGAGATTGAGGAAGCGGTATAAATTTTTTCTTGCCTAACATTGCAAACTATGATACAATAAAATTTAATACTTTTAGTACCTTAATGAGCTGAAATCTCATTAAAAACAATTCTAGGGTTGTGGGCTTGGCAAGCCAAACCCACGTTAGAAAGGCTGATGGTTTATGCCGATTAATATTGATAACCTATTACCGGCTCGTGCGATTCTCGAGAAAGAGAACGTTTTTGTTATGACTCCCGAACGCGCTGTCGCTCAGGATATACGCCCCCTGAAAATTCTTATCGTAAACCTCATGCCTACTAAAATCGAGACTGAGACGCAGCTATTGCGCCTGCTCGGCAACTCGCCGCTGCAGGTTGAAATTGAGCTGCTGCAAACCGCGACGCATACAAGCAAGAACACCTCGGCGGAGCATATTCTAAAGTTTTACAAATTTTTTGACGAGGTTAAGCATCTGAAATTTGACGGCATGATAGTTACCGGCGCGCCTGTTGAGCATCTTGAATTTGAGGATGTCGATTACTGGCAGGAGCTTTGCTCGATTTATGACTGGGCAAAGACAAATGTCTATTCGACCTTTAACATTTGCTGGGCGGCTCAGGCTTCGCTTTATTATCATTACGGCATCCGCAAGTATAACCTTCAAAAGAAAATGTTCGGGGTTTTTCCCCATCGCCCCCTTGACCCGTATCATCCGCTTATGAGGAATTTTGATGAGGTTTTTTATATTCCTCATTCGCGGCACACTGAAATACGGCGGGAGGACATAGCCTTTGTCAAGGATTTGCAAATTCTCGGCTATTCTGATGTTGCGGGTGTCTATCTTGTTTCTGATATGGAATGCAGGAATTTTTTCGCAACAGGTCATGCCGAATATGATGCGGATACCCTCGCGAAGGAATATTTTCGTGATAAAAATAAGGGGCTTGAGATTGATATACCCTATAATTATTTCCCGAATGACGACGAACGGCTTAAACCGCAAATTACATGGCGTGCCGCGGGCGGATTGCTGTTTTTAAACTGGTTGAATTATTTCGTTTACCAGCAGACGCCATATGATTTAGCGGATTTAGACATTAGACATTAGATTGAAGAGAGTAGACAATCTTAAATCTGGAATGAGGAATTTATTTGTCTGACAATACATTTGACAAGGGTGTTGTTTTCGGTGGGCTTCGTTCTATGAGCGAAATAAGGCTGCTGATTTGCTATCTTTTGAAAAGCATCGATGCGCCTATTTCCAAGAGCCTGCTTATTGATACAGTGCAGCAGACCGCGCTTGCCAATTATTTTGAGTTTAATCAGGCTCTCAGCGAGCTGCTTGAAAATAATCATATCGCATGTGAAATTGTCGAGGGGGAGGAGATGTACTGCGCGAGTGAAAGCGGAAAAAGTCTTTCTGAATCCCTGCAGACAGACCTGACATGGACAGTCAGAGACAAGGCTGTTAAGGCGGCGCTGAGGCTGATGACTGATAACAGGCGAAAAAAAGAGAATAATGTGGAGATTACGAAAACCGAAAACGGCTATAAAATCAGCTTGACAATATATGCATCCAATAACAGCACAGACGAGAACAATAAATTACTCAGCCTGTCGCTGTATACCGGCGATTACTTACAGGCTGAGTCTATAAAACAAGGCTTTATTGCCGACCCCACACGGTTTTGCGAGGCAATAATGTCGAATTTAATTTAAAGCAGGAGTATATCCTAGGTGAACGATGATTTAATCATCGTTCACAGACAGAGCCAAAAATTTTCGTTTACAAAGCTTGATATATCAAGCTTTGTAAAATCAATGAATATATAAAAGTGAGTAAATTTCAATTAATCAATGGTTACCTAGTCTGCTCAATTCCTTGAATACATAGCCTTTTGAGCGGGCGTAGTCAATTATATCATCAAGAGCCGCGGCGTTATCACTTGAAACAGAATGAAGAAGAATAACCGCACCCGGGTGAAGCCTTGCGCTCACAGTTTTAACGGCATTTTCTTTCCCCTTTTGATTGTTTATGTCCCAATCCTCATATGAAAGTGACCAGAAAACGCATTTGTAGCCAAGCGAGTTAACAAGCTCCAATGACTCCTCTGTGTACTCACCGTAAGGGAAGCGGAAAAAAGGTGAGGTATAGCCGAAATTCAGACGCAAATAATCGTCAAAATCTTTAATTTCCTGAGCCATTCTGGTTCGGGAAATTTTCGCATATGAGGGATGTTTGTTTGTATGGTTGCCGACTGTATGACCCTCGTTTATCATACGTGCGATTAACTGAGGCTGACTTTTCATCTGCGTGAGCGTGCAGAAAAATGCCGCCTTAACGCCTTTTTCTTTAAGAATATCAAGGATTTTTGAGGTGTAGCCGTTTTCATAGCCGCAGTCAAAGGTTAAATAGAGTGGCTTGCCGTCTGATTTATTGTCATATGCAACAGCGTTGAAGCCCTTGCCGTCAAAGAATTTTTGGTTGCTGAGTGTGATTGAGTGAGGTTTTTCATTAGCTGCTGCACCGAAATTGTGGCAAATTTTATTTTTCGGTAAATTTTTTGTGTTTAATGACTCAAAGATGAAATCAATGCAGGCAAGCGGTACTCTGCCAGTATAGGTTCCGCTCGAGACGCTTTTTGCGGCAGGTGTAGTCAAGCGTTCCGTTACGTTTTCGGCAGTTGCAGCAGATGTTGTTTCTTTTGTTTCAGCTGCTTGAGGATAGGATTCTTTTGTGATTGAAGCAACAGAAAAGCTGTCATTATCCTGTGCGCTACCTTTATTTACAGGTGAAGCGCAGGAGCTTGACAGCATGAGAATTAAAAATAGAAACAAAAATACAGTTTTTTTCATAACTAACACTTTTATTAAATGATATTTTTGCTTTCGAAATGGTTCAGAATGTTCATGACAGCTTTTTGAATAGCTTCCACAGGTGGTTTTTCGCCATCTGTGTCTGTATTCGCATATAAAACTGAGGATAAATATTGCTTTTCGAGAATTTTGAATACAAGCTTGCTCTGTGAGAGAATCAGCTCAAAATCAAGTTTTCCCGAGCTGCCGCAGGAGCACAAGAGCACTCCGGCGGCGGCGTGTTCTTCTTTTTTTAAGCTTTCCTTTTCATAAACGCACTGAAGCCGGTCAATAATTGCCTTAAGAGGGGCGGGAAAGGAAAAATTATAAATCGGTGTTGCAAGAATCAACAAATCGGCGTTTTTTAGAAGTGTGATTACCTCATCAAGGTCATCGAGACAGCAGAGCCCCGCATTTGCGGCACATTGACCGCAGTCAATACAGGGTTTTGCATTAATAGTATATGCATCAAATGTTATAATGTTTCCTGTGTCAATCCCTTGCCTCGACGCTTCACAGAGAAACTCCGCGAGCAGAGCGGCGGTTTTTCCGTTTTCGTGCGGTGAGCCGTAAAGAACAACAATATTCATATTAGCATATTTATTTAACGATTGTGACAGGCTCATCATAGATCACGCCTTTTGTGTCAACCGTAACGGATTTCATCTTAGGCTGTTGTTTTATTGTGCCGCTTTCAGTGTCTGTGACAGGAAGCTTTGAATAGGTATCCACATTTTCAATACCCTCAATTATCATTCCGAAAGCGCAATAATTTTTGTCCCATGAAGCGACGCTGCTTGCGTTAACGAGGAAAAACTGGCTGCCCGCAGAGTCATAGCTGTTGGAGCGAGCCATAGAAATTACGCCTCTTGTGTGCTTAAGGTTATTTGTAAAGCCATTGACTGTCATCTCACCCTTGATGGTATAGCCCGGTCCGCCGGTACCGTTTCCTTTAGGGTCCCCGCCTTGAATAATAGTGTTCGCTATTGCCCTGTGAAAAACAAGACCGTCATAAAAGCCTTTGCCGGCGAGAGAAATGAAGTTGTTTACGGTATTGGGCGCAATCTCAGGATAAAGCTCGATTTTTATGACCTTGCCGTCTTCCATTGTAATGGTCGCGACAGGATTTGTGTCCTTGTGGTAGTCGACTGACTGTGCGCTTGTGGCAGATTTTGTTGTCGCCGAGGCAGTTGTTTCAACCTCGTTAGCATTGGAGCAGGAACACAGAAAAATCATGGAAACAGCAAGAAGCAGGGCTGAAATTTTTGAAATCTTTTTCATTTATTATGAAATCCTTTCGTTTTTTATGAGTTATATTATAATATATATGTAAAAAAATTGCAATGATTTCGTTTTTTTTCTCACAAATGCTTGAGATTTTTGGCTTTTTATACTATTATTAGTTTTATAGATTTTTTATTAGAGACTAATAATTAAGTAAGATTTACTTCATAGGAAGGGTTTGACCTTTATTATGCAAGAGAAAATAAAGCTTGGGATTTTCGGCTGCAGACGCGGTGTGTCATATGCAAAGGCGGCAAAGCTGACAGGACTTGCAGAGGTTGTAGCCGTCTGTGACAGGGACGAAAGCACATATAATGCCATCAAGGAATATTGCAACGAGGATGCGCGGTTTTTTACGGATTTCGATGAGCTTTTACACAGCGGTATTGACGCTGTTGTGCTGACTAATTATTTTTCTCAGCATGCGCCCTTTGCCGTAAAAGCCATGGAGCACGGTATCAGTGTTTTCAGTGAAACTACGGCGGCGGTGACTATGAAGGAATGCGTTGAGCTTTGCCGCGCATATGAAAAAAGCGGTGTCGCTTATATGCTTGCGGAGAATTATCCCTATTATAAAGGCGCTATGGAGATGCGCGATGTATATAGAAGTGGTACACTCGGAGAAGTTTTATACGCCGACGGTGAGTACGTTCATCCTATGTCACTCGAGTCATACAGAAGCTATACCCCGAATAAAAATCACTGGCGAGCGCTTATGCCGACGAGCTATTATCTGACGCATTCGCTAGCTCCGCTTATGTATATGACAGATTCAATGCCGACGACGGTCAACGGCAAATGCGTTTTCGCGAAAAATAATGAGTGGGAGTACGAGGACGAAATCCGCAAGGACGCCGCGACAATTATGCTTTGTGAAATGGACTGCGGCGCTCTTTTCAAGATTACCGGCTGGGCAAAATACGGACCTCACGGCACTTGGTACCGCTTATGCTGCAAGAACGGCGGAGTTGAAATGAGCCGTGATAATGAGGAGTTGGTTCGCACGGTCTATAACGATTGGTCGGTTCCCGCAGGTGAAAAGGCAAAAAAAATTGTTCTGGCGGATTTCGGCAGCGATGTTAAAGAAGCCAGGCAATGCGGTCACGGCGGCGGCGATTATTTCGTTACACTGGAGTTTCTTAAGTGCTTGTTAGAAAAAAGAAAACCGTATTTTGACGTTTACCGCGCGTGTGCGATGTCAGCAGTGGGCATTCTTGGCTGGCGAAGCGCATTGGATCGTGGCAGAGAGTTTCTGATTCCGGATTTTTCGCTTGAGGAAGAGCGTAAAATATATGAAGTGGATTCGCTGTCGCCTTTCCCGGATGAAAACGGAGTTGCGACTTATCCAAATACAATAATGTGATTGAAAATGTCTGAATGAAAGGAATGACTGTTATATGCGCGTAATTAAAAACTCGGTTATTATTACTGAGAATGAATTAATAGAGAAAAAAGCGGTGCTGTTCACAGATAAAATTGAAGCCGTAATTGATGAGGGCAAAATCCCTGACGGCTGCGAGCTTATTGACGCTCATGGTCTTTATCTCTCTCCCGGATTTATTGATATTCACATTCACGGCTGCTGCGGTGAGGATTCCTCGGATGCTGACGCCGCCGGAATCAAAAAGATGGCTGAGGGACTCCTTCGCGGCGGTGTTACAGGCTTTTTGCCGACTACACTCACTCTGCCGAAGGAGAAAATCATTGAAGCGGCTTGTGTTATCAGAGGTCTCATGGAAGAGAGCAGACATTGGGACGGCAGTGCTGTTCTCGGTCTGCACGCAGAGGGTCCTTTTATAAATTCGTCAAAAAAAGGCGCTCAGAACGCCGCACATATTCAAAAGCCTGATGCTTCATGGGTTATCGAAAACAAGGATGTCATTAAGATTATTGCTCTCGCGCCTGAAATGGACGAGAACTATAGTGTAATTAGAGAAATAAAACAAAAATCCGATATACTGATTTCTCTGGCACACACCGCCGCGACTTACGAGCAGGCTCTGGGAGCGATTGAGGCGGGTGCCGGGCATATCACTCATCTTTTTAATGCGATGACCGCATTAACTCACCGTGAACCGGGTGTTGTATCAGCCTGTTTTAACAGCTCTGTCACCGCTGAAATGATATGCGACAATTTCCACATTCACCCTGCAATTTATAGAATTGTCTATGCTCTCAAGAAGGACAGGCTCTGCCTGATTACTGACAGCATAAGGGCTGCGGGGCTTTCTGACGGCGTATATGACCTGGGCGGACTGACGGTTAATCTCAATGGAATAAAATGCACGCTTGAGGACGGCACGATTGCCGGAAGCGTGTTGACTCTGAACAGGGCGGTTAAAAATTTCTATGAAAACGCTGCGGTAACCTTGCCCGAAGCGGTTCGCTGTGCCAGCCTGAATCCCGCGAGAGCTATCGGTTTGGCTGATAAAAAGGGTTCGATTTGTGAAGGGAAAGACGCTGATTTTGTCCTTTTTGACACTGGTTTTAATGTGAAAACGACAATAATTGCAGGAAGAACGGTTATATAAGTCTATATTTAATAAATACTACATTAAAGTCCCGATTTTTTCGGGGCTTTTTCTTTTTGCAGTGAAATACCTTAGGGTGCAGTATGTGATTGACTTAATGATATATATTTTTAACAAAGATGATTCTGATTTAATGATAACGGTGAAAATTATGAGCTTTGAAAAACGCGGAAAAATGTACATAATAAGCTGCGATATTTGCGGCGCGGAGCTTCCGGCGGTTGAGGATTACTATGAAGCATTACTGCAAAGAAAGCAGGCGGAATGGAAAAAATGCAAAACAGGCGGTGAATACTTTGAGGACTGGTGCGTAGACTGTTTTGATGAAAATTAATACTCAGCTTTAAAATCTTTTCTACTAAGTAACCACTGATTAATTGAAATTTACTCACTTTTGTATATTCATTGATTTTACAAAGCTTGATATATCAAGCTTTGTAAACGAAAACTTTTGGCTCTGTCTGTGAACGATGATTTAATCATCGTTCACCTAATTTGGGTTTGGCTTGCTAAGCCCACAACACAAGTCTTGCTTTTTATTGAGTTTTCAGCCTATTAAGGTACTAAGATTATCAGTTGCTCAATATTCGCATATTATATTATGTGTTTATTCAATTACTTTTTTCGGAAAGGCTGAAATATGGTTATCTTTTCTGATGAATGCGCCGCGCTTTCGGATATGGCTAAAACTACTGCCTGCGCGGATATGCTTAATATTGATTCGGATTTGCTTGTTGGGAAGCTGTTCAGGCTTTTTTGCTGGCTGTCGGAAAACCGGGAAAACGGTTTTTTTGCCGAGCATGAAATTGGCTTGATAGCTGACAAAATGCGCTGGAAAAAGTCATCGAAGAAGCTTATTGAGGCTCTTTGTTATACCGCTCCTGGTGAAAAAGCAGGTTTTCTTGTTGAGGCTCCGGGCGGTTTTTCGGTTTACGGCTGGGACAGTTATTTTATTCCCGTCAGGCGGATTCAAGAAAGCGAATACAAAAACAGGCTGAAGCGAAACGAGCATTTTGAGGCATTGATGAAGGCTTCGGCGGCGCTTTTTAGCTTGTGTGATTTTGAATAAAGGAATGGTTATTGATTTTGGAAAATTTTGAGATTATCAAGCAGCTTTACGATGAAAACAAATATGATTCGGACTTTACAAGAGATTATGCCACAGCGGCATTTCGTTTTTACGCCCGCTGCGGCAAGCCTTCTTATGAGGAGCTGAAGCAAGCGGTTTATGAGAGCGCTTATGAAAAAAGCAAAAATGACCTGCTTGGTATAAAGGGCGGTATTTCGAAGCCTACTGAACAGGCTGTTATTAATGCCGAAAACGCGCTGATAAATATGGAAGCGAAGCTGCTTGACATACTAGCGGTTGAGCGGACGCTGGAGATTGCCGAAAAAAGTAAGCGGGCTGCTGAGCTTAAAAAGGTAATTGACTGTGTTTATTTTTCCGATGCGAAATATAAGCTTAGCCGCGGGGATATAATAAATCGAGTTACATATGTCTCTTTGCTTATCCCCTGTTCGGACAGGCAGGTCTACCGCCTGCTCAAGGAGGCGAGAGATATTTTTTGCGCCGAGAGGGGGTTGAGAATGTGAAAGTGTTGTGTTAAGCATATTTAGAGGTAATTCTCAACATTTATAACATTTGATATATCAACAAATGCTATTTGTATAGTAGAAGGAAAAAGTGGTATGGATGTCTTTTTTTATTATTATAATTGCTTTTTTATTTAAATAGCTTCTTGTTTGTCGTTTTTTACAATTACAGCACAAAATATTATTAAAAAACAGTTGAAATTTTATAAAGAATCATATATACTGAGTTTGGTGTTATTGTACCCATCAAAGTTTGTAACAATTTTGGACAGGCTTTGATTTATTTTGCTTTTGAAGAAAGGAAAGATTATGAAAAAAATTGCTTTTTGTGCGATGATTTCCCTCTTGCTTGTATGCATGCTTGGTGTTTTTTCTGTTTCAGCATTAGAAGGGCTTCCTAACCATGTAATTATCAATCAGGCTTATGCTGCCGTTGATAATGGCGGTTCGATTTCTCACGGCTTTGTTGAGCTTTATAACCCGACAGACAGTGATATAGACCTCAGCGGGTATTCACTGCAGTATACCGTCGGCAAAGGTAACTGGGACAATGTGCTGGAACTGGATGGATACACTATAAAGGCGCGCGCGTCCTTCCTCATCAGAGGAGCCGGCTTCGGCGGTTCTCCCCGTTACACAATAACTGACTATGATATTGACTGGAATGTTACCTTCAGCAATCAAAGCTTTAATTTCGCATTGGTAACAGGCACTCAGGCTCTGGCAAATGCGGAGCTGGATGCGGCTGACCTTGCTCGAGTGGTTGATTTGCTGGGAGCCATAAACGGCTCAAAAAACGCGGTATATAATTGGGAGGGCGCAAGTGCTTTAGACGGCATTTCAAAACAAAAAGCCTGCCGCCGTATAAATTTCGCGGACTATGACGACAATGCCCATGATTTTGAAGCTTTGGATTACCGCTCAAGTGGAATCGACAATGATAGACTTGCGGAAGTTAAGCCCCGTTACAGCGGCGACGGCGCATGGGGAGAGGATATCATTCCCGCGCCGTGGATTTTGGACGACAATGAAATCGTTTTGTCCGCTCAGCCCGGTGTTTACAGTGAGGAGTTCAATCTAGCAGTAAGTGTACCTACAAAATCAGATGCCGTTATCTACTGGTCTATTGATGGCAGTGACCCTGTTCCGGGTGCGGATCGCTATATTACAAAAGGGAATACAACGCATCAGGTATCCGGCAGCTTTATGCAGGGTGAGGTAATTGATGTGCGTGACCGTTCATGCGCCTGGGAAAATTCTCTGCTGACTTCATTGTCTCAGCAATTCGGTGCACCGCCGCTTGCCGGTACAACCACACTGCAGGGAACCTCCTTCCGTTTTAAAGGCTATGTGGGCAACAACGCGGTTACAAAAACAATTACCGCATCTTACATCATCACCCCGGACGCGGCTGAACGCTTTAACAATATGCCCATCATATCTATAACAGCCGGTCATGATGATTTTTATGAGGTATATTCACATGCGAACCCCTTTGACGAAATAACCTACCGCCGTGATTTTAATTATGAATATTTTGATTTGAATGACGGTGTTTATACCGAGCGCTTTAACCTGCCCGGCTCAACACAGCTTGGCGGCACAGGCTCTCGCGGTATGCCGCAGCGTACCTTCAATGTGAGTCTTGTTCGCGGCGGGCTTAACGGCGTCGTAAATTATCCTATATTTTCCGATTTGGATGAATTGTACCGTTTCCGCTTGTGGAACGCCGGTAACGGCTTCAACTGGGATCATATGCGTGATATATTCGCCCAAAGCGCGTCTGCAGGCATGAATGTCGGAACAGCGGGCTATCAGGTTGCGATTATGTTTATAAACGGCGAATACTGGGGCTTTACTTTGATGCGTGAGCATACCAGCAATGCCGAATTCATCAGCACCCGCTATAATATAGCTCTGAATAATGCCGCCGTCATAGACCGTGGCTGGGCATTTAACAGTTCAGGCGGTCAGTATTTTTATGACATGGTTGAGGACGGCAACACTAATACGGTTACGGCGCTATATGACGAGGTTGTAGAATTTGCGAAAACCCACGATATGAATTCCGATTATGCTCGCGAGATACTGTTTGAAAAATATTTTGACCAAGAAAATTTTATGGATTACCTGATTGCGAACACATTTTTCAACAGCATTGACTGGCCTCATAATAATATGAGATTTTTTAGAGCTATCACTCCAAATCCCGATTCAGGCAATCCGTATGAGGACGGCAAGTGGCGCTTCCTTTTGCACGACATGGATATGTCGCCTCACCCGGGCGCGGATCAGCTTTACGGCAACAGATTCTCGACTCTGTACAATCCTTATGATATTGCACCTGAATTCAATAAGATTTTTTTAGTGTTTAATAATAAAACATTCGTAGCGCAGTTTGTGGCAAGAGCGAAGGTGGTTCTCGAGAACTACTATTCCGCCGCGCAGCTCACAGCTCTGCAGGATGATATTATCGCTAAGATTCGTCCCCTTGTTACAGATATGGACAGCCGTTTTTATCAGTCCGCAACAAATCCGATTGAACGTTTTGACCATTACGCGGATGACCTGAGGAATTTTATTGTTAACAGGCAAGTTATCTATCTTTCACAGCTTGAGGCTTTAGCAAACAGATTATACACAGTAGAGTATGACGCGAATGGCGGAACAGGCGCACCAGAGACCCAGGTAAAGCGGGGGAGCAACGCGCTCACATTGTCAACCGTGGTTCCGGTACGTGAAGGTTATACCTTTAAAGGCTGGGCGCTGACAAACAATGCAAGCTCAGCGTTATATCTTTCCGGCGGCTCTTACACCTCAAATGCCAGCGTTAAATTATATGCTGTTTGGGAAAAAATTCCTGAATTTTTTACGGTTGAGTATAATGCCAACGGCGGAACCGGGGCACCGGAAAGTCAGGTAAAATCAGAGAGCGATGTACTGATATTGTCAGACAAGGTACCTGCTCGTGCGGGCTATACTTTTAAAGGCTGGGCAACCTCAAGTAACGAGACAACAGCCTCTTATCAACCGGGTGATGTTTACAACGCTAACGCAAGCATGACTCTATATGCTGTTTGGGAGATAATACCGGCTAAGACATGCGGCTGTTGTGATGAACACAATCACGATTCAACTGTTTTCGGTCGTTTCGCATGCTTTATTTGCAAAATTGTTCAGTTTGTGCGCAAGCTTTTTAACATAGCATAAACTGCAGTTTTTGGAATAGCGCTGAAAAATTCTTCACTCTATGTGAACGATGATTTAATCATCGTTCACAGACAGAGCCAAAAATTTTCGTTTACAAAGCTTGATATATCAAGCTTTGTAAAATCAATGAATATACAAAAGTGAGTAAATTTTAATTAATCAGTGATTACCTAAATAGTAATTAATATTAAAAACAAGAGAAAATCGGGCTAAGACCTCGGTTTTCTCTTTTTTTATCAGTGGTTAGTACCTTAGTGGGCTAAAAGCTCAACAAAAAACAAGACTTGGGTTGTGGGGGTGGGAAGCCCAGCCCCCCGTAGTATAAATAATTATTGATATAAATCAGAGACCGAAGAACAATTTAAATATTTGACCACAAATTTGTTTAATAAAAGT
>JAVBNH010000018.1:0-54988 GCA_031551635.1 Oscillospiraceae bacterium | reverse complement strand
CGGCGAAATAACAGCGGTTGACGCGCGTATCGCACTGCGTGTTTCAGCGGAGCTTCAGACTCTGGAAGGTGAGTTCCTTGACGCCGCAAATGTCCTGAAAACCCCTGACAAAACGCTCACAGCGGTCGCCGCAAGGCAGATCCTGCGTGTTTCAGCGGGTCTGAGTAAATTCGATGATTAATTTAATAATGTAAATTAAAAAAGTATTAAGCGGGACAATTGCTGTCCCGCTTAATAAATGTGTTTTTTAATTGAATATTTTTTTAATTTCGGCGTTAATTCGCTCGCGTGCTGAAAGCATCCACTCATCCTCATGCGGGTAAACGCTGAAGCTGATTTTATCATTCAAGCCTTCCTCTATAATGGCGACAACCTTGTCCTTACCTATTTTGCTCTCGAGCAGCTTCATCGCCATATTATCTTGAAAAGCATCATAAAATACCTTAAGTCGAAGTGAAATATATGCAGTTCCGTCAGGTGCGGGATAGGTCACGAAGGGGTCGCCGGCTGAATAAGCCTCACCGGCGTCTGCGACTTCAAAGGGATTGATTTCATACTTTGACAGCCGCGCATACCAGAAATTGAAGCCCCATTGCAAAAAGCCTTTTATGTCATACTTATACATCTGCCAGCCTAAAATACGGTTGCGCAGGGAAGGCATGGCAAAGAATCGGTTGCTTGCGTATTTTGAACGCTGAGAGCAGCAATAATATGTCCAGAGCTCAGGCACTTTCCCCAGAAACGGCTCGATATGGTCGTCTGCCGGAATAGGAGTTTTTACGAGACCCTTCTCATAAAACATAAAATCGGAGAGGGCGTCAACAGTTTTAAATCCCGGAAACAGCTTATCAATGAGCCTCGCGCAACGTCTGTACTGATAATAATGCACGCGCGAGGGCTCGTCAGAGGTATGGAAAATACACCTATCCCTGATGCCTTTTTCGTCAATAAACGCAGTCAGAGCGGCGGCAAATGCAGTCAGAAAGCTCTTATATGCTCGTGAATTCGCATCAGTTTCCCAGCCAAATATACGCCTGATTTCACCTTTTTCCTCTGCCATGATTTTCGGCGCGTGTTCCGCTCCCCATTGTGTAAAAAGGTGACACATCTCAAAATATTTTATACCTACACGGTTGCACATTTCAATCCAGCGCTCAAGCTTTTCAAAGCTGAAGCTGTACTTATAGCCGACCTTTTTAATGTCGACAAGCTGTACTGTCGGACGCTCCTCGCCGACGTCGGTGTCAAGCGCGGGCGTGAAAAGGGGAGTGAGCAGGCAGTTTGTACCGTGTCTGAGCGCGGCGCGAGCGAAATTCTCGGTAATGCGCCAGTATTCCTCGCTGAAAGCCTCGACCTTATACCAAGACATCAGGCAGTCAGTGTGAAACCAGTGAGTGCAGATTAAATCCTGCTCAGGCAGACTAGCGTTGATAATCTCCAGCTCAAAAACGTTTTTTTCACCGGATAAATCAAGCTCTATTTTATATTTTCCCGCCTTTTGTGAACCGTCAAGCTCAATTTCAAACCAAATACTCTGCCATTTTCCGCTCTGCGCAGTAATTTCACCCTCGACAGGCTTTAACAAATCAGGGTAAAGACCCGGCTTGCCTTCACGCAATACAAAATCATCCGCACCCTTATCAATTGCCAGCTTCGCTGGAATCAGACAGACATTGTAAACCTTTATGAAAGGTTTGATTTCAGATATTATATCCAGCTTCACACAAGCGTCTTTTTCGGCACAAAAAGCAAGCTGGAACGAGGATTTTTCATTTTTAAGCATGGACATTTTAATATATTCGGAAGCATCAGGGCATTCGTCAGGAAAAACCTTAGCAAGAGATGAGAGTAGTATTGTTTTAATTTTCATTATATAATTCTCCCGGAAGATGATATTTATTTATAATACAACTTTTTCGTCTGGTATTGCGGCTCGAAGGTTATATTTATCCCTAGCTTGCGGTAAACCTCCTCGTCAACCTGCGACAAAATAACAGTTGAATGCGCCTCGCAGCCTCTGAGCTTATTGAGCTTTGAGCAAGCCTTTTCCGCCTGCGCATCGGTCGCGGCGCTGATTGACAGAGCAATAAGAACCTCATCAGAATGAAGGCGGGGATTTTGATTTTTAAGCACATCCGTTTTCATTCGCTGAATAGGCTCAATGACATTCGGGTCAATCAGGTGAACGGCTTTCTCCATTTTGCAAAGGTACTTCACTGCGTTGAGCAGTGCGGCGGAGGAGGCGCCGAGCAGGTCGGAGGTCTTGCCGGTTATTATTGTCTTGTCAGGCATTTCTATTGCGACAGCCGGTTGGCTGCCTGTGTTTTCAGAGCGTTTAAGCGCGGCGGCGACAACAGGGCGGTTATCCTCTGAAATATTGAGCTGCTTCATCATCAGCTCAATTTTTTCAACCATGTTTTCGGTTGCCCGCGATTTTCTGACGTCACAAAGCGTCGAAAAATACCGCCTGATTATTTCGTCCTTCGCGGCTTCTTTGACCGATTCGTCATCGGTGATGCAAAGTCCTGCCATATTAACCCCCATTTCCGTGGGAGAATTATAGGGGCTCTCACCTGAAATTCGCTCAAATATAGTCTTTAAAATAGGAAAAACCTCAATGTCGCGGTTATAGTTAACCGCTTGCTTTCCGGTTGTTTCGAGATAATAAGGGTCAATCATGTTAACATCATTCAAATCAGCTGTAGCGGCTTCATATGCGACATTCACAGGGTGTTTCAGCGGCAGATTCCAGATGGGGAAGGTCTCAAATTTCGCATAGCCTGACATTATTGAACGTTTGTGGTCATGATATAGCTGAGACAGGCATGTCGCCATTTTGCCGCTGCCCGGACCCGGGGCAGTTATAACGACAAGCGGACGGGTCGTCTCGATATATTCATTTTTCCCGAAGCCGTTTTCACTGAGAATATTCTCAATAGCATAGGGATAACCCTCAATACTGTAATGCAGGAAGACTTTTATACCTGTCTGCTCAAGCTTATGTTTAAATATTAAGGTATTAGGTTGGGAGTCAAATTGAGTGATAACAACACTGCCGACATAAAGACCGATTTCCGAAAAGGAATCAATCAGTCTTAAAACATCGGAATTATAAGAAATACCAAGGTCACGGCGGATTTTATTTTTTTCTATATCTGCGGAGTTTATTACAATAACTATTTCGACATTTTTCGAAATCTTTTTCAACATTTTCAGCTTACTGTCCGGCTCAAAACCAGGCAGAACTCTCGAGGCGTGGTAATCATCAAAGAGTTTTCCGCCGAACTCAAGATAAAGCTTTCCGCCGAATTTTGAAATACGGTTACTGATTTCTTCCGATTGCGCTTTTATGTATTTCTTATTGTCAAAACCTTGTCTAATCACTTTTCTCCACTCATATCCTTCCGTTTTTAACTTGTTTTCAGCTCTGAATTTATCCGCTCTATATAATATCATTTATTTTTGTTTTTTTCAATCACTTTTGCTGTTTTTCCTCAAATTATGTATGTTTTATTAATTTTTTAATTCAACTGGTTTTCCAACAAGTGTTTTTAAAGATAAAATTCATAAAATGCAAACCTACCTCATATCTTTTAAGGACAGGTTACCAGTATTGAAAGGAATGAATATTATGACCGAAGAAAAGAAAATTAAAATGCCGAATAATGTTGTTCTAGAGGATAGGAAAAGACTCAGTGTAACAGGCGTTATTGACGTTGACAGCTTTGACGAGCAAACTATAGTAGCGGTGACTGATATAGGCGAGCTCACTGTTAAGGGTTATGATTTGCATATAAACAGGCTCAGCATTGAAGCGGGAGAGCTGCTGATTGAAGGCGATATTGACTCTCTTGGTTATTCTGATGTTCAGGCGAAAAGCGGCGGCTTTTTCAGCAAGGTTTTCAGGTAATGATAGATATAAATATCGCTTCTCAAACAAAGCTGTTACTTTTTGCCCTTGGTCTGGGATTTATTATCGGAATCATTTATGACATATTCAGAATAATCCGGCTTTCAATAAGCCGTGGCAGAGCGGCAGTGTTTGTTCAGGATATTCTGTTTTTCATCATTTTTTCCGCTGTGACCTTCGTTTTTTGCCTGACGCTTAATAACGGCAAAATCAGGTTATTTATTGTTTTGTCCGAAATCCTCGGCTTCCTGATATATTATATTTCCTTTGGAGCATTTGTAATTAGAGTAAGCGGAAAAATAATTTATTATATTAAAAAGTTTTTTACACTTATGGCAAAAGTGATTTCTGCTCCCATTTTATTCTTTCACAGAATAATATTAAAAATCTTTAAAAAAATATCGAAAATAATCGTAAAAAGAGGGAAAAAAACGGGAAAAAAATTGAAATACCTCTTGCAACGCAACACCATTTTGTTGTATAATGTCCACAATAAGCTTTCATTAAAGCGAAAAAAACAAAGTGGGGTACGACTTGATGAGGATTTTTAAAGGAATCAGACTTAATAGATACTTTGTAATCGGCTTGGTTATTTTTTATTCATTGTGCGCTGCAGCTTATCTAAATATCCAGATAAATATTCGCGACGAAAAAAAACTGCTTGAAGTTGTCGCCGCCGAATATGAAACTCTTAAACAGGAAAATGATCAGTTGCGCGGTTTTCTCGCGGACTCAGGCAATCCTCAAAAAATTGAGCAATTCGCTCGTATTTACAGAGGATATAGCTTCTATGACGAAAACATTTATTATGATATTACCCCCGGACACTAACAGGTTTCAGGTGGCAGTATACAGGGTTCAGGTGATAGGAGATTAGGCTATCAGAAAAGGTCATCCTTTCTTAATATCACAGATATAAGTATAAACTGGACACTCGATTATTTCAGGAGGATTAGTCTTTAATATGGCGGTAGAAATCGGAACAATTCTTGAAGGTAAGGTTACCGGACTCACAAAATTCGGCGCGTTTGTTCAGCTTCCCGGCGGCGAAACAGGCATGGTTCATATTTCAGAGGTTTCCAGCTCTTATATTGAGAGTATCTCGGAGCATCTAAGTGAAAACCAGGAGGTCACTGTTAAGGTAATCGCGATTAACGAAAGCGGTAAAATAGGTCTGTCAATAAAGCAGGCAATGCCTCAAGCTGAGCGTCCCGCGCGCAAACCTTTTAATAAAGACCGCGAACGCTCTCCGCGGAAAAATAATGTCTGGCAGGGTCAAAAGAGCGAGCCTGACAGCACCAAGCAGACCTTTGAAGAAATGATGTCCAGTTTCAAAAAAAGCAGTGACGACCGCATGAGTGGAATAAAGAAAACCGGTGAGCCGAAACGCAATAACCGAAGAGGCAGCTGATGTTCTGCATT
Source organism: Oscillospiraceae bacterium (assembly GCA_031551635.1). Lineage (GTDB taxonomy): Bacteria > Bacillota > Clostridia > Oscillospirales > Acutalibacteraceae > JAVBNH01. The sequence goes on along the minus strand of JAVBNH010000018.1, from coordinate 49,656 downwards.
GAATGCAGCATTAACACGTTCTGATTTCATTGCTTTTATCACATACAATATTGCCCGCTTTGTAATATCGATGTTCGATTATTATAACGCGGGTAAAATAATTTCAATATAAAAGGAAAAATTTTATGTTAATTTTTAACGCGCAAATATATACTATGAGCGGCGGCATAATTGAAAACGGATATATTTCCTTCGAAAACGGGAAAATTTCTGCAGTAGGTGAAATGTCTGACCAGAATTTTGAAAAAAACGCGAACTCTCTTGATTTAAAAGGCAAAATGCTCTTTCCGGGCTTTGTTGATTCACATACCCATCTCGGCGTATGCGGGGATTCGCTCGGATTTGAGGGAGACGATTTAAATGAAATGTGCGACCCGGTCACTCCGCACATCAGCGCTCTTGATGCAGTAAATCCCTTTGACGCTTGTTTTAAAGAGGCGCTGGAAGCGGGAATCACCGCTGTTGTTACAGGTCCCGGCAGCTCGAACCCCATTGCCGGTCAATTAATTGCAATAAAAACTTACGGTAGTATTGTTGACGAGATGATAATAAAATCGCCTGCTGCAATGAAATTTTCGCTTGGGGAGAATCCTAAAACCACCTATCACGAGAGGAAAGAAACACCTAGCTCAAGGATGACTACGGCGTCAATTATCAGAGAACATCTCAAAAAATCCCGGCAGTATATGCAAAAAAAGGAAGCAGGGGATGATTATGAGTATGACGAAATATATGAGTCACTGATTCCTGTTTTGAAAGGTGAGCTGACAGCGCATTTTCACGCCCACAGAACTGATGACATTTCAACGGCAATTAGACTTTCAAAGGAATTCAGCTTAAATTATGTTATAGTTCACGGTACAGGTGCTTCTCTGGCGGTAGATTATCTCAGAAAAAATTCTGCGGGAATAATGTGCGGACCATTGATTTGTGAGAGAAGCAAACCGGAGCTGCAAGGTTTAAGTTTAGCTACTCCCGGCTTTTTGTCCAGGGAGGGGATAAAAATTTCTATTATATCTGATCACCCCTGTGTCCCTATAAATCTCTTGAATGTTTGTGCAGGTCTTGCCGTTCGTGAAGGTCTCGACTATTATGAAGCCTTGAAGGCTATTACCATTAACGCCGCTGAGCTTGCGGGCATTTCTGATAGAGTAGGCTCGATTGAAGTCGGCAAGGACGCTGATTTTGTTGTGTTTGAAGGCGACCCTCTGAGTATCTCAGCAAAGCCAGAAATGGTTATTGTTGACGGAGAAATACGATACAGCAAATAATTAATTGAAGGCAGTATTTTTTATGAAAGAAATAAAATCCGATTTAATAACCGCTACGATTAGTGAAGCGGTCATTAAAGCCAATTATGAGCTTTCGCCTGACCTTGAGAACTGTATTCGCTCATGCGAAAAGAAAGAAAAATCAGAAATCGGAAAAACGCTCTTTAAGGATATGCTTGATAACCTTGACCTTGCGCGAGATAACCGAATACCAATCTGTCAAGACACAGGTATGACTGTTATTTTTGCTGAAATCGGTCAGGATGTCCACATAATCGGAGATTTGTTTGAGGACGCGGTCAATGAAGGTGTTAGGCAGGGCTACCAGAAGGGTTATCTGCGTAAATCTGTTGTTAAAGACCCAATAATGCGAAATAATACTAATGATAATACCCCGGCGATAATCCATACAAGAATTGTTGCCGGCGAGAAATTATCACTGACTATTGTGCCAAAAGGCTTCGGCAGTGAAAATATGAGCAGGATAAAAATGTTTTTACCCTCTGCTGCCGAGGAGGAGATTATAGATTTCGTCGTCGAAACAGTAAAGCTAGGCGGCGGAAATCCCTGCCCTCCTGTGGTTCTGGGTGTTGGAATCGGAGGCGATTTCGAATATGCAGCCCTGCTTGCAAAAAAAGCCTTAACCAGAGATGTCAGTCAGGAAAACGCCGACATGTATTATTGCGAGCTTGAAAAAAAAATGCTAGACGCTGTTAATAAGCTTGGAATCGGCGCGCAGGGCTTCGGCGGAAATATTACTGCTCTCGCTGTTAATATCGAGCAGTTCCCAACCCATATCGCAGGCTTACCTGTGGCTGTTAATGTAGGGTGCCATGTGACACGACATATAACTGTTTCATTATAATTTCATCAACAATTTTCAGTATTCATATTTACTTTAAAGATAAATGTTGAATGTTAACAAAATATTTATAAAATACTATTTACATTTGTTATAATTGGTGGTATAATAAACACAAGATAGACAAAAATAAATGTGATGAGAGGCGGGTGTTCGCAGCGATTTTGGCTGACGGGCGACCCGTTTCGGTTTTTTTATTTTTTAAGATTTGTTAGCATTACATTTATTTTCTGTTTATCATTATTATATAGGAGGATCTAATATGAACATCACCATCATTGGCAGAAAATGCACACCGAGGGATTCCTTTAAGGAGAGAGCAGAAAAGAAGCTTGAGAAACTCCAGAAATTTTTCAGCGATACAGCTTCAGCAAAAGTCACCGCGACAGCTGAAAAAACTTCAAAAACTGTTGAAATTCTCGTTAACAATGAAGGTATGATTTACAGAGCTGAGGAACGGCGGGAGGATATGATTGAAGCGCTTGATTCCTGTGTCGACGCTCTCGTGCGGCAAATTCGAAAGAATAAGACAAGAATAGAGAAGAATTTACGCAGCGGCGCTTTTGAAGGCTTCGAAGAAGCTGAGCCGGTGCCGGAAGAGACTGATTTTGAGATTGTCAGAACAAAATCTGTGCCTGTGAAGCCGCAGTCTGTTGAGGAAGCGATATTGCAAATGAATCTGCTCGGGCATCAATTTTATCTCTTTATTAATGCCGACACAAACGAGCTTAATGTTGTTTATAATAGAAAAGGTCACGGTTACGGACTTATTGAACCTGAATATTAATTTTTCAAATATATTACCCATTATTTTTTTAGAAGTCGGAAGTGATTTTTCGCTTCCGACTTCTGTGGTTGATTTTTAATAAATATTTAGAATATTAAGAGGTGAAATATGACCGATTTAATTGTTATCGGCTCGGGTCCGGCAGGGATTTCGGCTGCTCTTTACGCGGTTCGTTCAAATCTGTCGGTTTGCGTAATTTCAAAAAATGAAGGAAGCTTGCAAAGAGCTGAAAAAATAGAAAACTATTATGGCTTCGGTGAGCCTGTCAGCGGCACTGAGCTGTTTGAGGCTGGCGTAAAAAATGCGAAGCGGCTGGGTGTAGACTTTATTAATGACGAAATTGTTTCAATTTCTTTGGAGAAAAATTTTAATGTTGTAGGCTCGCGTGATACCTTTGAGACTAAAAGTGTTATACTATCAACCGGAGCCCTGAGAAAAACTCCGGAAATTAAAAATCTCCCAGATTTTGAGGGCAAAGGAGTAAGCTATTGCGCGCAATGTGATGCTTTTTTCTACAGAAATAAAAAGGTTGCTGTTCTCGGCAACGGGAGTTTTGCGCAGCATGAAGCCAATTTTTTAAAGAACATTGTTCGGGAGGTCACAATTCTCACAAACGGAAATAAGCTTAACTTTGAAACTGATATTAGTGTTTTTGAGCATCGCGTTATTTCTCTTGAGGGTGACTTGAAGCTGCAAAAAATCTTATTTGAGGACGGTTCATGCATTGATTGCGACGGTCTTTTTATCGCTCTGGGTATAGCCGGAAGCACAGCTCTCGCGAGAAAAATCGGCGCGGTGATTGAGGGAAACAGAATTGTTATAAACAGCCGCTGCGAAACTTCTGTGCCAGGTCTTTATGCTGCAGGCGACTGCACGGGCGGGCTTTTACAAATATCAAAAGCGGTTTATGAAGGTGCCTTGGCAGGTATCGAGGCCGCAAAATTTATAAAAAATTTTAATAAATAGAGTACGTTACCAAAATTTTACTTATTGTTCATAACTGGTTTTAGCCGAATACTTGACTAATAAGCTTTATTAGCTTATAATCATTATGATATGCTTCTTTCATAAGAAGATATTTGCGGAAAGGTTGCAAAGAAATGACTCTCGAAAAATCATTTGTAAATTTAATTGCTGATGTATTCGGCATAAAAGGAAAATACTATTCATGCTCTCGCATCAATACCGGTCATATTAATTCCACTTACGTATTATGCTTTGAAAACACTTTCGGAATGCTGGAAAAATATGTTTTGCAAAATATCAATGTCGAGGTTTTTAAAAAGCCTGATGAGCTTATGCAAAATATTATATCTGTCACCTCGCATATCAGAAATAAAATTTCTGACACGCCTTTTTCACACAGATACGACACTCTGGATTTTTTGCGCGCGGCAGACGGAAAATTTTATTATCTTGACCAAAGCGGCTCTTATTGGCGGTGCTATAAGTATATTGACGATGTTTATACCTGCGATATTATAAAAAACCCTGAACTGTTTTACAATGCCGGTGTTGCCTTCGGGACTTTCCAGAATTTATTGCACGACTTTTCCATAGAATCACTTTTTGATACAATTCCCGACTTTCATCACACTGAGAAGCGTTTTTCTAATTTTAAGACAGCGATTGACGCTAATATTTCAAAGAGAATCGAAAATGTCAGAGCTGAGATTGATTTCGCGCTGGCTCGTGAAGCCGACACAAAGCTTGTGGTTTCTCTGCTAGAGAAGGGTGAACTGCCTTACCGCGTAACACACAATGACACCAAACTCAATAATATTTTATTTGATAATAATACTGATATTGCTATTTGTGTAATAGACCTTGACACTGTTATGAAGGGCTCCGCGCTTTATGACTTCGGCGACAGCATTCGTTTCGGCGCGAACACCGCTAATGAGGACGAAAAGGATTTGTCGAAGGTCTCGCTTGATTTATCACTCTACACAAAATATGTTGACGGCTATCTGAGCAAAGCGAGTAAATCACTGACTGAAAAGGAAGTAGAGCTGCTGCCGTTTGCCTCAAAGCTCATGACATTTGAATGCGGAATGAGGTTTCTCACTGACTACCTCAACGGCGACACATATTTCAGAGTCGCACATCCTGAGCATAATCTTGACAGATGCCGCACTCAGTTTTCACTTGTCACGGATATAGAAAAAAAATACGATGAAATGTGTGATATTACGCAAAAACTTTATACTAAATGAACGATGATTTAATCATCGTTCATAGACAGAGCCAAAATTTTTCGTTTACAAAGCTTGATCTATTAAGCTTTGTAAAATTGATAAATATACAAAAGTGAGTAAATCTTAATTAACAGTGGTTACTTAAATAATTTAACTCTTTTGCAGCCGTCGGTTTTATAACACAAAAATCACCGCCGGAGAACGGAGGAAATATTGAAAGACACCAGAGCAGACGCCTTATATATGAGATATAAAGCCTCGGGGAATTTAAGTACCGTGGCTTTAGTCTGGTTATTTTCGGCGCTGATTTCATATCTAATAACCCTGACGAACGCAAAGAGCTCGTTAATCGGTATTGTGCTTTTTATTGCTACTTTAGCGGTTTTCCCTTTGACTTATTCTGCGTTTAAAAGCGAAAATAAGGCTGAATTTTACGAATATGACAGACGCAACGGTATGCTTAATGCCTTGTGTATTCTGGTTTGGCTGTGTTTTATCGTGACTCTTCTCGCTTTTTTCCTGACTTCTATTTTTAAAATGATTGTTGACGGTCAAACGGATCCTGTTACCATAGAGAAAGCAAATTATGTAAAGAGCAAGCTTGGATATATCGCTGATTTACTAAGCAATGTTTTTTCTAATCTCAACCTAGCCGGTTTATTCGCGATTAAAATTTACCTTGATGAGGATAAGGATATTAAGCTGCGGAGATTCTCCTTTGCCTCGGCGCTGTTGGTCGGTTTTCATCTATTGTGCGCAGTCGTAAAGTATTTGATTCTCTACTTTTCAGCGGCAAATTCAGGCAGTAAATTTTTCGATGCTTTAACACTGATTCTTGTTTATCTCTCATATTTTTCAATTTTCTTCCTTTTTGAGTCAAGAAAAAACATCATCAAAAGCGAACTGAAATTGATTGAAGACGGCAATAAATAGAGTTTTAACAATAAAAAAACAAGCAGTAAAACGAAAAGTTTACTGCTTTTTTTCTGTTGTTTTAATAGTTCTTAGCCTTGTATGACAGTCTGGTTTCTGTAAAAGATTAAATCATCTTTTACTTAGTGTCAACCAGCCTGTTTCCGATATACCACAACATGTTAAAAATATAGCTCAGGAGTAAAAGGATATACGCTGTACTCAGGCTCAGATGATTCAGGGTGATTATATTGTCGTTGAGCTTGCTGAAGGCTCCCAGCAGTCCCGAACCCAGACTCAGCAGGGGATTCGACGTAAACATCTTTATTATATCCGAAGTAAGGATGCTGGTCAGAGGAATCAGACCTGTGGTCAGGGGATATGAAAATTTATTGAAGGAAACATTCATAATTATTACTGCGAGAAGTCCGAGAGCAGTTGTGAAGAAAATTGTTTTACTGTTCATTTTTGTAAAAATAAAGACAAAAAACAGAACTAATGAAACAATTATTACGAGCGCGAACATTGCGAGAAAGGTAATAAACGGTGGCGCGAGCTGCTCTTTAACCTCAGCCGGAATAGCGTTAATTAAGGCTTTTATATCAATTCCCGATGAGGTTTTGCCTTGAATAAACTCTGTATATAGACCGTAAAAGCTGTAAGCCTTATCAACAAGAACAGAGGAAGAATTGTTGAACATCTGCATAATTGAGGAGGATGCTATGATTTTAAAAAAGGGAGCAAAAATAAAAATCGGAATGACTGCGAGAGAAAGCAGGGCGCCGATGATTTTATAGAGGTACTTCATGAAAATAATCCTTTCATCCGGAAATTTATGACGGAAAAACTCTGGAAATCATGCTTTCCATGAGGAATTCAACTCGACTGTTCTGTTAAAAATAAGATTGTCATGTGTACTATTTTTGTCAACGCAGAAATAACCTTGCCGCATAAACTGGAAGGTGTCTCCGGGAGAGAGATTCTTTACACTCGCGTCAAGCAGACAGTTTTTGAGCACAATCAGCGATTCAGGATTAACCACGTCGCAGACCTCCGGAGCAGCCGAAGGATTTTCCACTGTAAATAAACGGTCATAGAGATTCAGCTGTGCCTTTATATTTGCCGATGCGTCAACAAAGTGAATTGTACCTCTGACCTTTCTGCCGTCAGGTGAGTTTCCGCCGCGGCTCTGAGGGTCATATGTGGCATAAAGACAGGTCACCTCACCGTTTTCATCGGTGTCATACCTGTTTACAGTAATGAAATAAGCGCCCTTGAGACGAACCTCATTTCCGACAAAAAGACGGTAATATTTTTTCGGAGGCTCTATCATAAAATCGCTTTTTTCAACAAAAATTTCCCTCGAAAAATCAACCTCGGTTGTACCCATCTCCGGATGCTCGGGATGAATTTCAACAGTCAGTTTTTCACTTTTCCCCTCCGGATAATTCTCGATAACAACTTTGAGCGGTTCCATGACACACATAGTTCGCGGCGCGTTCGCGTTAAGAGCGTCACGCACGCAGGATTCAAGCAGTCCGTAATCAACGATACTGTAGGCTTTTGAAACGCCGACTTTTTCAATAAAATCGCGAATCGCCGAAGAGGGATAACCCCTTCTTCTCATACCGCTGAGAGTCGCCATGCGAGGGTCGTCCCAGCCGTCAACCTTGTTGTTATTTATTAGCGCAAGGCATCGCCTTTTGCTTGTAATGCAATAGTTCAGGTTCAAGCGGGCAAATTCAATCTGCCGCGGCGGCTCATTAAAACCAATTTCATTAATACACCAGTCATAAAGCGGTCTGTGATTCTCAAACTCAAGCGAGCAGAGTGAATAGGTCACATTTTCAGCTGCGTCTGAGAGCGGATGCGCAAAATCATAAAGAGGGTAGACGCACCATTTGTCACCTGTCTGATGGTGGGAAACGTGAGCAATACGGTAAATAACAGGGTCTCTCATGTTGATATTAGGCGAGGACATGTCAATTTTCGCCCTGAGAACCTTCGCGCCGTTCGGAAATTCACCCTTAGTCATACGCTCGAACAAATCAAGGTTTTCATCAATTGAACGCTCGCGGTAGGGGCTGTTTTTACCCGCTTCGGTAAGCGTTCCGCGATAAAGGCTGATTTCTTCGGCTGAGAGATCGTCTACATAAGCCTTGCCTTTTTTAATGAGTTTCACAGCGCATTCATGAATGAAATCAAAATAAGAGGAGGCAAAATAAAAATTATCCCACTTGTAGCCAAGCCACTCGATATCTGCCTTCATAGATTCCACATATTCGATCTCCTCCTTTGAGGGATTAGTGTCATCCATGCGCAGGTTGCATATGCCTTTGTATTTTTTCGCAGTCTCGAAATTAATAAAAATCGCCTTTGCATGACCGATGTGCAGGTAGCCGTTCGGCTCAGGCGGAAACCGGGTCTGAACCCTTGTGTTTTTACCGCTGGCAAGCTCCTCATCGATTATATCGTGAATAAAATTTGAGCTAATATTATAGTTTTCTTCCACAAAAATCAGTCCTGTCGTCTAAATTAAATTTGCAGCGGAGTTTTTAAGCCTTTCGATAACCTTATTTTTTCCCAGTAGCCTCATAATAGAATATAAATCCGGAGTGTTAGCGCGACCGGTCACCGCAAATCTAATAACAGTTGACAAATCGCCGACATGCCCCTTATACTTTTCTGGCGAAGCCTTGAAGTCCTTGACATTCGGAGTGAAACCAAGCCCCTCGCACATGGATTTTATTCTGCTGAACCACTCGTCCTTGCTGTCATTCTCATTATATAGCTCGATATAGGCGTTCAAAATAGCGGCAGCGTCCTGAACACAAACATTTTCCGGCAGCTCCATCGCTTGAGAATATAAGCTGTCATAAAAGTAGCTGACATAATCCTTGAGCTGTGACCACGCGGCAATATCCTTTCGCGGTTTCGGAACATCACGGTCAATTGACAGCACAGCCTTTGCGTAATCCGGATCCTCGGAAAGCAGGTCATAAAGCTCTTTATCATAGCTTTCGGCATATTTCAATGTATTTTCATAAACCTGACCGGCACTCATCAGTGAAATAATGTTTTTGCATATATCGTTTAGCTTCGCAAGGTCGAAAAGCGCGCCGCTGGGGCTCATTTTCTTAAGATTAAATGGGAAATCGAGAATCCCGCTCTTTGGGTTTGCTCTGCGCCAATCCTCGAAATTCGAATTCGCGAGTGTAAGCAGATAGTCAAGCACACCCTCCTTCGGGTAGCCGTGCTCGACAAAAAACGACAGAGAATTTTCGGGGTCTTTGCGCTTACTGAGCTTTCGCTTGTTGCCGGTTTCCGCGTCGATTTTCATTATCGGCGCAATATGTGCATACTTCGGCGGCTTGAATGAAAGAAGCTTAAAAAGCTGAATATGAACCGGCAGGGAAGGAAGCCAATCATCGCCTCTGATAACATGAGTTGTTCTCATCAAATGGTCGTCAACTGCATGGGCAAAATGATAGGTAGGTGTTTTATCTGTCTTTAAAAGAACAATATCCTGTACATTTTCAGGCATTTCGAGTTTGCCTTTTATCAAATCGTCAACAAAGATTTTGCGGCTTTCGTCGCCATCACTCCTGAGCCTGATTATATAAGGATCTCCCGCATTAATACGTTTCTCTTGCTCCTCCGGGCTGAGAGCGCGGCAGCAGGCATATTCGCCGTAATAACCGGGATTCGCGCCAGCCTTTTCCTGCTTTTCACGCAGGGAGTTTAATTCCTCCTCAGAACAAAAACAAGGGTAGGCATAGCCCTGCTCAAAGAGCTTTTTCACAAAACAGTGGTAGATTTCATTTCTGTCACTCTGTTTATAAGGTCCGTAAGCGCCTTTTTCACCCGCGGAGGTAACGCCCTCATTCGGATTCAATCCGAAAAAGGACATGCCTTCATGTATTTTTTCAATGGCGTCTGCGACCTCGCGCTTTTTATCGGTATCTTCAATTCTGATATAAAAAATTCCGTCAGCTCCGGCTATCAGATAATCAATAAAGGAGCTGAAAAGATTTCCCAGATGCATATAACCTGTCGGGCTGGGTGCAAAACGGGCGACCTTGACTCCCTCAGCGAGAGAGCGCGGAGGATAAAGCTCCTCATAATAATCCGGAGTTTTATCAATATTCGGAAAAATCAAATTACTAAGCGTTTTATTGTCCATACATTCTTATCCTTATTCAATGAAACTTAATTTTATCATGATATTATATTATATTTTGCAGAAAAAGTAAAGGATTATAGCGAAAGATATATTTTTTTTCTGCTCATGATGACTGCTATGATGCTTAGAAAGGTTAAAATCAAGGCAACACAGAGAAGCCCCGGAAGCATCGGTACATTTTCGAAGCCTAAAACCAATCCCATTATCCCCAACAAAACAAGATGCAAAAAATACATCGAAATAGGGTTTTCGCCCCACATTGAGAGTAAATCAGGCTTTTTTAAGAGCTTTTTCGTTATTAAATCCACTAGTATAAACAAAAACAGGCTTATTAAGATCGAAAACAATACATAAGCCGCCGATACACGGTTTTTTGAGATTCCAAAAATAACCCCGGATATAGTCGAAAGAACGATTAAAATTGCAGCCATCAAATCTAATTGCTTTTTTGAATTTTTATAGCTTTCGGAAATCGCTGTTGAAATAATCATCATGGCTCCCCATGAAACCGCTGCGAAAAGTCCGCCGTGAGAAGAAGACAGCACCGCTTCAAGCATAAATTTATCTAAAATTATCTGGTAAATCCCAAGCATTCCGACACCGACAGCGAAACGCAGCCAGGGTTTGAGTCTGATAACTGCCATAGTAATCAGCCCGGCGAAGCCTATAGCCTCTAAAACACCCCATACCTTGTTCTCCCCTGCGCTGAAAATCGCGCCCATTCCCGCAAGCGCCAGATAGCGCCGCGTTGTTTCAATATACGCAGATTTAACGCTTCTTTCAAGCTTTTTGTAAAAAGATGAGCGATATGTAATTCCGGTAGCAAAAATAAACATGGGCGCAACTATATCAGCGAGTGTCAGACCTATATCGTCAGCATGCTTTAGAAACGGCGGAATGCCGCTGATATTAGCTATTCCGTTTACCAAAACCATCAAAAAAATCGCTAAACCTCGAAAACGGTCAATAGCTATGTCCCTGTTAATAATAATCACATCCTTAGTTATAAAGAAGTATTGATAGACAAAAAAGAAATTAAATGCTATAATAAAGCAAAACAAAACGATTGAGAGATGAATTATGGCTGCTCCGCGAAAAGAAAATGTTAAAAATATTATTATTGAAGCTACCGAGCGGCTTATAGAAAAAAAGACGCTGGCTTCTGTTTCGCTTGCGGAAATTGCACAGGAAAGCGGTGTTTCGAAAGGCACTCTTTATTATCATTATAAAAATAAAGACCAGATTTTATTTGATATAACAGATAAGTATCTTACTCAGCAGTGGAATGACCTCATCGAATGGACAGAAAACCCTGAGAAGGATACTTCTCTTCACAGACTTGTCAAATATGTTGTTGAGCGCAATATCGCAAGCTCTAATATCCGCATGCATCTTTATTATGATGCCTTTTTAGGCAATGAGGAAATCAGAATTAACCTTCTGAAGCGTTTTCAGGAGTTTGACGACATCATTTCGCAAAAAATATCGGAAAGAACCGACACACTTAACGCGAATTTTCTTACAAAGCTTATTTTATTGACATCTGACGGGCTTTTTGTTCAAAAGGTGTTGAAAAACGAAAGCTTTGATATTGAGCAATTCATAAAAGACGGCGCTTCTTTGGTTAGGTTTTTTACTTCAGGGAATTTCAATATACCTAACTAACATTTAAACATTTCTGATAGTCCAAGCCTGCAGTCTGAGCCTTTTTCCGATATAATTATCCTCAAAGCTATCAGAATGCATCCATGTGTTTTTAAAGGTTATGTCACGCAGCAGGGGGAATTCGTCGAGTGAAAACTGTTGAGGCTTCACGGTGATTTGTACACTGTCACCCTCACCTGAAAGCACTTCGAGCGCCGCAATCAAAAAATCATAAGGCCCGATAAAATACTCTCCGACTCTAATTTTCGCAGGTAAAAAGGTTTTTGTATCAATATCTTTTGCCGCATTAATTATGTCGGATTTTTTTACTGTTACTTCTTCGTTAACTCCAATCGGTTCTTCCAGAAAACCGTAATTTTTCAGAGCCGTATATTCTTCTTCGCCATTAAGAAACGCAACTGCGGCATTAAAGCAGTCAGAAATACTCAAGCACGGCAGGGGGTAAACAGTAGGATAAAATTTCTTTCGCAGTGATTCAAGAATCGCGGGGGCGTCTGCTTTTTTAACTGTTCGCAGAGGTTTTCTGCCTTCTTTTTCGCAAACCTCCGATATTGTTGTTATTTCAAAATCAATATCGTTCTTAAGCGCGCGAATCAAGGCGCGAAGCCCCTCATAGTATTTTTTCACATTGAAAAAAGGCTCCTTCTCCGGTTCTTCCCAATCTCCGAACTCATGCAAATTTTCCTTATTATAATTAATATCATCCCAAAAATCCTTGTAAAGCACACGGTTCGGATGGGTATAAATAATTGAGCGCTTCCTGCCTGAAAGCATCTTTATTACTTCCTCAAGCGAATAACGATTATCATAAAAAATGCTTTCAAGACTCACGACATAGTCAAGATGCAAAGCATTGCAAAAATACATGCTGCCCTTACTCGTCTCAAGAGGGGAGTTGGCATAGCAGGGAATTCCCATATCGCTGTAGCCATACATCGCGACATAGGACATACTGTTTCCCGGCGGTACCGCGGCATAAATTTTGTCTGTTTTCAGGTGTTTTTTCACCATTTCGAGCCCGACTGTCTCCTGAGCGATTAATTCCTTATAAGCTTCATTAAAATCTTCTTTGTCTGTATATTCATTGATAGTTGGGTGCAGTGTATGTCCATAAGAATGAAAATGAATCTCATGATGCGAAAGAGCTTCAAAAACATCGTCCCGTCCCCATTTCGCGAGCTGCTCGGCAAGCAGACCGACAACCATAAAATTACCCTTAACGCCTTCGGCTCTCAATAAATTCGCGAGGTCTCTTATCGCGTTCGCGGCGTAATTCGATGTAAAATCCTCGGTATCAAAAAAAAAAATAACTTCACTGTCCATAATATTTTTCTCCTAAAATAAGTTTATATTGTTGCGTATAAAGAATATAACTCGTAGTACATACCTTTTTTCGCAATTAATTCATCATGTGAACCCTGCTCAGCAATTCCGTCGTCTGTTAAAACAAGGATGCGTTTCGCGTTTTTTATTGTTGTCAGACGGTGGGCGATTGTCAGAGTGGTTCTGCCTTTCGCGAGCAGGTCAAGCGAATGCTGAACAATTTTTTCGCTCTCATTGTCAAGCGCGCTTGTCGCCTCATCGAGCAGTATAACGGGAGGATTCTTCAGAAATACGCGCGCTATAGAAATGCGCTGCTTCTGCCCGCCTGAGAGCTTGACGCCGCGCTCGCCGACATATGTGCTGTATTTGTCAGGCATTTCATTGATAAATTCGTCCGCTCCTGCCTTTTTTGCAGCCTCAATAACCTCCTCAAGCGTCGCGCCCGGTTTACCGTACTCAATATTTTCAAAAACAGTACCCGAAAAGAGATAGACATCCTGCTGGACAACGCCTATATTACTTCGCAGTGATTTCATCGTTATGTCTTTGATATTAATTCCGTCCAGCAAAACCTCGCCCTCGCTGACATCATAAAACCGGGGGATAAGGTTGCAAAGCGTTGTTTTGCCGCCGCCGGAAGGTCCGACTATGGCGATATTTTCGCCTTTCTCAATGCTCAGATTTAAGTTTTTTAAAACATATTTTTCTGTTTCAGGGTAAATAAAGCTAACACCGCGAAACTCAATTTTTCCCTCGGCACCGCTGATTTCCTTTGCGTTAACGCTGTCCTCAATGTCAATATTTTCATCAATAACCTCAAGAAAACGTTGAATTCCTGTTAAACCGCGGTTGTATTGCTCACTGAAATCAACAATTCTGCGAATCGAGCCGAGCAGGGTTGAAATCATCAACAGGCTTGCAGAAAAGTCACCGAAAGAAATTTGCCCGTTTCTCATAAACACCGCGCCAACCGCAACAACAAGTATATACATTATACCGTCAAAAAGCCTGACTGTGGTATGAAAATTTGCCATATATGAGTAGCTTTTTTTCTTTATTCTTAGAAAAATTCCTGTACCCTCATCAAATTTGCTTTTCTCGATTTCTTCATTGGCAAAAGATTTTACAACACGGATTCCCAATAGCGAATCTTCTGTTTGCGAATTAATTTCACCAAGCTGATGGCGCGACTGGCTGAAGGCGTCCCGCATTTTTGAGCGGCTGTACTGGGTTGAAAAAAACATCAGCGGAAGCGCGACAAAAACAATAAGCGCAAGGCGTAAATCCATTGAAGCGAAAATAAAGAAGCCGACAATAACCTTTAGTGCCGCAATAAAAATTTCTTCAGGCATATGATGGGCAAACTCGCTGATATCAAACAAGTCGGTCGTAATTCGCGACATAAGCTGACCTACCTTCGCGTTATCGTAAAAGCTGTAGGAAAGCCTTTGGAGATGAGCAAAAAGGTCGTTGCGCATGTCGGTTTCCATCAAAGCTCCCATGGCGTGACCGCCGGAATTCATATAGTAATTCGCCCCCGCGTCTATTATGCGAAGGAAAAGATAAAAAACAACGACAAGCACAATCCTTTTTGTTGTCAGCGACGATAAATCAGCAAGCCCTGCGTCAGTGATTTCCTTGACTATCACAGGCAGAGCTAGCTCACATACAGTTGTAAGACCGGCGCAAAAAAGGTCAAAAACCAGATAATGATAATACCCCTTAAAATAAGGAATGAAACGCTTTAAGAGTGTTTTGTTTGAGTATTTTTGCTCTTTATTCAAGCCGCCAATTCCTTTCGTGTTTTATTATTTTATAAAATGGTAAACAATAAATGCTCCAAAGCTTTTCGGTTTCAATAAAATCGCTAGCCGTCTGAGCGCATCGGTAAATTTTGTGCCAACAGTCTCAATATCGCTAACCGAATAAACATTGAGACCGTTAATCTGCTCCTGCGGGGATAAATTCATGTCCAGCTTCTGTGTTATTTTTCGGCTTTCACCAGGTAAAATGTCGAAATAATTATCGCTGAAGCTTTCTGTTGAGTTAGAGCTTTCAAGGCAAACCAATCTTGCGAATTTATCCGATTTAAGAGTTATTTCGATTTTATCCTCTAGAATCTCAATAAATCTTGTGATATTTGTCTTCGGGAGTGAAAGATTTTTTTCCAAGCCAAAAAGTAAGGTTTTTACCGAAATTACATGCTCACTTAGGATTAACTCAGCTGAGATTCCGCAGGATTTTATGTTAAACTTTTTCTTCATACTTTTTAAATTAAAGACGAATGTTTCTTTATTTTCAAGGGCGTTGACAGTTGTTGTGACCTTATTTTCTTCAAGAACACCCTTCTCGAAATCGAAAATTTTATACCTCACGCTGACAGTATAGCTCTTGTTTTTATCGTTAATAATAAAAAGCTTTGCTTTATTTTTTGTTTCATTAATTGAAACTGAAAGCGGGGCATTAAATCGCCGTGCGGCATACTGAAGCGCCTTATAATTTCCAAAATAATCCATGCCTGACCATGAGCAGACAGGCCAGCAATCGTTAAGCTGCCAGTAAACAGCTCCGTTGCAAGTGCCTCTGTTTTGCCGCCAGAACTCTGTCGCGTTGCTTATACTTTGCATCTGCACGATTTGAGAATAATAGATAAAATCCTTGAAATTCTTCGGTTTTCTGAATCTGTCAAGAATATAATATAGCATGGTCTCGTTACCCTTAGGGCATTTTTGATGCGCGGAAAAAACACTTGATTTTAAGTTTTTTTCTTCTTTTCCGGCAAAATATTCAATAGTTTTCATGTCAGGCAGAGATTCAAAACCAAATTCACTGCAAAAACGAGTAAGCCTTTTTTTAAAGTATGACATATTTTGCATTCCGTGCCAGACAGCCCAGATATGTGTGTCACCGTGATTATCGCTGCCGATGTTTTTATCTCTGCCGCTTCCGCAGGGAGAGCCCGGTATGTAAGCAGTGATACTGTCATATTCGCTGATTTTCGATGGCAGAAGCTCATAAAAAAAGCGTTCTATTTCTGCTATATAATTTTTATATTTAAAGAAAAGCTTAGACATCTGCTCAATTTCATTGTTGCCGCAATAGAGTGCCAGTGACGCATGATGCCTGATTCTATTAACATTCGACGCGACCTCTTCAAGAACATTCTCAAGAAAATCTTTTTCAAAAAATGGATAAACCTGACAGGCAAACATGAAATCCTGCCAAATCAGAATTCCGTTTTTGTCACACAGCTCGAAAAGTTCATCATCAGCATAGTACCCGCCGCCCCAAATGCGCAGGAGATTCATATTCGAAAACAGAACAGCGTCAATCATTTTCTGCCTTTTTTCATCGTCAAAACGGGTGATGAAGCTATCCGCCGGGATATAATTCGCACCTTTAATGAAAAGCGGAACACCGTTAAGAATAAACTGAAAATTAGAGCCTTGCTTATCGTTTTCACGGTTGAGCCGAATAGTTCGCAGACCGATTTTTTTTGTGAGCGTGTCAATTTCCTCACCGTTTTTCTTTAAAACCGCTTTTACTGTATAAAGCGGCTGTTCTTTCTTTCCTGAAATATCATTTGTCCACCATAACTCGGGTTTTTCTATTGTAAAATGGGCGCTTTCCCCGACTTGTTTCTTGATAAGCACATTATTGGGCGAAAAAACAGTTATTTCACACTCAATCGCATCGTCATTAAATCGCTCAATTTCAGCATTAACGGTTAAATCAACCCTGCTATTGATATGCGTTTGTTCGATTTTTAAGTTATCAAGCTTTGCAAAGCTATAAAACTCCAGCCCTATATTTTTGGTTATCCCCGACACAGGCAAAACAGGACCCCAGTCCCAGCCGAAATGACATTGTGGCTTCCGGATGCGGACTATGCCGTTTTCGCCGTTTAAATTAGGCGGGGTTTTCGAGCGCGAATACAGCTCGCGAACATAATTAAGCGGCGACTTGAATTTGATTCGCAAAGAATTTTCTCCGGGCTTTAAAACCTCTTTAACCTCGAAGTCATAAGCAATATGGCAGTTTTTACCCTCGCCGACTTTTATTTCATTAATAAAAACATCGCAAACAGTGTCAAGCATCATCGCATGCAGATAAATTCTTTCATGCGAAAGCTCTTCTTGCGAAACATTAAAGCTGCAAAAATACTCAAAATCAGTTTCACCTACCCATTCGACCTCCTTTTCATTCAGAGCGACAAAGGGTTCGGGGATTTTTCCGTTAGCCATCAAATCGAGAAAATTACAGCCCGGAACCGTGCAGGGCATAACCTCTGCGCAGCCTGTATATCTAAAATGCCAATTATTATGTATTAGTTTCATCCCAATAACCTCACTCACAAAGACATTTAGATTATTTTAGCATATTTATTTGCTATTTTCAATTGTTTGGTATATAATATAAATCAAATAAATAAACTTTGATAAAGAGGGAATGATTTTAATTATGTCAGTTATAAATTTAACAGCCGAAAATTTTGAAAATGTCGTTTTGCTCAGTGAAAAGACTGTTTTAATCGATTTCTGGGCGGAATGGTGCGCACCCTGCCGCATGCTTTCACCTGTTGTCGATGAAATAGCCGAGGAAAACGCGGATATAACTGTCGGCAAAGTCAATATTGATGAGCAGCCTGAGCTTGCAGAAAAATACGGCGTGATGAGCATTCCGACTTTGATATGCTTCAAAGCAGGAAAACCGGCAGGTACCTCTGTGGGCGTCAGACCAAAGGAAGCAATTCTTGAGCTGCTTAAATAATTCTTCGGATTTAATATAATTTTTACAACTTTTTCAGTTAAAGTCTGATGATTTTTTGTGAAGCTTTGCTATTGACAGGTTAAATTATTTGTTATATAATCATTAATAAGAAAACAGAATATCTTCGGGGCGAGGTGAAATTCCTCACCGACGGTGATCGGGCTTTTTGCCCGTAAGCCCGTGAACAGAAGCTTTTAACGCGGCTTCTGCCGAAAAGGTGTGATTCCTTTGCCGACGGTAAGACAAAATTATTTTTGTTAAGTCCGGATGAGAGAAGAGTTAATATCAGTAATTAACGCTCCGATTTTTTTGGAGCGTTTTTATTTTTTTAAGGGGTGTGGTATTCATGAAAGCCAGAACAAAACAACTGACTGCTAACGCACTTTTTACCGCGATGGCATTCATAATTATGTTTGTTATTCATTTTCCTGTCAACAGTTTTTTGACTTATGACCCGAAAAACGTTATAATAACAATCGCCGGTTTAATTTTCGGTCCACTTTCAGCATTGATTATTTCCTTGACCGTTGCCTTTTTAGAGATGGTTACAGTTTCTGACACGGGCTTTATCGGTCTAATTATGAATTTTCTCGCGACTGCATCTTTTTCATGTGTCGTGGCGATAATTTATCGAACTAAAAAAAGCGCTGCAACTCTTTGGCTGGGACTTCTGTGCGCGACATTGACTATGACAGGCGTAATGATTTTCTGGAACTATTTGATTACACCGCTTTATCTTGAGATCAGCAGGGAAGCCGTTAAGGGCATGATTATGCCGCTTTTACTGCCGTTTAATCTGATAAAAAATTTCATAAACGCAGCAGCGATTCTAGTTTTGTTCAGACCTGTCGAATCCGCTTTAATAAAAACAGATATCATTAAATATAACAGATCTGCAAGCATCGGAAAAAGCTACATAGCCTCAGGTATTATCGGTTTGGTTCTTTTGATTTCCGGAATTATTCTGATTTTTGCCTTCCGTTCGAACCTCGCTTGAGTGACATCTGTCATTTAGCCCAAAATTTGTTTTATTTTGTCGTGATTTACTTAACTTTTGCAATTGACAAACAGCGAATAATGATGTAAAATCTAGTTGAAAACAAAATATTTCCTTATAAAGAGCGGCGGAGGGAACGGCCCTAAGATGCCCGGCAACCTGTAAATACTGCCTTTGCTTTAAATGCCTGCATTTTTTTGTGCGGCAACTGGGCAACAGTATAAATATAAGGTGCTAAAACCGACGGTTGAGCCGAATGATAAGGTTTTTTTCTTAACGGTTTAGCTTTGCTGAGCCGTTAATTTAATTCTAAAACAAAAGGAAGGTCTGATTTTATATGTCCAAGCATTTTTTTACATCCGAATCCGTTACCGAGGGGCATCCCGACAAGCTATGTGATCTTGTTTCAGACGGCATACTTGACGCTATAATCGAGCAAGACCCCTTCTCAAGAGTTGCCTGCGAAACTATATGTACCACCGGAATGGTACTTATCATGGGCGAAATTTCTACATCAGCTAAAGTTGACATCACGAAAATCGCACGGGAAACTATCTGTGACATCGGTTTTGATTCCCCCGAAAAGGGTTTTGACGGTCATAGCTGTGCGGTGATTACAACTCTTGATGAGCAATCTCCGGATATCAGCCTTGGTGTCAGTGAATCCTTTGAAAAAAAGCATGGCGAGGACGAAAAGTATAATCAGTTCGGCGCCGGTGACCAGGGAATGATGTTCGGTTACGCTTGCAACGAAACCACCGAGCTTATGCCACTGCCGATTTCTCTCGCGCATGCACTTGCAAGAAAACTGACTGATGTTCGCAAAAACGGCGAACTCGTTTATTTACGACCAGACGGAAAAACTCAGGTTACAGTCGAGTATGAAAATGCGAAACCTGTGAGGGTTGACACTGTCGTTGTCTCGACTCAACATTCGGCTGAGGTTGATATTGAGACAATTAGAAACGATATTATTGAAAGGGTTATAAAAAAGGTTATTCCATCCGATTTAATGGATGAAAAAACAATTTTTTATGTTAATCCGACAGGGCGTTTTGTTATAGGCGGTCCGGCAGGTGACAGCGGTCTGACAGGCAGAAAAATCATTGTCGATACATACGGCGGTTATGCCTGCCACGGAGGCGGTGCGTTTTCGGGAAAAGACCCGACAAAGGTTGACCGCAGCTCGAGCTATGCGGTGCGGCATATCGCAAAAAATATTGTGGCGGCAGGTCTCGCTGAACGCTGCGAGGTTCAGGTAGCATATGCAATCGGTGTCGCTCACCCGGTTTCGGTTATGGTCAACACCTTCTCGACAGGGAAGTATGACGATTCACTGCTTTCAGAGGCTGTAAAAAAAGTTTTTGACCTGCGCCCGGCAGCGGTAATCGACCGTTTTAATCTTAGGCGTCCGATTTACAAAAAAACCGCTGCTTACGGACATATGGGACGAACAGACCTTGATTTACCATGGGAAAAAACTGATAAAACTGAGGTATTACTCAAAGCTCTCGAAAAAAAATAAATCATTCTAAATAAAAACAGAGGCTCATGGCTAACTGATATTTTAAACAGCAGTTAGGACTAGCCTCTATTTTTATTGCGAAAAAAACTATTATGATTTTTTAATGTTCTATATAGTAAAGATAAATATTTACGCTACATGAAGCGGTTCCTCTGTTTCAATCAGAGACTCAGATTTTAATATTAAAGTTACAGGTGCTTTTTCGGCAGAAATCAGCTGAACCTTTTTCGCGATTCTCTTTTTGGTTCTTTTTTCGCGGCGTGCATCCTCAACACGAAGGAGTTTTTCATTATTAATAAAAGCCCAAACAAGAAAAATCCCAAAACAGACGAAGAATAAGGTTTGAATGATGTAAAATACTGACATTAATAACAGTCCTTTCAATTATAGCATGTCCTGTTATAGACTATGCCGTTCATAATTAGTTTATGCCGAAAAGTTACCGAATAAAAATGCAAATTATTGTTTGAACGAATGTTTACAATCGCTATTGTATCATGCTTCCATACATTTGTCAATACAAATGTTCAAATATTTATGTGAATATTTGGTGAACATTGTTTGAATATTTTCGCTTAAGGTTCTATTATAAAATACTACAATATCTGGTGTTTGTCAAGTCTTTTAGCACAACTTCTTGTAAAAAACATCTATTTTTCATCGCAATATTCTACAGTAAACTTTAGAAAAGTACATAATTAAACTAAAAAAAACAAAAGCCCCGGAAAAACACCGGAGCTTTCGACATATTTTTTTTCTGATAAAAAGAAATTATTCTTCTTCTTCCTGAAGCTTTTTAGCTTCCTCAATGACCTTTTGCGCCACATCGCCGGGAGCCTCTTCGTATCTCGCGAATTCCAAATGGAAGAAACCTCTGCCGGCTGTAACCGAGCGAAGCACTGTTGAAAAGTCACCCATTGAAGCCATCGGTACTTCAGCCAGCAATTCTTGCATTTTGGGCTCATCAGAAGGCCCCATGCCGAGAACGCGGCCGCGGCGTTTTGTTATATCGCCCATAATATCGCCGAGATTTTCGTCAGGCATATATGCTTTCAGCGTGCCGATTGGCTCAAGAATGGCAGGTGATGCTTGAGGAATACCGTTTTTGTAAGCGATACTGGCAGCTGTTTTAAATGCCATTTCAGAAGAATCAACCGGATGATAGGAACCAAAATAAAGTGTAGCCTTAAGTCCGACCATCGGATATCCTGCTAAAATACCCTTAGTAACAGACTCGCGTAAACCTTTTTCAACAGCAGGGAAGTATTGCTTCGGCACAGAACCGCCGACAACCTCCTCAGCAAAAACAAGTGAATCACTTTCGCAGGGCTCAAAGCGGATATAAACATCGCCGAACTGACCATGTCCGCCGGACTGCTTCTTGTGACGCCCTTGAATCTCAACCTTTTTACGGATTGTCTCACGGTAAGCGACGCGCGGAACGGCAAGGTCAACCTCAACCTTAAATTTCGAATTAAGCTTAGTCACGACAGTGTCAAGGTGCTGCTCTCCGAGACCGGAAAGAACCTGCTCTTTTGTCTCCTCGGTTGTCTGGAAAACTATCGTCGGGTCTTCTTCCATAAGCTTTCTCAGACCTGCGGCAACCTTATCCTCCTCGCCCTTTTTGCGAACCTTGACAGCCATTGAAAGGCAGGGTTCCGGGAACTGAACGCCCTCGAGGACTACGATATTCTTTTGTGAGCAGAGTGTATCGCCGGTTATTGTTCCTGTAAGCTTTGTTATAACTCCAATATCTCCGGCAGGGACACAGGCGGTATCCTCCTGCTTATTGCCCTTTAAAAGAATTATTTTACCCATTCTTTCAGTTTCGCCGGTTCTAGTGTTATATAGAGGTATGTCAGAAGTGAGTTTACCGGAAACGACCTTGAAATAAGACATTTTACCGACAAAGGGATCTGCAACTGTCTTGAAGCAAACTGCCGCGAAAGGACCGTTTTCATCACAAGTGACATTTATTTCATTGTCATTGTCGTCTTTAGCTTTCTCGCTGCCGGAAACCGCCGGACTCGGAGCAATGGCTACAATATTATTCATAAGAAGGTCGACAGCGTCCATATTAAAACCGGAGCAAGCAAAAACAGGGAAGATAGAACAGTCAGCAACACCTTTAGCAAGTCCCTGCGCTATTTCTTCGCTGCTGAATTCTTCACCCTCAAAGAATTTTTCCATAAGCGCGTCATCAGTTGAGGCGACTGCTTCATTGAAAATATCCTTCATTGCGGCAACCTGAGCGTCATCGGGCATAGGAATTTCCTTGCCCTTGCCGTCTGCATATTCATAAGCCTTACCCTCGGCAAAATTGACATAAGCCTTAACAACTTCACCGACCTGATAAGGAACGACAACAGGGCATACCTGGGTTGAATACATATCCTGAAGAGATTCAAAGGTCTTATAGAAATCGGTGTTTTCCGCGTCACAGCGGGTTACGGCAAAAAGCCGGGCAATATTTCTGTTTTTAGCGGCTCTGAAAGCCTTTTCGGCGCCGACATCAAAGCCCAGACCGGAGGACAAGACAATCAGTGTGCTTTCAGCGGCGCGAACGCCCTCTGAAAGACCGCCTGCAAAGTCAAAGAGTCCGGGAGTGTCGATGATGTTAATTTTTGTGTTTTTCCATTCAAACGGTGCGATAGAGGTAGAAGTTGATGATTTTCTTCTCTTTTCCTCATCGTCAAAGTCCATTATTGTGTTTCCGTCCGCAACTCTGCCAAGTCTGTCCGTCGCGCCGGCAAGGAAAAGCATAGCCTCGGCAATAGTAGTCTTACCTCTTCCGCCGTGACCGGCAATCGCAACGTTTCGTAAATCCTTCGCGTTGTAAAGTTTCAATTTTTTTCCTCCTATTATATGCAAGATTAATAGTAACTGATTTTGTTCATATCTCGCCTATTGTATCACATTGTTTTGCCCATTTCAATACAAAATTTGCTATTTTCATTAATTTTTCCGTGAAATTCTTAAACTATAATGTAATAAGGTGGTCAAAGTGAAAAAGCTTCGGGAAGAAGCTTCGAAATATCGTTACAGACAATTTCATCAGCCTCATTTTTTGTCACTATAATTATATCCTGTGAAAACTCGGATATAAATTGCCTGCAAATGCCGCAGGGGGTAATATCGGGAATATTCGCGCTGATAGCAATAGCGGTGAAATTCCGCTCACCGGCAGAAACAGCGGCGCACACAGCAGCTCTTTCAGCACAAACTGTCGCGCCGTAAGAGGAATTTTCGACATTGCAGCCAGTGAAAATTCTACCGTTTTCGCATAGTAAAGCGGCGCCGACCTTCACGCTGGAATAAGGCGAATAGGCGTTCTCTGAAACCTTCTGCGCTTCATTCATAAGCAATAAAAAATCCAACATAACAAACTCCTAACTCGTACTTCCTAACTCCTAATTCCTAATTCCCAAAATGTGCCAGCCGTCAATTTCGCCCCGTTCTAACGCTCCGATAATTTTATCACGAAGCGCGGGATAATCTGTTTCCAGATTTCTAAGCATTTCTTTGACTCTCTGTCTTTCACTGCAGCCGTCAATCGGGCATTTGCTCTTGACAACCGGCAGATTCAGCTTATTTACAAGAGAAATTATTGCGGTTTCCTTGACGAAAATCATAGGGCGAATCATCGTTAAATCCTTGCGCGAAAGGTAGGTAACAGGTCTGAAACAGGCGATATTCCCGCCGCGGAAAAGGTTCATTATAAAGGTTTCCGCCGCGTCATCGAGATGATGCCCGAGAGCAAGCTTATTGCAGCCAAGCTCCTTTGCGAAATCATGAAGCATTCCTCTTCGCATTTTCGCACACAGAGAGCAGGGGTTTTTCTCTTCTCTTACATTAAAAATCACCGAAGCAAGCTCAGTCCGTTTTATTTTATACTCAACTCCCAGGCTCATACATAATTCAGCTATTTTTGTAAAATCAGAGTCGGTATCATTAAATCGCATATCAATTGAGATTGCGACCAAATCAAAATGTTTCGGATAGAATCGCCGCAGCCCGGCTAGAGCTGAGAGGAGAGTCACCGAATCCTTGCCACCGGAGACTCCGACAGCAATTCTGTCGCCTTGTGCGACCATATCATATTTTTCCATTGCCGCCCTCATCAGGCTCATAAGCTTCTGCATTAAAACGCTTGCCTCTCCGTTAAAATCATTCCAATTATAACAGAGCAAAATAAAAAATCAATAAACATTCGGAAAAAATCTTAAAAAAGGTCTTGCAATTTACAAGAAGATACGTTATAATACGAGGGCATCAAAGACAAACAAACAAAAATGGACGTTTAGCCCAGTTGGTAGAGCATCTGCTTGACGTGCAGAGGGTCAGCGGTTCGAGTCCGTTAACGTCCACCATTTTAGATTCTGGATTCTAGATTCTGGATGCTAGATATTGACTACTTTAATAGCGTATTTGACTTTATTTATAGTTGAATGCTTGTTATCAAAAGTAGTTCAATATTGCATTTAGGGGTATAGCTCAGCTGGTAGAGCAGCGGTCTCCAAAACCGCGTGCCGAGGGTTCAAATCCTTCTGCCCCTGCCAAAGTTGAAACCTGTCGAAAAAGCTGAAATTGCTTTTTTGGCAGGTTTTTGTTATAATAGAGCAAGTGTAGATATTTTTATTTTATATTTTTATGATGGGAGATATAAGTATGATTTTTGATAAAAACCAAAAAGATTTTCTTTCCGATGCGAATAAACATATTTGGGATGCCGGAATCCATATCATGCCACTTGAAATAACGCTCCCGCAAGAGGTCAGAAATCAATTGCCGCAATATATGGTAAACAGTTGCGAACAACTGCGAAATTTTTTCCTGCATATATTAAGTGACTTGTATGAGAACCCTGGGGAATATGAGCCTTTTCCTTTTGGCAGATTAGGAATCCAATCAAAATATATTATGCCATTCGCAGATTTTGGTATTGCGGGTGTTGCGAGTGAAGATTATCTGTCGATTAGCCGTTCAATATTTGAAAAATTATTTTTGAAGCAAATAAAAAGCAAGGCTTTCCATAAAGACAGAAAAACTATTATAAGCGTTGAACAACGAATAAAAAAGCTGGAAAGAGTCGGTCTAAAAATAGATTATCGCGATAATGATGTTGTTTTAACAAATGAAGTATATCCAAATATGTTTTATGCTATGTGCGAAATGGCGCAGATAGCTTTGCGGGAAAAAGGAAGCGGAGATAATAGCTTTACATACTGCGATTTTAGACATCTATGCAAAGATTACAAATATGACAAATATGAAAATGCGCTTATCTTTCTTAATGACGAAGATAAAAATATTGCAAAACAACTGGATATTATTGCAAAGAAATTTAAATTAAGCCGTTCTATAAAAAGTGGGCATTGCCCCGGATATGGCGTGAGTTATAAATATAAAAATAATGATATAATGATTGTTAATGGTCTGAATGGTGATTTAAGAATATCAATTCGTTTTCTTTATGATGCAAAAGATACTGCATCAATATATTGTTTATTTGATGAAATAGAAAATGACTCTGAAAGCTTGAAAAAGTTCGTTTACCGTCAATTGTTACGATGTTGCCGGTGCTATGATGGTTGCGCAGGGTATGCAGATATGGGTTGGCCTATGCAAATCTACGGTAAAACCAATAGAATGTGTGTTTATACCGATCGAATGGGTATTCATATGCCAATTAAAGCCGGTAGTGGCCCTGTGGCACACATGGGGAACCATTTTGCGACATCTCATGATATTCCTTTGATTGAAAAAACTCTATTTTACGCTAAAAAGTTGATGGATGAAATGGAGTAATAACACCAACTAATTAGACAAGCATTAGAAGTAATGAACAAGTAAACTTTACGAGAGTTCAAAGTCTGACACCAAAAATGCCAAAAACATGTTTTTATGATTTTTAGTGTGATTTTACTTATTGGTTTGCAAAACTCCACGAAATTGTATATAATCGTTGTTAAAGGAGGCGATTTATTAATGGGAATGGCAATAAAAACAATTTTACTTGAAAGAGATATGACGATTAAACAGTTAAGTGAAAGTCTTGGATATAAAAGCAACAACTTATATAATAAGCTTGGCAGAGATAATTTAAACTAAAAAGAATTAAAAAAAATCGCTCAAGCGCTTAACTGTGAATATGACGGGATTTTTACCTTTAAAGATACCGGAAAGCAGATATGAGATGCTATTAGGAAATTCATCGAAATTTTAAAATTTATAAATTTAATTCATATGAAAAGGCTGGTATTAAAATGAACAAACCGAGGATATACACTATTTCGTTTGCGGATGTTTACCCCCTTTATATTGAGAAGGTCACTAACAAGGGGCGCACAAAAGAAGAGCTTGACAAGGTCATTTTCTGGCTGACAGGCTATGACAAGGAATCTTTGCATCAGCAGTTTGAAAACAACGCGGATATGGAGACCTTTATCGCAAACGCACCGCAAATAAACCCCAATGCCTCTTTGATTACAGGAGTTATCTGCGGTCACCGCGTGGAGGAAATCGAGGATGAGATGACCCGCAATATCAGGTATATGGATAAGCTTGTCGATGAGCTTGCAAAAGGCAAATCAATGGATATGATACTCAGAGCATAAAATACCGGATGTGATAAAATGAATGCGGATATAAATGAAATGTTTAAAAAAATCCAAAAACAACCGAACCGTTTTATTGATGAAAAGTCATTTAAAAACTTAATGCTTTTCTATGCTGGTTACAGGTTTTATATGCATGACAACAACATCCATTTCGGTAATCTGCCGGGGTTTCAGGCATATATTAACGGTGTTTATAATTCTAAAGGTAAGCATTGGTCGGACGTTATCAAGGCTTTTTCGGCTTCTGACGAGGAGGCTTTTGATGTGTTTTTCGCGCATCTTGATGAATATTATTTGCTGCCTGAGTATAAACGGAATTCTATATATGATTTTTTTGAAATATTTTATTCAATGATTATGTTATTTCCCTTTAGTTCGCTCAGAAATACGATGGAAAAGTCTATGTCAGAGCATCCCGGGAGTTCATTTATTGATACCGACACATATTATGAGTTTCAAAAACATATGACAAGAAAATATAATGACACACAAAACAGGAAGTGGGATGAAATCCTCAGCAGTATATATGACGACTCAACAGCAAAGAAAGTCTTAATTTCGGATTTTGATGATTTTTTGAAAAACCGGTATTAAAATGTTTTAATTTCATAAAAAAAAAACCGGAGTCATTTTACGGCTGCGGTTTGGTTTATATTAGTACCCTAGTGGGCTGAAAGCTCAATAGAAAACAAGACTTGGGTTGTGGGCTTGGCAAGCCAAGCCCACGTTAGTTTATTTTAGTCCTTTTTCTTTCAGGAAGTTATTAATCCGCTTTGCGGGGCTGAGGAATTCGCTTATCGAGCGGTCATGATTCAAGGTGTCGATAATCAGCGAGATAAATTTAGACATATCAACTTCCTTGTACCACTTGCGCTCAAGCAGAGAAGGGGAGCGGTATACAAGATTTGTAGTGAAAACTCCGTTTATAAGTCCGCTTTCATAAGCCGCGTCAAAGTCATCAAGCCCATTGCAAAAAAGACCGAATGCAGAGAACACAAAAACTCTTCCCGCGCCGAGGTCCTTAAGCTTTCCGGCGACCTCAAGCATGGATTCACCGGAAGAAATCATGTCGTCAACAATTATAACATCCTTGCCCTCAACATTGTCGCCGAGGAACTGGTGGGCGATAATGGGATTGCGTCCCTTTTCAACACGCGAATAGTCGCGAAGCTTATAAAACATGCCGATGTCAATTCCGAGCACGGTTGAATAGTAAATACATCTGCTCATGCCGCCCTCGTCCGGGGATATGACCATCAGCTTTTCCCTATTGATTTCAACGCCGTCAATATTATTCACAAAAGCCTTGATCATCTGATAGGTTGTCGAAAGATTTTCGAAGGTGTTGAGGGGTATGGCGTTCTGGACTCTCGAGTCGTGAGCGTCAAAGGTCAGGATATTGTCAACGCCCATATATGTGCATAGCTCTTGCAAAACAATCGCGCAGTCGAGGGATTCACGGCTTGAGCGCTTGTGCTGCCTGCCTTCATAAAGCATGGGCATGATAACGGTGAGCCGTTTTGCCTTGCCTGCACATGCCGCAATGGCTCTTTTGAGGTTTGCGTAATGATCGTCAGGTCCCATTGGAATATTGTCAATCCCAAAGCGTTCGGTTGTGACGCCGTAA
Organism: Oscillospiraceae bacterium; assembly: GCA_031551635.1. Lineage (GTDB taxonomy): Bacteria > Bacillota > Clostridia > Oscillospirales > Acutalibacteraceae > JAVBNH01. The sequence continues at coordinate 20,916 of JAVBNH010000018.1, read as the reverse complement.
TTAAACATGTCACAAAGGATATACAGGTCATAGCCTCTGACCGATTCGTGAATGACAGCCTTGCCTTCTCCGGTTCCGAAGTGGATAAACTCGGTGTTGATGATATAGGTTTCTCTGATGTAACCTGAAAACGCGATTGAGGAAATATGCTCGCTTTTTCGGGCATCGCGCCAGTCCTTGATGTAGTCGTCAAGCTTCTTTGCCATCTCTTCACAGCCGGGAATAGGGATAATACCAAGGGGACCGCAGGGAATTGAGGTGAACTCATCAATCCTTTCGGGCATAAGCAAAACCTCCAAAAAATTTTTCGACATTATTTTTTAAATAACATCACTTATATTTTACAGCATTCAACATTTTTTTCAAGTCCTTTTGGGTAAATAAAGACTAATAAAACAGCAATTTCTTTTTCTTGTGCAAAGCATACAAAATTATTTATACCGCTTGAATAATTTTCAATATCATGATAATATAAATAACAGTAACTCAACAACAAAATGAGGAGGAGTTAAATGCCGGACAATGAGAAAATAAATCAGTCTGTCACAGTTGAGGACGACAGCCACTATAGAAATTATTTATATGAAAACCGCCGTTATATCCCCCGAAAAGAAATGATTGCTTATGTCCTGTATGACTACGCACAAAATTTCACTATCAATAAGTACACCGAACGCTTCAACCTTGACGTGCTGCATGTGAGCTTGAAATACATACCGATTGTTGATTTTTTCGGCGGCATCTGGGACGCGGTCAACGACCCGCTTATCGGCTCTATGGTTGACAGAACAAGGACTCGCTGGGGCAAATTCAAGCCGTATCTTGTCACTCTGACAATACCCATAGCTATTGGTACAGCTATGTTCTGGTTGCTTCCGCTGTTTTTCCCGAGCACTGAGGAGACACATATCGGTAAATTTATCGCATATTTCGCCCTCGCCCTTGTTCGTGAGACAGTCGGAACCTTCAAGGATATTTCGAAAACAGGTCTGCTTTCAACAATTTCACCTCACCCTGTCGAGCGAACGCGGCTGATCACCTACGGGCAGCTCTTTTCGATAGGCGACCAGCTGCCTGAAATGATTATGACCTTCCTCATAGACGGCGTTAACAAGGGCAGCATAAATGCAGACATGAAATCTGTTTATATATTCATGGGTGTTTTTACAACCTCGGTTTCATGTATAATGGCGCTCTATTTCGCGACAGTGGCGAAGGAGAGAATAATTCAATCTGTCGAGAAGCCTAATATAAAACAGTCGCTTAAATCTATCGCGACAAACAAGCCTATTCTGCTAATTACCCTTGCGGAGTTCCTGGGTGCGTTCTCGCTGGGCACAGGTATGACGAATTACTATGTTGACGTCCTTGGCAACGCCTCTATATATATCATTGTTGGCATACCCGGAGTTTTTGTTTCCACACCCTCATATGCTTTTGTTCCGTGGTTCCGCAGAAAGTTTTCAACGCGTGTTCTCTGGATTCTCGGCAGCCTGACAGGAGACGGATTGATGTTCCTTGTTTTCCTGTTCGGCTCGATTGGAGGAAGGGTGAACGGACTGTATAAGCGTGTTGGACCGATGATAGTGGCAATTATGATTCAAGAGACCCTGTTCATGGCGGTTTACGGCATCAGGAAGGTAATTCCGAACGAAATGTTTAACGAGGCAATGGATTATTGCGAGTGGAAAAACGGCTACCGTACCGAAGCTATGACAGGTGTCGCAAAGGGTCTAGCGCGGAAATTTGTCGACACCTTCGGCAAGACCGTACGCTCAATGCTTATGGTTAAAATCGGCTATGACCAGAAAAAGGGCTTTAAGGGACAGTCGGACGACACAAAATATTACCTCTTTATGATGGCGACCGCTCTGCCTTTCGCCACGACACTTCTCAGCGTTATACCGAAGCTGTTCTATAATCTTTCGGGCAAGCGCAGGGAAGATATGTACGCCGAGCTTATAAAACGCCGCGACATAGCCTCGCAGCAGGCCTCGGAAGGAGACGCGGAAGCGATGAAAAGGCTCGCGGAATATCAGATGTCAATCGGCGAGCATAATAAAAAGGACTAGCATAATGAATCTATGAAAAGTTATTTTAATACCAAAAAAGTTTATATTATTTCGCTGCTTTCGGTTCTGCTTGCCTCGGTTTACCCGATTTATATGGGAACTGTTATGCTTATTGCGTATTTCAGGGATGGGGGAGTGCAGGCGGAAAATTACCCTAAGTATATTATTCCATATACTCCGATTTGCATTGCCGTTATTTTGACTGTCGCACTTTTGCCTGTTATAATAAAGTTTTTCAAGCGTTACGCCATGCCGGCAGCTTCTCTTCTCGGCAGCGCGGTATTTCTGATATCCGAATTAAGCTTCGAAAAAATTACAGTTTTTGAGACGGTTTCGGAAGGCTTTGATGTCAGTACATGGCAGGCGTTATCCTGTATGGCTACGCCTGAAGCTATAAGGGTCATAAGCAAAACGCTCTCGCAGGAATACAGTCCCGCTTTTAAAATCCATTTTTACATTATTTCTTTTTTAATTATTTTGTCGGTGACGGGTGTAATTTACGGCTTTTTTAAAATGTATGAGAGCAAAAACTTCCTAAAAAGAACCCCTCTAACCGTGCAGTTAATTTCTGTAACAGTATTTATAGCTCTTTGTGTATTTGCCTGTTTTACCGCGTTTTTCAGAACAGGTGAGCTGACGGTTTCGCCCTTATCGGCAATTTTGATGGCGGTATTTTTCACCGTTTTCGGGGTGACTGCGGGAGTATACAGCGGAACAATTTTTTATGGTGAAAAGAAATTCATATCCGTTATCCTGCCTTCGCTTATTTCGGCGCTGACGACTCTTATAATGTATATAGGCGAGATGTTTTTAATGGGAGGAACAGTCTATAGACTCGGCACCGGTTTCTTCTTCGAACCTCTCGGCGTTTTAGTGTTATCAGCCGCAGATTTAATGATAATAGCATTTTCAGGGGCTTTGGCATATTTTATTCTCAACTTTATAAGACCGGATAAAAAGTCAAAAATCTAAGGTTATTTATTTATTACCGCGCACGCAAACAGTCGACAATTTATGACGCAGGATTTTTTGTTCTGAGCAAGGCGGAGGACGCAGCTTTGCTGACGCAAGGCAAGGACGACAACAAAGCTCAGGACAAAAAAGACAAGTTAGAAATGACTACTGTTTGTGTGCGTGGTAATAACTTTTACAGCATAAAAAAAATACCTGCGAAGGTATTTTTTTTGCTGTACACTAACTATTAAAAGGTAAAAAGCTGAAAATTTTAAACAAATTGAAAAAGGCGGAAAAGAACATTCTTCTAAGCTCGCCGGAGCCGAGTTCTTTTCTCAGAGTATACAAATCATAGCCGCTGACAATTTCGAAAAAGTCTTTGAATGTAAAATCATCATATATTGGTTCCACGGTGATCACTCCTTTTTTTTATACTAGCATATTTAGTTAAAAATATAGTTACTTTGCAGAATAAATTCATATATTTTTAGCGATTTAAAAAACAATATGGAAATAGCATTTGTTTTGTGCTATAATTAACTACTAACGTGGGCTTGGCTTGCCAAGCCCACAACCCAAGTCTTGTTTTTTTGCACGTTCAGCCCACTAAGGTACTAAAGAAATAAATAAAAGGACAAAATAAATGTTTACACTAATCAAGAAAAACGGCGGCGCGCGGCTCGGGAGATTTGAAACTGTTCACAGCACTGTCGAGACACCCGGCTTTATGAATGTCGCGACCTGCGCGGCTATCAAGGGCGGCGTTTCCGCTTTTGACCTTCAGGAACTTAAAACGCAAGTTATGCTGTGCAACACCTATCATCTTCATCTGCGCCCGTCAGACACGCTTGTAAAAGATATGGGCGGGCTTCATAAATTTACGGGCTGGAATAAAATGATTCTGACCGACAGCGGCGGTTTTCAGGTTTTTTCACTCTCTCAGCTTCGAAAAATCAAGGAGGAGGGCGTATATTTCGCTTCACATATCGACGGACGCAGGATTTTTATGGGACCTGAGGAGAGTATGCGGATTCAATCGAATCTCGCCTCAACCGTCGCCATGGCATTTGATGAATGTGTCGCGAATCCTTCAACTCATGAGTATTCAAAACTAGCAGCAGAGAGAACCGAGAGATGGCTTTGGCGCTGCAAGGATGAGATGGAACGCTTGAATTCACGAAGCGACACCATAAATAAAAAGCAGCTTCTTTTCGGAATTAATCAGGGCTGTGTTTATGATGATTTACGCGTTAAAAATATGGAGAAAATCGTAAAGCTCGACCTTGACGGTTATGCCATTGGCGGGCTTGCCGTGGGCGAGACCGCACAGGAGATGTACAGAATTATTGCCGCTGTTGAGCCTTATATGCCTGTGGATAAACCGCGTTACCTAATGGGCGTCGGCAAGCCCGGCAATATCATCGAGGGTGTTAGAAGGGGAGTTGACCTCTTTGACTGCGTCATGCCGAGCCGTAACGCACGCCACGGGCATCTTTTCACATGGAAGGGTATAATCAATCTCAATAATGCTAAGTATGACAGAGACGAAAATCCTGTTGACGAGACTTGCGGCTGCCCCTGCTGTAAAAACCACACAAGGGCATATCTGAAGCACCTTTTTAAAGCTGAAGAGCTACTGGCGGGAAGGCTGGCGGTCATGCACAATCTGTATTTTTATAATACGCTTATGGAAAAAATCAGAGAAGCACTGATAAATGACGAGTTTGAATCGTTTTATGAAAAATATAGCAAGCTGCTTGATACTAGAATTTAGCTATCGATTGAAATTCCGTTTTATTTAATGCATATTCTTAGTGATTTTCGTTTTTTTACTCTTTTTATGTTTACATATTTGTCAGATAATGCTATAATCAATGTACATTTATTCGCGAATTATTAGGAGGTCAATATGAAAAGAACATTTAAAACGCTCATTTCCCTGATTCTCGTCCTGACGCTCTCTTTTTCAGTGATGGTTTTCTCGGTTAAGGCTGACGAAACGCTTTCGCAGTATACTCAGCAGAACCTTGCCGATGTAATTGCCGGGACAAGCAAAAAGAGCAGCTGCGGCAACGATTGCCCATATGCCCCGTCTATTGTAATCCACGGCATCGGTCAGTCCGATGTTACTGTGCTTGACGAAAACGGCGAGCCTATACTCAACGAGGACGGCAAGCCTGTAAAGACCTTCCCGCCTCAGGTGGATGCGAAACCGCTCATCGGCGCTCTTGTTACCCCTCTTGTGACCTCCTTTCTTCGCCAGAAGGATGATAAGCTGTCGGACGCTCTGCTTCCCCTCGGAGAAAAGGTGCTGAAGTATTCAGCCTGCGACCTTGAAGGCAACCATATTTATAACAATCAGGTATATAAATATTACAAGAGTGTCGCCGCCTGCACTCCGGCGGAACAGGACATTATTTATAAGACAATTCCTCTGAATGCCTATGCCGAAACTGCGGGTGAGGATCATCTTTATTTCTTCGCCTATGACAGCTTCGGAAATATTCTTGATATAGCAGCGGAGCTCGCGCAGTTTATAGAGCTTGTTAAGAAGGAAACCGGTCACGACAAGGTCAACCTGATTCCCATTTCTTTAGGCGGAACTGTCGCAAACGCACTTTTTGAGACACAAAAATCGGTTTACCCGTTTATTAATAAAATCGTTTATATCGTTCCCGCTGTGGACGGCTCAAAAATCATAGGTGACATCTTCACAGGACGGCTTAATACCGGTGACGATGCGCTATATACAACGCTTTTTCCGGGACTGATAGACGGCTATATGGGGCATCTTGTGAATATACTCATCAGATTTTACCCGAAACAGACAATTTTAAACCTCTTTGACGCCCTCGGCAAAACCGTTTCTAATGAGCTGAGAAAAATCACAAACATGTGGGCACTTTGCCCCAGCGATGATTACGAGGAAGCAGCCGCCAATTATCTTGTTGGCGACGAATTCGAATATCTCAGAAATAGAACCGAAATTTATCATCAGGCTCAGCTTAACAGAAAAGCGAATTTGCAAACTCTTATTGATGATTACGGCGTTAAGGTATTTGACATTGTTGATTATGACTTCAACTTCTATAACTTTATTGAGTCTGAGGATGAGTACAACGCTGACGGCGTAATCCATGTCAATTCTACCTCTTTTGACTCTTTCTCAGTACCGCTCGGGCAAACCTTAGGCGAAGATTACACTCAGGCAAACACCTACTGCTCCGACCCCTCTCACAATCATATTTCACCAAGCGGCACGCTTGACGCTTCAGCCGGATATTTCTGTGAGACAACATGGTATTTCAAGGGGCAGGATCATGAGAGAACCGGCAGCAATGACATCATTATCCGTCTGGCGATTGACCTTATTTCAAATGATGATATTACGAACGTCCATTCAAGCGACTTTTATCCCCAGTTTATGGACGGCAGAAACGCGAGAAATCTTTATAACACCCTTCTACCACTGGCTTATCAGACATTGAACGCAGGCGGACTTACTGCAGGCGATAAGACTGAGCTTGAAGCCGCCGCTGCTGCCGCAGAAGTCTTTAAAACAAGAGGAACCGATTCGTTTGAGGATTTTTCAGCTGCTGAGACTAGACTCAATAATATTCTCGTAAAACTCGGCAAAAGACAGGCTCCCACACCGGAATCATTCTTTGATAAAATGCTTGATTCCTTCTTCACAACTCTTGACAACGCGATAAATAAAATGGTAGGTCCCAGAGGCTTTATCGATACTCTGCCCGGCAGAAAATAAACCGACAATATAAAACATACCGGTCGAAAAGGAAAAATCCTGATTTCGACCGGTATTTATTTTTTTACAAATCTTAATTAATTTCAATATCCCAATAGGCTACCTGTTTGCGGTTATATGTATATACCATATGAAGGTGGTTGCCTTTTACTGTTATCGCCGGATATGAAAACTCTCCGCCTTCCTGAGTCTCTAGGTCGAGAACTTTTTCAAAGCTTATGCCGTTATTGCACGATACTGCAAGCGTCAGGGGGCTTCTTCCTCCCCAGTTTTTTGAAACGGGATTATAAAGAAGCCAGATTCTACCCTTTTCATCCTTAACACAGTCAATACCGCTGTTATTGTTCGGCAGCTCCGTCGCGTATGCTCTGCACCAGGTTCTGCCATAATTTTTCGAGTCACTGCGATAAATTTTCCCGGAATTAGTGCGAAGCAGGCAGTGAATATTGCCCGGAGTCGATTCCCAAAGGGTTGGCTGAATCATACCGACAATGCCGTTGCTTATAGTCGGACGCATGATTGTTTTCTGCTTTTGCCAAGTCTCGCCGTCGTCAAGCGACAAATCCATGAACGACTTCCACTGGTGATTCTGCTCGCTTGAAGCGGGCGCTAAAAGATTGCCGTTTGAGAGACGGATGCATTTGTTTTTAACAGGACCTCTTCCGCCGCTCTTATCGCCGGGCACGAGGATTTTCGGCTCGCTCCAGCTTAGACCGCCGTCTCGCGAGAGAGTGTAGCGAGTAATCCAGACCGGAACCTTTTTTCCGGTTTTATAATAAAGACAAATTGTACCGTCGTTTTTCAAATCAAGCACAGGATTCCAGTGAGCTTCGTTATTTTCGCTGGGAATCGCTATTGGATAAGACCATTTGCCTTCAGTTCTTTTCGACACCCAAATGCGCACATTGTCCGCGCTCTCCTTGTCGCCGGCGAACCATGCCGCAACAATACTGCCGTCCGTGAGCGGGAGAACTGTTGAGGCGTGGCAGGCTTTCGCTATCGAATCGCTCTCAAAAATATATTCCTTCGTTTTGCTGATAATCATTATACATTTACCTCACAAGCTGATTTTTATATCGTTTTAATAAACAATAACATGATTATTCTGATAAGTCAACCAAAATTTAGCTATATTCCTTCTTTACTTTTTAAAATAAAAAGTGTAAAATATATCAGTACCTTAGTGGGCTAAAAGCGCAATAAAAACAACTCTTGGGTTGTGGGCTTGGCAAGCCAAACCCACATTAGATGGATATTTTTATATACAGGTGATATTTTGAAGTCCCGAGTTATCTCTGCATTGCTAATAATTTCGCTCTTTTTCTCGCTTGCCGCATGCGCTAAAAGTGAGGAACAGGATTTATTTATGTATTACCCTATAGCAGGGAATATCCGCAGTGTTGACCCTCAGATAGCACAGAGCGAGGGTGAAATGCTGCTTTCGATAAACTGCTTCGAGGGGCTTGTCTATGTTGACTCCACAGGTGCAATTGCAAATTCGCTCTGCACAAAATACGATATTTCCGCCGACGGGCTTGTTTATACCTTTTACTTAAGAGAGGACGCGAAATGGCTACTGCCAAAGATTTCGAAAAACTTCTTAGGCGACAAGCTGCCAGAAGTATTTGACGACAGAGTCACCGCTCACGACTTTGTTTTTGCCTTTCAAAGAGCCGTTTCGAGTGAGCTTAAGGCTGATGACTCGCTTCGGCTTTCGGCGATTCTCAACGCCAAGGATGTTATGAGTGGCTTCATTTCCAACTCAGAGCTCGGCGTAAAAGCAATTTCGGATTTTGTTTTAGAAATACGTTTGTCGCGCGCACAGCCGGACTTTATTTATGCCTTGACTTACCCTATATGCATGCCATGCAATAAGGTGTTTTTTGAAGCCTGCGGCGGGCGATACGGACTGTCGCTTGAATATCTGATTTTCAACGGACCATTTTATTTTGTAAGATGGAAAGAGGATCAATCGCTGAGAATGAACCGCAATCCGAATTATGCCGGAAACAGAACACCCGAACCGGACTCAGTCTATTTATACCGCAACCAAAACGAAAATCAGGTTGTCGAAAACCTTGAAAAGGGCGATTTAAAAGCCGCTTATATCAACGAAAATCAACTGGGGAAGCTTAAAAACCAGTCAGATTACAAGATTACCGGCTACGAAAATAAGCTTTGGTCATATATTTTTAATTGTGGGAATGAAAAGCTCTCAAACGCTAATATTCGCAAAGCTTTTTTCCTCAGTGCTGATAATTCAGTTTTTTCAGAAAAAAAGAGAGCGATAAGGCTCATTCCGCCTTATTGTAAAGGCGACACAGCGAAAGCTTTTACTTCTGAATATCCGTACGAATATAACGAAACCGAAGCACGCCGCTATCTCGAGGAGGGTTATTCACTTCTCGCGACAGACAGAATCACGGTAAACCTTATCGCCCTCAAAGAATATTCACAGCAAATGAAGGCTCAGCTGCAGGTATGGCAGAAGGCTCTGGGTGTGAGTGTGACGGTAAATCTTAGCGAAGTCGAGACCTTTGAGGAGCTTAGTGAGGCGGTTAAGAGCGGAAAATATGAAATGGCTTTCTATCCCGTCGAGGCTGCTGAGCGCGACATCACCGAGTATTTGTCAATATTTACAGAGGATTCCAATAATAATATTTTCTCTTATTCTGATGAAATTTATACCGGAAATTATAAGAGTATGCTGAATTTATCCGACGCTTATGAAAAGAGCTCAGCTTGCTCTAAGCTTGAGAAAGTCTTGCTTGACGCGGCTGTATTTTATCCTGTTTTTGTCTCAAATAATTATCTCGTTTTGAGAAAAGAAATAAAAGGCTTGTATTTTTTCTCCTCAAAGGAGAATATGTATTTTAATGAAGCAGATTATTTTGAATAAAATTTGAAAAGGATTGAGTTTATGGCAATTTTGAGACCCTTTAAGGCGGTTCGTCCCTTGAAAGAATTCGCGAGCGAGGTCGCGGCTCTGCCCTACGATGTTATGAACAGCGAGGAAGCGGCGCAGATGGTCATCGGTAAGCCGTATTCGTTTTTACATGTCGATAAAGCTGAAATTGACCTGCCGAAGGGCACAGACCTTTACAGCCCTGAGGTTTACGCGAAAGCACGCGAAAATCTTTTGAAGCTTCAAGCTGACGGAGTCGCAAAAAAGGACTCGAAGCCCTGCTTATATATTTACGCTCAGGAAATGAACGGCCGCCGTCAAACCGGTATTGCCGCATGCGTGAGCGTTAACGACTATCTGTGCAACAATATAAAAAAGCATGAATTTACACGAGCTGACAAGGAAGCTGACAGAATCAGACATGTCGATACCTGTGACGCAAATACCGGTCCCATATTCCTGACATATCGCTCAAAAGACAAAATCAATGCTATTGTCGAAAAATATACCGCCTTAGAAAGCGAGTACGATTTCACTACTGATGAAGGGATACGGCATATAGTTTGGCTTATCAGTGACGACAGAGATATAAACGCGCTGGTTGAAGAATTCGCAAAGATAGAGTGCTTGTATATTGCCGACGGTCACCACAGAGCCGCCTCAGCTGTAAAAGTCGCGGGTATGCGCAGAGAGCAGTATCCTGACTATACCGGTGAAGAGGAATTTAACTTCTTTTTGGCGGTCATTTTTAAGAGCGACGACCTTGCGATTATGGATTATAACCGCTTATTGAAGGATTATAACGGCATGACCAAGCAGGAGCTGCTTGAAAAAATTGGTGAAAATTTTATTATTTCCGAATATACCGGCGGCGGCTGCTATAAGCCTGAGGAAAAGCATACCTTCGGATTTTATACTGATAAAAAATGGTATAAGCTGACGGCAAAACCCGAAATTATTGATGAGTGTGACCCAGTCGCAAGGCTTGATGTGTCTATACTTCAAGACAATGTTATTGCCCCTGTTTTTGGAATCAGCGACCCCCGCACAGACAAGCGCATCGATTTTGTCGGCGGCATCAGAGGGCTTGAGGAGCTTGAAAGACGTGTTGACGGCGGAATGGCTGCGGCTTTTTCGATGTTCCCGACAACTCTTGACGATTTAATGGCGATTGCTGACTCCAATCAGGTTATGCCGCCGAAATCGACATGGTTTGAGCCTAAGCTTTTAAGCGGACTGTTTATTCACGAATTGAAATAAATCAAAGGAATGAATTAAGAATTGTCATTTTTTGAGCTTTTTTTGATTGCCGTAAGCCTGTCGATGGATGCTTTTGCTGTCGCGGTCTGCACCGGGCTTTCCATAAAAAAAATAAAATTTCATCAAACACTGAGCGTCGGACTTTATTTCGGAGTTTTTCAAGCATTAATGCCGCTTATCGGCTTTTTTGTCGGCTCACGTTTTGTTAAATACATCGAAAGCTTTGACCACTGGGTAGTGTTTGCTCTGCTCGCCGTTATCGGTATAAATATGATAAAAGAAAGCCGCGGCAAGGAGGAGAAGGACGAAAATTCCTATTCATTAAAGCCCGCAAAAATGCTTGTCCTTGCTCTCGCAACAAGCATTGACGCTCTCGCGGTCGGTATTTCCTTCGCTCTTATGAATGTAAATATTTATTCCACCGTGGCATTAATCGGCTGTACAACTCTCGTTATTTCAATGCTCGGTGTCAGAATCGGAAAATCCTTCGGCAGCAAATATAAATCCCCCGCGGAGTTATGCGGCGGCGTTATTCTGATTCTTATTGGATTAAAAGTTCTTGTTGAACACTTGTTAAAGTAATAAACCGCTAAAAAATTGAATATAAATGTTTGAATATATTTTGTCCTTTTGAAAACCCTAGTTAGTATAGTATAAAAAAAGGGGCAGAATATGAATAAAAATTTGAGAAATATAAACGGAGAGACTACTATACCTAATCCTTGCGCACCTGAGCTTAATCCTGATAACTCAGAGGAAATGCTTGATGAATCCGAGGCTTCCGCGCAGATTCAGGACACCGGGATGATTGCGATAAATAAAGGCGGGCACATTATTCACTGTCTGACGATAATCGGGCAGATTGAGGGTCACGTTATTCTTCCGGCGCAGAACAAAAGCACAAAGTATGAGCATGTGATTCCTCAGCTGGTCTCGATTGAGGAAAGCTCAGAGATTGAGGGACTTTTGATTGTGCTCAATACAGTCGGAGGGGATATTGAGGCGGGGCTAGCTATAGCCGAACTTATATCCGGAATGAAGAAACCGACAGTATCACTTGTTTTGGGCGGCGGTCATTCAATTGGGGTTCCTCTCGCTGTCGCGGCGAAGCGTTCATTTATAACACCCTCCTCAACTATGACAATTCACCCTGTGCGAATGAATGGGCTTGTTTTGGGAATTGCGCAGACACTGTCATATTTCGAGAATATGCAGGAGAGAATCGTCCGCTTTGTATCCTCAAACTCGGGGATGAAGCCTGAGCGATTTCGGGAGTTGATGCTGGCGACAGGGGAGCTGGTCATGGACGTGGGAACAGTGCTCAACGGTCAGTCTGCGGTTGATGAGGGTTTAATTGATAAGCTTGGCTCACTTTCGGACGCGCTTGAGTGCCTGTACTCACAGATAAAAACAAACAGAGAGCAAAGACAAACGGTTACGGAGTGATTTGTTTTGAACATTATTAAAGCAATAATTCTAGGCATTGTTCAGGGGCTGACTGAATTTTTACCGATTTCCAGCAGCGGACACCTATCATTGTTTCAGCATTTATTCGGGACTGCAGGCGAGGACTCGCTTTTGTTTACAGTCCTCTTACATATAGGCACACTTCTCGCGGTTTTTATCTGTTTTTATAAAACAATTGCCGAGCTGCTCGCGGAAGCTTTAGCTATAATTAAAGATATTTTTACGGGCAAATTCTCTTTCAAGGATTTGAGTGAAAACAGGCGGATGCTACTAATGTTCATAATTTCCTGTGTCCCGCTCCTGATTCTTCTGATGCCTGTCGGCAACTCACAGAATCTCATTGATAAGCTTGCGATATTTTCCGAGGACGACAGTATTTTAGCTGAAGGGATTTGCTTTATTTTCACGGGGATATTGCTCATAGCCGCTGATTACAGAAGCGGAAGGCTGAAAAAGCACTATAAGATGAACTCGGTTTTCGCGCTTATAATAGGTCTCGCTCAAATGATTGCCGCGGGTTTTCCCGGAATTTCCCGCTCAGGCGCGACTATAGGCAGCGGTATGCTGCTCGGAGTGAGGAAGGATTACATGGTTAAATATTCCTTCATTCTCGGCATTCCGGCTATCCTGGCGGCTAATATGGTTGAGCTTAAGGACGCGGTCGAAACTGGTGCGAAATTTGAGTTTTTCCCTATATTTTTCGGCGTAATCGTAGCCGCAGTGACAGGTGTTCTTGCTATAAAGCTCATTCGCATTGTCATAAAAAAAGACCTTTTTAAATATTTCGGCTACTATTGCCTTGCAATCGGGCTTATAACAATTATTGTTAATTTTGCTGTAAAGTAATTATAAATTTCATGGAGGAAAATAAATGGCTGATAAAAAAACGCCGCAGAGCACGCCTAAAAAGAATACTGCTCCACCAAAAAACGGCGCAAATAAACAGCAGACTGTAAAAAAGAAAGAAGTTATCGCGCCGGAGAATGACACTGTTTCGAGTGAAAAGAAAATTTTCGGTTTCAGCGCAGAGCATGTCGCTACTGCAATATTTGTATATGCAATATTATTTTTAAGCATTTCTCTTTTTTCCGGAAACGGTAACAGTCTGTGGGACAAGCTCCGCGAGCTGCATTTTGGGCTCTGGGGCTTCACATCTTATCTGTATTGCGGCGCCTTGACCTTTTTTGCCGTTCTTATAATGACAGCGAAGCCGCTCAAGGATTCGCTGATAAAATTTGCGGAGCTTGTCTTTTTCGTGCTGTTAATAGGCGCGGCAGTACATATATTCACAAATAAAATCGAAGAGCAAACGACATTTTCAACCCTCGTTCATGACTCATTTTATAAATTTCGTGAAACCGGAGAAAAGACCGCAAGCGGTATTTTTTCGGCTATTATCGGCTCGGCGCTGATGATGATAAGCCACACAAAGCCCCCCGCAGTGATAATTATCACAGTTTTAATATTTGTTTCTCTCGCCCTGCTCTTTTCCTCGAGGATAAAGGGTTTATATCTCTCTATCGGGAAAACGGTTGTAAAAACAGGGGAAAACACAAGCAAAAAGCTTGGTGATTTACAGCAAAAGAGAAAGGACCAACGCATAGAACGCGAGGAAGGCGAAAAAATAAAAAGACCCAGAATCGACAGGAATCCATTCGCTGAGGAGGAGGATATTTTTATCCACAGGAATCATGACTTCAGCGATTTGGATGAAGAACCGGCCGTTACGGATTATATGTCAATCGACAAATTCGGCAGAGCTGTCAGAAAAACTGTTAATGATGAAAAGGCAAATATACAGCCAAAAAACACCACTCAGCCGTTAAGAACCTCCAGGGAAAAAGAAATTCTGGAGATTTTGGGCGCGATGCAGGACAACCCTGGCGAAAAAAAGCTTGACGACTTTTTTACTGATATTGAGGATAGCACGGAAATCCCCGTGGTTGAGGTATTTCACCGCACAAAAAGCCAGAATGTAAAAACTCCGAATTCAATAAATCAGGTTGAACCTCAGACTTCAACAGTTCCGGAGGAACCACCTGTGAAAAAATCCAAAGCAAAACAGGACAAGGATTCTGAAGATACAAAATTTGAAATAATTCCGGAAGCAGAGGATGAGGATTCCTTAAAGGATTATCACTTACCGCCTTTCGAAATTCTGAAGCTGCCTGAAAACGGCGGAAAAACTACCCAGAATCGTGAAGAGCTTCTTTCAAACGGTGAAAAACTCATTAATGCGCTCTCGAGCTTTAATGTTGACGCCCGAATCATTGATGTCGTCCCCGGACCATCAGTAACAAGATATGAGGTCGCGCCTGCTCCGGGAGTAAAAATCAGTAAATTTACAAGCCTTGCTGACGATCTCGCGCTTCATCTCGCAGCGCCGGCAGGAGTCAGAATCGAGGCACCGATTCCGAATAAATCCGCAATCGGCATTGAAATCCCGAATAAGGGAAGAGTGACTGTCGCAATCCGTGAAATTCTTGATTCTGAAGCATTCCGCAAATCGAAGAGCAAGCTGACTGTCGCTCTGGGAAAGGACATTGCGGGAAACTGCGTTTGCGCCGACCTCGCGAAAATGCCCCACTTGCTAATTGCCGGAACGACCGGTTCAGGTAAATCCGTTTGCCTGAACACGCTTATAATGAGCATTTTATATAACGCGACACCGGATGAGGTCAAGCTGCTGCTTGTTGACCCGAAGCAGGTTGAATTCTCTGTTTTCAACGGTATTCCGCATTTATTGGTGCCTGTGGTTAACGATCCGCGCAAAGCTGCCGGCGCCCTCGCCTGGGCGGTAACCGAAATGATTAGCCGCTATAAAATCCTAAACAACAGCGGCGCGCGCGACATTACGGCATATAACGAGCTTTGCAATGAAAACGATGAATATAAAAAAATGCCACAAATTGTGATTATAATTGACGAGCTGTCAGACATGATGGCTGTCGCCTCAAACGAGGTTGAGGAATCGATAACAAGGCTTGCGCAGATGGCACGAGCGGCAGGAATGCATCTTGTCGTTGCCACTCAGCGTCCTTCAGTCGATGTTATAACCGGTCTTATCAAGGCGAATATACCCAGCAGAATAGCGTTATCCGTCTCCTCGCAGATAGATTCGAGAACAATTATAGACTCAGCCGGAGCGGAAAAGCTGCTCGGTAACGGCGATATGCTTTTCTGCCCTGTCGGAAATCAGAAAAGCCTGCGAGTACAAGGGTGTTTTGTTTCTGATAACGAAATAAAAACCGCGGTTAATTTTATTAAGAACCAGCTTAGCGGTGAATATGATGAAGAAATTCAGGAAGAAATCGAGCGGCAGGCGGTTCAGGAGAAGAAAAAGGGTGACAGCGATAAAAAGAATGACGGCGAAAATATTTCATTCCGAAATGACGAAATCCTCATGAAAGCTATTGATTTTGTTGTAAAAAACCCTGAAAGCTGTTCTATATCATCGCTGCAGCGAAAGCTCAGCCTCGGTTTTTCCAAGGCGGGACGATACATGGACATAATGGAGGAGCAGGGCTTTGTCGGTCCGAATGAGGGCAGCAAGCCGCGAAAAGTCTTGTATAACCGGCAGCAATGGTTCGAGCTGCAATCCTTTGTGGAGGATGACGAGGATACCGGGAAACCTGCGAAAGCTACTGAAATACATAAAAAAATCGATGAGATAATTGACCTTGAGGACACTCAGGATTTTGATGCGGTTGACGAAGATGATGACGACGAGCCGCCCTTTGATGATTTTGAGGAATATGAAGACGAGGACGATTCCGAATAGCTTTTCCTATTATAATTAGAATTGAAATGAAAGCGTAAAATATGTTTTTACCGATTAATAAAACAGAAATGCAAGAACGCGGCTGGGCTGAGGCGGATTTTGTCTTTGTTTCCGGTGACGCTTATGTTGACCACCCCAGCTTCGGCGCGGCGATAATCACGAGACTGCTTGAGTCTGAAGGCTTCCGGGTCTGTTTTCTCTCACAGCCGCGTTGGGATACCCTTGATGATATCAGCCGTTTCGGCAGACCAAGGCTTGGCTTTTTTGTCTCATCGGGAAATATAGACTGCATGGTCGCTCATTATACCGCCGCTAAAAAGAAACGAAGCAATGATTATTTCTCACCAGGCAACAAATCCGGCTTGCGCCCTGATAGAGCAGTCGATGTATATTGTTCTCTCATTCGCAGAGCCTACGGAGATATTCCCGTTATTATTGGCGGTCTTGAAGCATCACTGCGGCGTTTTGCTCATTATGATTATTGGGTTGATAAAATTCTTCCATCAATTCTTTATTCCTCAGCAGCCGATCTGCTTGTTTTCGGAATGGGGGAGAATCAGACACGGGAGATTGCGCGGCGGTTGTCACAGGGTGAAAAAATCAGCAGCATGACCGATATAAAAGGCACATGTTATTTGACCGACCCGATAAATACCCCTCTTTACGGCGCTGAATGCCCCTCGCTTGCGAATGTGTCAGTCTCAAAACGCGAATACGCTGTTTCTGTCAGAATTCAAAACGAGGAACACGACCACATCCGCGGGAAGCTTATAAAGCAGAAGCATGACAAAAAAATGCTTGTCGCGAATATTCCTATGCCGCCTCTTATGACTGAGGAGCTGGACAGGATTTACGAACTGCCCTTCATACGGGACTTTCATCCCTCATATAAAGATGTCGGCGGTGTACCCGCTGTAGAAGAGGTTAAATTCTCAATAACGCACAATCGTGGCTGCTTCGGGGCGTGTAATTTTTGCTCTCTGGCCTTTCATCAGGGACGGTGCATAACAGTCAGAAGCAAGGAATCTATTTTAAAGGAAGCAACCTTGCTGACAAAAATGCCTGATTTCAAAGGATATATTCATGACATAGGCGGCCCCACAGCGAATTTCAGAAAACCTTCCTGCGAAAAGCAGAAGAGTTCGGGATTGTGCAAAAATAAAAAGTGCCTTGCGCCGGAACCCTGCGCTAATCTTGAGGTTGACCACAGCGAATATCTTGACATTCTGCGCTCTGTCAGAGCCATAGACGGTGTAAAAAAGGTGTTTGTACGTTCTGGAGTGAGGTATGATTACCTCCTGCTTGATAAGGATCAGGAATTTTTTGCAGAGCTTGTGAAATATCACATCAGCGGACAGCTCAAAGTTGCGCCGGAGCATTGCTCAAGCGCGGTTCTTGACAAAATGGGCAAGCCGCATATTGAAGCTTATTTAAAATTTTCAGCCCAGTATTTTTCCCTTTCAAAAAAAGCGAATCTTGAGCAGTATATAGTACCTTATCTCATGTCGTCACATCCCGGCTCGACAATAAACGACGCGGTTGAGCTTGCTTTATTCCTGAAACATAATAAAATCCGCCCGGAGCAGGTTCAGGATTTTTATCCGACTCCCGGAACAATATCAACGGCAATGTTTTACACAGGGCTAGACCCATATACCCTCAGCGAGGTTTTTGTACCGAAAACCATGAATGAAAAAGCCTTGCAGCGAGCGTTAATACAATATTATGAGCCAAAAAATCACCATTTGGTAATTGAGGCTCTCAAAACCGCTAGACGGTTAGATTTAATAGGAAATTCAAAGGATTGTTTAATAAACAACCCAAAATCAAATCCTGTCAGCATTAGAGACAATCAGAAAGCAAAGGCGGCGTCTAAAAATGGCTCAAAAAAGAAAAAACATTAACAAAACCGCCCTTTTCTCCTCTTTGATTCTTTTGCTCATGAGCGTTTCTTTGCTCTTTACCTTTTCCGCTAAGCTGGGGCTCAATTTACCCTCATGGAATAAAATACAGCAGTCGCTTGGATTAGCCGAGAAAACCGAGGAAGTAAAAGCCTCGCTCAGCGTTCATTTTATTGATGTCGGTCAGGGTGACAGCGCTCTAATAAAATCAGGGGATTTTTCGGTGCTTATTGACGGCGGCGAACGAGACAAAAGTGAAAAACTTATAAATTACCTCAGAAATCAAGGTATCACAAAAATTGACTGCATTGTCGCATCGCATCCACATTCCGACCATATCGGCGGACTGATAAAGGTTATGCGTACTTTTGAAATAGGAAGCGTAATAATGCCGAAGCTCTCAGCGGAAAATATCCCGACAACCAATGTGTATGAGGACTTTCTCAGCGCGTTGCAAAAGAGCGGCGCAAGCGTTCTCGCGGCAAATCCGGGCGATGCTTATGAATTCGGAGACATTAAATTTTCCGTCCTATCTCCTCTCGAGGACGACAGCGAGCTTAATAATATGTCCGTTGTTTTTAAGCTAAATTATGAAGATAAATCAGTTTTATTTGTCGCAGATATTGAAAACGCTGCCGAAAACAGGCTTCTTGACAGCGGCGCGGATTTATCGGCGGATATTCTTAAGGTCGCTCACCATGGCAGCAGCACCTCCTCAAGCAAGGAATTTCTCAGCGCGGTTTCGCCGGAATATGCTGTTATCTGCTGCGGTGACGGAAATTCATACAATCATCCGAACGGGAATACATTGAAAACCTTGAAGAATCTCAATATAAAAACATACAGAACCGATTATAACGGTGATATAGTTTTTTCATTTACCGAAAAATCATCGCATATTGACATCAGCACGAGCAAAACAGAATTCGAAAAATAAAATTTTCGCTTTATGGAGTGGTTTATTTGAAAGAAATATATTCTGTTGACAGAATAGAAGGGGAAATTGCAAAAGTAGAAAATCCTGATGGCAGCTTTACCGACATTCCCCTTAGTGCCCTTCCTTCGCCGCTGCGGGAAGGCGATATTTTGCTTTTTGAAGAAGAAAGCGGATTTATTGTGGACAAAACCGCGACAACCGAGCGTAAAAAAAAGCTTTTAGAGCTGCAAAATAATCTTTTCAATAATTAAAACATGCGAAATGTGAACGAAAAGGTGATGTTTTGTCAAAACCGAAAAACAAAATCAATCAAAGTTCTGTGATTATCGCCGCTACTATTATGATTTTAAGTGTCGCGGCAATTTTCAGTATAGTAAAAATTGCTGATAATATGTGGCTGATACCTCTCGAGGACTTGAAGAGCGAAAAAGAAAGCCAAACCGGCATAAGTATTCATTTTGAAAATGAAAACACAACAGGCGGTGAAAATGTCGTTGCCGCTGCCGCAATTTTATCTGAAAATAATACAACAGAACCCTCAACCGCCGCGCAATCACAGAGCGCTCAAAGCAAAAAAATCAATATTAACACTGCGACTTTGGAGGAATTGATGACCCTCACAGGCATCGGGGAGGTCAAAGCTCAAGCCATAATTGACTACAGAAAAGAAAACGGCAGCTTCACTGCAATCCGGCAGCTGCTCAATGTTAAGGGAATCGGGGAGGTTACTTATAAAAACATTAAGGATTTTGTTAGTATAGAATAATAAATGAAGGGAATTAAGTTAATGTATTATATAGGCATCGATATCGGCGGCACAAAATGTGCAGCAGTGCTTGGCAGCGATAAAATAAGCGACGGAATTATTGATAAAATAGCCTTTGACACTGCTTCAAAAGGCTCACCGTCGGAGGTTATCGACGAGCTGATGAACTGCGTTGATATACTTCTTCTGAGAAACAATATTGAGATTTATGACCTCAGAGGAATAGGAATCAGCTGCGGCGGACCGCTTGATAGCCGCGCGGGACTGATTAAATCTCCTCCGAATCTGCCCGGATGGATTGATATTCCGATTGTAAGTATGTTTCGCGAAAAATACGGCGTTGACACAATGCTGCAAAACGATGCTAATGCCTGCGCTGTCGCCGAATGGCGTTTCGGCGCGGCAAAGGGTTATAAAAATATTATATTCCTAACCTTCGGGACAGGTATGGGTGCTGGATTAATTCTTGACGGTCATTTGTATTCAGGTACAAACGACATGGCGGGTGAGGTAGGACATATCAGGCTAGCTGATGAAGGTCCGGAGGGTTTTGGAAAAGAAGGTTCATTTGAAGGTTTCTGCAGCGGCGGCGGCATAGCAAAAATGGCGAAAACGATGGCTTTGGCTGCGCTTGAAAATAATGAAAGCTCACCTCTTTTTGACAATATCGAAAAAATAACCGCAAAAAGCCTCGCTATTGCCGCAAAGGACGGCGATGCTTTCGCGAAGTCAGTTTACGGGCGCTGTGGAAAAAAGCTCGGTCTCGCTCTATCGATTCTCATTGATATACTAAATCCGGAGCTTATTGTTATCGGCAGTATTTACGAACGAAATACTGAGATGTTCAATGAACTTATCGCACCGATAATTGCGTCAGAAGCCATTTCTTATTCACGGGAAGTCTGTAAAATAGTTCCCGCGAGCCTTGGTGACAGCATTGGAGATTATGCCGCTCTTTCTTTAGCTATGGGCGGATATTAACAGGGAATCAGTATACAGGTGACAGGTTTTCAGGACTGTCGGAATCGCTTTGCGGATATTAACAGGGAATCAGTATACAGGTGACAGGTTTTCAGGACTGTCGGAATCGCTGTGCGGATATTAACA
>JAVBNH010000022.1:0-53357 GCA_031551635.1 Oscillospiraceae bacterium | reverse complement strand
CGAACAAGCTATTTTTATCCTTCAAAGGCAGGGGTATATTATTTCCAAAGCTTAATTCTTTGTTTTTTTTTGGCTGTCTTTGACGGCTTTGTTTGTGGTAGTCTTTTTTTGCTTCTAAGGAGGTTAGAGTGTTTCAAACTTTACCTAGCTCTAAGCCAGGGCTTCTGTGTTTAAACAGTTCTGTCTGTTACCTCAATTTGTGTAATAATGCTGCGTAAACTTACACCGTCAATAATATACTCTAAGACCTCATCAGCATCTTTACATTTTACTTCAGTTTCTTCTTTAAATGCTTCATAAATTACTATTCCATTATTTTCTGGAATAATATGGTAACATTTTCCATTCCAATCAAGCGCAATTTCGCCGCCATGTATGATACACCATTTAAAATCACTGATTGATTTAAAACGATTATCTTCCGGAGTGTTTGATCAAACAAGCTTAGACATATTATTTTTACCCCTTTCATAATATTTGAATAAGGGTGCTCCGTCAGGGTAGTTAATCGGAGGACCCGGTTTTGGAAATCTGTCTGACCAGTCAATATCATCCTCTTCATGCTTCCATGAACTCAATTCATAGCCAATAAATTGTATATCAAACAACCTCTGTGAGTAAAAAACTCACAGAGGTTGTTTAGCTTTTTAATCAAAAAGGTTTATGAAAAACAGGATTACTTTTGCCATTATTGAATTTATAGTCCGTGTTAGCTGTGGGATTTTCGTGTCATTCGCGGCTGAGAAATCGATTTCGTCAATATAGAAGGTGCCCGGAGCTGCCCCGCCGCTGAACACAAGCTCAATGTCCTCAACGTTTACAAGCATGTAACGCCCGAGAGAAAAACCGATGTTACATTTGAGTTTATTGAGGTCAAGCTTTATAGTATGCCATTCGCCGTCAGAGGGAATCGAGGCAATATCCGCCGCCGGAGACGCCCAGAGCTTTGAGTTCAGGTAGAATCTGAAGCCTTCAAATTTCAGAGGCTTGTCGGAGGTATTCATAACCGAAATGGTAACTGAGTCATATTCGTTATACTGCTTCGATATCGAAGGCAGCGATTTACCGTCTTCCTTGAGGACAGGGCTTATTGATACTGTTTCAGAGTTTTTATAATCGACTTTCAGTGAACCCGAGCCGCTCTTTTTGACGCCGAAATCAATCGCAGCTTCAGCATTGCCGGAATTAACCTTGAAGGCGGGAAGGAATTTCGGGTCAGTGAAGGGGTGCCAAAGCTCCGCAATATCACAGGTCGTCCAGTACCTGTCCTGAGTGTATCTCGCGCCGTCAAGCCTCTTTGTTATAAATGCGGAAACGCCCAGTGTAGGCTCACCGTTCTCGCTGGCAAAGAGGTTTGAGTATAAATTTGCTTCACTATAAGCGTATGCGGCGCTTGCGGGCTCCTTAATGCTGTCATGCCACACCACAATTGTGTCGCTGTTCTTGATTTCAGCCTTTGCCTCGATATAGAAGCCGTTTTTGCCGGCAACCGTGAAGCCGTAAAGCGGCGTTTCAACCGGTAAGTCCTGAGCATCATTGCCGAGGGGCTTTATAACAAGACCGTCGCCCACACTCTCAAAGCTGATTTCGACCTTGCCGTCGGCAATATTCACCGATTTCACGAAGGGAGCAGTATAGCTCTCGCGCTTGCCGTAAACAAGCCCGAGAGCCGCGAAAGCCATTTTTTCGCCGACAGGAGCCTTTGTAATCGGGTGAATCGCACCGACATAGCCAAGATTGGGAGCTATTTTATTTGTGTCCCACTCAAGGTCAACATCATAAATTGACGTGACTGCTCTTGAGCTTTTTTCTTGATTCTGCAGCTCGCTGAGCATGATATTGAAGTTCCCCACGAGATTCATCGCGTTTTCGTCATTTCCGTAATGGAAGCTTGCGAGCTGAGTGAAAACATAGGGGATGAGTGTGTCCTGATAGCCGAAAAGCTTGCTGTAGCTGCTCTGCATGAGATTGAAGGCATCCTTGTATTCATTCGGAGCCGAAATATTTGTCTCTCCCTGATACCAGATAACACCGCAGGGTGTAAGGTGTCGCAGAGGGTAGATTTTTTTATTGAAATTCGAGGTCATATTTTGGTGCGGGTCTGGGGTTGTGCTGTTCCATTTACCCTCAGTTATATATTTCTTTTCTTTTGTGAGAAAATCCTTTACTGCGGGCGTCGCGTCAATATCTTCTCGAGAGAGCCAGGTATAAATTGAAGAACCGCCCAGGGAAGCGTTCAGAATGCCTATTGGCATATCGAGCTCTGCTCTAAGTTTTTCGGCAAAAAAGTATGCCACGGCGCTGCAGCCGCCGAGCCTGCTGTTATCGGAAGCGCGGTACCAATAAGTGCCTTTTATATCCTCCTGAGCCGAAAAGGGGATATTAGAGCCTGAGCCGTTATATTCGGGGTAGGCGGGAACCTCCAGTACGCGTATATTGTCGTCGCCCGCGTCATTGGTAACCACATCATAACCCTTGACGCTCTGAATCATGCCGTACTGCATATTGGACTGTCCGCTCGCCAGCCACAGCTCGCCGAACACGACATTTTTAAGCGTCGCGAAGGTTTGGCTGTTATAATACAGCTCGATACTGTATTCATCGTAGCCGCCGTTCATGCCGTCAAGAACAACGGTAAAAAGACCCGTGCTGTCCGCCGAGCCGAAGCCGGTAGCTAATGTTTCGCCGCCTTTTATGAGGCTTGCGTGGATTTTTGAGCCGACAGGCGCGTAGCCGGCAAGCACTATGTCCTTTTTCTGAGCAAAGAGCATATTGTCGCCGTAAATGCCGAGTAGCCGCGGGCTTATCTCTTCCGCTACTGCTGATAGTGGTATGCTGAAAACCGAAATCATCATAATCGCCGCCAATATTATTGATATAGCTTTTTTCATACGACCCTTCCTCTACTTTAGAATTTATTTTATTTTACTACATTTTAACAGCTTTGTAAACAAAAATACCCCATTTTATAAATTTTGTTTAATAAATTTGTACACTTACAATTTACAGCTTATTTAGCTTGTATGTTTTTTTGTAACCTAATTTGAAATTGTTGATACACTGTTATTGAGGCTGTACGAAAAGCTTCGTGAAACATGGAAACGTTCTATAAAAAGGAAGGAGGTTAGTTTATGTGTAATAAATGCTTTAATAAAAAATGCTGCTGCAAGAGCTGTAAAAAGAGTCTTGCTAAGGCTGTCGAATGCGCTATGGAGGCGCTTGACTGCATAAAAATGGGAATTGAGGATCTGAGATGCTGCAAGGTTTGCTGCGCTCTTCAGGACATCAACAAAGGACTGAATAAATTTTTCCATTACTTCAATAAAATTAAGTGCCTTATATGCGAATGCTGTCTTGATAACTGTGAAATCGAAAAAGCCCTGTGCCTTATCGAAAAAGGTCTCAAAAACATCGCCTGCGGGATAAAAGCCGCTTACTGCTGCAATACCTGCTGCGCCGTCAAGGAGCTGGAGGAAGGCGTTATGTGTATTGAGAAGGGTCTTTGCATGATTCTTGACGCCGCGCATGACGACTGCGACTGCCGCAGAAATAATGACTGCTGCGACAATGACTGCGACTGCCGCAGAGATAATGATTGCTGCGACAATGACTGCGGATGCCGCAGAAATAATGACTGTTGCGACAATGACTGCGGATGTCACAGAGATAATGACTGCTGTGAAAAGAATGATTGTTATGATAATCATGACGGATATGGTTTCCGCAAGGACAATGACTGCTGCGACTGCAATTAACACTGCAATATAGTAACTGCCTGCTGACTTATAAATCAGCAGGCATAAATTTTGTTTGAAAAATATTATGAAAGGCTATGGTACTGTGTAAAAAAGGTTATTGTTACACTGCGCTTTATGCGGTTTATTTGACAGAAAAATAAATCGCGAAGGTGTTTCTGCCGCAGTGAGCAGTTATCGTGCAGCCGACCTGCATTGTATATGTTTCAGCGAAGCCCTGCTTTTTTATTTCTGATTTTATATTATTCAGATGCTTTTCGTCCATTCCGCTGGTGTAGCCTATGAAAATCCGTGACTTATCTATATTGTCATAAGCGGCGAGGCGGTCAGCGATATACTCGTTCTGACACATTTCCAGCTTGCCCCTGTATTTTTTCCCGAGTGACAAGGAGCCCTCCTCCATGACTATACAGGGCTTGATTTTTAAAAGATTCGCGCCGAGCGCAGCAATAGAAGAGCAGCGTCCGCCCTTGTGCAGAAATTCAAGGCTGTCAAGGATAAAGGCTGTTTTTATATTGCTTTTTCGTCTTGCGAGTTCCTCTGAAATTTCTCTCGCCGGCATACCGCTGTCCCTTAAATCAAGGGCGAAAAGTGTCAGCAGGGCAATGCTCAGTGATAAGTTTTCACTGTCCACAACAAAGACATTACCGCATTCCTTAGCTGCCATGACCGCGTTAAAATGGGTTGAAGATATTTTTGAGGAGAGCGAAATATGGACAATTTCATATTCATCTGTGGGATATTTTTTAAAAACCGATTTATATTCATCGATAGAAACCGCGCTGGTTTTAGGCAGTATAGAGGTCCTGTCATAAAAATCGAGCATCTCATCTACGTTCAGAGTGACTCCGTCATCAAAGGAATCCTCACCCAGAATAATATGGAGCGGCACCACCTCGTCTATCTTTTTTTCTTCTTGAAAGCTTTTATTAATGTCGGACGGACTGTCGACTGAAATAATAACCTTTTTTTGCATTATGTCACCTATCTCTCAAAAAATAATTTAATCCTCATCAATTAAAGCCAGCTCATCCGCGCGGTTCTTTTTAGCTTGCGCTTTGATTTTTGCCCTGAGCTCCTTGCGGTTTTTACCGATAATGCCATTTCTGAAAAATGCCATTGAGAACATTCCGACCAGCGAGCCAAGCGAGCACCAGATAAAGTCAAACATTGTGTCAACAAGACCTTTTTCGCTCAGTACAGACGAGGTCTGCAGCATATAACCGTAAATTCTGTCCATCGAAAATTCATAAAATTCCCAGCCGACAGCTATGGCGAGCGAAAAACCGAGGCAGAAAAGCGAGGCGAGAGCCGCGCTGAGGGGGCGTTTGCGCCCTTGAACAACCACCGCAAAATCGTATCCGCAGGTTGATGCAACAAGCCCTGCGGCAAAATGCATAATTACATCCGCATATAAAAAATCGGTTTTATCGTTAAGCAGGGGACCCACACAGGTACCGAAAAAAATGAAGATATTCAGCGCCGTCTGTGTCGTGTAGGAAACCCTCGTGATAAATGATTTCCCTCCGAAGAGCTGAAACATATCCCATAAATGGGTGAAAGCAATAGCGAACAAGCCCATTAAGAAATATGTAGTATTATTTGTGAATATTCCGAAAATGCTGTAAGTGAGCAGCGCCGCTCTGATTGCCCACCACAAATAAAGATGCTTTGCCGGGATTCGTTTAATACGGTTCAGTTCCTTTTTCATCAGTGTTAATCTTTCCTTTATATAAATTAATTATTAAAAGCTGCAACAAGACCAATTGCAAACTGTGTGTTGCTTGAAGGAGTGAGGCTGTAGAGGTCGGTGTTGTCCGAAAGACTGCTTCCGGCGGCAAAAATAATTCCCTGTGAGCAACAAACCGCGCGGAAAGAATCGTCATAGGAGCCGCCGAAGCTTTGAATACGTTTGATATTGCCGCTGCTGTCGAAATTCACGATTATGGCGTCACTGCCGCCGCGATTGCCGCAGGGTGACATGTTGCGGTTCTTTGAGCGTGAATAGCCGACTGCGATATAATCGTTGTCAGTGGTTATAATATCTGTCAATTCATCGTCATAAAAGCCCCTGCATTCGTTAATCCAGTCAATTTTTCCGCTGTCGCTGAGCTTTATGATAAAAGCGTCGGCGCCGCCCCTGTTTGACTGCAGAGAAAAATCACCGTCGTCGGATTCGCTTCTTCCCGCGACAACACATCCGCCGTCAAGCGCTGGCGTAACAGCAGTAAAATTATCCGTTTTTGAACCTCCCAGCTGAGTTTTGAAGAGCTGATTGCCATTAGCGTCAAGCTTTAGCACAAAACTGTCAGTTTTGCCGCGTGTCGTAAAAAGATTTGACTGCTCACTGAGAATACCGGCGCAGTAAATATTGCCGGACTTATCAGGGACTATCTTTTCAATCCTGTCGCCGCCGCTGCCGAAGGTTTTTGTAAAAATCATTTCTCCGTCCGCTAGCTTATATTTCGTGAATACCGCGCAGCCGCTGTTGTCGGATTTTCCGGGCGTTCCGTCTTTTGAAAAGGAAAAACCCGCTGCGTAAATATAACCGCCTGTTACGGTGTGAGAGGTGTAGCTGTCTGTGAGCGAGCCGCCGAAGGTCTTGAGATAAATCTGATTTCCGCTGCTGTCAAGCTTCAAAAGTACCGCGTCATAATCACCGTGATTTTCACTCGCGAGGTTTGTCGATTTTGAATACCCGACTGCCGTTATGTCACCCTCAGGTGTTTCGCATAGACTTTCGAGGGTCAGCCCGGCGTTGCCGCCGAAGGCTTTCTGCCATATGATATTTCCGCGTGTGTCGTATTTTATGATAGTCGAAACAGGTGTTTTGAAGAGCTTTGCCGACTCGCTCAAATCCTTGTCATAGGATACCGAAACATTGAGAGCGAGAAAATTTCCGTCATTCAGAGCTATGCAGTCGGAAAAATAGTCGTTAAGGCTGCCGCCATAGGTTTTCGCGAAGCGTGTGGTTATTTTTCGCACCGGGAAAGAATCAGGGTTGGCGGGAATGGGTTCGAGGGCTTTAGAGCCGTCGGAGCCTGTTACATCGTCACCTTTTTCGTTTGTCACGGGAATAAAAACCGTCACCGGCTGCTGTGCGCGCGGGACAGTAACAGTCACCTTCTGACCGCCCGGTTCTGTAATATTTTCGCCTTTTTTATTCGTAATATCAACTATAACAACATCTGTCGGTTCGGTGACATTGTAGGTCACTGCGGCGCCTTCTTCATCGGTAATAACCTCGCCTGCGTCACCTGTCACATCAACCAATGAGGTTTCCGCTTCAAAGGTGTTTGGGATTTCAAGCAGAGTAGTGAGAATTTTGCCGGATTTATCCGTTAAGGTTTCTCCCTTATCGTTTCTCTGCTCGATATAAACGCTCAGCGGCGCAATAGTAACATCCTCGCCCGAAGCATCAGTAATTCTCGCCCCTGAGGCATCGGTCTGGTATATTGCGTTATTATTATTTTGAGAATTATCGCAGGCGAAAAGCAGAGCCAGCGATAAAATAAGCAGCAGCAGGGCAGGGATAATATTCTTTTTATTCATAATTGTCGGTCAGGAATATCCAGCCGTTCACCTCCGGACAAATAAAAAATATTGTATCATATTTATTGTTTATTATCAAACAAAAATTATTCATAAATTGCTTGCATAATCCGATTTTTAATAGTATAGTAAAATCATACTATTTTTATTGGAGGGAAAACAGATGGAAGCTATAAAGAGTTTTTTTACGCGTATACTGCAGCTGGCGCTCTGCTTTATTTTTGCCTTTCAGTCAGGCGGTGTTTTGGACTCGAAAAAGGCTGAGGCTGACCCGGCTCTCACCGCGCCGAACTGGTCGAGGTGGGTTCATGAGCACTGGATATGGGAGCATCACGGCACTCAAGAATCGGCTGTGGAGTATGTGAATGAGTACCTTTCTCACGATATTCCCGTGGGAGTCACGCACATTGAGCCGCCCTGGGCTACTGCTCTGAACACTTTTCAACCCGACACAGAGAAGTACCCTGATATGCAGAAGCTCATTGACGACCTGCACGGCATGGACTTGAAGGTGCTGTTATGGGCAACCTGTATGGTTAACGAGGAGCACCCGGGCTTTAATGAAGCGAAAGAAAAAGGTTATCTTATCAAAGGCGGAAAAACAGTCAAGTGGTGGCTCGGCAACGGCGCCTTTATCGACTATACGAACCCGGAAGCTGTCGAGTGGTGGCACTCCCAGATGGACACTGTGCTTGACATGGGCATTGACGGCTGGAAGGTTGACGGCGTTGACCCCTATATACTTCTGTTGACCCCTATCAAGGGCTATCAGAACAAGTCCGTTTCGTGGGGGGAGTATAAAAAGCTTTCCTACGATGACTTTTTTAATTACACCCGCGAAAAAAACGGAAAGGATACCGTGATTCTCGCCCGCCCTGTTGACGATCAGCTGGTGAAGCTCGGTTTAATGCCGGCATCGACCACAAGAGATATAAATTTCGCCGGATGGGTAGGCGATCAAGATAGCACATGGGAGGGTATGGTTCACGCGCTGAATAATATGTTCTCCTCGGCTAAGTACAATTTTGTCTCTTATGGCTCTGACATAAACGGCTTCAGGGACAGGGGGCAGACTAAGGAGGTTTTCCTGCGCTGGACACAGCTCGGCGCGCTCAGCCCTATCATGGAAAACGGCGGGCAGGGCGAACACCGCCCGTGGATGTACGATGCTGAGGGTGAGACCCAAGCGCTTGATATTTATAGGAAATTTACCGCTCTTCACTATGAGCTGATACCTTATATTTATTCTCAGGCGGCATATTCATATGAGCTTGAGAAGCCGACATTACGTCCGCAGACAGGTGAGTATATCTATATGCTCGGAGATGATATTCTTGTGGCACCCTTCTTTGAGGCGGGAACCAGTCGCCGGGTTCGTTTCCCGAAGGGTGAATGGATTTATATGTTTGATGAGTCGAAGGTGTATGAGGGAGGAAGAACCGCCGAAATCGATGTTCCGCTTGATGAAATGCCTGTTTTCATAAGGAAAGGCGCTATATTGCCGCTTGAAGTCACAAACAGTCTGAACGCTCACGGTTCAGAGCTTTCCGCAGGCTATACAACGGTTCTTGTCTACCCCGAAATCGGCAGTGATAAGTTCGGTCTTTACGAGCAGGACAAAAACGGCACAATGCTCTCATATACAAAGGATAAGAATTCACTGACAATAAAGTCAGGTGAGAGCGAAAGAGCCCTGCTTTTCAAAATTGACGGCGCGGCAGAACCGGAAACGGTGAAATTCGCAGACGGAAACTCTCTAGATAAGGTTGATTCGATGGAGGAGCTTGTAAATAAGCCTGCAGCATATTTTTCGAGTGACGGTGATTTATGGATTGCGGTTAAGGACGTTTCAAGCGGAGTTGAGGTTATAATTAAATAAACAAAAAAAGTAGGACGCTCTTATATTTAGAGCGTCCGTTTTTTTCATGTATTCTATTTGCTCTCTTCATTGTGAGCTTTATTATCTTTGTATGTAAGCCCCTGTTCCGCTCTGCGCTGCCTAATCTCATCAAGCATCTTGCGGTGGGAGTCGCCGGTTATTTTATAGAAAAGCACCGGTATCGCCATGAGAATATATCCCGCGAGAGGGACAAGAGTGAACATTGTGAACAGTGTAAAGCTTGCCTTCGGGGACTGTGCGACGGGGATTGCGTCTTTATGTTGAACATAGCCTGAATAACCGAGCAAAAAGAGCGAAATAGCCGAGGCGACAGAGTTCTGGAATTTTCCGGTGAAGGACATCAGCGACATCATTATTCCCTCGCTGCGCTCTCCTGTTTTCCATTCGATATAATCGACTGTCTCCGCTTCCATTTCCTTCTGGCAGAGATTTTTAAACTCAAGCGGTATGAGCGATGAGGCGACAAAAAGCATTATAACTATTAGGTAGGGAATTGATATAGCCTGTGTTGACGGCTTATTGAGCAGCGCGCCCTTGCAGACGATAAAGAACAGAAGGTGAATGATTCCTGCTGTGCCGCAGCAGCCGAGATAGAATTTTTTGAAATCCATTTTTTTGCCGAAAAACTGCGCTATCATCGGCACGAGAAGACCGGCGAGGAAGGGTGCGGGCGCTGTCGCTATCTCAAGGAATACATTGAATTTACTGTCGCCCATCAAATCGACGGCGAGGAACATTCTGACCGTCGCGGGAATTGTTACTATAGTGTACATCAGGCTTGATATTACGAGCAACAGCATCGGCTTATTTTTCGCGACAAGCTTCAAGCTGTCCTTCAGGCTTGGAGTTTCTTCTTTGTAAACCGTTCTCTCACGTGTGTTATAGAAGGTGAAACGGGTGAGCAGTATCATTCCTATGGCGGACATCGAGGAGGCAATGACATAAGCCGAGCCGGTGTTTGATTTGAAATAAGGGACAATCAACGCGAGCGAGACAAAACTGCCCGGTATCGCACCGGAAATAGCTCTGACTATGGAGCTTATTCCGTAAAGCTTCGTTCGTTCAATACCGTTCGGTGTAATAGCGAAGGCGAGAGCACCAATAGGTACATCTACGGCGGTGTAAGTCATGTCCCAGCCGACAAAGGCTATGACAATGTAAATGATTTTAATTGCAGGGGGAACAAACTGCCCGCAGAAAAACATCAGAATCGTCAGCGCGCTGAAGTAGGGCGCGTATTTTATGTAGGGGCGCATTTTACCGTGCTTTGAGCGGGTTTTGTCGATAAGAAAACCTAGAATCGGGTCATTTATTGCGTCCCAAAGCCCGCACCAAAGGCGGATATTACCCGCGACAGTCGCGGAAATCCCCATGATATTGGCCATAAAATAGTTTATGCCGGTGTTCATCATGCTCGTGCCCATGCCCTGCCCGCCTTTTCCGGCAGCGTATGAAAGCGCTTCCTTCCAGCTCAGGTAGGTTTCCTCGCCTGTGTCGGTCTTGACAAGCTTCGAGTTTAAAAATTTTCCGATAAATGTCATAAAATTTCTCCCATACTTATTATTGAGGGGTTAGGGGCTAGGGACTAGGGACTAGGTAAATGAAAAATGAAGAATGAAAAATGAAAAATTTAGGTCGCGCAATAAAATGCTCTTATTCTTTGTCATACTGTCCGCGAATGATTTTATAATGTAATATTAAAGACATCAAAAGCAGGTAAAAGTTAATAAAAATTTAAATCCATTCGGGTGGAAAGGTAAAAAAAGCACAAATCTGCCTTCTCGACATCAATTCTTCATTAACTCCTAGTCCCTAGCTCCTAGCCCTAACCAACAAACTCCCTCAGTGTGCAGGCTACTGTCGCTCTGGCGTTCATCATAAACGCGGTGAGCGGCTGTACAGCTAGCACAATCGGTCTGCCGTATTTCTTTTTGTATGCCTCGAGAATTTCGCTCTCATCCGAGCCTTTTTCATAAAGCGAGACTATCATGTCCCTGCACTCGCTGTTTATTATAGCCGCGTTTTTGAGGTAATCCCTAGCGACAGCCTCGCTTGTCAGCCCCGAATGGGGAATCGACAGGCGCGAAAAACTGTAGCCGCTCAGTTTTTTTATAGATTCCTCAGTGGTTTTGTAGCTTGTGAGGTAAGCGGGGTTCATTATCCCGTCAGGTGTGAGAACTCCGAGCGTTTCGCAGACAACAAGCAGCTCAAGCTCCTTTATAAAAAAGCTCATGCAGTCCCTTGTGTGTCCCGGTGTCTCGATAAATTCAACACTGACGCCGCCGAGGTCGATAATATCGCCTGTGGCTACAACAATATCAGCGTGAAAATCGTCGTCGCTGTACTCATATTCGGCAAATTCCCCCTCGTCCTCATCGAAAAAGATTTGCCCCACACCGTTTGAAAGCTCCCTGATAACCCTTCGCGGTGTGTCCTTCAGAAGCACCTCAGCGCCTGTCCGGTTTGTCACAAGCTTTATTTCAGGCCATTCTTTTCTGAAAAAAGGCAGCGCACCTATATGGTCGTAGTGGGTGTGGGAGGCAAAAATATAATTGAGCGGTCTGCCGCAGAGGGCTTTTTTAACATTGGCAATTGTTTCGGCGGCACAGAACATCATTCCGCAGTCGAATAATCCAGCCTTTTTTTCGCCAATCAGCAGCTGCCCTTCGCTGGTCATGTGGGCGATACAATCAACAAATCTCTCCATTTTTCACATTCCTATTTATTTCGTAGTCATTTTTTTCAGATATTTTATTTCCTCTTCGCTCAGCTCTCGCCATTTTCCGCTGTCAAGCATGCCGAGCCTAACGTTCCCCACAGCGATTCTCTTGAGCCTTGCAGTCTCGAGCCCGACATCCTCCAGCATACGCCGAATCTGGCGGTTTCTGCCTTCATACAGAACGATTTCGAGCACGACGCGACCCTCGTCCTTTTGCAGAATTTTTATCTCGCAGGGCAGGGTTTTTTTACCGTCAAGCATTAAGCCCTCGGTCATTTTTGTTATCTGCTCCTCAGTGATTGACGGTCTGACGGTCACACGGTAGGTCTTGGAAATATGCTTTGAGGGATGGGTCATGGCGTTCGCGAATTCACCGTCATTCGTAAAAAGCAAAAGCCCCTCGGACTCTCTGTCAAGCCGTCCGACGGGATAAATTCGCGCTGAAACGTCGCTGATGAGCTCAGCGACGCATTTTCTGCCCATTTCATCGCTCATAGTTGTCACATATCCGCGCGGTTTATTGAGCATGATATAGATATTGCCGGTTTTTGCCTTCTCAATTTTTCTTCCCTTGACGGCTACAATGTCGGTTTTGGGGTTGAGCTTGTCGCCGATTTTCGCGGGTCTGCCGTTTAGCTTGACAAGCCCCTGCTCAATCATTTCCTCGGCTTTTCTGCGCGAGGCTATGCCGTTTTCGGAAAGGTATTTTTGAATCCTGATTTTGTTATCGTCCATTTATTCTTCCTTATCTTTGCTGTCTGTGGAAAATACGGTTAAAAAAGCTTTTAATTTTTTCCCAAAGTATGTTTTTCTTCTTTTCCGGAGCGGGTAAGGCGTTCACATCGCCCGAAACAATCAAGGGAACCTCGCCGATAATTTTACCGCCCGCGAAAAATCTTGAAAAACCTGCTATACTTCCTTTTTTAACTCCGGCATACTCAAACTGCTTTATGTAAATTTTATTTTCAATTTTAGGAATTTCTCCTGCGAAAACCGCTCTTGGTATAAACGCTGCCTCGAGCGGTACTGTTAGTGCCGTTCCTCCCGCAACCCTCAGAGATAACGCGGTGTAATCAGCTGTCAGCTCAACGCTTTTTGTCACCGAAAAGCCGTAGTCAAACATTTTTTTATGGTCAGCCCAGTCATTCGGAGCGTTCAGTGTAACGGCAATCAGCGTCACACCGTTTCTTTCTGCGGCTGTGACAAGGCAGCGCCCGCTCTTTTTAGTAAAACCCGTTTTTATCCCGAAGCAGCCCGGATAGCTGCCGAGTAGCCTGTTATGGTTATAAACCGTGCGGTCATAGGGGGGATTGCCGAAACTGATTCTAGCGGAAGCCTTTGAGCAAATCCGGCGGAACTCCTTGTTTTTTATCGCTTGCGCCGCGAGAAGCGACATATCGTAAGCACTTGAGTAATGATTCGCATCGTCAAGCCCGGAGGGGGTGACGAAATTTGTGTTTGTCATGCCAATCTCAGCGGCTCTGTCGTTCATCATTTTCGCGAAACCCGCGGTCGTATCACCGAGTATAATAGCCGTGACATTTGCCGCATCATTGCCTGACTCAAGCAGCATACCGAAGCACAGGTTTCTCAGCGAGACATTGTCGCCGGGCAAAAGCCCCATGGAGGAGCCCTCAACCTTCAGCATGCTATCCGAAACAATGATATTAAGCTCCGGCGTCGCACTTTCTATAGCGAGCAGGGAGGTCATTATCTTTGTGGTGCTTGCCATTGAGAGCCTTTTATCCTTATTCCGCTCATAAAGCACTGTGCCTGTGTCGGGGCAGTACAGAACCGCAGCCTGAGCTGATACCGCATCGACTTCGGCTGCTCCGGCTTTAAGTGAAGTCAAGGGTATTAAGGTTATTATTGATAATACCGCGCAAAATATTCTCTTAAACAATCAAAATCACCTGCATAAACGTAGTTATATAAAAGTTTATGCTTGGACCGGACAATAAATGATTGCATGAGAAAATATCTTTTTCATTTATGTTCTGTCATATTATTCTACAGCACTGCGATGATTAATTATCGCTTACAGTTGTTTGCGGCTCGACATTTTTCTTGACCTTGTTCACAAGCCCCGTGACCTTGTCAAACATATCCGGCACAAGCCCCACAAGCCTTTCGGCTGCGTTGTCGTTTGAGGTGATATGTTTCAAGGTGACCTCGCCGTTATTTACTATTAGGAAGGCGACAGGATTGATGGTTATACCCGCGCCGCCGCCGCCGCCGAAAATCTCCTTGTTCGACTTTGAGGGGAAGTCCGAGCCGCCTGAGGCGAAGCCGTATGTAACCTTTGAGACAGGAATAATCGTCAGACCTTCCGCAAGTATCAGGGGCTCGCCGATAATAGTGCTTACATCGACAAGCTGTCTGACTTTTTCAATGGTGGTTGCAAGGATTCCCGCTGCTGACTGTTCTTTCATTAATATTCAACCTTTCCTCTGAAGTTTAAAATTTATCATTTTTCATTCTTCATTTTTCATTTGTAGCCTTTTCTGTGGATACCGGCAAAGTGTTCATATCGACCTTCGGTTTTGAGTTTCGCAGGAATTTTATAAGCACCCGGAAAATCAACTTGACGACAAGAATAATCACCGCGTGAACGGCAAATAAGGGTCGGAAGGAAATATGCACATGATACTCGACCTTGTCTTTTGGGGCAAGGAAGTCCGGATAAATTTCCATGTCATATTTTTTGACCTTCATTTTTGAGCAGATATAACCCATCGCCGGAAAAGCCTTTTCGCAGGTTTTGCCGTATTTTATCGCGGTTGAGGCGGCGTCACCGGAGGTTATCATCATCTCGAGGTATAAGCCGCGTATGATTACATGCCGAAGGATGGTTCCGAACATACCTCCAAGTGCGTTCATGACCTTCCCGAGAATTTCAAGCACACCATCCACGCCGACATTGTCGTAAAAAACAAGAAGGGGACTGCGTTTTTTAACTTTTGCCTTTTCTTCTTTCGGCTTTTCCTCTTTTGGCTTTTCTTCCTTTGGCTTTTCCTCTTTTTTCGCCTTTTTTTCCTTTTTCTTCAAAGGAAAGAGTTTGATTTTTAAAAAGAGCCACTGTGCCCCGACTGTCAGCACTTCTTCATAGTCAATAAAAAGGCGGATATTAATGCTGAGTATCAAAATAAAAAAGGCTATTATTCCTACGAGTATATAAAGAGCAATCAATATCCCACCGCCATTCATTATTTTTATTCGGAAAAACCGTCAAATTTAATCTGGCTTGCGTCGAATTTTAGCAAATCTGCGTCGTTTTCGACATCCTTAATCGAGCTTTCCTCAGGGATTTCCGGAAGCTGCGAGAGGTCACTAATCGAGAAGCAACGTAAAAAGTTCACTGTAGTACAGTATACCAAAGGTCTGCCCGGCAAGTCAAGCCTTCCTTTTTCTTCAATCAGTTTTTTCTCTGTGAGTGTCGAAATTACTCCGCCGCAGTCAACCCCTCTGACCTGTTCGACAAAGGCGCGGGTCACAGGTTGATTGTAGGCTATTATCGCGAGTACCTCGAGTGATGCCTGAGTGAGAGGAGTGTTTCTTTTTTTATCAAGCACATATCGTATCTGCTCAATAAATTCCTCACGGCTGGCAAGCTGATATTTTCCACCAAGAATCAAAAGGCAGATGCCCCTGTTGTTTTTATCGAGGTCTTTTTGAAGCTTCAGAAGTAATTCGTTGCTTTCCTCAAGCTCCAGATTCAGCGCGGAAGCGATTTTTTCGCCCTCAAGCGGTTCTCCGCAGGCAAAAAGTATGGCTTCGGCGGCGGCAAGAAGAGCTTTATCATTATTACTACTCATATTCATCAAGAGCTTCGCCGCCTTCTGCCGCGATTAGCTCCGCCTCCTCACCGTCTCCCTCGAGATACATCCGTTTTTTCTTCACCAGCTCGAGGATTGCCAGAAATGACGCGACAAGCTCCGAACGGGATTTTGCGTTTTTAAAAATTTGAATTATACTTTTTGACTGTCCGCTTTTGACAGCGTTAATGATAATATCGAATAAATCTACGACCGCGACCACCTTTTTCGCCACAATAGGCTTGAAGGAATCAACAGGCGGCGGCAATCTGCGCAGGCGTTTTCCGGCCGCGTTAAGGTATGAGCGCATAAGCTCATAGCTCTCGTGGAGCCGCTCATAGGTCATATCAAACTCTATTTCGAGCGGGTTTCTGACTATCCGCTCGAATCCGGCGGTTTGAGCGGCGAGAAGCTGAGCGACAAGCTTTGCGTCACGGTATTCGATTAGCTCGCCGACAAGCTCGCGCTGCAGCTCCTCTGCTTCCTCGTGCACAGGGAGCAGCGAGACAGTTTTTATATACACAAGCCTTGCCGCCATTTCGAGAAATTCGCTAGCAGTGTCAAGATTTAATTCCCGCGCGGCGCGGACATAGGAAAGATACTGCTCTATTAGCTCAAAAATCGGTATGTCGTTTATGTTAAGCTTGTTTTTGGCGATGAGATGAAGCAGAAGGTCAAGGGGACCTTCAAAACAGTCAAGCTTATACTGTAAAGCTTCCAAATTTCTCACCTTTCCGTTTTTGTTTCTATCCGATTATAAATCTGAACGGCAATGAAATCAATGCGTCAAGACCGTTAAAGACAGATTGAATTGCGAAATTAAGCGGTTTATCGAGTATGCCTAAATACAGACCCAGCATCAGACCCAGCCATATATACTGCTCGTATTTCAGTAATGTGTAATAGTATTTGTCGGGCAATAAAAGACCGAAAATTCTTGAGCCGTCGAGCGGGGGTATAGGGAAGAGATTAAAAACCATCAGCGCGACATTTACAAATGCCACGGTAAAAAAGAATTGTGCCGAAATTTCCATAAGCCTTGAGGAGGATGCGAAAATCAGGAAAATATATGAAAGCAACATAAAGAATATTGCCATAATGAAATTTGAAGCAGGTCCGGCAGCAGCTGTCAGAGCAAAGCCCTTTTTTCTGTCGCGGAATCTGCTCGGGTTAACCGGCACAGGCTTCGCGAAGCCGAAACCGAAGAGAAAAATCATCAGCGTACCTATCCATGAAATATGCTTGAGAGGATTTAAGGTCAGCCTGCCCTGAAGCTTTGCGGTGTCGTCCCCGAGCCTGTAAGCCATCCAGGCGTGTGAATACTCATGCACAGAGGAACACAAAAGAATTGTAAAAATTCTCGCCATAAAGGTTATCATCATATTCTGGTCAATGTTGCCCGACATGAAGCTTCTGAGAATATTCATATGTTTGTGATCATACCTTTCAAATGATTTTTTGTTTAGAGTTTAGGGAAATGAAGAATAAAGTAATAAGTAATAACTCAACTTTCGCACCCTTGAAATTGCAATAAAGCGATGAAGTGCTTAGGCAAACTGCGGATAAAAAAGGAAAGCAACTCATCAACGGCAGGTTTATCGAAGAAATTATTAAGGGAAAAGTTGAGGAAATCCCAAAACATTTTCAAAGCTTCCGCAAGTGTATTTTCACGTAATTCATCATAGACCAAAAAAAACAAGTCGCCGGCTGTGCGCTTATCCGTTGAATTTCTGGAAGCAACCGCAAGCATGATATATCGCGTAAAGGTAATAGCGACTTGAGCTGTCAATGCATCATAGCTTCTGCCCTCAAAATCTTTAGCAAAACCTAAATATTGTTTGCACGTCTTGAAAAAAACCTCAATATCCCATCTTCTGGAATAAAGTGTTATTATTTCATCATCAGAAAGATTTAAATCCGTAGTTGCAATAGCCAGCCAGTTGTTTTTTGCCCTGTTGTCATGAATAAAAACAATACGCAGATTCATATCCGCTATCTCTTTTCCATTTCCCTTCAATGTGACTTTAATACTGTGTCTATCCTTATCTTTTGGGATTTTATTGGCAATATGAGCATGCAAATCTGAGAGATTATATGCTTTTCCTTCAAAATGATAGAACACCCGATAAAGAAGCTTCAACATTCCAATGCCGTGAACATTTTTCTTTTGTAATTCTCTGAAGAATATAGGCATTGAGAACCAGCTGTCAAACAATACATGCGAAAATGGAATATTAGTCTTTTGTGCATTTGCAACTAGCTCCTGAGCGGCATCATACATTGACATTTGAGCTTCGACGCGCCGTTTGTAACCGTTTGTACGTTTATCTATCCCGGAATTCGCTTCATTAATTCTGGATTTTTCATTTTGTGAACTCAATAAATTAAAGCCGGTCGGTATTAGCGTTACTCCGTCTGAAAAAGCAGCGCTCAGGCAGCGGAACCCTCTATAATACTTGCAATCCGTGTGATCCATTACCGTAGAGAGTAATTCCACTTTTTTACTTCGGTTTCTCTTAAAAATGGAATCATCTAAAGATAAAGTGTTAATTCGATCCTCTGATGTCAGTGGGATAATCTTTTCAGTAACTCGAAACGACAGAATCAAAAGGAAGTTAGTCCAGTTTATTTTCACCGAATTCAAAAATCTATAAACAGTGTCTTTTGAAAAACCGAAGCTTTTTTCAGAAATTAACCTGTTCAATGATTTTCCGGTAAAAATCATCATAATCAAAGCGCCGAAAATCCTTGTCACTGAAACGCCTTGCTCCTTTTTTGCATTACTTTTGGCTAAAATATCTGTTATTCCAAAGGATCGAAAAAAACTTTTAATATTTTCGCTGGCGTAATATTCATTTTCAAGGTTTTGTGATATAGTATTCATGTGAAGGTCTCCTTTATGTGATTTTGATGATTTTGTTCAACTATTATTATATCACATTTTAGGAGACTTTTCACTACTTTTTTGCATTTTTCTTCAGTTTTATCAAGGTTTTTCGCCCCTTTTTAGGGTGCGAAAGTTGAGTTATTAATTAACTACTTACTATTCCTCGACTGCTGTCTAATGTCCTCAATTTAATTCAAAAGCGCTGAACGCGCCGTGCAAAATCTGAATGTCCGTGTCGGCTTCGATTCCGCTCAGACACATGTCAGTTTGCGCGGTTTTTCTGAAAATAACTGTCGGCGTGTCGGGCGACATATCCTT
Organism: Oscillospiraceae bacterium; assembly: GCA_031551635.1. Lineage (GTDB taxonomy): Bacteria > Bacillota > Clostridia > Oscillospirales > Acutalibacteraceae > JAVBNH01. The sequence goes on along the minus strand of JAVBNH010000022.1, from coordinate 34,411 downwards.
TTCCCAAACTCGTTTGAAATTCTCAACACGGAAATTTTTGCAGCCTGATTCGCAGTCGAAAATAGGTGCCTTGCTCTCTATGGACTTGAAAACGTGCATATTGCGCACGGTCACATCATGGATATTGCCCACATTCGCGCCCGGCTTATCCTCAAAAAGTGGGGTGCGGCAGTAGCGCGCGCCGTCCATATTAATGCCGTAATTTCTACAGCCGCCGTAAACGCCATCAATGTAAATATTGCTGATTTCCGCGTCAACGCTGAGCATTCTTATAAAAGTGAAGCAGTTCTCGGCGCGGACATTTCTGACGGTAATATTTTTAATCGGACCCCTCTTCATGCCGTGATTTGTCAGGCGTTCGCAGTTGTCGTCGGCGTTCATAGCAATCATATCGTCATTTGTTGAGGTACCGTAGGCTGTGATGTTCGTGATAACGCCGTCACTGCAGAAGCCGCCCAAGTGCACGCCGTCCTGATTGCCGCGTGGATTATCGGCGCGGAAGGTAATATCCCGCACATAAAAACGCTCAACTTCACCAAGCATCAGATAATAAGCTTCGGGGTCGTTTATTGTCATGTTTTCAATAATGAGCCCCTTAACATTCAGCAGCCTGAACGCGGAGCCGGTGAAGCCCTCGTCAAAAAGCCCACCTGTGCGGTGGTTTCCGGGATTGTTGCCGTCCCACAGTCCGCCAGATATGGCGATATTGCAGTTTCCGCCAACAGGGTCCTTGTTTGAGATAATGCAGTCGTGGCGGGTCTTGCAAACGCTGTCCATCAGCTTTATCTCTGCTTTTTCATCAAGCAGAAGCGTAGTGTTTGAGCCGATTCTCAGCGGCGTGCCCAGCATATATTTTCCCGCAGGAACATAGACCTCAAGCTTTCCCGCGTCAAGCGCTCGTTGAATCGCTCCGGCATCGTCCGCCGCGCCGTCACCCGCCGCGCCGCAGTCACGAACGTTGATGTAATTTGTCAAGTCAGATAATTGCATAATTTAAAGCTCCCTTTTATGTTCTTTCGATAAAACGCCAAATCAAAATCAACTTCATCCATGCAAAATCACTCCTTCAATAGCTTAATTATAATCAAAAACTTCAGAAAATACAAGAATAACTGTAAAATCATGCAGTTAATTTTAATTTGATGATAAAACAGAATTCCCCGGGGAAAGCAGTTGAACCGCAATCGATGCGCCGCATTGCATGCCGATTTTCATGTATTCGTCCACACAGCACGAGGCGTATGCGTAAACCTTATCCATTATTTGTTCACATTCGTTCTCATCTGTAAATTTGCTTCGGATATACTCAAGCACAGCCTTCTCTTTTTCATCTATCTTTTCTTTGCTGCTACGGCTTTCAGCGGGTTCTGCAGGCGCACCGTGAAGCAAAAATTCGCGAATTTCGCACAAATCAATTCGTGTGTATATATCATCAATATAATTCATTTTTAAGACCATTCCTTTTAGTTAATAGCGAGCTTATAAGCCCTAAATTTGATTTACCTAAAAAGCACAAAACCTTTTGAAAAACAAGTTTTCAAACTATCCGTCCTTTTGTTTCTTAGTTCTATATACGCAACAAAAACACGCGCAGCAGGTTGCCCTCCTTGCGCGTGTGAATTATAAATCGCTCTCACACAAAACCTAGCGGCGGCTATTTTCTCCGGATGCCGAACATAAATAACAAATTCCAACGCGAAATGCTTGAAAAAATGAAATAAATATGTTAACATTAAAAAGCCGTAGTGCCGAAAGGTTGGATAAGGGTGGGTCTGCACCTGCGTTCAGGGCTGGCAGTGTTGCTGCACTGCCGCCTGCTGCGGTATTTTTTTATGCCCGGAAATTGATATTGCCTCCGGACAAATATAATACTACCATAATACGAAAAAAATTACAATAGTTTTTATTAATATTTTCGCCGATACAATTCTCTCTAAAACAGATAATGAATATCTTTACATATGCCTAAATATATGGTAAAATATTTCTGTTCTGTATTTCAACTATTCGGGAAAGGACAGAAAATAAATGAAACTGGAACTGGATATTGACCGTTTTTGGGAGGATGACGACCTCGCGCATGAGGACAATTGCTTTTCCCCTGACGCGCCGCAGGTTGCTCTCGGTATACGAATGAGTGATGAATGCGTTTTTAAGGAGCTCGGCGAGGACGGACAGGAATGGGGCTACACCCCGCGCGAGCGCCGCATTGAGCTGAATAAACGCTACAACGAGAAGGCTATCGGAATTGTAGGGCGCTCTCTGCTGAGCGAAAGTTATCCGGAGCCTGATGCGGTTTTCCCCGCTTACCGCCGTATAGGCGAGGTTTTCGGCGGCACCTACGAGCATGACGGCAACACCGAATGGCTTCGCGGACATATTGAAACTGCAGCCGACCTTGAAAAAAGGCTTGACCTTGTTGAAAAAATGAACCTCCGGGAATTTATTCTGCCGCAAAACTGGGAGAGCGAAAAACGGCGAATTTTTGAGCAGTACGGCAAAAAACCACCTTTGTTCGGGGGGATTCGCGGACCAGTTACCCTCGCGGATTCCGTATTCGGCACTGAAAACATGCTATACCTTTTCTATGATGCGCCGGAGCTGGTAACTCGCTTTTCGGACGCGATAACAGAGGTGATTCTCGGCTACATCAGGATTTTCATCGAGGAATCCGGTCAGAACGCCGAAAGCTTTCAGCACGGCTTCGGCTTCGCGGACGACGACTGCGCCCTCCTGACACCGGAAATGTACGAGCAGTTCGCCTTCCCGATTTTAAAGAAGGTCTTCGATTTTGCCGCGCCGGACCTTGAGGACAGGCGGCACCAGCACTCGGATTCGGCGATGGAGCATATCGTGCCGATTCTCGCGCGGCTGAACCTGACAAGCTGCAACTTCGGTCCCACGGTTACGGTGACACATATAAGGCGCTATATGAAGAATACACGCATTGACGGGCAGCTCGCGCCATTCACCTTTATGAGGAATGATGAGGACAAGATTATTGCTGAAGTCAAGCGCGACTGTGAAATGGCGAAAGCCAGCGGCTTCAAGGGTCTCAACCTCACAACCGCGGGCTCTATAAACGGCGGCTCGCTTCTCACAAGCATGAGAACGGTCATGGCGGCGATTCAAAATTACGGGAGATACTAGTTTAGACATTAGATTGTAGACAGTAGACATTAGATACTGTTCAAATAAAAATTATCTTGAGAGGTTATTAATATGAGTGATAAAGTCAGACTTGGTATTATTGGAATCGGAAACATGGGCTCCGAGCATCTTCTTTCCTATGAATCGGGAGATTTGAAGGAAATAACGGTTACGGCGGTTGCAGATATTGACCCCTCGCGCCTTGAATGGGCGGCGGATCAGGTCGATGACCTCGCGACATTCGCCAGCGCGACAGAGCTTATAAACAGCGGTCTGGTGGACGCTATTCTCATTGCCACTCCCCACTATTTTCACCCGCCGATTGCTATTGAAGGGTTGAATGCAGGGCTGCATGTTCTCAGTGAAAAGCCTGCAGGTGTATACACAAAGCAGGTACGCGAGCTTAACGAGGTAGCGGCGAAAAGCGACAAAACCTTTGCAATTATGTTTAATCAAAGAACAAACCCGCTCTATATAAAAATCAGAGAGCTTGTTAAAAGCGGAAAATACGGCGAAATCCGGCGCGTGAACTGGCTCATTACCGACTGGTTCAGAACGCAGGCCTACTACAACTCAGGCGGCTGGCGCGCAACCTGGGCTGGCGAGGGCGGCGGTGTGCTGCTCAACCAATGCCCGCACAATCTCGATTTGTGGCAATGGATTTGCGGCATGCCCAATAAAGTCAGAGCCTTTTGTCACCTCGGAAAATGGCATGACATTGAGGTTGAGGATGACGTCACGATTTACGCCGAGTACCCGAACGGCGCAACAGGTGTTTTCATCACCTCAACCGGTGACTGCCCAGGCACAAACCGCCTTGAAATAACCCTTGACGGCGCGAAAATTGTCTGCACGGAGGGTCAGCTGAAGGTTTATGAGTTAAAAGAATTTACCTCGAAATTCTGTGCGGAAGCACAAAGCGGTTTCGCGAAAGCCAAGGGCGAATATGTCGAGGTGGAAATCACAGGCGAAAACACTCAGCATGTCGGCGTTCTCAACGCCTTTGCGGCGCATATTCTCAGGGGTGAGCCGCTGATAGCCTCGGGCGTTGAGGGCATAAACGGCTTGAGTATATCTAACGCCGCCCTGCTCTCCTCCTGGCTTGATAAAGACATTGAAATACCTGTTGACGAGGAGCTTTATCTCAGTGAGCTCAACAAAAAGATTGCCTCCTCAAAGGAAAAAACCAATGTTTCGAGAGGCACAGTCGCCGACCTTAAAGGGACATACTAATTTAGATGCTGGACATTAGATGCTAGATTTTAGATGCTTAGACAGTTAAAATTGTGGTTAAATTGGTTAGGTTTATGAAACGCTTTTTTTCGATTTTTTTGGCTATTGCGATTTTATTTGAGTTCTGCTCTTGTGCTCATGAGTCAGAAGCGGGCGATTATAAAATTGTCGCTTCTTTTTACCCTGTCTATATTTTCACGCTGAACCTCATTGACAGCGTAGACAGGGTCAGCCTCCGGAACTTGACGGATAATGCCGGAGCATGCCTGCATGATTATCAGCTCAGCGTCAACGACATGAAGCTGCTTCAGGATTCGCAGATGCTTGTTATAAACGGCGCGGGCATGGAGGAATCCATGGAAAAGCTGCTCGAGCGGCAAAAAGAGCTTAATATTGTTGACTCCTCAGAGGGAATTAAGTTAATTATTGAAGAACATGAGGATGCGCATGAAGGTGAGGAGCATTCAGCGCATGACGGGCATAATCACGAGGTAAATTCACATATCTGGATGTCGGTACCGAACGCTATAAAGCAGGTAAATAATATTTCTGCTGCGCTGTGCCGGGCTCTTCCGGAAAAAGCCGCGCGGATAAAGGCAAATGAGGCGGCTTACACGCAAAAGCTTTTGGGTCTTCACAATGAAATAATTTCCTCTGTTTCCGCATTTTCCTCTCCTGTCATAACCTTCCATAGCTCCTACGCTTATTTTTCCAAAGAATACTCTCTCAATGTAGTCGCAACCGTCGAGACTGAGGACGGTAGAGAACCGACAGCTAAGGAGCTCGCAAAAACTAAGGATATTATTACAAATTATAAGGTAAAAACGCTGCTGGTCGAACCTGATTACAGCGGCTCCTCGGCGGAAATTCTCGCGAGTGAAACGGACGCGGAGATTTTCACTGTGAATCCGGTAATAAAAGGTGACAAGTCCAAGGATTCCTACGAGAGGATTATGCGGGAAAATCTGAGCTTTTTAATGAAAAATTAAAAATTTTAAATAGTCTTTTAACTCACTACCCACTGCCCACTGCCCACTGCCCACTACTCACTACTCACTACTCACTACTCACTACGAAGGATGTGAAGCCATGCCTTGCCGTGACGGCTGCGGTCTATGCAATGTCGTAATCAAAAATTTAACCGTCAAGAAGGGCACGGAGCTCCTTCTTGACAATATTTCCTTTTCGCTGAAATGCGGCGAGCTGACTGCATTAATCGGCGAAAACGGCGCGGGCAAAACCACGCTTCTGCGCGCGATACTCGGCGAAACAGAGCACGAGGGCAGCATCACGCACGAGGACTGCACGGGTGAGAAGCTGCCGAAGGTCACAATAGGCTATGTGCCGCAGCACCTGCATTTTGATACCTCCTCGCCGGTCAGTGTCTATGACTTTTTAAGTGTCTCACGCACGGCAAAACCGGTTTGTTTTTTCCCGGGCAAAAAAAAGTCTGCCCTTCGGCAGGATATTGACGAGTGTCTGGGGAAAGTCGGGGCTCAGGAGCTCGGAAACCGTACTCTCGGTCAGCTTTCAGGCGGCGAGCTGCAAAAGGTCATGCTGGCGGGTGCGCTATACCCTACGCCGGAGCTTTTGATTCTTGATGAGCCGGTTTCAGGCGTAGACTACAGCGCGACAGAAAATTTTTATAAAATCATAGACGAGCTGCGAAAAACCACACATTTAGCCATTGCCATGGTCTCCCATGACCTCGATTTGGTCAAGCGTTATGCCGATAAGGTAATTCTCCTGAAAAAACAAGTTCTCTCAATCGGCACACCCGAACAGGTGTATTCGTCGGCACAGTTTAAAAAGACGTTTTTTGTAAGTAAAGAGATATAAGCTAACGTGGGCTTGGCTTGCCATGCCCACAACCCAAGTCTTGTTTTTTGTTGAGCTTTCAGCCCACTAAGGTTCTAAATTAACGCTTTAAGTCCACAGTATTCAGGTTTACAGGCTTCAGTTTTTGCATTCTAAGAAAAATTCTTTTCACTCTTGAAAGGTTGCAATGATATTTATTTACGAAACAATCGAAAAAATTCTGCCGTTTTCGTTTATGCGGTATGATTTTATGGTTAACGCCCTGCTTGCAGTGCTGCTGATTGCTCCGCTTCTCGGAATCCTCGGAACAATGGCAGTCAACAACAATATGGCGTTTTTTTCGGACGCGCTCGGGCATTCCGCGCTTACAGGAATCGCAATAGGCGTGATTTTCGGCATTGAAAATGACCTTATTTCCATGCTTGCCCTCGGTGTCGCCCTCTCGCTTGTTTTCGTAAAAATCAAGAGGGGGAAAACCGCCTCGCCCGATACGATAATCAGCGTTTTTTCCTCAATCTCAATAGCCGCCGGTTTGATGATACTCTCACTGGGCGGCAGCTTCAGCAGGTATTCCTCATATTTAATCGGCGATATTCTCAGCATAACGCCGACTGAAATTGCTCTGCTGGCACTAACGCTTGCAGCTGTACTCGCAATATGGTACTTTATATGGAATAAATTATTGCTCATAAGCATTAACACGGAGCTGGCTTCAAGCAGGGGCATCCGAATCTCTCTTATCGAAAACACCTTTGTTATAATGGTTGCGGTGGTTGTTATGCTCTCGATAAAATGGATAGGCATGCTGCTTATAAACTCTCTGCTTATACTCCCGGCGGCTTCTTCGCGGAATATCGCGAAAAACTCCCGCCAGTACCTCGCACTCTCTGTCGCCATATCGGTTTTTTCCTGTCTCACAGGGCTTGTCGCCTCCTTCTATCTTGGCACTTCAGCCGGGGCGACCATCGTGCTGACAGGCGCGGTTATCTTTTTCCTGAGCTTCGTATTCGGAAAAAAAAGAAAGGCCTGATGTGTTACAAAAGTTGACAATTATGATAAATATTCGCTGGAGGGGCGTATAACCGATATTTTTCGGTTATCGCCCGATTTTTTTAAAAATTTTTGTATCGCAGAGATTGTGTTTGTATTATTCGGCGATTCTATTGCAATTATATTGTTTGGGTGTTATAATATTTCATTATGCTGAATAATGGACTAGTATAAAAGCAGGTGTTTTTAATGAATGTACAGGAATTAAAAGAGCTTATTTTGAATGAAAAGAAAAAATCGGACACGCTGATTCTCGCGCATACCTATCAGTCGCCCGATATTATAGATATTGCCGACATTGCCGGCGACAGCTTCGCTCTATCAAAAAGCGCAAAGGAATACCCGTGTAAACGCGTGCTGATGTGCGGCGTTCGTTTTATGGCTGAAACAGTGAAAATTCTTTCCCCTGAAAAGACAGTTATCCTGCCCGCGTCCGGAGCGACATGTCCGATGGCAGAACAGATTGACCCTATGCGTGTCATGCAGTTCAAGCAGGAAAACCCCGACGCGGTTGTCGTCGTTTATATCAACACCACCGCCGCGCTGAAGGCGGTCGCCGATGTCTGCGTCACAAGCTCAAGCGCCGTCAAAATCGTATCCGGGATAGACGCGCCGAAAATCCTCTTTATCCCCGACAAGAACCTAGGCGCGTGGGTTGCGGGGCAATTGCCCGAGAAAAATATAATCCTCTGGGAGGGCTGCTGCCCCATACACAACGAGCTCACCGAGGAGGATGTGATTAACGCCAAGAGAGAGCGCCCCGGTGCTCTGCTTCTCCTGCACCCTGAGTGTCCGCCGGAAACACTCGCTCATGCCGACATGGTTGGCTCCACCGCCGCGATAATAGACTTTGCACTCTCAAGCGAAAAAGCGGTTATTATCGGCACCGTGCGCGGTGTCGCAGACTATTTGACACTACACAACAGCGGCAAAAAAATATATTACCTGACTCCTGAAAAGCTGCGCTGCGAGGATATGGAAAAGGTCACTCTTGAAAATATTTACAGCGCCCTTATCGGCGAAGGCGGCGAACAGCTCGAAATGGACGAGGAGCTTAGAATAAAAGCAAAAAAATGCATTGATAAAATGCTTGAGCTGGGAAATTAAAAGGAAGGGTCTGCATGATTGAGGACAGAGGGTCCTATGACGAAATTTATGATGTGCTCATAGTCGGCAGCGGTGTTGCCGGCTCTTACGGAGCTTTGCAATTTCCCGATGATGTCAGTGTCTTAATGTGCGCGAAATACGGCTTTGAGGTTTCAAGCAGCAATCTTGCCCAGGGCGGGGTTGCCGCCGTGCTTGATTTTGAGGACGACAGCTTTGAATACCATTTTAGGGACACCATGGTCGCCGGAGGTCAGGCTAACGACCCTGAGGCTGTGGACATTCTTGTCAGAGAAGGCCCCGGCGATGTACGCAGAGTGATGGACTTCGGTGTTGATTTCGACAGAAATGCCGCCGGAGAGCTTGACAAGACCCTTGAGGGCGGTCACACGCGCCGGCGAATCGTGCATCATAAGGATTCAACGGGTGCGGAGCTTGTCAGAAAGCTTATTGCCGAAGTCAGGCGCAGGAAAAATATCATTCTTTCGGAAAATACCGTGCTTTTTTCACTGACTCGTATACGCAGCGGTTTCCGCGCGGATATGATAGTGGACGGTGTTTACAAAAGTGTTTTTTGCAGCTACTGCATACTCGCCACAGGCGGAGTGGGAAGGGTTTATAAATATACAACTAATCCTAAGTCCTCAACCGGCGACGGAATCAGGATAGCGTCCGCGCTTGGAGCGAAAATAAAAAATCTGAGCTATATCCAGTTTCATCCGACGGCCTTTAACAGCGAGAATAACGAGCGTTTCCTCATCAGTGAATCGGTTCGCGGTGAGGGCGCGTATCTTCTCAACCATAAATATGAGCGTTTTATGCACCGCTACAGCGAGCTGCTGGAGCTTGCGCCGCGTGATGTTGTCTCAAAGTCGATTATACTCGAGAGCAGGCGTACAGGCAGCAATAATTTTTATCTCGACATTCGTCACGAGGACGCGGATTTCATAAAAAACCGCTTTCCGGGGATTTATCAGGGCTGTCTTAATTTTTCGGTTGATATAACCCGTGATCTGATTCCGGTTTTTCCGTGCCAGCATTATCTCATGGGCGGAATCGAGGTCGACATGGATTCAAAAACCACTGTACCGCGCCTGTATGCCTGCGGCGAATGCGCGAACACGGGCGTTCACGGCAAAAACAGACTCGCCAGTAATTCCCTGCTTGAGGCTCTTGTTTTTTCGCGGCACGCGGCTGAGGACATAAGGAGATGCATATCCTCAGGCTTCCCCTCAGTTAATGCCCTGCCCTACAGTCTCGACTATTCGGGTGCGCCTGTGCCGAAGGGTATAAGCGACGAAATCCGCGCTATTATGCAGCGCTCGTACTTTGTTCTACCAAATGAGGAAGCGGTCCGGACGGGTATAAGGCAGATAGACAATATCCTTCACCGCCTTCAGGGCAGCAAATTCGAAATCACAACCGATTACTGTGAGGCGTTGAGTCTCGCCACAGCGGCGCATATAATTCTTAGTGAAGTTGAAGCAACAATTTAGTACCTTAATAGGCTGAAGGCTCAATAAAAACAAGTTCTGGATTGTGGGCTTGGCAAGCCAAGCCCACGTTAGAAGCTATACGGAGGAAGACACATGATTTTACCTCAAATATATATAGACGATGTTATCCGCGCGGCTCTGCGGGAGGATATTAACTACATCGATGTTTCGAGCTGCTTTATTATCGATGAAGACAGCGTTTCGCGAGCGCGTTTTATCGCCAAGGCGGACGGGATTCTCTGCGGAATTGACGCGGCACTGCGTGTATTCGCTCTGCTGGATACCACGTTTTCATATAAGAAATATTTCACTGACGGTACGCTGCTTAAAAAAGGCGATATTATAGCCGAAATCGAGGGTAAAACCGCAATGCTGCTGCAGGGAGAGCGCACCTCGCTTAATTTGCTGCAGCATATGTCGGGCATCGCGACTATGACCGCCGCCGCCGTCAAGGCTGCAGAGGGTACAGGTGTCAGCATCGCGGAAACGAGAAAGACCCTGCCGGGGCTTCGTGCCTTGCAGAAATACGCCGTTATGTGCGGCGGCGGTAAAAACCACCGCTTTAACCTCAGCGACGCGGCTATGCTAAAGGACAATCACATTGATGCGGGCGGAGGAATACTGAAAACAGTAAAGCTGCTGCGCGAAAAGGTCGGGCACACTGTTAAAATCGAGGTTGAAACAAGAAATCTCGCAGAGGTCAGGCAGGCGCTTGAAGCCGGTGCTGACATAATTATGCTCGACAATATGACAAACGCTCAGATGAGGGAAGCGGTCGCGCTGATAGACAAAAAGGCGGCGGTTGAGGCATCGGGCACAATCACCCTCGAAAACATTAAAGAGGTTGCCGAAACCGGCGTTGATATAATATCTATGGGTGCGTTGACGCACTCGGTGAAGGCATTTGATATTTCATTGAAACTAGATGCTAGATGCTAGATTCTGGATGCTAGATTCTGGATGCTAATCCCTAAAATAAAGGACGGTCAAAAGCTTGCTGCTATTAAATCTTGCCAAAAGAATATTTTCGCCGGAATACCTTGTAAAGGGTAAATGGCTCGGTGACCCTTATTCGGGCAGGGAGGTATACACAACCTTCGCGCGAATTGCCTGCCCGGCGGTTTTTGAGACTGTTTTAATCGGTCTTATGAACTTTGTTGACAAGATTATGGTCAGCTCTTGCGGCACGGCGTCTATTGCCGCCGTCGGATTGACAGACCAGCCCAGGCTTGTTTTTTACGCTATTTTTTTCGCGCTGAATGTCGGCGTAACGGCTATAGTCAGCCGCCGGAAGGGCGAGGAAAACCGCGAGGGAGCTAACCGAACCCTGTCTCAGGCGATGCTCGTCTGTCTTGTTCTCGCGGTGCTGCTTTTTACGGTGTCCTTTGTTTTTTGCCGTCCGCTGCTGCGTCTGGCGGGAGCCAATACCGACACGCTTGAGCTGTCCTCAAATTACTTCAAAATAACGATGGTAGGCATGCTTTTCACCTCCTTCGGTATGGCTATAAACGCCGCGCACAGGGGCTGCGGAAACACGAAAATCTCGATGTACACCAATATTTCCGCGAATATAGTCAACGTAATTTTTAATTATCTTCTCATAAATGGTATAGGTCCCTTCCCGGAGCTTGGAGTTACCGGCGCGGCAATTGCGACGCTCATGGGCAATGTCGTCTCGTGCTTAATATCGCTAAAAACGGTGCTATATAAGCCTGTCTACCTGAGAATAAGCCTCAAGGATATGTTTTCGCGCGACTTTACGAACCTGAAGGCTCTGCTGAAGGTCAGTACGGGCGCGTCAGTTGAGCAGCTATTTGTCAGAATCGGATTTTTTGCCTATGTCATGCTTGTCGCCCGTTTCGGCACAACCGATTTCGCAACACATAATATCTGCATGAGCATTATAAACCTTTCATTTACCGTCGGTGACGGTCTGAGCATCTCTGTATCCTCTCTTGTCGGGCAGAACCTCGGGCGAAATCGCAGCGATATGGCTTCCGTCTATGGGAAAGCTACCCAAAGAGTGGGGCTGATTATCGCCGCCGGGCTTTTCTGTCTTTTCATGTTTGGCGGAAATATGCTCATGAGCATGTTCACGAAGGATCCCGCGATTATCGCGATGGGAATTCGTATTCTACGGCTTGTGGCGATAGCGTCCCCCGCGCAGATTGTTCAGCTCATTTACACCGGCTGCCTGAGGGGCAGCGGCGACACAAAATATGTCGCCTTCGCTTCGCTTATTTCGATTATGATAATCAGACCCGTGTCGACATATATTCTTTGCTATCCTCTGGGCTTAGGGCTTATCGGCGCGTGGTATTCGCTCGTTATCGATATGTACATAAGGCTGCTTTTTGCGGGAACGCGTTTTTATAAAGGCAAATGGAAGCAGATAAAACTGTAAAAAGGAAAGATTAGATTATGAAACAAAGTGAGCTTTCAAAAGAGCAAAACCTGAAGCAAACCGTTAAATTCGCGCTTCTTTCCATCTCCGCCGGAATTATTGAAACCGCTGTTTTTACCCTGCTTGAGAGAACCACCGAATGGTCATACTGGTCAAAATACCTCCCCGCGCTTATTCTGTCAGTCTTGTGGAATTTTACACTGAACCGCAAATTTACCTTTAAATCTGCAAACAACATCCCCATGGCTATGCTGAAGGTTGCGGGCTTCTATCTTGTTTTTACCCCTGTTTCTACCTGGGCGGGAAATGCGCTCGAGGGCAAGGGTTGGAACGAATATCTGATTCTCGCTGTAACGATGGTGTTCAACCTTGTGCTTGAGTATCTCTTCTGCCGTTTTGTCGTTTACAATAATTCCATGAACACAAATAAAAGCGGCTTGAAGGAGCAGGGCTCAGATGCCCGCGCCGAGGATAATAAAGCTCCCAAAAAGGAGAAATGGTCAAAGCGAGACATGAGGAAAAGCCTTGACAAATCAGGCAAAAAGAGCAAAAACAGATATGCCACAAAGAAAAAATTCAAGCCGCATAAAAAATGATATTTTTAATAGAATTGAGTAGTTGACAGGGAAAATCTGAATTCGATATCTAAATTGAACGGCGGAATTATAATGCCTCAAACCTATACCTCAAAAGAAAAATATACCTTTATAATCGCTATGTTCGGGCAGAATATGCTTTATGGCATTATCAGCACAGGGCTTACATATTATTTTCAAAGTGTTATTTTTATTCCGGCAATCGCCGTCAGCATTATTTTTACCGCCGCGAGGGTATGGGACGCGCTCAAGGACCCGATAATGGGCTCTATTGTCGACTCGACGCATACAAAATTCGGTAAATGCCGTCCATATCTTTTTTATGCTCCTTCCGCTGTTTTCATCGCGACAATTCTCTGTTTTGTAAACGGAATTTATTCCTCTGAAAATGCGGTTTCGGCGAACATTGTCATTATCGCATGGGCTGCGATTTCCTATTTGCTGTGGGGCTTTGCCTACACTGCGGGCGATGTTCCGCTGTGGGGAATTATCCCGCTAATGTCTGAGGACGAAAAGGACCGTTCAGGTCTTCTTTCACTCGCGAAAATTGCGGGAGCTCTCGGCGGCGGCGGTGTTATGATAGCCATTGTTCCGGTTTCGCAAATGGTTTCAAGGTTTTTCAATAATCAGTACGGCAACACAAGGGGGCTGCAATACGGTGTCGCGGCTGTCGCGATTACTCTGACGCTTTTAAGCTCTCTGATGTTCCAGCTCGCAGGGGTTTTCACTCGCGAGAGAGTTAGGACGGCTGACACAAAAAAACGCTCAATTCTCGATAATTTCAAGCTGATGCTGCGTTGTAAGCCCTTCAGACAGCTGCTGATTTCCGGTATTGTGCGCAGTCCCGTCAATGTGATAACCGTCGTACAGACGACACTTTTTGCTTATTACTTCGGCGACAACGGACGCACAAGCTATATTTTAATGATGCTGCTCATCGGCGGCGCGAATTTCGCCGGGCAGACATTTTCAATGCTGCTTGTGCCGAAATTCACCGACCGCTTTTCGAAAGAAGGAATTTACCGCTTCAGCACTGCTTTCTCTGCCGTTCCATATATCCTGATTTTTGTGCTCTATCTTATCGCGCCCAATACCCTGAACAGTGCCTTCGGCATTGTGGGGCTGACTGTTCTTATGGTCTGCGCAGGTCTCGGTATGGGCGCGGTGAATGTGCTGACCTCCATTATGATTGCGGATGCCATTGACTACGAGGAATATCACACATATTACAGACCCGATGCGGTGTTTTTTTCAGGGCAGTCCTTTATGGTCAAGCTCAGTTCAGGTGTAGCGGCGATTATTTCCGGCATTGGCTATGCTATAGTCGGCTTCAGCGGTGACGGTGTGAGAGCCGTAAACGACGCCCTCTATAATGGCGCGAGCTTCAAGGCGGACGCGCAGTTTGAAAAAATTCGCATGATGATGTTTTTCCTCTGCTCAATCCCACCTGCCATTGGTATTATTCTCTCTTTGATTCCGATGAGGAAATATGCCCTGCCGACAAAGGAACACAGAAGAATCCTCGCGGAGCTGCAAAGCAGGAGACAAATCAGAAATCAGGTTACAGGAGACAGCGAATAAGGCTTTGCCTTATTATTATACATAAAAAACACAAATTTGCCTGCCGGGATACTCATATAATGATTGAAAACACCGAAATTTTAAATTTCAGATGACAAAACAGGTTCAAATGGTATAGAATAATAAAAACTATTATTTTAGTTGGTGTTTATTATGTTTCAAAGACTTAGAGAGGATATAGCCTGCATTAAAGCGCGCGACCCTGCGGCAAGCTCCTTTTTTGAGATACTTTTCCTCTATCCGGGGCTTCGCGCGGTGCGTTCCCACAGAAAGGCGCACTGGTTTTATGCCCACGGTCACCACTTCGCCGCGCGCTGGATTTCCCAGCGCAGCGTGAGAAAGACTGGCATAGAAATCCACCCGGGAGCGACTATCGGCAAGCGTTTTTTCATCGACCACGGCACGGGTGTTGTCATAGGCGAAACCGCCGAAATCGGCGACGATGTGATTATATATCAGGGTGTGACCCTTGGCGGTACTGGTAAGGACACAGGAAAACGCCACCCGACTATAGGCAATAATGTGCTTATCGGAGCGGGCGCAAAGGTGCTCGGTCCCTTCAGAATCGGCGACAACACAAATATAGCCGCGGGTGCGGTGGTGCTTGAAGAGATTCCGCCGAACTCAACCGCTGTCGGAGTACCCGCGAAGGTAGTGAAGCGTGACGGACAGAAGGTTGTCGAGCTGCTCGACCAGGTGCATATTCCCGACCCGATTATGTCTGAAATTAACATGCTCAAAAAAGAGCTTGAGATATTAAAAAATCAAATGAAGAAATAAATATTACAAAAAGGAATATTGATATGAAGATTTACAACACTCTTTCTCGCGCAAAAGAGGAGCTTGTTCCGCTCAGGGACGGTGAGGTCATGATTTATGTCTGCGGCCCGACTGTTTACAACTTTATTCACATGGGCAACGGCAGACCGCTCTGCGTTTTTGATGTGCTGCGCCGCTATCTTGAATATAGGGGCTTAAAGGTAAATTATGTCCAGAATTTTACCGATATAGACGACAAAATCATCAACCGCGCGAACGAGGAGGGTGTTGATTTTTCTGTTATTTCCGAAACTTATATCGGGGAATATTTCACCGACGCGGACGGCATGAATGTCCGCCGCGCGACCACTCACCCGAAGGCGACTGAAAATCTCGGCGAGATAATTTCTCTTGTAGGCGACCTTATATCAAAAGGTTTTGCATATGAATCCGAGGGTGATGTTTATTTCAGCCCTTCTAAATTCCCCGAATACGGCAAGCTCTCGCACCAGCCGCTCGAGGAGCTTGTTTCAGGTGCACGTATTGCCGTGGGAGAAATAAAGCGTGAGCCCGCTGATTTCGCACTTTGGAAGAAAGCCAAGGAGGGCGAGCCTTCATGGGATTCCCCGTGGGGCAAGGGGCGTCCCGGCTGGCATATCGAGTGCTCGGCGATGTCAAGGCGTTATCTCGGCACGACTATCGATATTCATGCGGGCGGGCAGGACCTGATTTTTCCCCATCATGAAAATGAAATTGCTCAGAGCGAATGCTGCAGCGGCACATCCTTCGCAAAATACTGGATGCATAACGGCTATATCAATGTTGACGGCGTAAAAATGTCAAAATCGCTGAACAACTTTTTCACAATCCGTGATGTCGCGAAGGTTTACGGCTACGAGCCGATCCGATATTTTATGCTCTCGTCGCACTATAGAAGCCCGATTAACTACAGCAAGGAAGTTCTCGACCAGTGCGTTAACTCGCTCTCGCGCCTGTATACCTGCCGCGAAAGCCTTGATTTCGCGCTGAAAAACGCACCGGAGGGCAGCGTGAGCGAGGAATTGAAGGCTGTTTGCGAGGCAAGAAAAAATCAGTTTAACGAAGCGATGGATGACGACCTGAACACCGCCGACGCTCTGGCGGCAATCTTTGAGTTTGTCAGGGATATTAACAAAACCGTGCTTGTTGAAGGCACAAGCGCTGCGAATATTAGCTTTACTCTGAACGCTTTCGACGAGCTCTGCGGTGTTCTGGGATTGCTTTATAACCTTAAAAAAGATAATTCGCTCGACGAGAAGGTTGAGGCTTTAATCGCGGCTCGAGCTCAGGCGAGAAAAGAAAAAAACTGGGCAGAAGCAGACAGAATTCGCGATGAGATAAAGGCTCTCGGCGTTGTGATTGAGGACACACCGCAGGGAGCTAAAATCAGGAGTTAAAAAGAGTTAAGAGTTAAAGTGTACAGTGTACAGTGTAAAGTGTACAGATGTTGTCGCGGGTAAAAAATACAGTAGTTTTTAACAATCTGCTCGCGGATGATTTTAAAAAGCATCATTAAGCTGGCTTAAAGCAGATAAATTATGCAATTATATATCACATATCCTCATTTAAAAAGAGAAATTCCAATGAGACTGTTATTGCGATATAGCAAAACAGATAAGCGAATGAGATATTTCGACTTTTTAAATGACGATTAGTACCTTAGTGGGCTGAAAGCTCAATAAAAAACAAGACTTGGGTTGTGGGCTTGGCAAGCCAAACCCACGTTAGTATAAATCAAGTCGGGTGAGAATATTAAGCCTTAGCAAATCTATCTATCCGACCTCTATTCGTACACTGTACACAGTACATTGTACACTCATAAATTATGGAATATTTTACTGGAAATTTTGATATTGCCGTCATAGGCGCGGGTCATGCCGGGATTGAAGCAGCGTTGGCAGCTTCAAGGCTCGGCTGTTCTGTCGTTGTTTTCACCGAAAACCTTGACTGGATTGGCAATATGGCATGCAATCCGAGCATCGGCGGCACCTCCAAGGGACATCTAGTGCGGGAGATTGACGCTCTGGGCGGCGAAATGGGGCGGGCGGCGGATAAAAACACCCTCCAGAGCCGTATGCTTAACCTCGGCAAGGGTCCGGCGGTGCATTCGCTGCGAGCCCAGATTGACCGTCGGCAATATAGCATTTATATGAAAAACACCCTTGAAGCTCAGGAAAACCTGACGCTTAAGCAGGCGGAAATAGTTTCTCTTGAAAGCTGTGAAAACGGCGAATGGCTTGTGAAAACAATGCTTGACGCGGTTTACACGGTAAAAATTGTTATTCTCGCCACCGGAACCTTCCTGCGCGGGAAGGTTCATGTAGGCGACAAGAGCTATTCGAGCGGTCCGGACGGCGCATTCCCCTGCAATGCCCTGAGCGATTCGCTTGCAGAGCTTGGGATTGAGCTTCGCCGCTTTAAAACAGGCACACCCTCGCGCATCAACCGCCGAAGCGTAGATTTAAGCGTTCTTGAGCTGCAAGAAGGCGATGAAAGGGTTGTTCCCTTCTCTTTTGAATGCGATACACCGCCAAAAAACACGCATAATTGCTATATCACATATACAAACGATGAAACTAAGCGAATAATCACCGAAAACCTTCACCGCTCGCCGCTTTACAGCGGTCAGATTGAAGGCACAGGCCCCCGCTACTGCCCGAGTATTGAGGATAAAATCGTCCGATTTGTGGACAAGCAGAGGCATCAGCTTTTTCTGGAACCCTGCGGCGCGGGTTCTCAGGAGCTGTATCTACAGGGCTGCTCCTCCTCCCTTCCCGAGGACGTTCAGCTTGATTTGATTCATACCATAAAGGGGCTTGAGCGCTGTGAAGTCATGCGCAACGCCTATGCCATTGAATATGACTGCGTTGACCCCCTCTGTTTAAAGGCTACGCTGGAGTTTCTCGAGTTTGAAAATCTTTTCGGCGCGGGGCAGTTTAACGGCTCGAGCGGCTATGAGGAAGCTGCAGCCCAGGGGCTTGTCGCAGGTATTAACGCCGCGATGATAATTCTCGGGCGCGACCAGATTATTTTTGAGCGCAGCGGCTCATATATCGGCACACTCATTGACGACCTAGTGACAAAGGGCTGCAATGACCCTTACAGAATGATGACCTCTCGCAGCGAATACCGGCTGCTGCTAAGGCAGGACAATGCCGATATTCGGCTTACGGAGCTGGGATACAAAATCGGGTTGATTTCCTATGAGCGGTACAGCCGTTTTCTCGAAAAGCTCGAGAGAATTAAAAATGAACGCAGAAGGGTTGAGGCGAGTGTTATTCCGCCCTGTGATGCTTTGAATACGCTTCTGGTTTCACGTGAAACATCAGCGCTTGTGACCGGTGCGAAAATCGCCGATTTGCTCCGACGTCCGCAAATAAACTATGAGGATTTGACTGAGTTTGATAAAAATCGACCAGATTTACCCTATGAGGTTTTCGAGCAGGTTGAGATAGATATAAAATATGAGGGCTACATCAAGCGCCAGCTCGCTCAGGTCAGGGAGATGGCAAGGCTGGAGGAGAAGCGTATTCCCGACGAAATTGATTACAGCCTGATAATCAACCTCAGAAAAGAAGCGATTGAGAAGCTGAGCAGGGTTCGCCCGCATTCGCTCGGACAGGCGTCGAGGATTTCAGGTGTCAGCCCCGCGGATATATCTGTTTTATTGATTTATTTGACAAAACAGGGAAATTTACAATAAGTAATAAGTAATAAGTAATAAGTAATAGATAATGTCGCCAGAAAAAATGCAGTAGTTTTCAACAATCTGCTTGAGGATGATTCTAAAAATCATCATTGAACTGACTTAAACAAATAAATTTTACATTTGCTTAAATAAAGTCGGGTGAAAAGATAAAAGCCTTAACAATTCTATTTACACGACCTTTAATTGTCAATTGTCAATTGTCAATTTGTATAATGTATACCGAAATATCAGCGCTTACCCAGCATCTACTGTCAATAAATAAAAAGGAGGGCGGTAAAATGTTTATATCCTTCGATCTGATGAGGGGGTATTTGAAGCCTTATTCTATAGATCTCAGTGAGGAACAGCTGCTGATGTTCGATTTTTTTGCTCAAACTCTTGCGGCGGAAAATAAAAAATACAACCTCACCGCGATAACCGCGAGCGATGAGATTGTACTGAAGCATTTTGTTGACTCTCTGCTGTTTTTGAATTTTGTTGATTGTCAGAACGACATCGAGCTTGCCGATGTGGGTACCGGCGCGGGCTTTCCGGGGCTGGCGCTGCTTATAGCGCGTCCTGATTTAAAAGTCACGCTGATGGATTCAAACGCAAAAAAACTGGGCTTTATTGATATTATTTTGAAAGAGCTGAAGCTGTGCGGCAAAACCGCTGTTTTCCGCGCTGAGGACGCAGCACATAGCTCACAATACCGCGAAAAATTTGACCTTGTCACCGCTAGAGCAGTCGCGGATTTGCGGATTTTAAGCGAAATCTGCCTGCCGCTCGTCAAGCCGGGGGGTGTTTTTGCACCAATGAAGGGCTGTATGTCAAGGGAGGAATCGGAAGCGGGAGAGAAAGCAATTAAACTGCTTTCAGGGAAATTAGAAAGGCTCCATGAATACGATTTACCCAATAATGACAGACGCTCGATAGTTTATGCCATAAAAATATCGCAAACTTCGCCAAAATACCCGCGTTCATACTCACAAATATTAAAAAATCCGCTGTAAAACCTTGTGTTTTGCAGTTTTTTTTCGAGTTTAGTCGAACGATTTTTCTTCCATTTTTTGGACAAGTGTGTTAAAGTAAGAATTGTAGAAAGGTTGAGCGGAATAATAAATGTGGGAATGTGAAAAATATGAATGAAGAATATTTCGAAGCAGGAGGACAAATTGTTCTCATACCGCATAACGTTATCCGCCTGAGCTCCACTAACACACGAAAAAGCAATGATATAAACGAGCTAGAGCGGCTCGCGCAGTCGATTCGTGAAAACGGGCTGCTCCAGCCTATAACCGTCAGGCAAATCAGCAGCATTTATCAGGTTGTGACCGGAGAGAGACGCTTTCGCGCCGCAAAAATCGCCGGACTTTGCGTAATACCCTGCATTATTATCCGCGCCGAGGAGGAAATGCCGCTTATTTATTCCCTGCTCGAAAATCTGCAGCATAAGAGCATAAACTTTTTTGATGAGGCACGCGCTTATGACCTTCTGATGACAAAATATAATATGCCGATAAATGTAATCGCGTCGAAGCTTGCACTGAGCGTGTGGGATATTCAGAAAAAACTGAATCTTTTGAAAATTGCCGAGGATTTGCAAGAAATTATTCTTGGGGTGAACTTAAGCGAGGAGATAGTCTACGAGCTCTCAAAGCTGCGAGATCATTCGAGCCGCGAGAGCACGCTCAGGGAGATAATCGATAAGGATTTAAACATCGCGCAGGCGAAGCAGTACATAGAAAGCTCCCTGGCTCCCACCCAAAATGACGCGCCCAGACTTGTTAAAAAGGTTCAGAAAACGCTTTTTACAAATGAGATTATTTTTATAAATTCCATTGACAACGCTATTGACACCATGACAAACTCAGGTATCAATACTGTCTCAAAAAAAACCGAAACCAACGACTTCATTGAGTATTATATACGCATCCCTCGCACAAAAAGCAGCAATTTTATCAGCCGTGCTGATGTAAACTAGACTAGATGACGGACACCAGACTCTAGCATCTAGAGTCTAGACTCTAGTGTCTAGTGTCCACCATCTAATCTCCCATATCCCATCCACAGCGAAAAAGCAGCATGAAAATGCTGCTTTTTTGCATACTGGATACTGGATACTGGATACTGGATACTGGATTCTAGCATCTAGCATCTAGATTACGATAACCTTTATGTCGAATATCTCACCGTTAATGTTGACAGTCACGGTTGTTGCGCCTGTGGCGGCTGTCGGCGCGGTGATTATTCCTTTTTCATCAATATTTATCAGTCCCGCGTCATAGCCGCTGAAGGTCATGCCGTCCTTGGCGTAAAGCTCAAAAAAGCTGTTATCCTCGTAAAGAGCGTTAAGCCTGATTTGCTTCTGCCCGCCCTCGGGTATGACATACTCGTCCTGAATGAGCGAAATCGATTTGATTTTCGGGTTTTCAAGATTAATCGGAACACCCTTGTCCCTGACACTGACCTTAAAAACCACGCTCATGCCCTGATATTCGGCGGTAACATAGGTTTCGCCGACCTTCAGGGGTTTGACTTTATTGCTTGAAATGCTGATAATATTCGTGTCGTAGCCGCTGTATTTGACGCCGCTGAAGATTTTATGCGGCTCGTAATCGACCTTGAAAACTTCAATCGTCTGAGCTTTGCCGCCGATATTCATCTCGAGGTGATGCGGCTTTGTCGTAATACCCATATACTTGTTTATCTTGCCGTAATTTCGAGGTTCGACCTCAATTTTCATGTTTTCGCCGCTGTCCGGGGCATATTCAGAGCTGTCGGTAAGCTCTATCTCAATTTCATTGAGTCTTGTACCCCAAAAGCCCCATTCCGGACCGTAGGCATAGCCTATATACTGCTTGTCGCTCAGGCGTATATGACCGTTCGGGCGCGCTGAAATACCGCAGTTGTGGCAGTACCAGCCGATATTTTTGATAAGCTTGTCGCAAAGCGTGAAGGTCAGACCGTCAAATGATTCATATACGGAAATGAAGCTGTCCGTGCCCATTCTCTGCGAAGTCGTGACGGCGATAAACCTGCCGTAGTCGTCTATAAATTTGACATCCGCAGAATCGCTGCCGGGGTAAGCATGTCTGATAGCGGGCTTGCCGGCGGTCATTGTCGCAGGCCAGTTTTCGTCCGTCGCGTCAGCTTTAGAGACATAGACTGAATGATTGCTTGCGCCTGTTTCGTCCAGTCCTGCCCATGTATAATAGATAAAAAGCTCATCGTCCATCACAACAAAGCTTGGCTCTCCAGCTCCCCACGCTTCCCAGTTTTCGTCGTAATACACGATAGGCTCAGGCTCTCCGCCCCAGCCGCTGCCGTTCCATTTTTCAAAGGGTCCGTCCGGATTGACGCTTCGGGCGACAAAAACATTGTTGCAAATGCCGTCCTTATAAATAGTTGAGGTGTAACCGAGGTAGTAATAACCGCCGAATTTAACGGCACCGGGGTCGCAGACCGAGTAGTAGTCAATCGAATCCGGTGTAGGGCAGAGGACTTTTTTCTCGTCAGTCCATGTTTTACCGCCGTCAGGTGAATGCTGATAAAGTATCCAGTCCCATTCATCCTCGCGTCCTGGAGCGGCAAACCACGCGTCAATGCTTCCGTCAGCGTTGACAAGCATGCTTGGACCGTAACGGTAGCCAAAATCCGCGTCGATAAAAGGCGAATAGATATCCTTGCCCTCATCGAGAACCTTAACATCAATGAATTTCGAGGTGTCCGGCGTGACACTCATCTCGCCGTCGGTATAAAGCCTGTTTTCCATCGGGGTAGGGGTAACTGTAGGCAGTGTCGCAGGGGACAAAATCCCGAGTGCAATCAAGCAGGGAAGAAGAAAAGTCAGTATCTCGCGGAAAAACCATGCCATAAAAGTCAACTCCTTATATTAATAAGCTATGTATGCAAATTAAGCGAGAGCATTACTACCCTCGCTAATAAACGAAACCTTTATCCTGATTAAACCGAACGGGTGACTTTACCCGAACGCAGGCAGCGCGTGCAGGCGTAAACCCTCTTGGGAGAGCCGTTAACAACAGCCTTAACCCTTTGAACGTTAGGCTTCCATGTTCTGTTTGAGCGTCTGTGTGAGTGCGATACCTGAATGCCGAAAGTAACTCCCTTACCGCAATAATCACATTTTGCCATATACGACCATTCCTTTCATGATTTTTACAGCAAAAAGTATTCTAGCAGATACAGCGATAAATTGCAAGTGTTTTTTGATAAAAATTTTCAAATAATCGAGGATTCCATAAATATATTCCAATTTTTTTTAAAAATAAGCTTGAATTCTTTTATCTTATCTATTATAATAGGCAGTGAACATTTGTGTTAATATTAATTGTATAGGAGAGAAATTATATAATGGCAGATAAAACACCTGCAAAAGCAACGGTTAAGCCTTCGTTTGACAAGGCTACCGGCAGCGCTTCGGATAAAGAAAAGGCTCTTAATACGGCTCTTGGGAACATTGAAAAAAAATACGGCAAGGGCGCGATAATGCGTCTCGGGCAAAATTCCGCGCTTAAAGTCGAGGCTATTCCGACCGGCTCCATAGCGCTCGATGTCGCGACGGGCATTGGCGGCATGCCGCGAGGTAGAATCATCGAGATTTACGGGCCTGAATCCTCAGGCAAAACAACCCTAGCCCTGCATGTTGTCGCTGAGGCGCAGAAAGCCGGCGGCGAGGCGGCGTTTATTGACGCTGAGCATGCTCTTGACCCTGTTTATGCCGGGAATCTAGGCGTTGATGTTGACGCCCTGCTTGTTTCACAGCCCGACAACGGCGAGCAGGCGCTTGAAATCGCCGAGGCGCTGACCAATTCAGGAGCGATTGACGTTATCGTTGTTGACTCTGTCGCGGCTTTGGTTCCGCGTGCGGAGATTGAGGGGGATATGGGCTCGAATCACGTCGGTCTGCACGCAAGGCTTATGTCTCAGGCTCTTCGCAAGCTCGCGGGTTATGTCGCACGTACGAATACCGTAATTATTTTTATAAACCAGCTCAGAGATAAAATCGGTGTCACCTACGGCTCTTCCGAGACCACAACAGGCGGGCGCGCGCTGAAGTTCTATGCTTCGGTGCGAATCGATGTGCGTAAAATCGAGTCACTCAAGGGCTCAGGCTCGACAGAATTTGTCGGCTCACGCACAAAGTGTAAAATCGTGAAAAACAAGGTTGCGCCGCCGTTTAAGGAATGCGAATTTGACATTATGTACGGCAAGGGTATTTCAAAAGAGGGCGAGGTTCTTGACATTGCCTGCGACCTCGACATTATACATAAGAGCGGCGCGTGGTTCTCCTACGGTGAGGAAAGGCTTGGACAGGGCAGGGATAATGTTAAGCAGCTGCTGAGTGAAAGAACCGAGCTGACCGCCGAAATCGAGAAAAAAATCAGGGAAAACGCCGACAGAATAGCCGCCAACAACGCGGCAAACGCCAAGGCGAAAAAGACCGATAAGACCGATGCCGAAAAGCAGGTTGACAAGGATGACGCGAAAATTTCCATTGATATAGTTGTTGATGATGAATGATAATCAAAACCGAACAGGCAAAGGGCGGAAAAATTAAACTGTACTGCGACGGCGAATACCGCGCGTCATTTGACAGCTCATTTTGGTACTCTTTTTCCTTTTTTGACGGCGATGAGATAGATGAGGAACGCCTGCAGGAGCTTATTAATGAGGAAAAAGGACGAAGGGCGCTTCAGGCGGCAATGTCGCTTCTTTCACGGCGTTCTTATTCGCTTTATGAGCTTAAACAAAAGCTGAGGCAGAAGGATTTTGACGAGGAAAGCCGTGAATACGCAGCAGAACGCTGCGCCGAAATGAAGCTGCTCGATGATGAGGACTACGCCGCGCGGTTGGCGGAATCGCTTGCCGCTCAGAAGGGTTATTCCGCCGAAAAAATCAAATATGAGCTACGGCTGAGGGGAATTGACAGGGATATTATAGAAAATACTGTCGAAAGTCTTGACAATGACCCTATAGAGTGTATTATTAATTTACTGGAAACAAAATACTCCCGCTGCGAAAAGTCCGAAAAGGAAAAAAGACGCGTTTTCCAAAGCCTCATGCGTTTGGGGTATAAGTCTGAAGATATAAAAAGCGCGTTTCGAAGAGCTGACGACTGGAGGTTGAACGATTTTTATGATGAATAGAATTGGATTTATTTCCCTGGGCTGCCCGAAAAATCAGGTTGACAGTGAAATGATGCTTGCAAAGCTGCAAAATGCCGGATTTGAAATTGCTGACGATGTTTATGACTGCGATATAGTGATAATAAACACCTGCGCCTTTATTGAGGACGCGAAAAAAGAGGCAATCGAGAATATTCTCGAGATGGCGGAGCTGAAAAAAGAAGGCAGTATCAAAAAAATTATTGTGATGGGCTGTCTGAGCGAGCGTTACAAGGATGAAATCGCCAGTGAGCTGCCCGAGGTAGACGTCATCGCAGGTATCGGCGCAAACGGCGACATTGTCGAAATTTGTAAATCAGTTTCAGAGAATCACAGTTTTAATAAATTCCCGCCCAAGGAGGATATGCCTCTTGAGGGTGAACGTTTGCTGACGACGCCTGAATACTGGGCTTATCTGAAAATCTCCGACGGCTGCAGCAATCACTGCACCTACTGCGCCATACCCGAAATAAGGGGCGAAATGCGTTCAAGGAAAATTGAGAGTATACTTGATGAGGCGGCTCAGCTCGCGGAAAACGGAGTGAAAGAGCTGATTTTAGTCGCTCAGGACACGACCCGCTACGGTGAGGATTTATACGGTGAGTTAAAGCTCCCCGAGCTTTTGAAGGGTCTTGTGAAAATTGAGGGAATCGAATGGATTCGCCTTTTATATTGCTATCCTGACAGAATAACAGATGAGCTCCTCGATGTAATTGCACAGGAAGAAAAAATTCAAAACTATATCGATATGCCTGTTCAGCACGCGGATGCAGGAATTCTCAGGGCGATGAACCGGAAGGGCGACAAGGACACTCTGCTGGGCTTAGTCGCGAAAATCCGCGCGAAGCTTCCGGATGCGGTACTGCGGACGACCTTGATTACCGGTTTTCCCGGCGAGGGTCAGGCGGAATTCGAGACGCTTTGTGAATTTGTAAAAGAAGCGCGCTTTGACCGCCTCGGGTGTTTTTCATATTCGCAAGAGGAGGGCACAAGAGCCGCCGAATTTGAAAATCAGGTTGACGAGGAAGAAAAAAACCGCCGCGGTGAGCTTATAATGGAGGAGCAGTTCCGTATTTTCACCGAAAAAAGAGAGGAAAAAATCGGCGAAACCGTCAGCGTTATTGTTGAGGGCTATGATTCGTTTACCGACAGTTATAAGGGCAGAACGTGGATGGACGCGCCGGATATCGATTCAGTTATTAATTTTACCTGTCCTTATGAGTTGAATGACGGTGATATTGTCGAAGTGCAGATTTTTGATATTTCCGAATATGATTTCCTTGGTGAAATAGTTTAATAAGTGTTTGAATTAATTGTAAATAAATTTCTTATATTTATAATATTACTTGCTTTTAATGTTAAATGATGTAGAATTATTATATAAATGTATATATATACAGGATTTTCCGAATTTTTATTGAGAATGGATACCAAGGATTATGAACAAGAGCTTGAATCTCCCGAACACTTTGACTATGATAAGGATTATTTTGACACCCGTTTATCTGCTGGTCTTTACCCTTGAAAGTTTGCCGCATCATTTTTTCTTCGGCTGCGCTTTATTTTCTCTCGCGGCAATAACGGATTTTTTTGACGGAAAAATCGCGAGAAAGACAAATCAGATAACAAATTTCGGCAAGCTCGCCGACCCGGTTGCGGATAAAATGCTGACGACTGCCGCCTATCTTGCTTTTATGCATTACGGTTTTTGCAATTTGTGGATAGTTATGATTGTTTTGACCCGTGAATTTCTCGTGACCGCAATCAGGCTTATCGCCAGCTCACAGGGTGTTATCATTCCCGCGAGCATCTGGGGTAAAATCAAAACAGCTTCCCAGATGACATCAATAATTCTAATAATGCTTATGGGAGAGGCGATTAATTCGAATCTGATTCAGGGCTTCACTAGGGACACATTTACTCTGATTTCGAGTGTTTTACTATGGGTGACAACGGCTGTCGCGGTTATTTCGGGGCTCATATACCTTCAGGACAGCCGAAAGGTCATTGATTATTCTATATAGGAGATAAGGGAACTAAAAAATATTTTTTAGTTCCTTGCTTTTTACTCTTGACATTAACGTAACGTTATAGTATATACTGGGTTCATACATTAATCAATGGGAGTTTTTTGATGAGTTTTTCGGTCAGCGAGCTTGCCTCTCTTGCCGGTGTGAGCCGCCGGACGTTGCATTATTATGATGAAATCGGTCTCTTGTCGCCGAAAAGAGCACAGTTTTCAAAATACCGGCTATACGGCGAGGAGGATGTTGAGCGGCTGCAGCAGATTATGTTTTACAGGCAGTTTGATTTTTCGCTTGAGGAAATCCGGGAGGTTTTATGCGCGGAAAATTATAATGCCTGCGAGCATTTCGAAAAGCATCTGTCGGCTTTGCTGGAAAAGAAAAAGCAGATTGACGCCCTAATAAATAATGTACAAAAAACAATTTCAAGTATTAAAGGAGAAATATTTATGAGCAATAAAGAAAAATTCGAGGGCTTCAAGAAGAACCTTATTGACGAAAACGAAAAAAAATACGGTAAGGAAATCCGTGAGAAGTATGGGGACGAAGAGGTAAACGCCTCCAACGCCAAGATGATGAACATGAGCGAGGAGGATTATGCGAAGGTTACCGCTCTCTCGAATGAGCTGAATGAAAAGCTGAAGCAGGCGACACTCATTGGTGATGCGAAAAGCGCATTGGCTATGGAGGTCGCGGAGCTTCATAGAAAATGGCTTTGCTATTTCTGGAAGGAGTATTCTGTTGAGTCGCATATAGGGCTTGTCAATATGTACTGCGAGGATGAGCGTTTTCGCGAATATTACGAAAAAATCACTCCCGGCGCGGCGGAATTTATCCGGGACGCGGTGACAAATTTTTGTAACGCTTAATTTATGGTGTACTGAAAAACGTCTATTAGCGTTTTCAGTACACCTAATTATTAGCTAAACCATTTTTAAAATATTATTTTTAATACCCATATAATCTATAAAAGAAGGCTGATTTGCTGTTGCATTTTACGAAGAATTAGGGTATAATGATAACAGCGAAAGGGGCTGATATAATATGCCGAATATAAAACCTGTATCAGATTTACGAAACTATAATGATGTTTTAAAAGACATTGCGGTTGGTGAACCTGTCTTCTTAACAAAAAATGGACGGGGTCGTTATGCGATTGTAGATATACAGGAATATGAAAAGACCCAATCGACTATCAAACTATTAAGTGAACTGGCGAAGGGGGAAAAATCCGGAAATGAAAAAGGCTGGCTTTTAATGGACGATGTGGAAGCTTCTTTGGGTGTAAATAATGCCTAAATTATTTATTTTACCGGAAGCGCAAAATGATTTATACGATATAAAAAAGTATATCGCTGACGACCTCGGAAATCCAGCGGCGGCAATAAGTGTTGTTTCTCGAATTACAAACAGATTCGGAGTCTTTCAAAATTTCCCAGACTCGGAGCTCCGCTGGAATCAACTTTAAGTTTCCATTCAGACTATCGATTTTTAGTTTGCGAAAACTATACAGCTTTCTACCGCTTTACTGATAACATTGTTTATGTTGATAGAATATTATATGGAAGACGGGATTTTATTAGAATTCTGTTCGGAACATTAAGAGATGATTAATGAATACCCCCGGCGCGGCGGAATTCATCCGTGACGCGGTGACAAATTACTGTAACGCTTAATTAATGGTGTACTGAAAAACGTCTATTAGCGTTTTCAGTACACCATAATTATTAGTACCTTAGTGGGCTGAAAGATCAATAATAAACAAGACTTGGGTTATGGGCTTGGCAAGCCAAGCCCACGTTAGCTAATACCACTCTTCATTAAAATAGTTGATATCTGTCGTGACTCCATCCGAATGCCCTTTTGCATTCGGCGGCTCTCCGTTATCTATGTCTTAACCTAAAAATAGTATTACAACATTTAGCTTTATGTAAAAAAGCAGGTTTAGGATAAACGTTATCCCAAACCTGTTATTTTTTAAAAGCAAAAAAATTTAAAATTCTATTTCCATAGTGTCATATGAGACTAAAAAGCCCTCTTTTGCTGCTTCAGGCACGAACTCATCGTAGGTAAGACCGCCGTTGTGGGAAAAATGATGGCAGCAAAAAACGGTTTTTTCGTCAGCGCAGCCCATTTCAATAAGCCTTTTTTTAACATCGGCATTCGCCTCAAGGCTCATATGGTTTGTCCGGTATTTCGCCAGCAAAACGCCGGTGCAGTCAAGCGAGACAAAATCAAAATGTGGCTGTGTTTTGCTGAAATATTCCCAGACCTCGTCAAGAAAATAGCCGGTGTCATTGGCGTAAAGGAGGGTTTTGCCGTCCTTTTCAATCATATAAAAAAGCGGCTCGATTCTTCTGTCGTGGTCAGCGCTGAGGGGAGTAATGCGGTAGTGCTCAAGCTCGAAAGGCTCAAAGGCCTTCACGGTGTTAATCCTGAGCGTTTTTTCGTCAATAGTTTTCTCATATTTTCTGTCATAAAACGCCTCACTACTCGCCCCGGAAATATAAATATCAAGAGGCGGGACATCACCCTCGGGATTGATATACGCGAAGCCGAATTTGCGCATTTCGAAATCAAGCGGGTAGAGGTGGTCGGAATGGCAATGCGTAATCAGGCATTTCGTAATTCCCGTCAGGTCAAGGCCGTAATTAAGCACGTGCATATATGTATCGGCAGGGAAATCAATCAGAAGCTCGCCGTCAATTAAAGCCTGCGAGCGGGTGCGGATGTTGCGACCTCCCGCCGCCTTTGAGCGTTTGCAAACGTCGCAGTTGCAAAAAATCCCCGGCACACCTTCAGCCGCGCCGGTTCCGAAATATTTAATTTTCATTTATGTCCTCCGAAATTTTATTATCCTGTAATAACTGTCAGAAATTTTGTTTTTGCGCCGACTGCCTGCTGCCCATGAGGGATTTTCGGGTTGAAATAGATTGAATCGCCTTCCCTGAGGACAAATTCATTTTTCCCGACAGTCACTTTGACGCTGCCCTCAAGACAATAGTTCAGCTCCTGCCCGTCATGCATGACAAGCTTCGGCGGCGTATCGCCCGGCTCGAGTGTGACTATCATAGGCTCCATAATTTTATTTTTGAAATTAGAACATAGGCTTTCAAAGCGATAACCCTCATAGCGGTCAACCGAAACACCCTCACCCTTGCGAACGACAGTATAAGCGTCCATTTTCGGGCTGTCACCGGTCAGCAGGACACTGTAATCAACATCGAGAATATTCGCAATGGCAAAAATAGTGCTAATAGGAATATCCTTTTGAGCGCTCTCGAAGGCATCATATTCCGAAAGGGAAATATTCAGCTCCTCAGCCATTGCCGTGCGGGAAATTTCAAGAACCTCCCTGAGCTCCTTGATTCTGTTCGCAATCTGAATTATTTGTGTATCCATTGTCTTACTCATTCCCTTTTTGCTTTGTATTTCTTAAATATTTAAAAAAATCCGAGAGCATTGCTGAGCATTCCTCCTCCATAAAACCGCCTTCTATTATCGGTTTATGGTTGAAAGGAAAATTATTTAAGTCCATCATAGAGCCGAAAACTCCGCTTTTTTTGTCATGTGCTCCAAAAACAACGCGAATAATTCTGGAATTGATTATTGCCCCGGCGCACATCACGCAGGGCTCAAGAGTGACAAAAAGCTCGCAGTCAACCAGGCGCCAGCCGCCAAGCTTCTTGCATGCCTCGTCTATAGCCTCGACCTCGGCGTGATATAACGCGTTTTTCCCGTATTCGCGCTTGTTTCGCCCGACAGCAATGATTTCGCCGAAACGAGAAATCACCGCGCCGACGGGAACCTCGCCCTCGTCCGCCGATATTGCGGCAAGGCTCAGCGCTTCTTTCATCAATTCATAATCAGTCATAATAAAACATAAATCAAATATTTTCCATAATATAAATAACCGTGTTAAATACCATATAAGCAAGCGCACCCATCATAGGCAGAGTCGTGAAATAGCTCTTAAGGCATTTTCTCAGCGGGTATTTGCGCGTTGAAAACAAAATTTGTCTTCGGCGGAAATAATACCCTGCGTTCACCGGCTGCGTATTTACGCGCGGCTTTGAAAAAATAAAATCGAAAAAATAAATTACGGCGCAAATTCCGCCGATAATCAGCAGCGAGTACATCATAAACTGAGAAGCCACAGAAAAAGTCTGTGTCGAGAGTTCCTCGCGCATTATAAGCTGAACCACCGAGAGGGAATTGTTGAACATATGCACAATGATTCCCGTCCAGAGCGAGCCGGTTTTTATTACGACAAAGCCGAGCCCAAGACCCGAAATAAATGCGAAAGGAATTTGAATCATATTGCCGTGCAGCAGAGAAAAAACCAGAGCGGACATAAGAATTGCAAACTTGTCGCCGTAACGCCGCAGAGGCTGCATAACAACGCCGCGCATAGCGAATTCCTCGACTATTCCCGGCACAAAAGCAGTTCTCGCGAAACAGAGCACCAGTCCCAGCGTGTCAGTACCCGAGGGAACGCCTATCTCCGGTTGGGTAAACTGAATATTAAAAATCTGGTTCACAATCAAAGAAAGATAGGTTGAGGCGAAGCTGCCGGCAATGCAAATACCGATGCCCATGCCTATAAGCAGCAGCATGTCGAGCTTCTTTTTCGGCATACCGAGAGGTAAAATCTCGTCACGCGTCCGCTTTTTTTCAGCGTTATAAACGAAAAGAAACGGCAAGCCTATACAAGCGAAGGACAGCAAAATTTCAACCGAATACATTATATTCGCGTCGTTGTAAAGCGTGTTACCGATTCCGAAAAAGCTGATAAGCCAAACAAAAACAGTCTGCACAAGATAAAAACCGAAGATCCCGACTGACGCCAGAATACTGAAATACCTGATATTCTTATAATCCCGCAAATATCCGGAGTTGTCTGATGCAGGTCTTTGCGGGAAATAACCACCAGAGTTCGGGTAGTTATTTCCGTAAAAACCTAATGGAGAATTATTTTGTGAGTTGCCCGGGACATTAAAATCGTTCATCATTAAACCACTAATCCGCTGCGTCCGCATTCATGCCGCAGCATTTCTTATATTTCTTTCCGCTTCCGCAAGGGCAGGGGTCATTCCTGCCGATTTTTGACTTTGCATCCTTTTTTACAGGCTGCTTTTTAAGTGTTCCGTCACTGGCTCCCGCGCTCGCCGCGACAACCTTAACCGACGCCTCGCGCTTTACATCCCTCTCGTCACGGTAAACCACGTTAAGCAGGGTGAAAACCGTACCCTCAAGGATATTTTGCCGCATTTCCTCAAACATATCATAACTCATCTGCCGGAAGGCGAGAATCGGATCCTGCTGGGCATAGGCGCGTAGATTAACGCCGCTTCTGATCTGGTCCATATCATCAATATGATCCATCCAGCGCATATCAACATTCTCGAGAAGAATTTTTTGCTCCAGATCCTTCATTATCTCAGGCGGATACTTCTCAGTCTGCTGGCGGAATTTATCCTTAGCCAGCGAGAGGAGGAGGTCGTGAAGCTCAGTAAAATTATCCTCAGGTAAAGTCTTGTCGCCGATAAGCCATGAATATTTCTGCTTCAGACCGTCCATGTTCCAGTCAGAGTGCGAATTTCCGGGCGGGCAGTAGAAGGTGACGGCGTCCTCGATGCTGTCGTCAATCATTTTCTGGATAGTTTCGTCAAGGTCGACACCATCGAGCACCTGATTGCGCTGCCCGTAGATAATATTACGCTGCATATTCATGACATCGTCGTATTTCAAGACGTTTTTACGTATGGCAAAGTTATTGCCCTCAACCTTTTTCTGCGAGCTTTCAATAATATTTGAGAAAATCTTAAGATCCATAATCGCCGAATCGTCGACATTCAGCCTTGCCATGGTGTTTGAGAAGCGGTCGCCGCCGAAAAGGCGAAGCAAGTCGTCCTGCGCGGAGAGATAGAAGCGGCTCTCACCGGGGTCGCCCTGTCTGCCGGAACGTCCTCTGAGCTGATTGTCAATACGCCGCGACTCGTGCCGCTCGGTGCCGATTATAAACAAGCCGCCTGCCTCGCAGACTTTTTTTGCCTCATCTGCAAGCTCATCCTTAAATTTCTTCTCAAGTTCAATATATGTCTTACGCGCGTTAATTATTTCTTCATCATCGGTTTCCGCGAAGCCTGTCGCCTCGACAATAAGCTCCTCGGTGAATTCCATCTTACGCATCTGGGTCTTTGCGAGGAATTCCGCGTTGCCGCCCAAAATAATATCGGTACCGCGCCCGGCCATGTTTGTTGCGATTGTAACCGCGCCGAATTTACCTGCCTGAGCGACTATTTCAGCCTCTCTCTCGTGCTGCTTGGCATTGAGAACCTCATGCTTGATGCCGTTGCGCTTGAGCACCTTGCTGAGCACCTCGGACTTTTCGATACTGACAGTACCCACAAGCACCGGCTGCCCCTTTTCGTTGCAGCGTTTAATTTCCTCGGCTATGGCGTTGAATTTTCCCTCTTCAGTGGCATAGAGTACATCGGTATGATCTGCTCTAATCATGGGCTTATTTGTCGGAATCTCAATAACATCGAGCTTGTAAATCTCCTGAAATTCATCACTTTCGGTCATAGCCGTACCGGTCATGCCGGAGAGCTTTTTATACATGCGGAAGTAGTTCTGGAACGTGATGGTCGCGAGTGTCCGGCTCTCCCGTTCGACCTTGACGCGCTCCTTCGCTTCAATGGCCTGATGCAGACCTTCGCTGTAGCGGCGGCCGCTCATAAGGCGTCCGGTGAACTCGTCGACGATGACGACTTGACCATCCTGAACGACGTAGTCGACGTCGCGCTTCATCGTGACATTGGCTTTGAGTGCCTGCAAAATGTGGTGATGAAGCTCGGTGTGCTCGACATCGGTGATGTTTTCCACGCCAAAATGCTGTTCGGCCTTGCGCACGCCCTCTTCGGTGAGCGTGACGGCCTTGAGCTTTTCGTCGCGGACGAAGTCCTGATCCTCGCCCTCGCGGAGTCTGGCGACGAAGCGGTCAGCGCGGGTGTACATCTCGGTCGATTTTTCGCCCTGGCCGGAGATGATCAGCGGCGTTCGGGCTTCGTCGATCAATATCGAGTCGACCTCATCGACGATGGCAAAGTGCAACTCGCGCTGCACCATGCGCTCTTTGTAAGTGACCATGTTGTCGCGCAGGTAATCAAAGCCCAGCTCGTTGTTGGTGGCATAGGTGATGTCGGCGGCATAGGCCTCCCGCTTCTGCTCCGGGTCCATTCCGCTTACCGACAGGCCCACCGTGAGGCCCATGTAACG